>CAYQLT010000062.1:0-14522 GCA_964418425.1 uncultured Clostridia bacterium
CCCGGTACTCCCTGGTGGACTACAACCGCTCCGGGGTGCCGCTCATCGAGATCGTGACCCGGCCCGACCTGCGCTCTCCCGAGGAGGCCCGCCGCTTTCTGGAAGAGCTGCGCAGCACCATGCTCTACCTGGGCATATCGGACGTGAAGATGGAGGAAGGCTCCCTGCGCTGCGACGCCAACATCTCCCTGCGCCGCCCGGGGGAGACGGCTTTGGGCACCAAGACGGAGGTAAAAAACCTCAACTCGTTTCGGGCGGTCGAGCGTGCCCTTCGTTACGAGGCGTGGCGGCAGGCCAGCCTGCTCGAGGCCGGAGAGCGGGTGGTGCAGGAGACCCGGGGCTGGGACGAGGCGTCGGGCACCACCCTGGCCCAGCGCTCCAAGGAGCAGGTGGAAGAGTACCGCTACTTCCCGGAACCCGACATCCCGCCGCTGGTGGTGGATCGGGAGTGGGTCGAGCGTCTTGTGGCCTCGCTTCCCGAACTGCCGGCCGAGCGGCGGCGGCGCTTTGTGAAGCAATACGGGCTTCCGGCCTACGACGCGGCCGTGTTGTGCCAGCACCCGAGGCTCGCCGACTTCTTCGAGAAGGCGGCCGAGGCGTTTTGCGACCCCAAGGCGGTCAGCAACTGGGTGATGGGCGAGGTGTTGCGCCTGTTGCGGGCGACGGGACAGGAGCCGTCGGCGCTGGCGCATCGGCCCGAGTTGCCCGGGGCGCTGGGCCGGCTGCTGGAGATGGTACAGAAGGGAACGCTGTCGGGGGCGGCCGCCAAAGAGGTGTTTGAAGAGGTCTTCCGGACCGGCGAGAGCCCCGAGGCGGTGGTCCGCGCTCGGGGGCTGGAGCAGGTGGGCGACCGCCAGCAGCTCGAGGCATGGGTGCGCCAGGCCATCGAGGCGAACCCCGACGCGGTGCAGTCGTACCGAGCCGGCAAACCGCAGGCCGCGGGTTTCCTGGTGGGCCAGGTGATGCGGCTTTCCAAGGGAAAGGCCGACCCCAAGCGGGCCGGGGAGCTGGTGCGGGAGATCCTGGGCCCGCCGGGATGACGGGACAGGGGCCGCCTGCCAAGGACGCTCGGGATGGTGCGCCGGCTGCCCGGCCAGACTAGCTTCGGGCGCGGCCTGGTCGGCCACAAGCGCCACGTCGGTCGGCCACTCTTTCGCGCCCGGGAGGGTGAGCAGGCGGGTGAAGCGACGGCGGTTGTGGAACCAAGGTCCTGGACGCGGTTGGGTCGGGGACCGAGACGCCGAAGCTGTCGTCCCGGGGCTCGCCCAGGGGCTGCCCGTGCATCCGGGCGGTGAGCGGGAGGACATCTTGCAGGCCCGCCGGGTCCCCCGGGAGGCCTCGTCGCAGAAGGGCCAGTGGGAGAGTGGCCACATCCCGGGGGTGCGCAAGGACCGCAAGGTGCGCATCCACCGCAAGTCCACTTGACCTCCCGGGCAAGCCCGCATGGGAAGAAGGGGCAGGACCCCTCGCCGCCTGCTGCGAAGTCCCGTGCTCGTGACGCCGCCTTGGCGTCGCGGTGCGGGACGGGGGGAGAGCAGCCTTGCCTCGGCTGGCCATCATCGGCGGAACGGGGTTCGAGGACCCGGCCATCCTCGGCCTTCCCGTGGAGCCGCTTGCCGTGGAGACCCGGTGGGGTTGCGTCCAGTTCGCCGTCGGGCGCGTGCAGGGCGAAGAGGTGGCCTTCTTGTCGCGCCACGGGCCCGGGCATACGCTGGCCCCTCACCGCATCCCGTACCTCGCCCACATCGCAGCCCTGAAAGAGGTGGGGGTCGAGCGCATCGCGGCCACCGCGGCGGTGGGTTCGCTGCGGGCGGAGCTTGCGACGGGCACGCTGCTCGCCCTGGATCAGTTCATCGACTGGACGAGGCAGCGTCCCAATACCTGGTTCGTGCCCGAGGCCGGGGCCCCGGAGGGGGCATCGCCGGCTGTGGTGCACGTGGATTTTACGCAACCGTATTGCCCGGAGATCCGCAGGGCGCTGTTGAGCGAGGCCGCCCGCATGGGGCTTGAGCTTCGGCCGTCGGGGTGCTACGTGGGGGTGGAGGGCCCCCGTTTTGAGACGCCCGCCGAGGTTCGCGCGCTGGCGCTGTTGGGCGGGGACGTGGTGGGCATGACGGGGCTTCCCGAGGCGGTGCTGGCCCGGGAGGCGGGCCTGTGCTACGCTACGGTGGCGGTGGTGACCAATCCGGGCGCCGGGCTGGGGCCGGGGCCTGTCTCGCACGAGGAGGTCAGCCGGGTGATGGAGGCCCAGCGTCCCCGGGTTGTGCAGCTGATGCTGCGGGCGCTCGTGGCTTTGCCCCGCGAGCGTTCCGGCTGCCCCTGCGGTCGTCATCTTCGACCGTAGTCCCGCAGCTTGGGTAGGGACGGCAAGGCGGCCCGCCGCCACCGGAAGGTGATGGCGATGGTGCGTGCGTACCGCTGGGAGGACGGGGCGCTGTGGCTGTTGGACCAGCGCCGGCTCCCTCACCAGGAGAGCTGGGTGCGCTGCGAGCGTGCCCGGGACGTGGCCGCGGCCATCCGGGAGATGGTGGTGCGAGGCGCGCCGCTCATTGGCGTCGCGGCCGCCTATGGGGTGGTGCTGGCCGTCGGGGAGGCGGCTTGCGACGGGCGGGGAGCGGCGGATCCCGGTGCCGTTGAGGCCGAAGCGGAGCGCCTGAAGCAAAGCCGGCCCACCGCGGTCAACCTGGCATGGGCGGTCGAGCGGGTGATGGGGCGCTTGCGGCGGGAGGGTTTTCGGGTCGAGGTGGCCCGGGACGAGGCGGACGCCATCGCCCGCGAAGACGAGGAGAGCTGCCGGCGGATCGGCGAGGCGGGCGCTCCGCTGGTGCCCGACGGCGCCCGGGTGTTGACCCACTGCAACACCGGGTCGCTGGCCACGGCGGGGATCGGCACGGCCCTCGGGGTGATTCGCGCGGCCCGGGCCGCCGGGCGGCGGGTAAAGGTGTGGGCGACGGAGACCCGACCTTACCTGCAAGGCGCCCGCCTGACGGCGTGGGAGCTCTTGCAGGATGGGTTTGACGCTACCCTGGTGGGCGACAGCATGGCCGGGTACTTGATGCAACGGGGCGAGGTGGACCTGGTGGTGGTGGGGGCCGACCGGATCGCGGCCAACGGGGATGTGGCCAACAAGGTGGGTACGTACGCCCTGGCGGTGCTGGCTGCGTTCCACGGCATCCCGTTTTACGTGGCGGCGCCGTTTTCCACGGTGGATCTCAACCGCCCCGACGGTGCGTCCATTCCCATCGAGGAGCGATCCCCCGACGAGGTGACGGGCGTGGGCGGGGTTCGGGTGGCGCCGGAGGGCGTACGGGTCTGGCACCCCGCCTTTGATGTGACGCCGGCCCGGTTGGTCACGGCCCTCATCACAGACCGCGGGGTCATCCGCCCGCCCTACGAGGATGCCTTGCGCCGGGCGATGGAGCCCAGCGCGCCGGCCTGAGCGCGGGCAGCCGATAGCGAGCAGGCGCTGGCAGACAGGGAGGAACGAAAGCTTGTCCGCTGGAACCGACGGGGCCACCGTGCGGGTTCGCTATGCGCCGAGTCCCACGGGCTACCCCCACATGGGCGGGGTTCGCACCGCCCTGTACAACTGGCTGTTCGCCCGCCATCATGGCGGGAAGTTCGTGCTGCGCCTGGAGGATACGGATCTGGCGCGCTCCACTGAGGAGTCCGCCCGGGCCATGCTGGAGGGCTTGCGGTGGCTCGGGCTGGACTGGGACGAGGGGCCGGACGTGGGCGGGCCGTACGGGCCTTACCGCCAGACCGAGCGCCTGGAGCTGTACCGGGAGTACGCCCGCAGGCTGGTGGACTCTGGGAGAGCCTACCCCTGCTATTGCACGCCGCAGGAGCTTCAGGCCCGCCGCAAGCAGGCACTGGAAAGGGGCGAGGCGCCCAAGTACGACCGGCACTGCCTGCGGCTGACTCGATCCGAGCGGGATCGGCTGAAGCAGGAGGGTCGCCCGGAGGCGCTGCGGTTTTTGAGCGAGGATGAGGGCGAGACCGTGGTGACCGACCTGGTGCGCGGCGAGGTGCGCTTTGACAATGCGGTGCTGGATGACTTCGTCATCCTCAAGTCGGACGGGCTGCCCACGTACAACTTCGCCGTGGTCGTGGACGATCTGGAGATGCGTATCACCCACGTGATCCGGGGCGACGAGCACCTGTCCAACACGCCGCGGCAGCTGCAGGTCTACCGGGCCCTGGGGGCCGAACCGCCGGCCTTCGCCCACCTCTCCATCCTGCTGGCCGAGGACAAGAGCAAGCTGTCCAAGCGCCACGGCGCCGTCTCCGTCGACCGGTTCCGAGAGATGGGCTACCTGCCGGAGGCCCTGATCAACTACGCAGCGCTGCTGGGCTGGGGGTACGACGCCGAGCACGAGATCTTCTCCCTGCAGGAACTGGTGGAGAAGTTCTCGCTGGATCGGGTCTCCAAAAACCCTGCGGTCTTCGACATGAAGAAGCTGGAGTGGATGAACGGGTATTACCTGCGCCGCCTTTCCGTGGAAGAGCTCGCCCGAAGGGCGTGGCCGTTTCTGGAGACTTCGGGCGTGGCCGGGGCGGTGCGGGCTGCCGGGGCGGCAGGGGAGCGGCGGCTCCACCAGGCTCTGGCCCTGGCGCAAAGCCGCCTGCGCACGCTGGCGGACGTGCCCCCGTGGACCGAGTACTATTTCACGGATCCTGCCGACTACGACCCTGAAGCGGCCCGGCGGTATCTGCTGCGGCCGGGTGTACCCGAGCTTCTCGAGACGGTCGCCGGGGACCTCGAGCGGCTGGAGCCGATGAGCCGGGAGACGTTGGAGAGCTATTTCCTTGGCCTCAAGGAGAAAAGCGGCCACAAGCTCGGCGACCTGCTGCAACCCATACGGGTGGCCGTCACGGGCAAGGACGTCAGCCCGGGCATGTTCGAGGTCCTGGAGCTGGTGGGTCGGGAGGCGGCCGTCCGCCGGTTGCGTGCGGCAGCCCGGTGGGCGGCCGGGAGGGTGGGGAAACAGCCGGCCTGTGGAGGCTGACGGGCTGCGGCTGGTCGGGGGGCTGTTTGCGGCATCGGTCGTCAGCGCCATCGGGTACCTCCGCCGGGCGCTCTCACCGGACGGAGCCGTGGCGGCTACCGCCGTGGGCGGCCTGGTGTTCGCGGCAGGCGGCATCGTCTGGGCGGCTCCGCTTCTGTTCTTCTTTGTGACGGGCTCGGCCCTCACCCACCTTCGCCGCCACGAAAAGGCCCGCCGCTCGGCCCGTCAGGTGCTGGCGAACGGCGGAGTGGCCGCCCTGGCCTCGTTGTTGCGACTGGCCTGGGGCCCCGGCGTGGTATGGGATGCGCTCGTGGTGGGCAGCCTGGCGGCGATGGCGGCCGACACGTGGGCGACCGAGGTGGGTTTGCTAGCTCGATGGCCGGCCAGGGAGATCCTGACCGGCAAGCCCGTGGCGCCGGGCATGTCGGGAGGGATGAGCATTCCGGGAACGCTGGCGGGGGTGGCGGGGTCGCTGATCACCGCCTGGCTGCCGGGCGCGGTGGCGGGCGGCTCGGTGGGACTGGCCGCCCACGGTTCCCCCTTCTCCCTGGCCGTCTGGGGAGCCGACGTCTGGCCGGCGGCGGGGGTCGCAGGCGTGGTGGGGATGGTGGCCGACAGCCTGCTGGGCGCCTTCGCCCAAGCTCGCTATCGCTGCGACAGATGTGGCCTTACGACCGAACATGCCGGCCGGCACCGCAGGGACTGCCCCGGCGCCCGGCTGGTTCGGGTGCACGGGTGGAGTTGGCTGGACAACGACGGGGTCAATTTCCTGGCAGCCTGCCTGGGAGGGCTTGTGGCTGTGGCTGCCGCCGGCCAGCGGGCCGGGCCCGCGCCGCTGTAGATCGGCATGGGGCGAGGCAGGCACGTTCCACCGCCGTAGCGTCAGCGGGATGGGAGGCTGCGGGGTACGGCGTACTCAGAGCGTGCCCGCCTGCGAGCCGTGCGCCTCGTGGCCTGCCACGTCCAGCACTGGCACGTAAGGCCGCTGGCTTTCACGGATATACGTCTCCAGGTTCCCAATGGCAGCTTCAAGCAGACGCACCAGGTCTTGCTTGTGGCGGCGAGCCGTTTCGGTGTACGCGTGGCTTTGAAGGTCCTTGCGGAGGGCCGCCACCTCACGCTGCAGGATCCAAACCATGTTGTCCAGGCTGAGCACAGGGGGCCACCGCCTCTCCGTCCATGGGCCGACGCTCCCGCAGGCCGGTCTTTTGGGGTCCCGTCGGGCTGAGTTCACCGTCGCGCACAGATGGTGCGGGTACGGCGACATCACGGAACCCGACTCTGGACATGGTGCGCACCCTTGGCCGGCGGGCCACCCTCAATCGGGCGCGCAGGGAAACCGAGAACCGCCTGAGCTCAGATCTTGAAGGCCTCCACCGCCCCCATGAGATCGCGGGCCATCCGGGCGAGACGGGCCGCCGAGCTGACGATCTGCTGTACGGCAGCGGACTGCTCCTGGGTGGTGGAGGCCACCTCTTCGGCGCCGGCGGCGTTTTGCTGGGTGATGGCGGCGATCTCGTCGACGGCCCGCACCGCCTGCTGGCTGGTCGCGGTCATCTGCTGCGCGGCCGCGCTCACCTCCTCGATTTGTTGCGCCATCTCCTCCAGCGCACGGGCGATGGCATCGAAGGTCCCCGCCGAGGCGTTCACCGCTTCCACGCCCTGGGCCACCGCGGCGGCGCCGGCCTGCGCGTCGCGCACCGCCCGATCCACCTCCTGCCGGATCGCCCCGATGAGGTCGGCGATTTCCGAGGCTGCCTGGCGGGACTGCTCGGCCAGCTTTCGAACCTCCTCGGCCACCACCGCGAAGCCTCGGCCCTGCTCCCCCGCCCGGGCCGCTTCGATGGCGGCATTGAGGGCCAGGAGGTTCGTCTGGTCCGCGATCGCGGTGATGGTGTCCACGATCTGTCCGATCCGCTGAGAACGTTCGCCCAGGTCCCGCACCGTCTGTCCGGAGGCCCCCACCGACGCCTGGATCTGATCCATCTGCCGGGTGATGGACTGCAGCGCCGAGCGCCCCTGCTGCGCAAGCCGCGACGCCTCCTCGGCCCGTTCGGTCATGCGCTGGGTGGCCTGGGCGACCTGTTGTACGCTTTCCCCCATCTGGCGCACGCTCTCTGCGGTGGTGGTGGCCGCTGCCGACTGGCGCTCGCTGCCGCGGGCCATCTGGTCCACCGTCTCGGCCACCTGCTGCACGCCGTGGCCCACCTCCTGCGAAGACCGGGCCAGGTGTTCGCTGCTGGCTGCCACCTGCTCGGCCGCCTCCCGCACCCGGGTGATCAGGCCCCGGAAGGCGTCCACCAGTTGGTTGAAGGCCTGCGCCAGCTGCCCCAGTTCGTCCGAGGAACCCACCGGGGCTCGCTGGGTCAGGTCCGCCCGCTCCGCGGCGCGACGCAGGTGGTCTCGCAGGGCCACCACCGGAACCGTCAGGGTGCGGCCGACCGCCCAGGAAAGCAGGAACGAAACAACTCCGCCCACGACCAAAAGCGCCAGCATGTTGCGCTGCATCGAGGCGTAGAGGCGGTCGGCCGATTGGACCTGTTGCTGTGTGATGGCGTTAAAGCGGTTCTCCAGCTCATCCAGGTGGGCTCGCGCAGGTTCGAACAGCTCCTTTCGAGCGACGCTCGCCTCCTCCACCGCCTGTCGGGTGGTCAGTTCGCCGGATTCGTAGCGCGCCCGGATGCGTTCCACCTGCTGTTGCCACTGCCGGACGCCGGCGACGAACCGTTCGACCCTTGCCCGGTTCTCCGGGTCGATGAGATACTCCTGACTTTGCGACGCCCGGGAAAGCGCCTGGGCGATGTTCTCCTCGACGTCCCGGGCCAGGGGGGCGTAGTCCTCGTCGCCCACGGGATGGGCTAAAAGCTCGTTGAGGGCCGACTGGGCCTGGTAAAGATCCCGGTCGGCCTGCAGGATCAGGTCCAGGGCCACAATGCGTCGCTTGCCGAGAAGCTCCAGTTCCAGGAAGATCCGCCGGGAGCTGGTGATCCCGTTCCATCCCATGAAGGCCGCAAAGGCGGCCGGAACCACGATGACGGCCAGCAAGCGTACTCCGATGGGCCAGCTTCGCGTGCGCCGCGTGGTGGGCCGGGAGCTGGCTGCAAGGCTGGTTTCCACGACTTCTTCGCTCCTTGCCCGCGGTCGAGTCTGTACGGTGCCAATGTTTATCCCTGTGCGCCTGCAGTCTTCTGGCCGCGCCCGACGCCGCCACGCTCACACCCGAAGGGCGGGGGGAGCTGCCGAGGAGGGCCCCTCAGCTGTCGCCAAGCCCGCCGTCCTGGCTGCGGGCGCGCGATTCACCTCCCTGAACCGTGGGCCGCCGCCACATCCCGGGCGGCCGCGATGAGGGCGTCGATGTTGGAATCCGGCACCTGCCAGGGCATGTCGGGCCCCTGGTTGGCCAGGATAAAGCCTGGCCCGGCCGCCGTCAACACTCGGCGGGCTTCGAAGCGCACCCGCTCGGGTTTCCACCATCGGGCCACATGTCCCCGTACCCGCCTCGAACTGGGCCCGGGCCCACCGGGTCGTGAACTCCAGCATCTTTTCCATCAAAGGCCCGAGGTAGAGCCGGTGTAACCTGGCGTCCTCCAAAAGCTCCAGGAACCGGCGAGTCCCCATCAGCATGGAGGGCAGGGAGAACGGGCCGATGAGCCCTCCCACCACCAGCTTCTCCCCCTTGACCGCCTGCGCCAGCGCCCTGGCGGCCTGCAGGCTCTTCTGCAGGTAAGGGCAGAAGCAGCGGGTCGAGACCGGCCGCCAAGGCCTCCTCCAGCGCCCGCTCCGCCTCGTGGGGCAGATGCTGGTTCCAGGGCGCGGACCATCGCCTCCTCGAACGCCTGCAGCCGGCGTACCGTGTGGCGGGCAACCCCCTCGGCCGTCCGCTGAAGCGCCTCTATGGCCGTGTGGGCCTGCTGCAGCGCCGGAAGAAGCCTGCCCCGAAGCTGCCGGCCGGGAGCCCGTGCGGGCCTGCGGGAACCGCGGCAGGAGTCCCTGGCCGGTTCCCGGCGCGGGTAGCCCGAGAGCGCCTGCGGCAGCCGGTGCGGGGGGTTGACTAAGTCTCGGACTAAGCTTACCCTGGTCCGGGGGTGTACCCGTTGGCCACCACGGTCAATGTCCACCAGGCCAAGACCCATCTGTCCCGGCTGTTAGAGCGGGTTCGGCAGGGTGAGGAGATCATCATTGCCCGGGCGGGGAGGCCCATCGCTCGTCTTGTACCCATCCAGGATCGACCGGCGCAGCGTACGCCGGGTAGCGCCCGG
This sequence comes from uncultured Clostridia bacterium, assembly GCA_964418425.1. GTDB lineage: Bacteria > Bacillota > Limnochordia > Limnochordales > Geochordaceae > CAYQLT01. The sequence continues at coordinate 9,269 of CAYQLT010000062.1, forward strand.
GGGCAGGTGTGGATGGCGCCGGATTTCGACGCACCGCTGCCCGAGGACTTGCAAGGGTTGTTTGAGCAATGAGGTTGTTGCTGGATACCCACGCCTTCCTTTGGTGGGTCAACGACAGCCCGCAGCTCTCCCAAGCCGCGCGGGAGGCCATCGCCGACGCAGGCAACAGCGTCTTCTTCAGCGTGGTCAGCGCGTGGGAGATGGTCATCAAGTCGAAGCTTGGCAAACTGGGAGTTCCGCAAGGCCTTTCCGATTTTCTGACCGACCAACTCCAGCGCAACTCGTTTGAAATCCTGCCGGTCTACCTGCCGCACGCACTCCAGGTGGCCGACCTTCCGGACTACCACCGGGACCCCTTCGATCGGTTGCTGATTGCGCAGGCTCTGATTCAGAACATGCGCATCGTCAGCGGGGATCCCCAAATCCACCGCTATCCGGTGGACGTGGTGTGGTAGCGCTCAGGCGTGACCGTTGCGCTGAGGCGGTGGTCGGGCCGGCATGCCCAGGGCCCGCAAAGGCGGTCACAATGATCGCCCATCCTTTACGGGCCGTCGTGGCTCGCCATGACCTAGTACTCCATCCCACAAGTTCGTTCCCTGGAATATGATGGTTTCTTGACAATCTAAAGCTGGCAGACCCCGCAAGGCATGTCACGGGTCGGCAGGAATCCCGTTGTGGGGCGCGAGGCGCGCCACGACGGGATCCAGCTCCTACCTCGTAGCCTCGAAGCGAGGGGCGAGGAAGCTTCGGTCCCACCCTTCCCCGTCGCCTTTGGATGGCAACAATTACCTCGCAAAAAAGTGGGCCCAATACCAGGGACCGCCAGTTTTTTGTCATATTCCCCCTCCAGGAGGTCGAGGGGGAAACCGGCCATGGCTCGCAGGTCCGCTTGGAACCCTACCGGCGGGCGCATCGGTCCGGCTGCCGCGCCGGGTGGAGGCGTGGCGGTGCGTGGAGGGGAAAAGACCCAGAGGCGTGGGCCCCAAGGCGCCCCGACACCGCCGTCACTCACGAGATACGGAAGGCGCCTCCGGTGAGGCGGTCGCTGCCCGAGCTTACGTCGGATCAGCGCAAGGCGCTGCGGGCGTGGAAGTTCGGCCAGAAGGTCGAGCGGCGGCTGTGGGTGCGGGCTTCTATCATCGGGGGGCTGTTCCATCATCGCTCCTCGGCCGCCCAGGTCGCCTCCCGAGTGGGGGTCACGGTGCGATGCGTTGGCAAGTGGCGGGACCGGTTCCTCGAAGCCGGCGTCCCCGGCCTGTACGACCGACCCCGCTCGGGACGACCGCCCCGCTTTGCTCCGGAGCAGCGCTGCGAGGTGATCGCCCTGGCCTGCGACGCCCCGGGCCACTACGGCTTCGAAGGCCAGACCCTCTGGACGTACGACACCCTCACCGACGCCGTGCAAGGAAAGCTCGGCTTGGCGATGAGCCGCAGCAGCGTCTGGCGGACCCTGGAGCAAAACGCCCTGAAGCCCCATCGGGTGCGTATGTGGCTGCACAGCCCCGACCGCTGGGCGATCCCCGGCAGGCCCGGACGCTACGAGTACGAATCCATCCGCCACGGAACCCAGTCGCTCCTGGCGGCCTTCCACATCCGCACCGGGCACGTCATAGCTCGCTGCGGGCCGACGCGCACGGCCGAGGATCTCGTGAGCTTTATGGAGGCGGTCGCCGAGGCGTACCGGGAGGCGGCGCGGATCATCGTGATCGGGGACAACCTTAACATCCACCACGACGGCCGGGAGGAGCGGTGGCGCCGCTTCAACGCGCGGTACGGCGGGAAGTTCGAGTTCGTGTACACGCCCCTGCATGCGTCGTGGGTGAACCAGGTGGAGATCTTCTTCTCCATCTTGCAGCGCCGGTGCCTCAAGCACGGGGACTTCCGCTCCGCCGAGGAGCTGCGCGAGCGCGTCCTGGACTTCATCGACCGGTGGAACACCACGGAAGGTCACCCCTTCCAGTGGACCTTCCGCGGGTACCCGATCCAGCAGAGGGCGGTGGCCTAAGTGGCTCCAAGGCCTCCTTGGTGGGACCGGCCGGAGGTGCGTCGAGTCCTCCATGAGACAGCCCGGGAGGAGCTCCACCAGCTCCTCACGGCCCAGGGGCTCACCCACCTGGACGTGCTCAGCCGGGGGCGGTACCTGGTCATCTACTCGGAGGAGGGGGGCGAGAAGATGGCGCGCCTTCGGTTCGGCCGCATCGACCCGGGCCGGTACGCGCTGGACATGGCGACCCACCGAGGGGTGTGGGAGCCGACGCCCTTCACGGGAACCCTCGCCGAACTGTTCCGGCTGGTGACCGAGCAGTTCGGTTGGGTTCTGGCCAAGCTCTAACCGCATCTTTCTGTGGCTCCTCTTCGAACGGTACCGCGTCAGTGAACGAACTTGTGGGACGCACTACTAGTGGCCCTGTTGGAGGAGGCCGAAGCCGACCCGGCCTGCCCGGTGAGCCGGGAGGAGCTCCGGGCGGTGCGGGCCTACCTGGAGGCGCACCGGGAAGGGCTGGACGACTGGCGGCAGCGGGAGCGGCCGCTGCCCGAGGGGGCTCGAGGGCTGGGAGCGGCCGAGCCGTCGGTGCGCCACGTGGTGACCGACCGCCTGAAGGGGAAGGCGGCCTGGACGCGGCGGGGGGCGCACCACATGATCCAGCTTCGCTGCCTGCGCTATGAGGGGCGGCTGAAGGCGTGGCTGGCGCAGTGGACGGCAGGGAGCTGGCAGGTGCGCTCGCCGGAGCCGGTGCTGCAGCGGCTGGCCCGTAAGGTGCGCCGGGCTCTGGTGGAAACCGACTGGCAGGCGTGGCTGGAGGCCCGGGTGCCGATGCTGAGCCACCCCGACGCCCGCCGGACGGCCACCGGCGTGGCGCTGCGCAGCCGGCTGGCCTGGACGGCTCCCTGGGGGGTATAGGGCGCAATAGGCGGGGTCACACATCCCAACCGGGGCCTGACACTTACGGTGATCGCTGGCCCTTGCCGCCCTGCTGGCGATGCGAGATAATACGTGTGTGGCCTGGGCCAATGGTGCATCCTGAAGATCGCGCCGGTTGGCGGCTGAGGTGGTCAGCCGTGATGTCTTTTACGACCCTGCTTGAAGACCTAAGTTGGCTCGGTGACGCCGTCCGGAAGGCCGCGCATCTGCTCGCAGACCGCGGCCATGACCCAACGGCGATGCTGGAAAAGATCGCCGAGCTCCAGGCGCGCATCCGCGAGGGGAGAATCGGCCTTACGGAGGCCAACGATGCCATCGAGCGATTGATGTTGCCCGTTGCCGTTCTGGGTTGGGAGCACGAGACGTCGCGCGAACCCGATGCCACACCCGACGAGTTCTGGGCCGCCCTCGAAGCCGCCGCCCCAAAAGCCCCAAGCCGAACGGCGGCGGCCGGCTAGGCACCCCTACGTTTTCCGTCGGCGGGTCCTCCGGGTCGACATCCCACGGCCGATCCGAGAGTTTCCCGATCCTGCGCGCTTCGCTGAGGTCCAGCAGCATCTTGCCCGGGCCATCGAGCTCCTCTGTACCCATCCCAAGCGTGGCAAGCCACTGCAAGGCGCACTTAGCGGCTGGCTGAGCTATCCATGGTCCTCGGGGTCGTCACCCGACTGGGACCCGTGGCCGGACATGCGGCTGGTGTACCGCATCGAGCAAGAACGTCTCGTCATCCTGGCTATGGGTCGGCGCAAGCCCGGTCACCCCGACGATGTATACCGGTGGGCCGAGCGGGCGCTCGACGCGCGGCTTGAGGACGAAGGATACGAAGTGCCTGGCGCCTAGGGGTCCATCCCCAGGTTCGTTCCCTGGAAATAGGAATGGTGCCTTGACAATCCAAGCTCGCAGGCGGGGCAGCCGCTCGATATGGGCCAGGTAGGCGGGCCGCTTGGGCCAGCGTCGCGCCAGGCCCGGCACGGGGAACCCCCGGGGCGAACAGCCACCCAGGCGCCGGTCCAGGTCGATGGTGTAGCGGATGCGGCGGCCCTCCGCCGGGGGTTCCGGAGGAGTTCCGGCGGGAGTTCCTTGGCCGGCGGCGCCGGCGCAGCGGCCACGGCCCGCATGCGCTCCAGGACGTCCTTGGCGCGAGGCTGCCCCACAGCCCATCGCCCCCAGCACGGGGCCGTAGTCCCGCAGGTGGCCTACGGGGGCGCCGAACGCCCGGGGGTATTCCTCCCGCAGCGGCACCACACAGGAGAGTACCGGCACCCCGAAGCCCTGCAGTAGCTGCTGCGCTGCGGCGGGGGAGTCAGCGCCTATAAGGACGACGAGCGGCGGGAGGACTTCTGGCAGATGGTCGAGCGGGCCAAGGCGGACCCGCAGGTGGGGATCATCGCGGTGCATGAGGAGTCCAGGTTCTACCGCAACCGCTACCGGGCCGCCGCGACCAAGGCGGAGCTGTTGGAACACGGCGTGACGGTGCAGACGGCCCGCTCGGACCACGATCCCCGCACGCCGGCCGGGCTCTGGATGCAGGCCATCGAGGAGACGATGGCGCACGCTGTTTACGGGACCGAACCTTGACAGGGAGCCTATGTTCCGCTGCGCGGGCTGTGGCGGGCATCTGATCGGCTCCGCGCATGGCACCATGGCCCGAAGGCGGCGCGAGTACGTTTGCGCCGAGGCCCGCTACTCCGGTCGTTGCCGAACCGTCTGGGTGGATGCGGAGGGCGTAGAACGGGCGATCTTGGACCACGTACGGCTTCACTACTTGACCGAGGATTATGTCCGCGCCGTGGCGGCGGAGGCGCGCCGCCTGCTGGAGACGGAGGACTGGGAGGATCCGACGGCGGAGCTACGGCGAAGGCTGGCGGAGATCGAGCACCAGATTGCCAACGTGCGGTCGGTGATCCTGGCAGGAGACGACCCTCAGGTGCTGGCAGCGGACCTCAACCGCCTGGTGGCCGCCGCCGAGACGCTGCGGGGGCAGTTGACGCAGGCAAGCCGCCCACGGGGGGCCCTGGAGGTGTCCGAGGAGCGGGTGCTCGAGTGGCTGTCCGAGGTCCTGCGCGCGGTTGACAACGGAGACGTCCCTGCGTTGCGCTAGGTGGTCCGGGCGTTTGTCGGGCGGGCGACCCTGGACACGGAGCGCCACCGGCTGCTTGTAGCGTTCCTACCCGACCCTCGCTCGGACCATCACCCGGCCGCTTTGCTGGTGCCCCTGCCTCAGCGCGACGTGTTGGTATCCCCGGCAGGGTCCGTACACGTCGCGTTTATCTGAGACGCGGGCAGTCCCTTGCAGCAGACGGCGTAGCCGACCCCCGGCGGCTATCGGTG
>CAYQLT010000063.1:0-14484 GCA_964418425.1 uncultured Clostridia bacterium
CCGGCCACCGCACGGCCATGAATCCCACGGTCTCCCCGGTCAGCGCCTTGACCACCGGGACGGCACCCCACACCACCGTGGCCTGGGCCGGCGCGTACGTCACCAGGTCGCCCATGGCCACACCCGAGCCCCCTGCGGGAGCCCCGGCGCCTGCACCTGTACCTGCCCCGCCGGCTCGCAACCCGGCCGTCCCGGCCTCCCGGCCGGAGGCGGCCGCCCGCACCACCTCCGCCAGCGGCTGCACCTCCGGTCCCGCCGGGGGCGCCTGATCCTGGGGGGACGGCCAGGTGCCGGGGAGGCGGCGGGCGAACTCCGCGCCCTTTCGTACGCTAAACAGCACGGTGCCGTCCGGCCCCACCAGCACCAGATCCTCGGCCTGAAGCTGCTGCATCACGGTGCGCAGGCGCTCCAGGTAGGCACGGTGATAAATCACGTAGAGGGGATCCCCGGCCAGCTCCTCGGTCTTGGGAGCGGGAGCCGGCTCGCCCCCTTCCTGCCACAGCGCGCGTGCCCGCTGGGCTCCGATCTCCGAAAACGCGGACGCAAAGCCCCCCAGCGCGTCGGCCAGCCAGCTTTCCCGGCCGGCTCCCTCCAGTCTGGTCGCCCTTTCCTCCAGATCCCCCGCCAGCGCCTCCGCCCGGCTGGCCGCCACCACCCCCATCTGGTCTCGGAAAACCGCCAGAAGGGAGTCGGACGCCATCCGGTAGGAAAGCCAGGATTGCCCCAGCGCGGAGACGGCCACCAGCAACGTCACCCCGATGGCCAGCTTGGCCCGGATGCGCAGGCGTAACCCCCGGCTTCGACCCGCCGGCGCCGACCATCCCTGCGAGGACGAGAGCCCCCCTGCTTCGGCTGCCATCCCTGACACCCCCAGGGTTCAGATCGGCGGCGACGGTGAGCCTGGCCGACCTCCCGCCGGCCCCACGACCCCCGATTCTGCCGCCGCCGCTATCTCCCGGGTCGCCTCCTCCAGAAGCTCGGCCACATCCCGCACCTGCACGACACGCTCGCCGGCCGCCGCCTTGACCCCATCCTCCAGCATCATCATGCAAAACGGGCAGGCCACCCCCACCGTGTCGGCGCCCGTGGCCACCGCCTCCCGGGCCCTCACCAGGGCCACCCGCTCGTCCCCTTTCTCCTCCACCCAGCTGCGCCCGCCCCCGCCCCCGCAGCACAGGCTGCGGCGGCGGTTTCGTGGCATCTCGAGCAGCTCCGCCGCGCCCGAGGCGGCCGCCACCTGCCTCGGCTCGTCCAACAGCCCGTTGTAGCGCCCCAGGTAGCACGGGTCGTGGAAGGTCACCCGCCGGTTCCCCCCGGGCCTTGGACGCAGTCGCCCGTCCCGCACGAGCTGCGCCAGAACCTCCGTGTGGTGCCGAACCCGCAGCTCCCCTCCAAAGGCCCGGTACTCGTTTTTCAGGGTGTTGAGGCAGTGCGGGCAGCTCACCACCAGCTCCGTGATGCCGTAACGCCGGAAGGTCTCCAGGTTCGCCCGGGCCATCTGCTCAAACAAAAACTCGTTTCCGATCCGCCGGGCGGGGTCGCCGGTGCACCGCTCCTCAGCCCCCAGCACCCCCACCGACAGCCCGGCCCGCCGCAGAAGGGTCACCAAAGAGCGCGCCACCCGCTGGTTGCGCTCATCCAACGCCGCCGCGCACCCGGCCCAGTAGACCACGTCCACCGCATCCGCCCGCCCCACCCGGGCCAGCTCCACCACCTCCAGGCCCCGGTACCAGTCGGTGCGGCTGGCCGTGGTTCCGCGGAACGGATGCCCGCGGGCCTCCAGGCTGCGCAGCGCCTCCTGCATGGTCTCGGGGAACTCCGAGCGTTCCATCACCAAGAAGCGCCGCAGGTCGATGATCTTGGGAACGTGTTCGATGAAGACGGGGCACGCCTCCATGCACGCCATACAGGTGGTGCAGGCCCACAGGGTCGGCGGTGTGATGACCTCGCCCGCAAGCGCCCGCTCCGTCTGCCCGCCGGTGCGCTTCATCTCCTCCCGCAGGTCCAGGATGAGGTGCATGGGCGAGAGGGGCTTGCCGGTCATCGACGCCGGGCAGACCGCCGTGCAGCGCCCGCACTCGGTGCAGACGTCCAGATCAAACAGATCTTTCCAGCGCAGATCCTCAAAGGCCGACGCACCCAGGCGCTCGGCCTTCTCGAAGTCGATGGGCTCGGGGTTGGCCGGCGACGCAAGCGGCTGCAGGTAGACGTTGGCGGGGGCCAGCAGCACGTGGAACAGCTTGGAGTAAGGGATGTAGGCCACGAAGACCGTGGCCGCCACGAAGTGGAACCACCACAGGGCGGCATGGCTGACCCGCATCGCCTCGTAGCTCATCCCGGCGGCGCCGATCAGCCACGCCACCCCGTAGCCTACGAAGGACCATCGTCCCCACGGATCCTCGGTCGCCGCAATCCGCAGCCCCTCCACCACGAAGCCCGTCACCAGGATGATCTCAAACAGCGCCAGAATGAACCCGTCCGACCAGATGCCCCTGCGCAGGCGGGGCACCTTGCGCACGTAGCGCTGAAGTGCCGCCGCCGCCACCGCCGCCGCAGCGGCCAGCCCCATGAGGTCCAGCGCCGCGGACTGGAAGTACAGGTAGAAGGCCCCCTGCATGATGCGCACCCGCAGGTCCTGATGGACCAGCACCACCAGGGTGCCGACGAACAAGAAGACGAAGCCCCAGAAGAAGGCGAAGTGGATCAGGCCGGCGGGACGCTCGGCCAAAAGCCGCCCGTGGGCCAGAACGTGGCGGGCCACCTGAGCCAGGCGCATCCCCACGGGCCCAAGGCGCGCCGCCGGCCGCCCCCGCCGCCACGCCCGCACGTGCCGATACAGGCCATACCCAAACACCCCCGCCGCCACGGCCGTCAGCGCGTACATGACGGCCACGCCGGCAGGGGGGATGTTCCAGAAAACCTCCCGGGTCGGCGTCATGGGCCCTTACCCGGCGGCCGCGGTGTCCCGGCCCATCACCTGGCGCAGCCGCTGGATGAGCAGCGGCAGCACCTTGCGGTAATCCTCCACGACGCCCACCTCGGCGGCCTTGAAGATGGGCGCCTCGGGATCCTTGTTGATGGCCACGATGTGGCGGGCGCCCGACACCCCCGCCAGATGCTGGCTGGCCCCGCTGATCCCGACGGCGATGTAAAGGTCCGGGCTGACGATCTTCCCCGTCTGACCGATCTGTAAACTGGCGGGCACCCACCCCGCATCGGCTGCCGCCCGGGAGGCGCCCACCGCCCCGCCCAGGATGCGGGCGAGCTCCTCCAGCTCCCGGAAGGCCTCGGGGCCCCCCATTCCCCGGCCGCCCGAGACGATGACCCGCGCGTCCTCCAGGCGCAACCCCTGCGAGACGGTGGACTGCCGCTCCACCACCCGTACGCGCTCCGCCGCAGGCCCGCCCACGTCCACCGCCACCGTCGCCACCGCATCGGGCCCCGGCGCGCCGGCCCTGGCCTGCGGCGTCGGAAAAGCCCGCGGGCGCACCGTGATGACGACACCTTCCCGGCGGGCGCTCAGCACCGCCATCGCCTTGCCCCCGTAGGTGGGCCGCACCCACCCCGGCCGGCCCCCCAGATCCCGCACGGCCACCACGTCGGTAACCGAGGCCGCCCGCAGCCGCATGGCCAGCCGCGGCCCCAGCTCGGCTCCGAACGGGTCGCCGTTGAGCACCACCGCCGAAGCCCCTGCCGCCCGCACCAGCGGCTCGAGCGCCTGCAGGTACAGCTCGGCCCGGGGTTCGGCCAGCGCGGAAGACCAGGCGAAGTAGATCTTCTCTGCCCCCAGCCGCCACAGCTCTTCGGCCAGCGCAGCCTGCCCGTCGGGCTCGGACGGCGCGCCCACCACCCCCGCCAGCACCGGCTGGCCGAGGATGGCTGCCGCCTCCTGCGCGCACCCCACAAGCTCGGCGCTTCCCGCCCCGAGGCGCCCCTTCGGGGCCAGCGCCACCGCCAGCACGCTCAAGCTCTCTCCACCCCGTTCCCCGCTTCCAAGACCTTCAGCGGCAGAACCCCCGCCCGCGACGCCTGACGAAGAGCCCCGCCTACAGCACCTTCAGCTCCAGAAGCTCCCGCACGAGCCCTTCCACCTTCTCCTCCGGTGACTGGCCCCCCACGATCCGGCACTGGCGATCCTGTTGGGGGACGTACAGCTCCTCCAGCTTGACCCACGACCCCGCACCCACCAGCTCCGCCGGCATCTCCAGCTCGTCGGGGCGCATCACCCGGATGGGCTTGCGGTGCGCCGCCATGACGTCCTTCACCTTGGGGATGCGAGGCACGTTGACGTCGGCGTTGGTGGCGGTCAAAAGGGCCGGCGGGCGCACGAGCACCACCTCGATGCCGTCCTCGGCCTCCCGGCGCACCCGCAGCGAGCCGTCCGGCCCCGGCTCGGCCAGGATGGCGTTGGCCACGACGGGAAGGCCCAAAAGCTCCGCCAGCATCAGCCCCACCTGGCCGGCGTCGGTGTCGGCGGCCTCCCGTCCGCACAACACCAGATCCGCCGGGGCATCGAGCCGGCGAATGGCCGCCGCCAGCGCCGCGGCGGTGATCACCGAGTCCGCCTCCTCAAAGCCCGACGCATCGATGCGCACCGCCGCATCCGCCTGCATGGCCATCGCCCGGCGCAGCACCTCGTCGGCCGACGGCGGTCCCAGCGTCAGGGCCGTCACCGTGCCGCCGCCGGCCGCCTCCCGCAACTTGAGGGCGATTTCCAGCGCGATTTCATCGAAGGTGCTGATGACCAGGGGAGCCTTTCCCGCCACGGGCCGCTTGGCCTGCGGGTCGATGGCGAAGTCCCGGGGCGAGATCTCCGGATCGAGAACCTGCTTGACGCAGACCACCAGATGCATCCCGGCCGCTACCCCCCGCTAACGGTACTACCACGCCGGCCGCCGGGGTCCTGTGCCCCTGTTCCGTCGGCGCTCCCCGGCCCCAAGGCGCGCCGATGGCGCTCCAGCGCCGCCCACAGCCGCCGCCATGCTTCGGCCGGATCGTCCTCGAGGCCCTCGACCAGCCGCTCCACCGGGTCGCCTGCACCCGGGTCCGCGCGGCCCGCCTCCGGCCCGGCCGACCACCGGTCGAAGAAGAGCGCGATGCCATACCGCTCCAGCACGGTGGCCGCCTCGGGGGTGACCGCACGGGCGTAAACGCCTCCCAGCCCCCACCGGGCGACGGCCAGGGCGGCGGCCTTGCCGGCGCGATCGACGGCCAGGCCCGCCCCCTGAAGCCAGCGGGGCCCCACCGCCCGAAGCGCCTCGCCGATCCCCTCCACCAGCGCCAGGATTCCCTGTCGGCTGCTCCACGTGAGAATGCGCGGACCGGAGGCGATTACAAATGCCGCCTGCTGCTGGTTTAAAAAGCGGCGCGCCTGCTCCACCGACCCGACGGCCGCATCCTGCCCGTGGCCGCCTGGCGGTGCGCTCCACACGGCCCCGCCACCCCCCAATGCCGGCCACCGTGCCGCTCACCGAGCCCCCGGGCACCGGGCCGGCCACCCCTTTCGACGAGAACACGCCCCGACCCTGGTCGGCTCAGCGGGCGTAAAATTCCACCACCAGGCCCTCGTCCACCTTGAGGGGCACCTCGTCCCGGCGGGGCATCCGAAGAAGGGTTCCCCGCCGCGCCTCTCTGTCCACCTCCAGGTATGCGGGCACCGCGGCGCCCAGTTCCAGGCCCAGCCGAACGGGCTCGATGTCCCGGCTCTTCTCCCGCAGGGCAACCACGTCGTGGGGGCGAACCGGAAAGCCGGGACGGTCCACCTTTCGGCCGTTGACCTCGATGTGGCCGTGAACCACCAGCTGGCGGGCGGCCCGCCGCGAGCGGGCCAGGCCCAACCGGTACACCACGTTGTCCAGGCGGGTCTCCAAGAGCTGCAAAAGCCGTTCGCCGGTGCGGCCAGCGGCCCGGCTGGCCCGCTCGTAGTAGTTGCGCAGCTGCCGCTCGCTGACGCCGTACACGAACTTCAGCTTCTGTTTTTCCAGAAGCTGGCGCCCAAATTCCGAGAGCCGGCGCCGCACGGCACGCCCGTGTTGCCCCGGGGGGTAAGGGCGGCGCAGGGCGGGGCAGTTGGGCAGGCCGCAAAGCGGCTCGCCGACCCGGCGGCACAACCGATGGCGAGGCCCGAGCGGTCGGGCCAGGGCGTCATCCCCCCGGGGCGAGCCCCCTGTTACGGGCGCCTGCGGCCCGGGTCGAAAGGCCCGCCACCGGGTGGCATGTCCGCCGCCCCCGAACTCTATGCGCCGGCTCGCGCCGCCGCCAGCCTCTGCCGGCCCGGTCCTCTTCCCCGCCCGTCAGGCCACCTCGCCCGGCACCACGCTTCGGGTGGCGCCCACCGTGAGCCGCGCCGCCGGCTCCGGGAAGAAGTCCAAAAACAGGCGGAAGTAAAGCGCCTGCTCCCGGGAAGTCAGGGACGCGCCCGGGTAGCGGGCGGCCAGATGCGCCCACTCCCCGTCGCGGATGCGCTCTTCGGCCAGCGCCTTGAGGAGCCCCGCCGCTCCACTCCCCTGCGAGAACTTCGCCTTGGGACGCCCGGCGATCTGCGCCGGCAGCCACCGGTGGGCGAGGGCCCGAACCACCACCTTGTCCTGCGGCCCGAAGGCGCCAGAGCGCCCCTTGAGCCGGGCCGGAAGGCGAAATGCCCATCGGACGAGGCGCAGGTCCAGGAAAGGCACCCGGGCCTCGACCCCGTGGGCCAGGCTCATCCGGTCGGCCCGCTGGAGGTTGGTGCGGTGCAGCTCGCCCGTGAGGCGCGCCAGCTCCGCGTTTAGCTCGTCACCCCGCAGGCCGTCGAGGCTGGCGTAGCCTGCGAACAGCTCATCGGCCCCCTCCCCGGTGAGCGCCACCTTCACGTGCTCGCAGACCATCTGGAAGAGCAGGTAGTTGGCCACGGCGCTACGAACCAGGGCCGCATCGAAGCTTTCCAGGTGGTAGATCACCTCGGGCAGCACCCGTTCGGCCTCCCGGTGGCCGAAGGTGCGAACATGGTGCACGGTGCCAAGGACCCCGGCCACCTGCCGGGAGGCGGGCAGATCCGGGCTATCGTGCGTCCCTACTGCGAAGGAGTGCAGGGGGCCGGGATAGTGCCGGCGGGCCAGGGCAGCCACCAGGCTTGAGTCCACGCCCCCGGACAGAAGCACCCCCACCGGGACGTCCGCCATCAACCGGCGCAGCACCGCACCTTCCAGCAGGCGGGACAGCTCCTCGACGGCCTGCGCCTCCTCCTGCGCCGGTGCCGCCGCCCCGGCCGGCTTGCCGAAGCGTTCCAGCCAGGCGAGCCTGCCGCCGGCCGGCTGGACGAGACGCTCCAGGAGGGTGTGGGCCGCCATGGCCGGGCCTGCGACCGCGCCGTCGGGCGCCACCCACCAGACGGCCACGTATCCCGGCGGAAAGGCCCGGTACTCCAGGCCTGCCTGGCGCACCGCCTTGATCTCCGACCCGAAGGAGATCCCCGTGTCGCTCTCGCCCCAGTAAAGGGGCCGGATGCCAACGGTATCCCGGGCCAGAACGAGCCACCCGCCGCCATCGGGCGACGACCGCCACAGCGCCACGGCGAACATGCCGTCAAGCCGCCGAAACACCCCGGCGAGCCGGCGGGCCAGCTCCTGCAGTGCGGGCGCGGCCCGGCGGCTCCCCGTTTGGCCGCCGGCCACCTGCCGTCCCACGCCGGCGTCCAGGGCGGCGTCGAAGGCCTCCTCTGCCAGGTGCAGCGCCGCCTCGCTGTCGCTGTGGCTGGCGAAGCGGTGACCCCGGCGAAGCAGGGCCGTGCGCAGGGAGCGGTGGTTGTAGATCTCCCCGTTGATCACAATCCAGGTGCGGCCCGCCTCGTCCGAAAGGGGCTGCCCGCCCTGCTCGGGGTCGACGATGGCCAGCCGCCCGTGGCCCAAAGCGACGATGGGCCGGCATTCCGGGTGCACGAAAAATCCGCTCCCGTCGGGCCCCCGGTGGGCGGTGAACCGGATCATGCGTTCCACCACGGCAGGCTCCGCTCTGCCCGCCATGCCGGCGATGCTGCACAAATCCTCTCATCTCCTTCCTGAAGCCGCAGGCGCCCGTCACTTCGGCGCACAGCCGTTACCCGGCCCGAGCGCCCATCACCCCGGCCCGGGCCGCTCGGTCTAGAATCCTGCGCACCCGCTCCACCTCGGGCAGCACCCGCTCCGTGGCGGGGTCCACGGCCCGGCACGCGCCCGCCACGATGCGGGTCACCACCTCGCCCCGGGCCTGGGGGTTACCCCGAAGGTGGGGTGCATCCAAGAGGCCGATGCGCACCGCTGTGGCCAGCGTGCGGGGATCCGACCACGGGTCGTCCACCCGATCCGCCGCCAACGCCCGGATGGCATCCAAAAGCACCCGGGCCTCCTCCACCAGCTCCTGGCGCCGGGCCTGAACGGCCGGGTCTGCGGTCATGTCGGGAAGTCCCGCCAGGGCATCTCGCACGGCGCCCCGGGCGATTTTCACGCTCTCCACGATCTCCGCGGGCGTGGCAGCGTGGTCGGCCTCGCAAAAGGCGACCACGTGCAGGATGTGAGGGCGCACCGCCATCTGCAGCAGCACCGAGGCGCCCAGATGGCCCCTGGCCACCTGCGGGTCGGCAGGGTGGCTGGCCAGGCCGACCCGGGTCTCCCGCAACGTCTCGAAGTCCGGGCCGTGCAGCCCTTCGATCAGCTCCATCTTCGCAAGCATCTTGGCCAGATCCATGGCCGGCGACGTGGCCGGCGGGGTGTGGAACATGTACTGGGCCACGTAGTGGCGCACCCCGGCCTTGCGGGCGTTATAAGCGGCCAGAAACGCCATGGCCACCGCCACGCTGTCGGGCGCATCCCGCAGGCTCCAGTGGTGGGACTCGTTGCACTCCACGGGGATCCCCCGCTCCCCGTGCCAGGCGAACGCCTGCTGGGCCTCCCGGATCGTCTGCTCGATCCCCCGCCGGCTGCGCCCGTCCAGGAGGCTGTACCACGTAAACGGCACCGCCGCCCACGCCAGGTTGAGGGTCTGTACCAGCAGCTCGGCCATGCGCAGGATGTCCCGGGTGCCGCTGTACGCCCGCATCAGGGGGAAGTTGCCCCGCCGGCTGGCCCGGTAGATGCGCCGGTAATCCTCGGCCGAGCGCACCGGCGCCCCGCCCGCGCCATCCTGGGCCGGGTCCATCTCTTCGGGGTGGAAGAAGTGCTCCTGGCAGTTTTGGTCCGTGGCCAGGGAGATGACGTCCAGCGCCCCGGATTCGGCCAGCTCGGCCACCCCGTCCACCGTCGCATCCAGATCCGGAAGCCCGAAGTGGTGCCGGATGATGGGGTAGGGACGCTGGAACTGCACCCGTTCCACCAGCCGCTGCGGGTAGTGGACCGCCCCCGTGAGGGCCGCCGCATCGGGGAGCGAACCGAACCGCGACGCGTCCCCGCTCTGCAGGATTTCGGCCAGGTGCCGCAGGTAGACGGCCGTGGCCCGGTCGTCCTCGGTTCCGTCGAACACCCTGTGGAAAAACCGCATCTCCCGGGCCTCCCGGGCCACGGGAGGCGTTCCGCCGAACACAAACAGCCGACCCTCGGTCAACCCTTCGGCGGACAGCCGGGCCCGAAGCTGTTCGAGAACCTTGCGTCCCGCCACGGGCGTGAGCCGGTAGCTCAACCCCACCACGTCCGGCCGCCGGGTTCGAACCGCCTCCACGACCCGCTCCACCCCTGCGGCCGGCCCCATGAAGTGCACCTCGAAGCCGGTCTGTTCCGCGAGCCTCGCAAACCGATATAGCCCCGCCACGTGGACGCAGTCGCCCACCGCGGCGGCCAGCACGGTGCGCCTCACGCCGTCTCCTCCTTTCCTCGCTCCCGGGGCCCCGCCTCAGCGTGCCGCAACCGGCGCCGGGTGCGCCGGCACGGTTTGGGGCAGCGCGCCGACCTCGCCGGTTTGGACCACCCGCCGAAGGTCCGCGGGCGTCGCGCTGTTTAGTCCCAACCGGGCGAGGGTTCGGCCGGTCTTGCGGAACTCGGTCCCCAGCAGCCGTGAGGCCATCTCGATGACCGCGTTCATCAGGGGCGCATCCTGCCCGGCCCGCCGGGCCAGGTCCGCCATGGGCACCAGCCCCGTGGGCACGTCCTCCAGCAGGTAGCGGTGGACCAGGGAGGTAGGGGCCATGACGCCCGCATAGGCGGGGTTCGCCTGCAAAAGCGCCCCGAGCTCCCGAAGGTCGCCCGGCACCGAGTAACAGCGGCGAAGCCAGCCGGTCAAGGAGCAGGCCCGAGCTCCCCAGGCCCGGGCGGCGGCCATGCGCTCCCGATCCAGCCCGAGCAGCAGGGCGATCACCCCGGCGGTCATCCCCTGCCGGTAAAACGCAAAGCGTTCACCGGCCTCGATGCGGGCCGCGTTGAGCACCATGGGCGCGGGATGCAGGATGGCCCCCATGTTGGCAAAGCCCGTCTCAAGCACGCTTCCCGCCGGCGTCGCCCGCACCAGGGGAGCCAGCGCCTGCACCGCCTGGCGGCTGCGCCAGGCGGGTAGGGCTGCGACCCGAAGATGGCGCTTCACCCCGAAGAGGTGCAGGCGCCCCGGTTCCGGACTGCGGCACGTGTACAGCAGCGTATCGGTCTCCGCCACCGCGGCGACCCGGGCGCCCAGGGTGTGGAGCACGCAGGCGAACTCCACAGCGCCGAGCGTACGGCCCGGGTGGAGCACCACGAGGTGGTGGGGGCCTAAATGCGGGGCCAGCCATCGGGCCACGTCGGCGTGGGCGCACGCCGGCGTGGTGACGATCACCACATCCGCCGCCCGAACGCAGGCCGGATCCGTCGTCGCCCCCTCGATGCCAACCGTCCCCTGCCATACCCCCGCCACCTGAACCACAGGCCGCTCAAGGAGCGGCGCGATCCGGTCCCGGGAACGGTTGAGCACAACCACCGTATGCCCGGCCCGTCCCAGATGGCCTGCGGTCGAAAGTCCCCCCGGGCCGGCGCCCACCACACAGTACCGAAGCAACCCCATGCCCCATGCCTTCCCTTCCCTCGCCACGCGGAAGGCCGGCTTGAGCCGCCCCAAGCCCGCGGGCCCGCCGCCCGGCGCCATCCACCCGGGCCCGCAGAAAGCCCCGAAGCGCCGACTACCCGCCTGGCGGCGCGCAGGCCGGGTGCTGCCCCGAGCCGGGACAACAAGGCGGCCACGCCACAGGGATGGTCCGGCAATGCATATGCCTGCCGCTTCGCAGAGTCACGAACGCCAGGCGCGCCGGGGCCCGCTCTTCGGTCGGGAGCCCGGCGATGGGAAGGAAGAAGCCGGGGGCACAACCGCCATCGCCAGGCCCACCTCCTCTTTCCACGCTTGCGGGGTT
Source organism: uncultured Clostridia bacterium (assembly GCA_964418425.1). GTDB lineage: Bacteria > Bacillota > Limnochordia > Limnochordales > Geochordaceae > CAYQLT01. The sequence goes on from CAYQLT010000063.1 coordinate 11,318, forward strand.
AGCTGACGGGCTCGGATCGAAAGAGTGTGACCCGTCCACCTCGCGGGCCGGGCTGCGGCAAGCCCGGCTACCGGTGGGTCCCTGGCCGCGAGGCGGATTCGCCCCGGTAAGGTCGGGTCCCCCGCTTCTCCGGCGGCCTCAAGCGGCCCCGGAGAATTCAGCGCTCAAGTGGGCCGGTCGGCTGCAACTGCCAACCGATGGCCGTATTGCGTTTTGCGTTCCTCTGGCGAGGAGCTTATCACCCCGTCGCAGGGGGTGTCAAACCGCAAGAGCCCCGGCCGACACGCCCGAGCCGCCGCCGGCACCCCCGGGCATCCGCCGGCACGCCCGGGTCTTCGCCGGGGCCGGACAGCGCTACGGGCGGCGCAGCACCAGCACCAGCCGCCGGGAGTCGACCGTGAGGGGTTCGTCGCCGTCCAGGCTGCCGTATGCACCCGCCACCTCGAACCCGGCCCGCCGGGCCAGGCCCGCCAGTTCCACCAGGCTGTACTGGCGGATGGAGAACCGCCGGCGCACCACCCGCCCCCCGGTGAGCACGATCCGCTCCGTCTCCGTGCGGTCCGTGAAGACGTCGAAGCGCACCCGCTCCAGGGTGAAGCCGGCCGGCGTCTCCACCCACAGCAGATCCCGGCCGGACTTGATGAGCCAGTACTTGTGGATCATCTCCATCACCAGCCGGCCTCCGGGACGCAGACACCGGAAGAACGCCTCCAGCACCCGGGCATCTTCTTCCTCGTTCTCCAGGTACCCGAAGGAGCTGAACATGTGGATGGCCACGTCGTAGGCTTCCGGCCGCACGAACTCTCGCATGTCGCAACGCACCAGCTCCAGGCTTCCGGCCTGCGACGAGGAGACCAGAGGCTCGGCCTGGGGCCCGAAGGGACCGTGCACCGCCACCCCGGCCTGCTCGGCGCGCTGTCTGGCGACGCCCAGCAGGTATCCGGAGAGATCCACCCCCGTCACCTGGTAGCCCCGGCGGGCCAGCTCGATGGCGTGGCGGCCCTGCCCGCAGGGCATGTCCAGGACGTCCGCCGGCGGCGAAAGCTGGAGCAGGCGCTCGATGGCATCTACCTGCTGCGCGCTGAACTCGGGGGTCAACAGGGCGTCGTACGTCGCCAGGTAGCTCTCGTCGAAGACCTCCTCGTACCAGGCCATGGCCCGGCGCCCTCCCTGCCTACCCGTCGGGCCGGGCCGACGGGCTCGGGGCCAGCGCTTGCGCCCGTTCCACCAGCCGGCAGAACGCGCACACCTCACCGGGTGTGGGCTCCCCGCAGCGGCGGCAGGCGCCCAGGGCTACCGGTTCGGAGGAAAACAGGCGGCGGCCCCGCTCGTAGAAGCCGAACAGGAACTGGTGCTTGGTTCCGGGCGCCGCCTGCTCCAGCCGATTGAGAACCTCCTTGTAGAGGTGGCTGGAGGCTCCCACCGCCATCGGGCACTCGTCCACCTCGTAGTCGATTCCGGCCAGCACGGCGTAGGCTGCCACTTCCCGCTCGGCGAGCCGCACGAGGGGCTTCACCTTGCGCACCAGACCCGCCTCGCTGGCCGGCATGACGGCCCGCTGGCGGGCCACGTACTCCGTCTGCCAGTGCAGCAGGTTGCCCAGGAGCGTCGCCGCCTCATCGTCCAGGTTGTGACCGGTGGCGATCACGTCGTACCCGTGCTGGCGGGCGAAGCGGTTGAACAGGTGGCGCTTGGTGGTGCCGCACGCCGAGCAGGAGATGCGCCGGGTGAGCCGGGACAGCTCCTCGATGCCAAACCCCAGCTCCTCGGCCACAGAGACCACATGCAGCACCAGGCCCCGGCTGTCGGCGAAGGCCCGGGTCTTCCCGGCCGACTCCTCCGAATACTCGCCGATGCCCAGCTGCAGGTGGAGCCCGTCGGCCGTGTACCCGAGCCGCTGGAGGATATCCCACAGCGCCAGGCTGTCCTTGCCGCCGGAGACGGCCACCAGGATGCGATCCTGGCGCGTGAACATCTTCTCGTCGTCGATGGCGCGCTGCACCTGGCGCAGGACGTGCTCGATGAAGTGTTCCCGGCAAAAGCCGGCGTTGTGGCGGCGCACCTCCACCACGGCCGGTTGCCGGCACTTGACGCACTTCACCGGAGACATCACCTCTTCTGTGACCAGTCTACCTCACCGGCCGCCCGGGTGACGCCGGGCGCATGGCAGCTGCCGGAGCCGCCAGGAGCGCACCTCAACCGCCGGAGAGCGCAGGGCGCACCTCGATCTCGTCGGAGTCCTCCACCACGGCGTCCGAGGTGAGCAAGGTGTCGCCCCGGATGACGATCACCGTCTCCGGGTTGATCCGCATCTCCTCCAGGATGCTCTTCACCGTCCGAGGGCCCCGAAACTCCCACTCCTGGCGCTTCGGAATGCGCATGCGTACCTTCAAGGCCGCCCGCCCCCTATCGTCGCGCGCCCACAGGAGCGCATCCTTCACAGTAGCGAACCCGGTGCCGCTCGTCAAAGCGGGCCGCGCCTCGGGCCAACAGCCCGTCGAACCCGCATACGCCACCCCCTTGTTTGACAGCGACTGCTGGCAAGTGCTAGCATGGCCTCGGCGTGCAGCCATGCCTCGAAGGGGCAACGCAGATGGACGAACTGATTTTCGAAGTACGCGAGGCAGACGACGGCGGATACTGGGCTCGTGCCCTGGGCGTCGACCTATTTACCCAAGGCGAGACCTGGGAGGAACTCCGGTTGAAGGTACGCGAGGCGGTTGATTGCCACTTCGGGCCCGGAGAAGACGCACCCAAGTTGGTCCGACTCCATTTCGTCAAGGACGAGGTCCTCGCTCTTTGAAGCTGCCGGGGGAAGCCACGTCTGGCTGACTCATCCCGGCCCCTCCGGAGCACCATATCACGGTGCCCAAGCATGCTGTTCTCAAAGTCGGACTCCTGAATGGGATTGTGTTGTCTGTGTCCACCCACCTGAAGGTGGAGCGGGAAGCCATCGTGCGCCTGCTCTCGCAAGAAGATTGACGCCAGTCCGGCTCCACAGCGCCATTCGCGGGGTGCGCCGGCGGGCAAGGACAGGCGCCTCGCTGCGCACGTGCTCGGCAAGCCGCACCACGTCGCCCGGACTCACAGCGGGGCGCCCACGTGGCCTGAAGGGGATGTGTTAAAATGCCATGGCCTCAGCCGGGTGTGGACAACCTGGCGGTCGC
>CAYQLT010000064.1:0-2914 GCA_964418425.1 uncultured Clostridia bacterium
ATCCCCCAGCTCGTCCCGAAGCGCCGTCAGGTCTTCGCCTTCGATGGCGTGCACCGCCTCGTACGCCTCTTCCAGCAGATAGCGGCGCAGGGACCGGTGGGTCTGCTTACGGTCCCACGGGCATCCCTGGGGGCTGCGCAGGGCCGCCATGATGCGCACCAGCACCCCTGTCAGCTCCCCTGCGCTGGCCAGTTGCTCCTCAGGGGCGGGCGGCACGTACAGCGACGTCTCGTGGTCCCACGGCTGGCCCCGATCCAGCTCGTACACGGCCAGCCACCGTACCTGTGCCCGACGCCCATCCCCCGCCGCGCGCACCCATGCCACCCGGTGTTCGTCGCCGAACGTGTCGCCCAGCGCCGCCTTCACGGCCTGTGCGACCAGGGCCGAGTCCACCTGCAGCACCAGGTAGCCCCGATGGCGCTCCCACATCCGTGCCGCCGGCGGCGGCAGCTTCTCCGGCGAGCCAGCCCACCGGGCTAGCTCGTGGGCGTCGATGAGGGCCACGCCGGCGGCCAGGGGATCGAGGCCCAGCTCCGCCCACACCGACTCCAGGCTTCCAGGGGACACCACCACTTCCACCCTCACGCCGTCGGATCCGGCCTGGCGGGTCAGGGCCTGGACGCTGGCCTCGGCCACCAACGGATGCCCGGGCACACCATAGACCACCGGGCCGGCGGCACTCATGTCCAGCAACGTCCGGGCCATGGCATCGTAGACTTCCTCGAAGGTGGGGTAGCGCTCGTAGTACTCGTCGAAGGTGGTGAACGAGACGCCCCGAGCCGCCAGTTCGGCCGCCAGCGGGTGATGCCGGGTGCGCAGAACCAACCGGTTCGCCTGCTCCAGGCATCGGGCCGCACGCACGCTCAGCAGCTCCCACGGCCCGGGTCCCAGGCCGACGACGGTGACCTGCCGCTGCGAGCCCGGCACCAAGCCGCTCAACGCCATCCCCCTCCCGCTTGACAGGACGATTCTAGCCACCCGGCCGGACCGACACAAGCGCGGCGCCACGGCCGGGTAAACTACCCGGGCCGGCGCCCGGTGGGGGAGGGGAGAGGGGATGCCGTCCGTGCGCACGCGTTGGGGGCCGCTGAGCGTGGCGGCGGTGCTGGCGGTGGCGGCCATCGGGTTCTATCTGGCCGGGTGGCCGGCCCAGCGTAGCTCCCCACCTGCCCAGCCGGGGCGGGTGAGCCGGTTCGACCGGGAGCCGGAGGTGGAGCTTCTCATCAAGCCCGCCGGCGAGCGGCGGTCGTTGCCCATCGAGGAGTATGTGGCCGGGGTGGTGGCGGGGGAGATGTGGGAGAACTGGCCGCAAAACGCCTACGCGGCCCAGGCCATCATCGCCCGCACCTTCACCCTGGAACTGATGTCCCGGGGGGTCCTGCGCCAGCGCTACGGGGTGGACGTCACCACCGATCCCGAAGAGGCCCAGGCTTACAACCCCGTCCGCATCACCCCCGTCATCCGTCAGGCCGTCGACAGCACCCGCGGGCAGGTCATCACCTATGGCGGGCGCTATGCGCGGACATGGTTTCACGCATACAGCGGGGGACAGACCACCACGCCCCAGGAGGGGTTGGGGCTGTCCGGGCAGCCGCCGCCGTACCTTCGGCCGGTTCGGCTGCCTCCCAACCCGCTGGTGCCGGAAGCGTTTCGCCGCTGGCGGGCGGAGTTCTCCGAACCGGAGATTCGCCAGGCGCTTGCCCGCGAGGGGATCCGGGTGGGCGAGATCCGGGCCATGCAGGTGGTGGCGAAAGGGCCGACGGGTCGCATCACCGAGGTGGAGGTGCGGGGCAGCCGATCGACCCGGCGCCTGTCGGGCAACGATCTGCGACTGGCCCTCGGCTCCGAGCGCATGCGTTCCACCCTGGCTCACACCTTTACGTTTTCCCGCGGCCGCCTGGTGGTGGAAGGCTCGGGTTCGGGGCACGGCGTGGGCCTCAGCCAGTGGGACGCGCTGCTCCTGGCGCGGCAGAACCAAACCCCCCAGCGGATTGTGCAGACGTTCTACCCCGGGGTTCGCATCGAGAGGCTGTGGCGGTAGTCGGGAGGCCGCCGGCGAGAGGGGCCAGCCGCCCGCTTCCCTGAAGGCGACAACCAGGCGACCGGAGGCTCGTCGCGGCATACGCTGGGGTGGGGGTGCCCGTCCGTGGCCACGCAGGGTGCTCTCGACCCGTCCCGGCACCAGCTGCTGCTCAAGGGGCGCCGGCAGCTGGAGGTGCAGGGCGTGCGAAACGTGCAGAGCTTCGACCCGACGTCGATGCAGCTGGAGACGGATGCCGGCGTGCTGTGGGTTCGGGGGGAGGAGCTGCACGTGTTGGCTCTGGATGTGGAGAACGGCAGGATGGCCGTCGAGGGGTTCATCCACAGCCTGCAATACGCCCCGGAAGGGGCTGGCCGCCGGGCCCGAAGCCTGTTGGGCCGCCTGCTCCGCTAGAAAGCACGCGTCGGACGGCGGCGCCCGCGGAACCGCCGGCTGCACCGGCCCATACCATGGTCTGCGTTTCGGGGTGGGGGTGCAGCCGTGGGTTCGGTCTCCTTGCAGCTGGCCTCATTGGGGCTCGTGGCCGGGGTCGGGGCCTTCTTGGGGTTCGTATGGGATCTGTACCGGGTGCTGAAGACGGCGCTGGGCATCCGCCGCTCCCTGGCCGTCTTCCTGTGCGATCTGGCCTTTTGGATCTCGGCAGGGCTGGCGGTGTTCGTGCTCCTGCTGCTGGCCAACGGCGCGCAACTGCGGCTTTCGACCGGGATAGGGCTGGCGGCGGGGCTGGCGGTGTACCGCTGGACCGCAAGCCCGGCGGTGCTGTGGGTTTCGTGGAACCTTGCCTCGCTGGCGGCGGGAGCGGCCCGGGCCTTCATCGCGCTCCTCTGGTGGGTCGCCCGCCGGCCTCGCCCCTGGGGGGTTCCATGAAGCGTC
>CAYQLT010000064.1:3014-14013 GCA_964418425.1 uncultured Clostridia bacterium
GGAGACGGCGGGCGAGGAGCAGGCAGACCGAAGATGGTGCAGGTGCGATGGCGCGGGCGGCAGTACCGCCCGGGGCCCCGTACAGTTCGCCGGCTGGTGTTTGTGGGGATCTTGATGGCAGTGGCCACCTTTGGCGGCGCGTTGCAGCGGGTGGTCTGGTTTCACCGGCGCGTGGCGACCGTGCAGGCGGAACTCCAGCTGCAGCGTCAGCGCAACGCCTCCCTGGAGCGTGCCCTGCAGGAGGCGATGGACCCCCGCTCCATCGAGCGCAGGGCGCGCATCACCATGGGGCTCGTGAAGCCTGGCGAGCAGGTGTTCGAGCCGGCCATTCCCGTCCCCGACAACGACCCGTACCGGGTGCCTCGCCGTCAGGGGGCTACTGTTCCATCTGCTTGGCCAGGAAGCCCGCGGCGGTCTCGGCAAGCTTCATCTCCAGCTCGCCCAACCGACGCTCGGGCTCCCGGGTCCCCAGGATGACGGCGCCGATGGGATCGCCTTCGGCGATGATGGGAGCCACCACCATGGAGGCGAAGTCCCACCGCTCCTCTTCCTCGTTGCCCTCCACCGGCGCCGCCGGTTGCCCCGCCCTGGGGAAGAGCTGGGGCTTGCGCCCTTCCATCACCCGCTCCACGGCGGGGGTGACGGGCTTGTCCATCCACTGCTTCTTAGGGGCCCCGGCCACCGCCACCACGGCATCCCGGTCGGTGATGATGGCGACGTGGCCGGTGGTCTCATGCAGGGAATCGGCGTACTCCTGGGCAAACTCCCCAAGCTCGCCGATGGGTGAATACTTCTTCAGGATGACCTCGCCTTCCCGGTCCACGAAGATCTCCAACGGATCGCCCTCCCGGATGCGAAGGGTCCGCCGGATCTCCTTCGGGATCACAACCCGTCCGAGGTCATCGATGCGCCGGACGATACCGGTGGCCTTCACCTAGCACCCCTCCATATCGTGCGCCCACGTGCCAACCGCCCGCCGGCTGCGCCGCCAGCGCCTGCCCGCCTTTGTCCGGTTCCCCGGCGGGTAGTATACAGCCCGCCTCAGGGCACTATACGGTGGCTCCTGCCGGGCGGCCAATTCCTGCCGCTCCGACGGCTGCCGAGGGGGCGGAGCGCGATGGGCACCCACCCGCTCCAGGGCCGTCGTGACCGGAGGGCGCGGGCTTTGCCGTCTCCGAAACCGCCTCTGCCAGCCGCCCCACCAGGTCCTCCAGCAGTGCCAGAAGCTCCTGGTCGGACATTCCCGAACGCCGAACCCAAAGGGTGTCCACCTGCGAGGCGGGACGATAGCCGACCCGTAGACGAAAAGGCGCGACCGCTCGGGCGACCCGATCGGCTGGAAGGCGCAGGCCTTCCCACGTCTTGAGGGTGACCTCGTCCCGCCGTGCGGAAATGGCCCCGATGCCCGCCTGCCGGGCCCGCAGGCGGATGCGGGCCACCGCCAGCAGGTTGCGCACCGCGCCCGGGGGATCGCCGAAGCGGTCGTCCAGCTCGTTGCGGATCTCGTCGAGTTGTTGTAGGGAGGCGGCCTGTGCGATGCGCTTGTAAAACTCCACCTTCTGGCCCGAGTCGGGGACGTAGCCGTCAGGCAGGTAAGCATCCACTGCCAGATCCAGGGACGGCTCGGGCGGCGTCTGCAGCTGCTCGCCCTTGAGCTCCCGTACGGCCTCCTCCAGCAGCCGGCAGTAAAGCTCGAACCCGACCGCCGCGATGTGGCCGTGCTGTTCGGGGCCCAGGATGTTGCCTGCGCCCCGGATCTCCAGGTCCCGCAGAGCGATCTTGAAGCCCGACCCCAGCTCCGTAAACTCCCGGATGGCGGCCAGGCGCCGCTCGGCGTCCTCGGTGAGCACCTTCTCCTTTCGGAACGTGAAGTACGCGTACGCGACCCGGTTGGAGCGGCCCACCCGCCCGCGCAGCTGGTAGAGCTGCGCGAGCCCCATGCGGTCCGCGTCGTACACGACCAGGGTGTTGACGTTCGCGATGTCCATGCCCGTCTCGATGATGCTCGTGCACACGAGAACGTCGTACTCGTGGCGCAAGAAATCCAGCATGACCTGCTCCAGCCGAGCCTCTTCCATCTGCCCGTGGGCCACGGCGATGCGGGCCCGCGGCACCAGCTGGTGGATATGGGCGGCCATCCGGTCGATGGCCTGGACCCGGTTGTACACAAAGTAGACCTGGCCGCCGCGAGCCAGCTCCCGCTCGATGGCGTCGCGCACCAGCTCGTCGTGGTACTCCACCACATACGTTCGGACGGGCAGCCGACCTTCGGGGGGCGTCTCGATGACGCTCATGTCGCGAACCCCGCTCAGGGCCATGTGCAGGGTTCGGGGGATGGGCGTCGCCGTCATGGTCAGCACGTCCACCGTCCGGCGCAGTTCCTTGAGGCGCTCCTTCTGCGCCACCCCGAAGCGTTGCTCTTCATCTACCACTACCAGGCCCAGGTCGGAGAACTCCACGTCCCGGGAGAGAAGCCGGTGCGTACCAATGACGATGTCCACACTGCCCCTCTTGAGCCCCTGCAAGACCGCCTGCTGCTCCGCCGGAGACTGAAAGCGGGATAGCATGGCGATGCGAACCGGATACCCTTCGAAGCGCTCCGTGAAGGTGCGGTGGTGCTGCTGAGCCAGGATGGTGGTGGGCACCAGCACGGCCACCTGCTTGCCCTGCATGACAGCCTTGAAGGCGGCTCGCATGGCCACCTCGGTCTTGCCGTATCCCACGTCGCCGCACAGGAGGCGGTCCATGGGCCGGGGCCGTTCCATGTCGGCCTTGACTTCTTGGGAGGCCCGGAGCTGATCGGGCGTCTCCTCGTACGGGAAGGCCTCCTCGAATTCCCTCTGCCAGGGGGTGTCCGGGCCGAAGGGCGTCCCCGGGCGGGCCTGGCGTTCGGCGTACAGCTTGAGCAGCCCTTCGGCCATCTCCTGAACCGACTCTCGCACCCGCTTCTTGATGCGGGCCCACTCGGTCCCGCCCAGGCGGTTAAGACGGGGCGGAGCATCCTCGGAGCCGATGTATTTCTGCAGGAGCTGCACCTGGTCGGTGGGCACGTAGAGCCGATCCTCGCCGGCGTAGCGCACCACCAGGTAGTCGCGGCGCACGCCGCCGACCTCCATGGTTCGGATGCCTTCGTAGCGGCCGATTCCGTGGTTGACATGGACGACGTAATCGCCCTCGCGCAGTTCCAGGTAGTCCCCCAGGCGGACGCCACCGCCCTCGTAGGGCGGCCTCGGGCGGCGGGGGCGGCGCTCCCGGCCGTAAACTTCCGCGTCGGTGAGAACCAAAAGCCGCAACTCCGGCAACTCGAAGCCCGATTCCAGCGGGGAGGCAACCACCACCACGTGCCCGGGCTTCAGCTCGCCGTCGAGGTCACCGGCGCGCAGGGCAACCACACCCTCGTCCCGGAGAAGCTCCACAGCCCGCTCGGCCCGGCTGGGGGTGGAAAGGGCCAAAAGCACCCGGAAGCGCTCGTGCTGGCGGCGGCGCAGCTCGCTCGCCAGAAGTTCCCAATTCCCATGAAACGGCTCGGCCGGCCGGCTGGCCACCGAATGCACCGCTGCCGGCTCCAGCTCTTGCAGCCGGCGAGGCAGCAGCGAAAGGGCCAGCAGCAGGTGGCGGCGGGCGGAGGCGACAAGGTCGTCCCACCATCCGAAGCAGCTGGCCTCCACGGGCAGGACGCGGCCCCGCTCCAGAAGGCCCTTGAAGGTTTCGGCGAACTCCGACTCCGCATGGCCCATCCGCTCGCGCAGGCGGGCCGGTTCGTCGAGAACCACGAGGCCCCCGGCCAGGTAGTCGGGCAACAGGGGGAGGTCCGTGTAAAACAGAGGCTTGTACTGCTCCAGCCCTTCCACGTACCCGTGCTCGGCCAGTCGCTCCAGTTGTCCCTCCACCCGCTCCTCCAATCGCCGGGCCGCGTCCGCCTGCCCGGCTGCCCGTAAGCGCCGAGCCTGCCGGGCTGCCTCCTCGGCGATGGCCGCCCGCCCCCGCTGCGCCGCCTCGGCCGTGAGGGGGAGCTCCCGGGCGGGCGGGATGATCACCGACTCCAGGGAGCCGGTGGAGCGCTGGGTCTCCGCGTCAAACTCCCGGATCGACTCCACCACCTGGTCGAGCCACTCGATGCGTACCGGCGACGGGCGGGTCAGGGGAAAGACGTCGAGTATGTCTCCCCGCACGCTGTACTGCCCCGGCCCCTCCACCCGCGTCCGCCGCTCGTAGCCACCCCGGGCCAGGAGCCGAGCCGCCTCCGCCAGGGGTCGGGTCTCTCCCCGGCCGACGCGCAGGATGAACGACTCCAACACTTGAGCGGGAACCAGCCGTTCGGATGCGGCCGTGACATCCGCGATGACCACCGACGGGCCTGATCCCAACCCCAGCAGGCGCAGCATGGCATCCAGGCGCTGGCCCGTCAGCTCGGGGCTGGTGGTCACGTCCTCGTGGGGCAGGGTTTCCAGGGGTAGGAACAGGCCCAGGCGCTGGGGCCCCACGAGCTGCGCCAGATCTTCGTACCACTGCTCGGCCGCTCGCCTCCCATGGGTGAGTACCAGGATGCTCCCCGACCCCGGGGGCAGAACACCGCCGGCGAGGCGCTGCATCTCCTCGAACAGGGCCGCCACCAGCACGGTGCGCTGCGAGCCGCTGATGCCACAAACCAATTGCTCGGAGTCTCCCGAGGCCAGGTGGGAGGCGATGCGCCGGACGCTGTCCGCCTGGCGGATGAGAGCGACCAGCCTGTGCAGCACCGAGCCGTCACCCCTTGGTCAGCTGTCAGCACGCAAGTCCGGGACGTGCCCGCGCGGCAAGTTGGCCGCGCGATGCGGCCGGGCCCCGGGCCCGGGCCCCGGCGCCGCAACGGCAGGCCCCCGTGTGACAGCCCATTATAGATCGGGCGGCTGACCGGCGGCGGCCGAGGAACGATTGAAACGGTTCATGGCGGCCTCGATCCCGTAAAGGGCCCAGTGCTGGGCGGCCTGAGCGGCCAGTTCCACGGCCTGGGCCAAAAGCGGCGCCTGGGTGGGGTCCGGCGGGCTGAGCACGTAGTCGGCGGCCGACTGCCCCGGCGGGGGGCTTCCGATGCCGATGCGGATCCGGGCCACCTCCTGGGTGCCCAGCGCATCGATGATGGACTGCATGCCTCGGTGGGAGCCGCTGGAGCCCCGGGCCCGCACCCTCACGTGCCCCGGGGGCAGGGCCATGTCGTCGTAGATCACCAGCAGCTGCCCCAGGCTCACTCCTGTACGGGCCACCAGGGCCCGGACGGAACGGCCGCTTGCGTTCATGTAGGTCAGCGGCCGGGCCAGCAGCCACTCCAGCCCATCCTGGTCGGCCCGGAACAGCTCCGCCTGCTCCCCAAAGAAGGGCCCGTGGGCGTCCAGGGACCGCACCAGGCGCTCCACGACCCGGAATCCCATGTTGTGGCGGGTCGGCTCGTACATGAGCCCTGGGTTTCCCAGGCCCACGATGAGCCGCAGCCCGGAGCGAGGGCGGGAGGTCACGCCGCTGCCTCAAGCCTCGTCTTCGCTTTGAGCCTTGCGGGGTCGGGTGACGCGCTCCGGCTCCGCGGGAGTCGCCGGCGCCGCCTCGGGCGTCTCCTGGCCTGCGGCGGCACCCCTGGGCAGCACGGCGCTGACCAGCGTCTCGTCGGTGTCGGTCAGCAATGTGACACCGGCAGGCAGCTTCAGGTCACCGGCGGTGCGCCGCTCGCCCGCCTGCAGATTGGATACGTCAAGGGGCAGGTAGGGCGGGATGGCCGTGGGCAGGCACTCGACCTCCACCTCCCGCAGGCTGACGGCAGGGACAAGGCCACGGCCCTCGAGCTGCTCGATGCCCTCCAGCAAAACGGCCACCCGGGCCCGGACGGGCTTTCCGGCCGGCACAGCGTAGAAATCCACGTGCAACAATTGCTGGGTGACGGGGTCGACCTGGACCTCCTTGATGAGCACCGGGTAGGAGCCGCTCGGCTCCGCCCCGGCCCCGTTTTCCACGTGCAGACGGATGAGACGGCTGCGGGCCCCCTCCTGGCGGAAAAGCTGCTCGATGGCCTTGCGCTCTACCTGGAGCGCGTAGGGGCCAACGGCGCCATAGAGGCTCGCCGGCAGCCACCCTTCCCGGCGCAGCCGCCGCGACAAGCGGCTTCCCAGCCGTTGCCTGGGCCACGCCGTCAATCGGATCTCCGCTTTCGCCTGTGACTCCATGACAGGTTCACCTCCGCCCGCCCGCGGCGGGTGAATGCGCGCTCTCGAAGAGCCGGCTCACCGATTCCTCGGTGAAGATGTTACGGATGGCATCGGCCACCAGGGGCGCCACCGACAGCACCTTCACCCGGTCGGTGGGCCGGTCGGCCGGCAAGGGGATGGTGTCGGTGACCACCACCTCCACGATGGCCGAATCGGCCAGGCGCTCCAGGCAGCCAGGCGAGAAAACCCCGTGGGTGGCGCACGCGTACACGGCGGTGGCTCCCTCGGCCATCAGCGCCTGGGCCGCCTTCACGATGGTTCCACCGGTGTCGACGATGTCGTCCACCAGGATGGCCGTCTGCCCGGACACGTTGCCGATGACGTGCATGACCTCGGAGACGTCGGGTTCGGGGCGGCGCTTGTCGCAGATGGCAAGGCCGCAGCCCAGGCGTTCGGCCAGCTCCCGCGCCCGGGCGACGCCGCCCACGTCGGGGGCCACCACCACGGGCGAGGGCAGGTGCAGCTTGGCGAAGTAGTCCGCGAGGATGGGCAGGGCCTTGAGGTTGTCCACCGGGATGTCGAAGAACCCCTGGATCTGGCCGGCGTGCAGGTCGACGGTCAGAACCCGGTCGGCTCCGGCCGCCGTGATGAGGTTGGCGACCAGCTTGGCGGAGATGGGATCCCGGGCCTGCATCTTGCGGTCCTGGCGGGCGTACCCGTAATAGGGTACCACCGCTGCCACCTCATCCGCCGACGCGCGCTTGATGGCGTCCAGCATGATGAGCAGCTCCATCAGGTTGGAGTCCACGGGCGCGCAGGTGGGCTGGATGACGAACACGTGCGCGCCTCTCACGCTTTCCTGGATGCGGACGTGGATTTCCCCATCCCGGAACCGGGTGACGCGCGCCGCTCCCAGCTCGACGCCCAGGCAAGCCGCCACGTCCCGGGCCAGCTGTGGATTGGCATTGCCCGTGAACAGTTTGAGCCGCTTGTGGTGGTGGTCCAGGCGCGGCTCCAGGGAGACCTCGTACATCACCGTCGCCCCCCTACCTGCAAGGCCTGGACGGCGGCCGCCTGCCCGATGCAGGCCTGCGGCGCGATCCGGGCCCCCGCCGGGATGGTCACACCCGGCCCGATCTGCGCATCCCGCCCGACATGACAGCCCACCAGAACGTTGCCGACCACCCGGACCCCCGGCTCCAGCACGCTGTCGATCACCCACGCCCCCGGACCCAGGGCGCAACCCCGCCCGAGCCGGCTCTCCCCCAGTAACCTCGCTCCCGCATACAGCGTACAATCCTCTTCAGCCTCTGCCCATGGGTCGACCTCCGCCGGGGGGGCCCCGGAGAAGCTCACCCCCCGGGACGCCAGCGCAAGGCGTGCCCGCTGGCGCAGCAGGGCTTCCAGCTCGTGCAGCTGGTTGCGGTCGTTGACCCCCAGCCCCTCGCTGGGGTCGGCAAGGGGTACGGCCACCACGCCGCCCCCCCATGGGGCTCCGACCCCTCCAGCACGTTTCCCGCCATCGGCATCGTCACCGCCGCAAGGGCGGCGGGCGAGATAGGCCACCGCATCCGTGAGGTAGTACTCCCCCTGGGCGTTGTCGGGCCGCAGCCTTTCCAGCGCCGCCTCCAGCGCATCCCGGCAAAACGCGTAGACCCCAAGGTTCACCTCGTCGATGGCCCGCTGGTCGGGAGCGGCATCCTTCTCCTCCACCACCGCCACTACCGGTGCTTGCGGCCCGCCGCCGGCGGCCCGCACCACCCGTCCGTACCCCGACGGGTCCCGCAGGCGGGCGGTGGCCAGAGCCAGCGCCGCACCCGAGCGGGCCCGGGCCTGCCGAAGCTCCTCCAGCGTCTCGGGGCGTAGCAGGGGGACGTCCCCATAAGAGACCAGTACCTCGCGGATCCCCGGCTCCAGGGCTCGCAGGGCACACTGGACGGCGTGGCCGGTTCCCCGTTGCGGCTGCTGACGGGCAAAGGTCACCTCCACCCCGAGCCGGCGGGCCCAGTGCCGGAGTTCCTCTTCCACTCGGTCCGCCTGATGGCCGGTCACCACCACCAGCTGCCATCGGGGCAACCGCGAGGCCGTCTTCAAGATGCTGGCTCCCAGGGGGCGCCCGCACAGCGGGTGCAAGATCTTGGGAAGGCCGGACTTCATCCGTGTGCCCAGCCCGGCTGCCAGAACCACCCAGGCGGTCTGCCGAGCAGCCGGGCGGGACGGATCGTGGCCCGCCCGGTGCGTCGGTGAGCCCGCGTCGCGCACGACACCTACCTTCTCCCGGCCGCCTGTGGGCGAAGCCGGGAAAGAGGGTGCGGCCGCTGGATTTTCCTGCACGTGTAGCGACTGCCCCCGGAGCGCGGTTGCGATGCCCAATTCGCCGGCGACCAGCATCCTCCCTTTTCTTTCGGGGAAACATTCTAGGGGGTGCCCCCCGCGGCCGGTGACAACCGGGAAAGGCCGCTTCAGAGCGTCGGCGGGAGCGCACCCAGCACCGTACGGCAGGAGGCGGATATCCGAGGGTGGCAACGCAGCGATACGGCCGGGGCATGGAACTCTGGCCAGCCTGGCGGCACTTGCTGGAGGACCTGCCCTGGGGATGGCCATGGGGGATCGAACTGGCACGGGAATCGGCCTGGTACCCCGCGGTGGACGTCATCGACAGACCCGACGAGGTGGTGGTGGAGGCGGAGATCCCCGGCGTGGACCCCGAGAGGGTGGAGATCGAGGTTCGAGACCATGAGCTGTCCATCCGCGGGGAGAGCCGGCAGCAGACCGAACGAACCGACGGGGGCGTCTTTCGCTCGGAGCGGCGCTACGGCGCCTTCATCCGTAGGGTCTCGCTGCCGGCAGAGGTGGACGGCGACCAGGCCCGGGCGCGCTACCGCCGAGGAATCCTGGAGATCCATCTGCCCAAGCGCCAGGGCGCTCGGCGTCTAATACCCGTGGAGACGGGCGACGAAGACGCCTGATGGCGCCTTGCGGGGCCCGGCAGGCCGGCCGCCTCCAGCGGGCCGCCGGGCCGCCGCCCCACGCAAGGCCACGGAAAGGCGGTACCCCCGCCACCGGCGGGCGGGGGTACGCTTCAAGCCTGCAGGCAGGCGGGCTCGCTCCTGGCTTACCGGTTCTGGGGGCCCGCCTGGGCAGGGTTGGGGACGGCCTGCGGATTGGGGACGTTTTGACCCAGCGCCTGCTGGAAACCGGCCCGCACCCCGGCCGTCGCCTGCTCGATGAGAGCCTGCTCGGCCGCGGCGATCATCCGCCGCACCATGTGGCCGCCCACCGCCCCGGTCACCCGGGACGGGAGGTCACCCCAGTAATCGCTCTGGGGCACCTGCACGCCCAGTTCGTTGGCCACCTCGTACTTGAACTGGTTGAGGCTGCGAGCGGCGTCCAGGATGAGCGGGCGATTGCGCTTCTGGCCAAGGGCCACCGCTGTCACCCCCTTCGTCTGGCCGTAGTGTGAGTCGGCGAAGGGGGCGCCTTCCCGGTGAGTTGTTGCCGCCCCTGCCAGCCTTACTTCTCGTACGGCTGCCCGTCGGCGGCCGGAGGGGTCAGGTGGCCGACCA
This sequence comes from uncultured Clostridia bacterium, assembly GCA_964418425.1. Lineage (GTDB taxonomy): Bacteria > Bacillota > Limnochordia > Limnochordales > Geochordaceae > CAYQLT01. Next base: position 12,754 of record CAYQLT010000064.1, read on the forward strand.
CGCCGGAAACGGCCACGATGGTGGCCACGTAGGGGGCCATCAGCAGGAACTCCGACGGGATGGGCACCATCAGGATCTGCAGCTTCGTCTGCAGCGAGTCAGCGAACCCGAAGACCAACGAGGCGGCAAAGGCGCCGAAAGGCGTCCATCGGCCGAAGATCATCGCCGCCAACCCGATGAACCCGCGGCCCGCCGTCATCACCTCGTCAAAGCGCCCCACCGATCCGATGGTAAAGTAGGCGCCGCCCACCGCCGCCACGAGTCCGCCCAGGATCACGCTCAGGTATCGGGTGCGCCAGACGTTGATCCCCAGCGTATCCGCCGCCCTCGGGTGCTCCCCGACGGCCCGCGTGCGCAGGCCGAAGCGAGTGTGAAACAAAAGCACGTGGACGGCGGGCACGAGGGCCAGGGTCAAAAAGACGATGAGGGTGTTCTCGAACAAGATGGGCCCCACGATGGGGATCCGGGAAAGGACGGGCACGGACCACAGAGCGAACGTGCCCGAATTGTTGAGCCACAGGTGCCGCTCCAGAAACCGCGCCGAGATGTAGCTGGTCATGCCCACGGCAAAGATGTTGATGACGGTGCCGCTCACGATCTGGTCCACCCGGTACCCGATGGAGAGCGCGCCATGCACCAGCGCCAGCAGCGCTCCCGTGACCAGAGCCGCCAGGAGCCCCACGTACAGGCTTCCGGTCACGCTGGCGGCCACCACGGCCGTGAGGGCCGCAGTCAGCATCATCCCTTCGATGGCGATGTTGATGACGCCGGAGCGCTCGCACAAGACGCCGCTGAGCCCTCCGAGCGCGATGGGCACCGCCCGCAAGAGCGAACTTTTGAGCATACCGAGGAGGTTCAGGGATTGGCCCTGGGTTGCCCAGATCAGGAAGGCGAAGGCCAGGGCGGCCACCGACACGCCCACGGCCAGCCCGCCGCTCACCCACCGCCCCAAGGCCAGGTACCCGCCCGCGGCGGCGCCCGCCAGCGCTGCCATGGCCCACAGGCCGGGCCTTGCGGGCACCACCAGATCGGGAAGCTCCACGGTTCGGGTGAAGCCACCAGGGTTAAGGCCGAAGACCGCATCCGCCCCGCTCGGGGTGCCGGGCAGGAAGAACACCAGGATAGCCAGCCCCAACGACGCCGACCAGGCTGCGGGGGCCAGGCTCCGGCGCATCACCGCCGCAGGTGAGCGAGCCGCGATCTCGGCGCCCAGCGCTTCGGCCGGATGGGCCCGCAGCCTCACTGCCTTCCCCACCCCCG
>CAYQLT010000065.1:0-13802 GCA_964418425.1 uncultured Clostridia bacterium
CTCGGGGCCCTGGCCGCGGTGGCGGCCGCGGGCCGGGCGGCGCGCCTTGCGGCCGGCCCGGCGGTCGACCCGCAGCTGTTCGAACCCATGCGCCGGCTGGGCGCGCCGGTGTCGCCCTACGGGTCTCGCTCCAGGTTCGAGACGGCGGTTCGCTACCTGGCTCCCACCACCACGCCTTTCTCCTCCGCCTCGATGACGCCGCTGGATCAGACCTACGGCATCATTACCCCATCGTCGCTGCACTTTGAGCGCCACCACGCGGGGGTGCCCACCATCCACCCGGCGCATTACCGGTTGCTGATCCACGGGATGGTGGAGCGTCCCCGGATGTACACGCTGGCGGATCTCAAGCGCTTCCCGTCGGTTTCGGCCATCTATTTCATCGAATGCTCGGGCAACAGTCAAAGCGGCTGGCGCAACGCCGAACCCAACCGCACCGTCCAGATGAACCACGGGCTCACCAGCTGCAGCGAGTGGACCGGAGTGCCGCTGGCGACGTTGCTCAAGGAGGTGGGGGTCAAGCCCGGGGCGCGCTGGCTTCTCGCCGAAGGGATGGACGGGGCGGCCTATACCCGCAGCATACCCATCGAGAAGGCGTGGCAGGACGTGCTGGTGGCGTATGGCCAGAACGGCGAGGCGCTTCGGCCCGAGCAGGGCTACCCGGTGCGCCTTGTGGTGCCCGGCTGGGAAGGCAGCATCATGGTCAAGTGGCTGCGGCGTATCGAGGTCTCCGACCGGCCGTTCATGACCCGGGAGGAGACGGCCAGGTATACGGACCTCATGCCCGATGGCACCGCCCGGCTGTTCACCTGGGTCATGGACGCCAAGTCGGTGATCACCTGGCCGTCAGGGGGGCACCGCATCCCCGAGCCCGGGTTCTGGGAGATCACCGGGCTCGCGTGGTCCGGAAAGGGGCGGATCGTGCGGGTCGAAGTGAGCACCGACGGCGGCCGGAGCTGGGCTCTGGCGGAGCTGCAGCAGCCCGTGTTGCCTCTCGCGCACACCCGTTTTCGCTTTCCTTGGCGCTGGGATGGAGAGGAGGCCCTCCTCCAGAGCCGGGCCACCGACGAAACCGGGTACGTGCAGCCCACCCGAGCGGCGCTCCTATCCCGCCGGGGTACCAACTCCCTGTACCACTATAACGGGATCCAGACCTGGCGGGTCTCCCCTGACGGAAGGGTGACCCATGAAAACGTGTAGGCAGCCGGCGCCGGCCATCGCGGCGTCGGTCGCCCTTGCGGCGGCGCTGGCGGCGCTGGCCGGGGCGGTCGCGGGCTCGCAGGCCACCGGATCCGGTTACCCCGACCTGTTCGGTTTCGGAACGCCGGTGAGCCCGGCCGAGGTCGAGGCTTTCAACATCCGGCCGGCCATCCCACCGGACGGTTCGGGCCTGCCCCCCGGGAGCGGCACCGTGGAGCAGGGGTTTGAGGTGTATCAGTTCAAATGCGCCAGCTGTCACGGGCCCGAGGGGAACGATGGCCCGTACGACGTCCTGGTGGGCCGAGAACCGCTGACAGGGGAGAACCCCCGCAAGACCGTGGGCAACTACTGGCCCTACGCCACAACCCTGTTCGACTACATCTACCGGGCGATGCCTTTCAACGAGCCGGGCAGCCTGGAGCCGGACGAGGTCTACGCCCTGGTGGCGTGGATTCTCTACGCAAACGGGATCGTCGACGAGGGGCAGGTGATGGATGAACAGACCTTGCCCCGGGTGAAGATGCCGGCAGAGGGCATCTTCGTGCCGGACCCGCGCCCGCGGGAACCCCAGCAATAGACTTGCGTACCGGTTGGGAGGTGCTGTGGGATGGAGCGGAGATCGCTGCTGAAATTGGCGACGTTACTCGCGTCGGCACCGTTTGTCAGCAAGGCGGTGGCCAGAGCTGCTCCGCCGAGGCTCGGGTTGAAGGACCTGAGCAAGGATACAGAGATTGCGGTCGTATACCACAGCGACTTTCCACAGGTGGAACGGTTCCAGGCCATGCTCGGGAACATCCGCAACCATCTTTCGGTCTACGACTTCAACCCGTTCTTGATTAAAGCCGTGGTGGTGGCCCACGGCCCGGGAGTCAAGTTTTTCATGAAAGACCTGGCAGGTACACCGTGGGAGAAGGAATCCATCGACGTAGCCCAGCTTTACCAGGCGGAGAAGGACTTGACGCTGTACGGGGTCGAGTATTATATCTGCAACATCACCCTCACCCGTCTCAACCTCAACCCCGAGAAGCTGCACGAGTTCACCACTATCGTCCCCTCGGGCGTGGGGGCCATCGGGGAACTCCAGGCGAGGGGCTATGCGTATATCAAGGTCCAGTGAAGGAGGGCTCGAAATGGCGGTGGAGCTGGAGCGGGTGAGTCAGGAGGCCATCGAGCGGGCGGTGGAGGCGTACCTGGACAGGCGGTTGGACCAGCTGGTGGCCGACAAGGTGCGGGAGGCGCTGGACCAGGACCCGGCCAAGAAGCAGGTGGCCATCATCGCGTCCAAGGGAACCCTGGACATGGCCTACCCGCCCCTGATCCTGGCTTCGACGGCCGCCGCGCTGGAGATGCAGGCCAGCGTCTTCTTCACCTTCTACGGGCTTCAGATTCTCAAAAAGGACCTGAAGCTGTCCATGGACCCCATCGGCAACCCCGGGATGCCCATGCCGATGCCCAACATCATCAGCGTGCTGCCGGGGATGCGGGCGGCGGCCACCTGGATGATGAAGGGCATGTTTGCCCGGCACAGCGTCCCGTCCATCGCAGAGCTGCGGCAGTCGTGCCTGGACATGGGTGTCAAACTCATCGCGTGCCAGATGACCATGGACGTCATGGGCATCCGTCGGGAAGAGCTCATCGACGGCATCGAGGTGGTGGGAGCCGCCTCGTATCTCGCCCAGGCAAGCCAGGCTCACGTCACCCTCTTCATCTGAGCCGGTTGAGCCGCTGCCAGCCGTTTCGCAACGGTTCAGCTTTTGGAGGGGGGAGCGAGGTCCATGAGCCGTCTCACCCGGAGGGATTTGGTCAGGTCCGCCGTGGGGGGCGCGGCGGGGCTGGTACTGGGTGGCATCTCCCGGGCGTTCGCCCAGGAGTTTTACTCCCGCGCTGCGGGTGGGCTGGGGCCGGCCCGAGGGGCGCGGGTCGTGATCGTTGGGGGCGGCTGGGGAGGGGTGACGGCGGCGCGCTACCTGCGGCGGGCCCGGCCCGACGCGGAGGTGGTGCTCATCGAGCAGCGGCCTCTTTTCATGTCCTGTCCCCTCTCCAACCTTTATCTGGCCGGCGCGCGGCCCCTGGATTTCTTCGTCTTCGATTACCTCAACGTGGTCCGGGACGGGGTGTACTTCGTTCACGAGCGGGCCGTGGAGGTGGATCGGGAACGGCGCCGGGTGGTGACCACCGGGGGCGCCATCGAGTACGACTACCTGGTGCTGGCTGCGGGAATCGAGTACATGTACGAGGCCATCGAGGGCTATCCGGAAGTCCGCCATCTGATGCCCGTCGCCTTCCGCCCCTTCGAACATATCGCATTGCGCAGGCAACTGGAGCAGTTTGAGGGTGGGGAACTGGTCATCGGCATTCCCAAGCCTCCATACCGCTGCCCGCCCGGGCCGTACGAACGGGCGGCCATGCTGGCGTGGTACCTGAAGGAGAACCAGATTCCGGGTAAGGTCGTGGTTTTGGACGCAAACAACGAGCCCCTGGCCAAGCCCGTGGGGTTCATGGCGGCCTACCAGGAGCTGTACGCGGAGTACGTGGAGTACTACCCCAACGCCGAGGTCACCGGCGTGGATTACGCCCGCAAGGTGGTCCACACCAGCCTCGGCGAGTTTCCGTTCACTCTGGCCAACATCGTCCCGCCCATGCGGTCGGCCGAGATCGTCCGCCAGGCGGGCCTGGGCCAGCGCTGGGCCGAGGTGCAGACTCCCTACTTTGTGTCCAAGGCCGACGACCGCGTCTATCTGATCGGCGACGTGGTGGGCAACACGCCTTTCCCCAAGAGCGGCCAGATCGCGTACAACGAGGGCCGGATCACCGCCTCGCACCTGGCCGCCAGGATTTCCGGCCGCAGGCTCGACGAGATCCCGTACGAGCTACCGTCCAACATCTGTTATTCCTTCGTGGACTCCGAGGAGGCCATCTGGGTAGCGGCCAACTACGGGTGGGACGAGGCGGAGCGGGTGATTCGCGGACAAGCCCGCTCCGACCAGAAGCGCTCCGTCCAAAACGGCCAGCTGGCCCTGGAGTGGGCCCGGGGGCTGTGGAACGACATGTTCGGCGCGTGAGGGTGCAAGCAAGCCGTGGCCCCAGAGACCGGAGAGACGGGCGTTCATGCGGCGCCGTGAGGTACTCACAAAAGTGACAGCAGGCGTGGCGGCGGCAGGGGCGCTGTGGGGCGCGGCGCCCCTGCGGCGGATGCTGCGGGGGCGGGCGCGGGCCTCGGTAGTCGAGGGGCCGAGGGTCTTGCTGACCGGGCCGGAGGGAACCCCTTTTCAGCTCTCGCAGCTCAAGCCGCATGAGCCGTGGGTCTTCCTCTACCCGTACGTCTCTACCCCGAACCTCCTGGTAGACCTGGGGATGGCGGCGGACCCCGTAGAGGTTCGGCTGCCTGACGGAACGGTTTACCGATGGCCGGGCGGCATCGGGCCCGGCCGCAGCGTGGTGGCGTTTTGCTCCATCTGCCCGCATGCGTACAGCTTCCTGCGGCGGGATGTGGGCATGATCGGCTACCGGGCGCCCGAGGGGGCGCGGGGGCCCCGGATCGTCTGCTGCGTGCACCTGTCGGTCTTCGATGCGGCCGCGGGCGGCGAGGTACGCTCCGGGCCGGCCCCTCATGCGCTGGCTGCCGTCAAGCTGGAGTACGAGGAGACGACCGGGCGCACGTACGCGGTCGGCCTGCTGGGCAATCCGCACTTTGAGGACTTTTTCAAGGCACAGGCTTCGGCTCTCAGGGAGATCTTCCGGCCCATCGCCAGGGCCCGGGTTGAAGTGGACCAGGCCTTGGTGATTCCGTATTCCGAGTACACGCGGCGTTCTGTGGATTGCCCGGCAGGGAACGCCCAAGCCGTGCCCGACTCGGCGCCGGGCGTTGTGGGCAGCTTGGGTCCCGCCGCCGATACGACCGGGATTGCGTAAACGGTTGTGGGAAGGGTATAATCGGCGCTGATATACCTGGGAGGGTATGGACCGCACGTCGAGGTCAGGGTTCTCAGGGGGAGAATCGCAGGGTGGGCAGCGTCGCGGTGACCGCAGGCCAGAAAGAGTCGGGTGCCGAGACCGTCACCGTCGCCGGGGTGTCCCGCTGGGCGAAGGTCATCGACCAGAGCCGCTGCATCGGCTGCCACGCCTGCACCATCGCGTGCAAGGCCGAGCACGGGGTGCCTCTCGGCGTCACCCGCACCTATGTCAAACAGGTGGAGGTGGGCCGCTGGCCCGCCGTGAGTCGTCAGTTCCAGGTCACCCGGTGCAACCAGTGCGACAGGCCGCCATGTGTGGAGATCTGCCCCGTCTCCGCGATGTACCGCCGGCCGGACGGCATCGTGGATTTCGATCGCAACGTCTGCATCGGTTGCAAGGCGTGCATGGCCGCCTGCCCCTACGACGCCATCTACATCGACCCGGCCTCCCACAGCGCGGAGAAGTGCAACTTCTGCGCCCATCGCATTGACCTGGGCCTGGAGCCGGCCTGTGTGGTCGTCTGTCCGGAGCGCGCCATTATCGTGGGGGATCTGGACGACCCGGACAGCGAGGTCAGCCGGCGGCTCGGGTCCCATAAGGCGACCGTGCGCAAACCGGAGAAAGGGACCGCTCCGAAGCTCTTCTACGTGGACGCCGGCACGTTCACCCTCGTGCCGGGAGAGGTGAGGGTGGCCCCGGGCCACGCATACGCGCAGCAGCGGGAGTCCTACCCGCAGCCGCCGGGAGCCGTCGACGGCGAAGGTCCGGCGATGGCGGCATCGGGGCGGACGGTTTCGCGGGCGCTCGCCGCACGGCCGCCTTCTCGGGATGGGACGTGGCCTGCCGCCGCGGCGATCCTGGCGTACGACGTTCCCCACGGCCCGCCGTGGGACTGGCGGGTCAGCGCGTACACGTGGACCAAATCCATCGCGGCCGGAGCCTACCTGATCCCGGCGCTTTTGGGCCTCATCGGCGTCGCTGGAAGCGCTGCCTGGGGCCTGAGCGCAAGTCTGACCGCCCTGGGGTTCCTCGGGCTGACCGGTCTTTTGCTTATCGCCGACCTCAAGCACCCGCAGCGTTTTTGGAGCATCCTGATCCGACCTCAGTGGCGATCCTGGCTGGCGAGGGGCGCGTACCTCATCACCCTTTACGGAATTCTCCTGGTCGCGGACCTGCTGGGCCGGTGGCTGGCCCTTTCGCCCCTGGTCGCGGCCCTGAGGCTTCCAGGCCTGGCCTTGAGCGGATTGGTGGCCGTCTACACCGCCTTTCTGTTTGCCCAGGCACGGGCGAGGGATCTGTGGCAGAACCCCGCCCTGCCCCTGCACCTGCTGGTACAGGCAGTGGTGGCCGGGTCCGCAGCCCTTTCCATACTGAACGCGTGGTTGCCCGGCGAAAGTCTGGTGGGCGAGTGGTTACGATGGCTGCTCGCGGCGGGCCTCACCGTGCATCTGCTGCTCGCTCTGGGGGAGGCCGTGCTGGCGCACCCGACGGCCGATGGGGCTGCGGCGGCCCGTCAGATGACCTCGGGCGCCTTTCGATGGTTTTACCGCAGTGGGCTTGGGGCGGCGGTTGCGGCGCTGGTCCTGGCTGTGGCCGGTGGCGGCGCAGGCCCGGCGTGGATGGCCATCGCTTGTGGGTTCGCTCTGCTGGGCCTGCTTGCCTACGAGCACGGTTACGTGCAGGCGGGCCAGTCGGTTCCCCTGAGCTGATATCCCTGACCCGAAGAGGTGTCCGGCCTTGGTGGCTGCGGATGTGGTGATCCTCATGGGCGCTTCCGCCGGCATCGGATTGCTCGGTGCGGTGGTGGGGCTGGGCGGCGGGGTTCTCCTGGTGCCGTTTTTGACGCTGGTGGAGAGGGTGGACATCCGACTGGCGGCTGGCACCAGCATCGCCGCGGTGCTGGCCACCTCCGCGGGCGTGGCGACGGCACTGGCCCGGGAGGAGCTGGTCAGCGTGCGAGTCGGCCTCTTCCTCTCTCTGGCCACCACCACCGGGGCCCTGCTGGGTGGGTACCTCTCGGGGGTGGTGCCGGAGCGTGCCCTCTACCTGGTTTTCGCGGCGGTGATGGCAGGCTCGGCCCTGCTGATGTTTCGGCGGCGCCACGCCGAGCTCCAGGCGCCTGGCCATGAGGCGAAGCCCTCAAGCCCGTGGTCGAAGCGGCTGCGGCTGGCAGGGCGTTACTACGACCCCAGCCTCGGGCGGGAGGTTGTCTACCAGCCGGCAAGCGTCTGGCGGGCGTTTGGTTTGATGCACGTGGCCGGCCTGGTATCCGGCCTTCTGGGCATCGGCTCGGGTGCACTCAAGGTGCTGGCCATGGACACGGCCATGCGGCTGCCCATCAAGGTGTCCAATTCCACCTCCAACTTCATGATCGGGGTCACGGCCGCCGCGAGCGCCCCCCTTTACTTCTTGAGGGGAGACATGCGCCCCGAGTTGACCGGACCGGTGGTGCTGGGCGTCCTGGCCGGCTCCCTTTTGGGAGGGCGGTTGCTCGTCAAGCTCTCCAGCAAGACCATCCGGCTGATTTTCATTCCCGTGCTTTTGTGGATCTCCGTGCAGATGCTGTTGCGGGGTCTGGGGGCCTGACGCGGTGGCTTTCTCGCCGGCGGCCAAGCCACCGACGGAGGGCGAGGCTCCCCTGGCCCGTCGGCAACGGCGCCTGCGCGGGGCGGACGCCGTGGTGGCTGCGGGAGTGTGGATGAGCGCGGCGCTCACGCTGGCGGGGTTGATCCTGTTGACCTGGATGCGGCCGCTTCAGGCCACGGGGTCCCTGCGCGCCGGCGCCCGGCTTGGCGAGCCAGGCCTGGCGCCGGCTCCGCCTGTGGCGGAGAGTGACGCCCCACTCCTCTGGAGCGCGCAGGGTGGGGGCCAACTTTTGATCAATCTCGGGCTCGTCCTGCTGATGCTAACGCCGGTGGCCCGGCTGGTGGCCCTCCTGGGACAGTTCATCCGGGAAGGCGACCGCACCTACGCCTGGATCACGGCCGGGGTGCTGGCGGTGCTCGGCGTCGGGCTCCTGGTGGGCCGGGCGCACGCCTGAGGGCCTGGCAGCCCGAGGCCGCAGCCGGCCGGCGGCTCGGGGTCACAGCCCGCTGAGGGCTCGCAGGCGCAGCCGGCCACAGGCGACACGTGGGGGGAGGCGGGCGGCGGTGGCGGAGCGGAAGAGAGCCGTCGGGGAATTTCAGGGATTTGGCCCCTTGCAGATGTTCCCGCCGGTGGAGCGGTGGGACGACTGGGCGGAGTGGGATCCCCGGGCGTGGCCCCGCCGGGTGCAGCGCCGGTACCGGCTGGTGCCCACCATCTGCTTCAACTGCGAGGCGGGGTGCGGCCTTTTGGCCTACGTGGACGCTGAAACGGGCGAGATCCGCAAGCTCGAGGGGCTTCCCACGCACCCTGCCAGCCGGGGTCGCAACTGCCCCAAGGGGCCGGCCACCCTGGCCCAGGTGAACAACCCCGACCGGATTCTGCACCCGCTTCGCCGAAAGGGGCCCCGGGGCAGCGGCCAGTGGGAGCGCGTCAGCTGGGACGAGGCGCTGGACGACATCGCCGGCCGCATCCGCCGCGCCCTGCAGGAGGGGCGCCGGGACGCGGTGGTCTACCACGTGGGCCGGCCCGGTGAGGATTTCTTCGCGGAACGCATGCTCATGGCCTGGGGCGTGGACGGTCACAACAGCCACACCAACGTGTGCTCGGCCGCGGCCCGGTTCGGCTACACCCTGTGGATGGGCTTCGACCGACCGGCGCCGGATCACACCCACGCCCGGTTCATCCTCCTGCTCTCCTCGCACCTGGAAGCAGGCCACTACCTCAACCCGCACGCCCAGCGCATCGTCGAGGCCCGGGCGGCAGGGGCCAAGGTGGCGGTCATCGACACCCGCCTGTCCAACACCGCCTCCCGCGCGGACTGGTGGCTTTCCCCGTGGCCGGGTACGGAGGCAGGGCTCCTGCTGGCCGTCGCGCATGTTCTGCTGCGGGAGGACGCCATCGACCGCGAGTTCGTGCGGCGCTGGGTCAACTGGCAGGAGTTCCTGCGCGACCGGGCTTATCTCGCCTTTCTGGTGGAACAGGGCCGGCTTGCGCGCATCCCCGCCGACGAGGATTTCGAGACGTTTGTTGAGGTGTTGAAGGAACTCTACAGCCCCTATACCCCCCGGTGGGCGGCCGAAGAGTGCGGCGTGGATGAGGCTGCGATCGTGGCCATCGCCCGGGAGATCGCCCGGGCGGGCCGGTCGTGGACCAGCCACGTGTGGCGAAGCGCCGCCGCCGGCAACCGGGGCGGGTGGATGGTGGCCCGCTGCCTGGTGTTGCTGCACGCCCTTACGGGTTCGGTGGGCACCCCGGGGGGCATGCTGCCTGCCGGCTACGCCAAGTTCGTTCCCAGACCGCCGACGCTGCCGGAGCATCCCCGGGTGTGGAACGAGGTGCACTTCCCGCCCGATTTCCCCCTGGCGCACTTCGAGATGTCGTTTCTGCTGCCGCACCTCATGGAGCGCAGCCGCCACCGCATCGAGGTTTACTTCACCCGGGTCTACAACCCCGTCTGGACGAACCCCGACGGCGCCACCTGGATCGAGATGTTCCAGGACCCCCACTATGTGGGACTGCACGTGGCGCTGACGCCGGTCTGGTCGGAGACGGCCCAGTACGCCGACTATGTCCTGCCGATGGGCATGGGCCCGGAGCGGCACGACCTCCACTCGTACGAAACCCACGGGGCCCAGTGGATCGGCTTCCGGCAGCCCGTGCGGAGGGTTTTTGAGGAGTCGCAGGGGAAGAAGGTGGCCCGCACGTACGAGGCCAATCCGGGCGAGGTGTGGGAAGAGGTTGAGTTTTGGATCGAGCTGTCGTGGCGCATCGACCCGGACGGGAGCCTTGGAATCCGCCGGCACTTCGAATCCCCTTACCGCCCCGGCGAGAAGGTGACGGTGGACGAGTACTACGGGTGGATTTTCGAGCACTCGGTGCCCGGCCTCCAGGAGGCGGCCGCCGCCGAGGGCAAGACCCCCCTTGCCTACATGCGGCGCTACGGGGCGTTTGAGGTCACCCGGGACGTGTACCGAGAGTACGAGCGAGCGGTGTCGCAGGCGCTGATGGCCCGGGCCGAGGTGGATCCGGCAGGGGGCGGGATCTACGTACAAACCCAGCCGCCCCGGATCAACTTCCGGCCCCAGCCCGGGCCCTTCAAGGATGCCCGAGGGTGGTTTCGGGTGGGCGTCATGGTGGACGGGGAGGCCTGCCAGGGCTTTCCGACCCCGTCTGGCAAGCTAGAGTTTTACTCCCGCACGCTCAACGAGTGGCGCTGGCCCGAATACGCGATCCCCATCTACCCGAAAAACGCCGCGGAGCGGGAGCGCATGGTCCACATCACGAGCCACGTGCACTGGCGCACCATCGACCGCCAGCGCGGGGAGAGCATCCTCATCCCCACCTTCCGCCTGCCCACCCTGATCCACACCCGCACCAACGGCGCCAAGTGGCTGTACGAGATCTCCCACGTCAACCCGGTCTGGATCCACCCGTCGGACGCCGAGAGGCTGGGTGTGAAGACCGGGGACCTGGTTCGGGTGGAGACGGAGATCGGCTACTTTGTGGATCGCTGCTGGGTGACCGAGGGGATCCGGCCGGGGGTCATCGCCTGCTCCCACCACCTGGGCCGCTGGCGTCTGCATCCCGATCACGGGAGCGACCGCTGGAACTCCAGCCTGGTGCGCCTGGAGAAAGACGGCAGCGTGTGGCGCATGGAACCGGTGCAGGGCCCCGGGCCGTTTCCCAGCGCCGACCCGGACTCGCGGCGGATCTGGTGGGACGAGGGCGGCGTCCACCAGAACCTGACCTTCCCGGTGCAGCCCGATCCCCTGAGCGGCCAGCACTGCTGGCATCAGCGGGTCCGGGTGCAAAAGGCGGGGCCGCAGGACCGCTACGGGGTCGTCGTGGTCGACACCCGCAAGTCCCGGGAGGCGCTCCGGCGCTGGCTTACGCTCTGCCGCCCGGCGCCGGGGCCGGATGGCACCCGCCGCCCGTACTGGATGCTTCGGCCCCTCAAGCCCCATCCCGACGCCTACAGGCTGGCCGAGCGCAGCCCGGTGAAGGCTGGCCAGGCCGGGCCCAGCTCTGGCAGGCCCTGAGCCGGCTGTGCGCGGCGCCCGGCTCACGGCGCGATTCTGCCGGCGGCCCAACAGGGGAACGGTGCGCAGCCGCAGAACTCAGGGGCAGCCAGGGGCGGGGATGTGGGCTTGGAACTGCAGATCTCCGACGAAGAACTCGAGAAGCTCCTTCGCAGGCTCAGGCGGCTCGAAGGCCAGGTGCGGGGCGTCCAGCGGATGATCGAGCGACGCCGGGATTGCGAGGCCATCATGACCCAGCTCGCCGCGATGAAGGCGGCCATCCACCGGGTCGCCATGCACCTGGTCTCTGCCAATATGGAAGCGTGCATGAGCAGCTACACGGGCATCGAACGGGAGCGCCGCATGCGCCGGCTGGCCCACGTGCTGGCGCAGTTCTGAGCCGAGCCCGGCGCGCAGCCACCGGGCCCGGCCCCGGACGGACCCTCGGGGGGTTCGAACGCGTTTGCAAGAGGGCGCTCGCGCACGTCGTGGAGAGCCGGACGTGAAGTTTGCCCCGAAAAAGCCTCCTGCCACCCTACAGGCCCTCAGATAGCGGTTGAAGGTGTCGCTGTCGCCCCTCATACTGGCCGTGGATGAAAATTATTGTTGCCTGGCCGCCGTTAGGATGAAGATTTCCTTGATACCACCCGGGAACCCGGCGCCGGCCGGCCAGGACGGCGAAGCCTTCTGCGAAAGCTGTGCCGGATTGCAAGGGCCGGGGACCCATAGGCAGCCTCCGCGCCGCGTGGCAAGGAGCCGGGCGAGCCATGGAAGATCGTGCGGTCCCGAGAACTCTTGCCCTCCTGCAGGGGATCTCCGGCAGGCTGAGCGCAGCCGAGCGCCGGGTGGCGGAGTATTTGCTGCAGCATGCCCACGAGGTCATCGGCCTCTCCATCACCGAGCTGGCCGAGCGCAGCCAGGCCAGCGAGGCGACGGTGGTTCGCCTCAGCCGCCGCCTGGGCTGCCGGGGATACCAGCACCTCAAGATCCGGATCGCTCAGGAGATCGTCGAGCCTGCTCGCCGCATCCACGAGGACGTGGCGCCCGGGGATGACCCCGCCTCCGCCTGCCGCAAGGTGTTCGCCTCCACCGTGGCGGCGCTGCAGGCCACCCTGGATGCCATGGACGTCGCCTCCATGGAGCGGGCTGCCGAGGCCATCCACCGCGCAAGCGAGGTCGTCTTCTTCGGGGTGGGCGGAGCTGCCTTCGTCGCTTGGGACGCCGCGCAGCGCTTCGTCAAGCTGGGGCTGATCACGCAAGCCCTCAGCGACAGCCATGCCCAGGCCGTCAAGGCCTCCTTGATGCGCCATGGTTCGGTGGCTGTCGGCATCAGCCACTCCGGCAGCACCCGAGCCACCGTTCAGGCGCTGGAGCTGGCGCGCCAGGGGGGAGCCACGACCGTCTGCGTCACAAGCCTCGGCCGTTCCCCCATCACCCGGGTCTCGGACATCTGCCTGTTCACCTCGGCGAAGGAGACCGCGTTCCGCACCGAGGCCATGTCGTCCCGGATCGCGCAGGTGGCCCTTCTGGACGCGCTGTTCGTGCTGGTGGCGCTGCGCCGATATGACCAGGCGCTGGCCAACATCGAGCGTGCCAGGGAGGTGAACGCCGACAAGCGCTTTTGAGCCGTTGACCGGTTGAACGGTTGCGTCGTCTTGGAAAGGGAGGTCCCGCAACATGCTGGCGTTGCATTCTCCCGCAACCGCCCGGGGCGCCAGGCCGCGGGCCGCACGGCGGCTCGCCGCGGCGGCGCTTCTGGCTGTCATCTCACTGGTCGGCGGCCCCACTGGCGCGGCCGTCGCCGAGTCCCGCCTGGTCGTCGCCCACGAGGTTCCGGTGGTCGAACTGGACCCCCTGGCGGGGTACGTCAACGCGCCCTCACCCTACGAGGTGGGCCTTGCCCTCTACGACAACCTGGTCACCTTTGATGAGAACCTTGGCATTGTCCCCTCCCTGGCCACCCGTTGGGCCGTCGGCCCGGACGGGCGCACCTGGACCTTCCGGCTACGGGAGGGGGTCAAGTTTCACGATGGCACGGACTTTGACGCCGAGGCCGCCAAGTTCAACCTGGATCGCTCCATCGACCGCCAGCTCAACCCCCTCAACCGGCCGCTGTGGGATCCACTGGAGTCGGTTCGGGTCATCGACCGCCACACCATCGAGATCGTGACCCGGCACCCGTTTCCCACCCTGCTCAACACCCTGGCCCACGGCTCAGCCGCCATGGTGAGCCCGGCGGCGGCCCGGCGCTTGGGCAAGGAACTGGAGCGAAACCCTGTGGGGAGCGGCCCCTTTCGGCTGGTCCGCTTCGAACCCGGGAGCACCGTGGTGCTGGAGCGTTTCGCCGGCTACTGGGGGCCGGCGCCGGGGGTGCAGGAGATCACGTTTCGGTACGTTCCGGACAGCTCCGCTCGGGTGGGGTTGCTTCTGGCGGGCCAGGCGGACGTCATCACCGCGGTGACCCCCCAGGACGCCGTCCGGCTTTCGACGGCCCCCGGCGTCACCCTGCTCTCCCGGCCCACTCTGCGAACCGTGGGGATCGGG
>CAYQLT010000066.1:0-13541 GCA_964418425.1 uncultured Clostridia bacterium
CCTTCCGCAAAGCGCGTGATGGAGAAGGCCCGCAGGTCCAGGTAGGTGCACTGGCCCGTCGTGACCCATTCGGCCACGGCCTCGCCGGTCGCCGGGCTCAGCTTGAAGGAGTTGCCGCTGCCGCCCACCACGTGCACCAGCCCCGGCACCCCGGGAACCTCCCCGAAGATCAGGTGGAAGTCGGGGCTGATGCCGTCAATGCCCAGCCACGAACGCACCCGGGTCGCACCCCGCAGCCAGGCGAAGCGCTTGCCCAGATTCTCGGCCATCTCCGCCTCAAACAGCAGGGGCGGGTGCGGGTCGTAGGCATCGGGATCCGGCTCCTCGGCCACCAGCGCCTCGTTTTCGCCCGTGCCGCCGCCGCAAAGGGCCAGGCCCGCCGCATCGGGACGGCAGTAGGTCAGCGTGGTCAGGTCCACCCAGGTTGGCGAATGGGCGGTGTAGTGGCCGGGCAGCGGCCGGAAGGCGGCCATCTGGACCGCTCCCGGGTGAACAGGAAGGTCGATGCCCGCCATTTCCCCTATCCGGCGCGCCCAGGCGCCCGAAGCGTTGACCACGTGGCGGCAGCGGAGAATGCCCCGCGGGGTCGTCACCTGCCAGCCGCCGTGGACGGCCTCAAGTCCCGTCACCGGGGTCTCCAGCTGCACCTGCACGCCCAGCCGCCGGGCGGCGCCGATGAACGCCTGGGTGGTCGCGTACGGATCCGCGTAGCCGGCCGACTCCTCAAAGCAGGCCAGCGCAAGACCGTCGGGGACAAGCCCTGCGAGCCGCTCCTCAACCTCCTTCAGCTCGGTGACCTGCGTGCGCAGGCCCAGCCGCTGCTGCATCTCCACTACCCGGCGCAGGGTGTCCGCATCCTCCGGGCCCACGAAGACGAACAGCCCGTTTTGGACGAAGTCGGTGGGCGCGCCCAGCTCGTCGGCCAGCGACGGCCACCGCTCGGCGGCCCGCAGGGCCAGGCGCACCATGGACTCGTTGGAATAGTGGCAACGGATGATCCCGCCCGAAACTCCGGACGCCCCGCTTCCCGGATGGGACTTATCGAGAACCACCACCTCCCGCCCCGCTCGGGCCAGGTGGTAGGCGGCGCTCGCCCCGTGAACCCCGGCCCCGATCACCACCACGTCGGCGTGTCGCATCGAGCTCAAGCCTCCTCCCGGGCCCGGGAAGCCCGTGGCTCGCCGCGGGGCCACGGGCCCGGCGCGGGCCAGGCTCCGGGGCACGCCGGTCCGGCTTTGCCCTGCCCCGGCAGCCCCGAATTCCGGAATCGGTAAGGAAATACGTGGGTCGCCCCTGGTCCCCTGTCTAATCCGCCGCGGGATGGCGATTCTCACCTGGCTGCCGGCACGAAGAGCGGGTATCGGGCGCATGGGACGGCTCCCAGCCCCAGCTAACCTCGTCGCCGGCCTTGAGAGGGGTGGTGAACTGCGCTTCCTGCCCGTTGACCCGTATCCAGAACCTTCCCGAAGCTTGCCCTCCATCCGGTGGCCGGGGGTCGACGACCCGAAAGAGGTCCACGACCATCGGGGGGAGGTCCGGTGGCAACTGCAACTGCACCCGGTCGCCGTCGCGCAGGGGTGCGTCCGGATGGGATGGTTGGCCGTTGAGCAGGATCCGCGCGCAGGGCGTCAGGTCAAGCCGGACAGGATGGCCGTTGACCACCAGGGGGAGCTCCAGTTTGGCGGCCTCCAGAAACTCCCGGCGAGATAGGAGCGCCCGAACGGTGAACCCGGCGTCCGCCTCCTGGAACGGTGCCTCGACCTGTGCGGCACTCTCGTTCGCCCCTTCCTCAGGGCCCCCAGGCTGAAGTGGGGTTGCGGGCCTTTCCACGGCGGTTTCAGGCAGGCGGCAGTCGATGCGGTCTCCGGAGCGGAGGAGGTGGTCCGGGCCGGCCGGTTCTCCGTTGACCCACACCCGGGCTTGAGCGGGGCGAAGCTCGCAGGGCGTATCGTTCACCCAGACGCGCAGGGGCGGGGAGACGAGGGGGGTGCGACCGTCCCAGATGCCAAGTTTCTTGAGCACCTCGCCTACCGTGTTGGGCAGGCGGATCTCCAGTCGGCTTCGGTCGGCCACGGCAGTCTCGGGAGAGACGGCTCGCCCGTCCAGCCGGATCTCAGGCGCGATCTCCACCGGCCGTCCCTGGATCACCAGCGCCAGGGGAGGCGGTATCTGGCAGATGTCTGCCACCGTGGCCGAGGCATCCCGCCCCCGCCGGGCCGGTTCCACTTCCAGGTGGTCGCCTGCCTGTACCCAGTCGCCCGGCGAGGCCATCTGCCCGTTTTTTCGCACCACGGCAGGCCTCCCCTCTTCCCCCGCCACCGTCACCAGCTGCCCGTTGACCTCTACCGTGAGGCTTGCGCCCGGGAGGGCCAAGAGGTCGCGGGGTTCCAGGCCGGCGGCTGCGAGGACGTCGTAGACCGTGGCCCGGGCCCCATCGCCGAATGCGAGCACCTTTCGGCCATTGACTTGCACGGCCAGCGGGAGGAGACCCTTGCCCCGCCAGGCCACCACGGCGATGCCAAGGGGGGTGATGGCATCTGGCCCCCCCAACACCTCCTCGAACCCCACCACGCCTTCGGTGCCCCGCCGATCCCGGCAGACGACGCGGCCGGGACCCACCCCGGTCGCCTCGGCCAAGGCCTCGGGCAGGCCGGGTGTGAGGCTGCCGCCACCTACCAGCAGGATGGCTTCGGGCGCCTGACCGCCGTTGAGACGCAGGCATTCCGCGGCGATCCGGGAGGCAAGGGGGACGACCGCCTCGGCCACCACCTCCAGCACCTCTTCGCGAGCCAGGGTCCGGCGCCCGCCCAGCACGTCGGCCACCTGCAGCTCGCCAGGATTGCCGCGCAGCGCCCGTTTGAGTCGCTCGGCCTCTCGCAGGTCCAGCAGGTACCGCCGGGCCAGGTGATGGGTGACCCGGTCGCCGGCCTCGGCCACCATGCCGTAGGCGATGACCCTCCCGGCGCGGGTGAGCGCAAGGTCAGAGGTGCCGGCCCCTACGTCCACCAGGGCAAGGTTCAGGTGGCGCAGAGTCGCGGGGACGGCGAGCTCCAGGGCGGCGATGGGTTCCAGGGTCAGGCTGCCCGGCTGCAGGCCCACCCGATCCAGCACGGCCAGCAGCGCATCCAATACCCGCCGCGGAAGAAAGGTGCCGATGACGTCCACCTCCAGCCATCGGCCTCGCTGCCCCACCGGCTGGCCCACCGGTAGGCCGTCCAGCCGGTATTCGACCACCTGGTAGCCCGCGCCCAGGTAGCCCTCCGCGGCGCCTGCCCCCGATTCACCCGCCGAGCGGCGGAAAGGGCGGGAGGCGGTTCGGGCGGCTTCCTGCAATGCCTCCATCTCCAGTGCGCGAACGTCGGTCTCGCCGATGCCGACAGCCGCTGGCAGGCGCCGCCGTGCCGAACCCACGGCGGTCTTCAAGCTTCGTCCGGCAGCGGCAACGGCCGCGCGGGCGGGCAGCGGCCCGGGGTACTGCTGTCGCAGCTCCCCGAGCACGCGACGCACTGTCTGTGCAACCTGCTCCACGCTCTCGATTTGGCCATCCCGCATGGCTTGCGGAATCTGGGGCTGAATCGCAGCAGCCAGAACCCGCAGGAGCGTCGTTTCCGAACCGGGCTCGGGGGCGGCCAGCAGTCCTGCCACTTTGTGGGTTCCGATGTCCAGCGCAAGTAGCGGCGTGCCGTCCGTACCCTGCACTGGCTGGTACCTCCCGGCTTGCAGGGTCCCGTTGGGCTTGCTGCGGCCGCATGAACCTTGCCACGGCGGCGCCGGGCTTGCTTGCGGCCACGCTGGGCGCGCCCGCCGGCCATGATGGTTCGAGGCAGGGGCGGATGTCCCTCTGGCGCAGGAGCGCGGTCGGTCCGTGTGCGCGTCGCACCTTAAGGCAAAGAGGTCGTGGTTCAGGTGGCGGACGACGGCGTGGGGTTCGATGCGGCGGCGGTGCTGGGCCGGCCTCCCAAAGACAGCCTGGGTCTTCAAGGGATGGCGGAGCGGATGGAGATGGTGGGAGGCCGTCTGGAGGTCCGCTCGTCACCCGGGCAGGGAACCCTCGTGGAGATGCGGATCCCGTTGCCGCAAGAATCTGAGGCGCCTTGTCCAGGATACGCGTGGCGGTGGTAGACGACCATACCCTGTTCCGGCAGGGGCTGGTGTCGCTTCTCTCCACCTCCCCGGCGGTGGAGGTGATTGGAGAGGTGCCATTGAGGGCCTCATCGACCCGTGTGAGAGGGCCGGGGCGGGCGCTTGAGCGCAGGCCCGCCCTGCCCGCTCGGCGCAGATCGGAAGCTAAAGGGTTACGCCCGCCGGCTGGCGGGCCTCACGAGGTCGGCGACCCCTCACCCGCAACAGCCGCAGCCGTGGTGGCGGCCGCCGGCTTCATGGTGGTGATGGTGGCCATGCCCGCCGTGCCCGCCGTGGTCGTGGTGGTGCTCGTGCCCGCCGCCCGCCTTACCCTTCACGTATCGCTCCGGGTCGGCGTCGAACGCCCGCTTGCACCCTGATCCGCAGAAGTAATAACGCTGACCCTCATACTCCGACGTGAACTTTGCGGTCTTCTCCTCGACTTCCATCCCGCACGGAAGACAGCGTGCCATCGTTACGACCCCTCCCATTCCCATTGCTGCTGGAGCGCCGTGCAGGCGCCCGCCCTTCACGAAAGCGGAAGCGCCGCAGCCTCAACGCGTTAGAGACCACCGACACCGAGCTGAACGCCATGGCCCCACCCGCCAGCACCGGCGACAGGAACCCGGCCGCTGCGACGGGGATGCCTACCGTGTTGTAGAAGAAGGCCCAGAACAGGTTCTGGTAGACGTTGCGGATGGTGGCCCGGCTCAGCCGGATGCTGTCCACGACGCCCATCAGGTCGCCGCGCATGAGCGTGATGTCGGCCGACTCCATGGCGACATCGGTGCCGGTGCCGATGGCGAAGCCCACGTCCGCCGTGACCAGCGCCGGCGCATCGTTGATGCCGTCCCCCACCATGCCCACCGTCTTGCCGCGAGCCTGCAGCTCCTTGACTTTGTCGGCCTTCTGTTGCGGGAGAACCTCGGCGAGGGTGTGCGCCTCGTCGATGCCCACCTGCCGGGCGATGGCCGCCGCGGTGCGGCGGTTGTCGCCGGTGAGCATGTAGACTTCGATGCCCATCCGCTGAAGCTCCCGGATGGCCTCAGCCGACCCCTCCTTCACCGTGTCGGCCACCGCCACAACCCCGACCGGACGGCCGTCGACGGCGACGATCATGGCTGTCTTGCCCTGCTCCTCCAGGCGCGCCACATGCGGCTCGGCCTGGGTGACGTCGATGCCGCTTTCGGCGAATAGCCGCCGGTTACCCACCAGCACCCGCTGTCCGTTGACCTGAGCCCGGATACCCTGCCCGGGGACGGCCTCGAAGGCGGCGACCGGGTCGAGGGTCAGTCCCCTCTCACGGGCGGCCTGGACGATGGCCTGCCCGAGCGGGTGCTCGGAGCCTGCCTCCGCCGAGCCGGCCAGCCGCAGCACCTGGAGAGCGGCCTGTCCGTCACGGTCCGCACCGGCAGCCAGGGGTGCGACGTCCGTCAGCACCGGCTCACCGCGAGTGATGGTTCCGGTCTTGTCAAGCACGACGGCGTTGAGCTTGTGGGCCAGTTCCAGGTACTCGCCCCCCTTGATCAGGATGCCCCGCTCGGCCCCCTTGCCCGTGCCCACCATGATGGAGGTGGGCGTGGCCAGACCCATCGCGCAGGGGCACGCAATGACCAGCACCGCCACGAAGTTCACCAGCGCCCGGGTGAAGTTGCCGGGGTCGGCCCACAGGTACCACACAAAGAACGTCAGCGTCGCCACCGCGATGACCGCCGGCACGAAGTAGGCGGAAATCTTGTCGGCGTAACGCTGGATGGGCGCCTTGCGGCCCTGGGCCTCCTCCACGATGCGGATGATCTGCGCAAGCGCGGTGTCCTTGCCCACACGGGTCGCCTCAAAGATGAACCGGCCTGTCTTGTTGACGGTGGCGCCGATGACGATGTCGCCGGGGCTCTTGTCGACCGGCATGCTTTCGCCCGTCAGCATGGACTCGTCCACAGCGGAAAAGCCCTCGAGCACAACCCCGTCCACCGGGATCTTCTCCCCGGGCCGCACCACGATGCGGTCGCCGACCTGTACCTGCTCGACGGGAACGTCCACCTCGGCCCCGTCGCGCAGCACCCGGGCCGTCTTGGCCTGCAGGCCCATCAGCTTGCGGATGGCCTCGCTGGTTCGGCCCTTGGCCACCGCTTCGAGGTACTTGCCGAGGATGATGAGGGTGATGATGATGGCGCTGGTCTCGAAATAGACGTGGTGCACACCCGGCACCAGCGGCCCGGCCAGGGTGATCACCAGGCTGTAAAGGTAGGCGGCCGAGGTGCCCATGGCCACCAGCACCGACATGTTGGCGCTGCGGTTTTTCACGACGTGGTAGCTGTCCCGGTAGAACTGCCAGCCCGCCACGAACTGCACCGGCGTGGCCATGGCCAGCTGGAACCACGGGTTGAAGAAGAGGGCCGGCAGCACGTTTCCCAGCGCCGGGAAGAGTTCCCCGAACATGTAAAAGAGAAGCGGCGTGGAGAAAAGGGCGGAGAGCAGGAACATCCGCCGCTGGTGGCGGATCTCGGCCTCACGTGCCTGCTTTTCTCGGTCTTGGGCCCCCTCGGCCGGGAAGGCCCGGTAGCCCTGGGCTTCGACGGTCCGGAGGACCTCGTCGTCGGTCAGTTCGCCTACGTACTCGACCGTCGCGGTTTCCGTGGCGAAGTTGACCGTCGCCCGCACCACGGCCGCAAGGCGGGTGAGCGCCTTTTCGATGCGCTGGGCGCACGAGGCGCAGCTCATGCCCTGGATACGGAAGCGCTTTTGGGCGGTTCGCACCTGGTAGCCGAGGGAGTGGACGGCCTCGACCAGCTCGGGCGCGCGCACCCGAGAGGGGTCAAACTCCACGACCGCCTTCTCCAGCGCGAAGTTGACCGTGGCGTCCATCACGCCCTCGGTCTTCTTGAGCTTCTTTTCGATGCGCAGCGCGCACGAGGCGCAGGTCATCCCACTTATATCGAGAGCGGCTTTGCGCGGTGCCGATGCAGCCCTCGTTTCGGTAAGTTGCGCCGTCGGAGCCGGCATGGAAGAACCTCCGTTCGATATACCCGGCAGGGGTATCGGCCGGGCGAATTATACTCCCCGCCACGAGCCCCTGTCAATGATGCGCGGACTCCTGGACGCTCGTGCGAACCTGCGGTCCCGAGACTCCCAGGTAATGATCGCACCTCCGGCAGCCATCGACTTGGGAACCCCAGGGTAACCGCCGCGCCGGTGAACCTGCCCCACCAGCCCCAGAGCGCTTCTGCAGAACCGGTCGATCCGCCTGCTGGACGCGCTACCAGGAAGGTTTTCTCCGCCGTCGTAGTGTAAACCTCGGCGGGGCGGCTCGGGCCGTAGAACCGGGAGCGCCGCTGGGAGAGGGGGCGTGTCACCCGGTGAGGTCAGGTCAGGAGCGAGATGAGCGCCGGGAGGCCGTGGAAGCCGTCATTGCGGAGATGCGCCGGCGCCTGAGCGGCGAACTGTCCCTGCCCGATATGGCGGACATCGCATGCCTGAGCCCGTTTCACTTCCTCCGGGTGTTCCGTAGGGTGACCGGACTCACGCCCCGGGAATTCCTGGCGGCCCTGCGCATCGAGCAGGCCAAGCGGCTGCTGGTGACCACGCGCCTGAGCGTCACGGAGATCTGCTTCGAGGTGGGCTACACCAGCGTCGGCACCTTTACGGCCCGTTTCTCCCGCATGGTTGGGGTGCCGCCGGGGACGTTCCGGCGGATGGGCGAGCGGGTCGTGGAGGCCTGCATCCGGCCGCTTCGGGAACCGGGCAGGGCCGGCGCGATCCCGCTCTTTTCGGGTTCCGGCGACGGGCCACGGGCGGGGGGAGCGGGGCTTGTCTGCCGGGGCGTCGCCGGGCGCATTGTGGGCCTACCCGGTACGCCGCCGGGCATCGTGTTCGCCGCGGCCTTCCCCCGGGCAGCCCCGCACGGCGAGCCGGCGGCCTGCACCGTCCTGCCGGGAGGCCCCGGGCCTTACCGCATCGCACCGCTGCCGGAAGGGCGGTTTTACGTGCTGGCCTGCCTGCTGCCGTGGAGCAGTGATGTGACGGGGTATCTCGTTCCGGACGCCAACGTGTGGGTCGGGGGCTCCAGGGAGGCCGTCCTGGTGGCCGCGGGCCGGCCC
The DNA here is from genome assembly GCA_964418425.1 of uncultured Clostridia bacterium. GTDB lineage: Bacteria > Bacillota > Limnochordia > Limnochordales > Geochordaceae > CAYQLT01. The sequence continues at coordinate 8,220 of CAYQLT010000066.1, forward strand.
GAACCTGCCGTGGATATCGTACTGCGGCCGAAGCGTTCCACCGATCCCCCCATCCTTGCGTCGTCGCTCTTCTTGCTGGCGCGCCGCGAGGGCTTCGGCATCTAAGGGAGCAATCGGGAAGAAGCGGACGGCGGGGGTCCTCGGGTACGCTGGCCTTGAGCTTTTCGGTCAGGCCGAGCGGCCGGTGTACCGGCGCCGGCGGCAGCCAGGGGGGCCTTTCGCATGACGCAGGTGCGGCTTCTGGTAGGCACGAGCAAGGGCGGGTTCATCCTGACTTCCGACGCGTCCCGGCGCCGCTGGGAGGTGAGCGGCCCGCTGTTCGAGGGTTGGGAGATTTATCACCTGTACGCGTCGCCCGCCGAGCCGGATCACCTGTGGGCGTCTTTGTGGACCTCGTGGTACGGAAACGTCATCCGGTCAAGCCGGGACGCGGGGCGCACCTGGCAGCCGGCAGGAAGCACGTTCGGACTCGGGCCACCCCTGCACACGTACAAGGGCCTGGACGGTGCGCCGCAGACGTGGCGTTTTCGCCGGGTATGGCGGTTCGCCACGCCGCCACCCGGATCGGGGGGCTTGGGCGGCCCGCAGGCGCTGTGGGCCGGCGCCGAGGATGCGGCCCTGTTCCGGTCGACTGACGGAGGGCAGAGCTGGCAGGAACTTCCTGGCCTGCGCCAGCACCCGACCCACGATGCCTGGGAGCCGGGCGCAGGAGGCCTCTGCCTGCATGCCATCCGCTTCGACCCGACACGTCCCGGCCGCCTGTTCGTCGCCATCTCGGCGGCCGGGGTGTTTCGCTCGGATGACGGCGGCGCCACGTGGCGGCCCATCAACCGGGGCCTGCGCGCACAGCACACTGCCGAGCCGCAGCCCGAGGCCGGGTACTGCGTTCACGGGCTCGCCCTGCACCCGGCTCGTCCCGGCGTGCTGTTCCTTCAAAAGCACCCCGGCGTCTATCGCAGCGACGATGCAGGGGAGCACTGGCGGAACATCTCCGAGGGGCTGCCCTCATCGTTCGGGTTCCCCATCGTCGTGCACGCCCACGAACCCGATACCGTCTACGTGGTGCCCATGAAGGACGACGAGCGCCACTTTCCCATCGACGGGGCGCTGAAGGTTTGGCGCACCCGGGACGGGGGTGCAAGCTGGGAGCCCCTGTCGGCGGGCCTTCCCGACCGCCATTTCTATGGAAACGTGCTGCGGGGCGCCATGGCTGTGGACACGGCGGACCCCTGCGGGCTCTACCTGGGAACCACCACGGGCGAGCTGTATGCCAGCCGTGACGGCGGCGACTCCTGGGAGCCGCTTATGTGGCACTTGCCCCGGGTTCTGTCCGTGGAGGCGTGCGTGGTGGAGGCCGGATGAGGGCCGAACCGGCTGCCCGGGCCGTCCGCGCCGTACGGGTCGCCCTGCCGGGGCACCTGGCGCGGCTGGCCGCCGAGCGCGCACCGAACGGCGCCATGCGGCTGAGGCCTTATCTCAGGGTTTTCGCTGCTTCCGCCGACCTCACGCCTGCGGGCCTGGGGGCCCCCCTGCCGCCCGAGGTGCGGTCGGGCTCCGATGCCCTTCGCATCGTGGGCGCCATCGCAGGCGGGTAGGCAGGTCGGGTGTCACCGCCACCGGGGCTTGACACAGACCCCGCCCCCAGAGGTTTGATACGCACTGAGGCAGGGCGCGCACTTGCCTGACCTGCTCTGCTGGCGTACGATGGCGGTGCGGCGGAGACACCCTATGGCTTGGAAGAGGGGCTTCTGGTGCCGGTTGTTGAGGGCAAAGTTGTGGAGAAACGGACAGGCGACCCCTTGGAGCGGGTCGTGGTAATCCTGGAAGACGCAACAGCTACTGTTGCTCCACCGTCATGGCACACCTACTCCAAGGCCGATGGTTCGTTTCGGTTCGAGGGGGTTCCTCCTGGAGAGTACCTGTTGCGGTTCCAGTGGCAGCACGAGTCGAAGCAGGTTGCCTCGGGCACGCTTGAGGGGCTCACCCTCGGGTTGGATGGGGCGAAGGTGCTGTTCGAGCTGGAAGTTCGGGGATTGGTCCAGGGGCGCGTGGTGGACGCCCGGACCATGGCCCCTGTCCAGGGTGCGGCCGTGGAGATTACGCCTGAGACCGGAGGGCAAAGAAGCAGTCCCACTGACGCCAGTGGGCAGTACGCGCTCCATTTCATCGTTCCCGGAACATACGAGTTGCGGTGCCAGGCTCGGGGCTACGAGGCCCAGAGGTGCAGGGTCGACGTGGTGCCTCTACACAGGGGAGGGCCGACGGTATGTGATTTCGAGTTGCCGCCTGCGCCGCAATCCAGCCAGTTGGGAGCGGTGAGGGGCAATGTAAGCACGCGCCGTGGATCGAGCATTTTCGGTGCCCGCGTGGAGCTCCTGCAAGACGAGAGAATTATTCGGATTACTTCCGTGGTCAAGGATTATGTGGATCGGTATGAGGGCAACTACCGATTCGAAGACGTACCTCCGGGGCAGTACGCGGTGCGGGGCTCGTTCCCAGGCTTTGAGCAACGGACCGTCCTGGTGACCGTTCATCCCGGCAAGGACGCTTGGGCAGACCTGGAACTGGAGCCGGCAGCGGCGGTTCCGCCTCCGGAGCTCGAGCTGATAGCCGTAGTGCCGGAGACCCTGACCGTCGGGGAGCCGGTTAAGGTCGTTGTCAAACCCAAGTTTAACGGCCGCAGGGCTGTCCGGGCCAGTGCGCACTTGTGGGGTCCTCGCGGATGGAACATGGGATTCAGTTTGGACAAGGTCGAAAGCGACGGATCCCTCTCGCGGAGGTTTGACGCTTGGGACCTCCCGGGCCGCTTCGTCATTGACGAGGTGTCTCTGCAGGATGAGGCAGGGAGGTTTCAGCGGATAGGGACTAACGTCGTCTTCGAGGTCTTTCCCAAGCAGCAGGTGCTGACGCCAGACGCTCCCCTCTTTCGAATACCGCGCTGAGCCATGATCAACCAATGGATGGTCGATACGGGTGCATGGGTCGCGTTCTTTGAGCGGTCCGACCCGTGGCATGAGGTAGTGGTTTCGGTCTTCTATGAGTTGGCGCAGAGCCGCTCCCTCTTATACACGACCGACTCCGTTATTCTTGAGATGGTCCCTCTCCTGCGGAGGTTCAATCGATCAACGACGGAAATCCTCGCTCGTGTAAGTGCTGTTCGCCAGCACGCGGATGTCCTTTGCTCGTCGCCGTCCGACCTCGATCAAATTTTGAAGCGGTTGCAGTCAAGGCCGTCGTTGGAACTCTCCGGGGTAGACGCCGAACTGCTGGCGCTGGCAGAAGCAAGGGGCGTTCGCAACATCCTGTCAGTAGATGAGGTCTTTCTGAAGCTGGGCCGGTTCACCGTCAGGCCAAATTGGGCCGAACGTAGCCGTGTGTTGAAGTGATGCATCAAGTGTGGGTCACTTGTGCACACGTCCGGGAGTGAACTACGGCTCCTGGGCTTTGGTCGCGACACGGGTGAGGACTTGCCCGCGAGCTGGCCCATAGGGTTGAGAAGACGTCGGGGGGTTATGCTGTGCTCGACCGCAAGGGGCTGTTTTCCTTTTTGGCCATCACTTTCGGGCTCACGTACGCCGTGGAAGGGGCGCTCATCCTGTCCGGCTTCCGGGTGGGCGCCATCCCCGTTCTGTACGGGCAGCTGGTCCTGGCGGGAGTCATGTGGGTGCCGGCTCTGGCCACGGTGGTGACGACCCGATGGGTTACGCGGGAAGGGCTCGGGGTGGCCAACGTGCGCCTCGGCCCCCTTCGACCGTACCTTACCTCGGCGTTCGCTGTGCCGGCGGTCTTCGCGGTCGTTTACGCGCTCACCTGGGCACTGGGGTTGGGTTCGCCCGACTGGGAGCTGAGGGCGTTTCGCGAGCTGACGACGGCCGGCGGGGCGACGGTAGCGGGACCCGCGCCATCCGGCCCTCTGCTCGCCGGGCTTTTCGCAGCCAGCCTGGTGGTAGGGCCGACCATCAACGGGGTCTTCGGGTTCGGCGAAGAACTCGGCTGGCGGGGATATCTCCTGCCCAAGCTCCTGGGGTTCGGGAGGTGGAGGGCACACCTTCTGGTCGGGTTGCTGTGGGGGCTGTGGCACGCGCCGCTGGTCGCGGTGGGCTTCAACTACCCCGGCTATCCGGTGCCGGGCCTCCTTGCCATGATCGGGCTGACCACGACGATGGGGATTTACGTGGGCGAGATGGCTCTGCGCCACCGGAGCTCTCTGCTTGCCGGATGGATTCACGGCGCGATCAACGGGCAGGCGTACGGCATCTGGCGGCTTTTGTTTGCGGACGTGAACCCGCTTTTGGGCGGGATGACGGGTGTGGTCGCCATGGCGGTGTGGCTGGCGCTGGGGTTGTGGGTGGCGGGGGCACCGGCGGCCATCGAAGGGAGGACGGCCGGGTGAACCTCCAATCGTTGAGGCTTCTGTGGGAGCATGCCTGGTGGGCAAAGGCGCAGCTGTTGCCTCACGTGCTGGCGCTCCGCGCCGAAGAGTACGCTCGGGATCTGGGCAGCCGGTTCGGATCGGTTCAGGGGACGATGGCTCACCTGGTGGGTACCGAGGAGATCTGGCTTGCACGCTGGTCTGGAAGCTCGCCCCGGGCTCTCCCCGCGGCCGCGGAGTTCTCCACTCCCGAAATTGCGGCCCGGCGGTGGGATACCGTGGAGGCGGGGACCCGTTCCCTCCTTGAGACGCTTGACGCCGTGGGCCCGGACAGACTGGTGACGTACCGGACCACGTCGGGCGCCGAGCACCGGGACCCGCTTTGGGTGCTCATGCTCCACGTGCTTCACCACTCGGCCCTATATCGGGGCCAGCTGCTGGCTCTGCTACGCCAGCTCGGGGTGCGGGAGCGGGTGCCGACCGACCTCATCGAGTACTGGCGGGCCCGGCACCGTTAGCGAGCGACTTGCCGGATGAAAGCGTCCAGGCTCATCCGCCCCCGGGCCAGGGAGAGGGCAGCTTGGGCGACGGGCCCGTGCTGGTGGATGCTGTCCGACCACGGGCGGGCTCCGGCCCGGCCGGCGGGATGTCCCAGCAGGGCGGGCGGCTCGGATCGGGTTACAAGCGGCGCGGCGCCGGGCGGGAAGGGGTAGCTGTCCCACCAGGCTTCGCTTCGCTGGACTTCGACGGTCGCGCCGGACACCCGGGACGCAGGCGACGCAGGGCCAGATGAGAGGGAGCCGGTTGCGGAGCCGGTGTCAAGCGCTGAAGGGAAGTCCGAGTGCGGGTTCCAGGCCGGGATCACGCCGTCGGCCTGCGCCATGACCAGCGAGGACAGCCGGGCGAGCTGCACCGCCAGTTCCCATGCCAGGCGCAGGCGCTCGTCGTCG
>CAYQLT010000067.1:0-13208 GCA_964418425.1 uncultured Clostridia bacterium
CAACGCGCAGTCCATTCTCCGTGATGTACGGGTGGTAGGAGCAGGGGTCTGGCAACGGTTTCAACGGGGCAGCGGACCAGCCGGCCTTTCTCGATGCGGTGGCCTCCGTGGTGCGCCGGAGGGCCGCGGGTTCGAGCGCGGCGGTGCGCCTCGCTCAGCTGGGTGAAGAGCTCGCCGAAACCGTCGAGCAGTTGAGGCGCGAAAGCCTCCCATCGTTCACGGAAGCTGGCCCGACCGAGCCTCTGGGGCGGCGGCATATCATGCCCGCTTGACCGAACGGGAGCCCAGCAGGCAGAACAGGGCGGCGAAGCCGGCGAGGATCAGCAATTCGTCCCCAAATGCTCCCGGCCCCAGCCCTCGTACCATCACGTCCGTCAGCGCCGCCGTCGCGTAGGTCAGCGGCATGGCGTACGCTACCGGCTTCAGGAGAGCCGGTAGCACCCGGACGCTGACCACCAGCCCCGACAGGATGGCCTGCGGGACGACCACCATGGGGATGAACTGCATCACCTGCAGCTCGGTGCGTGCGAAAGCCGAAAGCAAGATGCCCAGGCTGGCGGCCCCCAGCGTGAGCACCAGCTCGATGAGCACCACCCACCCCAGGCTGCCCTGGTAGGTGACCCCCAGGACCCACACCACAAAGCCCAGCACGATGCCAGCCTGGGCCAGCACGAACGGGCTGAGGCCGATCATGTATCCGGCTATCACCTCCGCGGCCTGCACCGGCGAGGCGGCCACCCGTACGAGGGTGCCCCGGTGGCGTTCGCGCAGGAAGGACGTGGCCGTGAGCAGGAAGACGAAGAAGAAGGTAAGGTACGCCAGCAGCCCGGGAGCCAGATAGTCGGCCATGTGCATTTGCTCGCGGCCGTAGAGGTATCTGACACGAAAGGGTGGCGCCGGCGCACCGACCGAAGCCCCTGCACCTCCCATGGCCCCCGCCATCGCCCCAAGGGGGCCACCCACGGCCGCTGCCAGGCGCGTGCTCACCTCCGGCAGCAGGCGGCGGAAGTCCCCAAGAATGCGTGCGGTCAACTGGTAATCCCCGCCCTCGACCACCACTTCCAATTGCGGCTGGCGCCTGAGCAACACGGCGCTCGGCAGGTCTTCGGGCACGACGATGGCGGCTACGGCCCTCCCTTCCTGGATGACCTCCTCCGGTGCGGCCGTTGCGGCGTCAATCACCTGCCACGTGCCGGCAGCCACCGGCTCCAGTACGTACCCCGAAAACCACGTGGCCAGGCGTTCGGTCGGCGCCACCACCGCCACCGGGGGTGGGGTGGAAGGGCCTTCGAGGAGATAGGTGACCAGCCCCAGCACAGCGACCGGCACGACGAACATGAGGGCCACGGTGCGCCGGTCCCGTCGCACCTGACGGAACACCCGCACGGCCACCGCCATCGTGCGCCGAACGCTGTTCATGGCTGCCGGGCGCCCCCCGTCGCGAAGTAGAGGAACGCCTCCTCCATGTCCGATGTCCCCGCATGCCGGAGCAGTTCGTCCGGGGAACCCCCGGCCAGCACCCGTCCTGCCCGCAGCAGGGCAAGCTGCTGGCAGCGCCGGGCTTCGTCCAGGTGGTGGGTGGCGATGATGACCGTGACCCCGTCCCGGGCCAGGCGGGCGAAGTGGTCCCAAAAGGTCCGGCGCAGCTCGGGATCGACTCCCACGGTGGGCTCATCCAGCACCAGCAGAGGAGGTTCGTGGAGGAGTGCCACGGCCAGAGAGAGCCTGCGGCGCATACCGCCGCTCATGACCTCGACCACACGGTCGGCCGAACCGTCCAGTCCGACGAGGTCGAGCACGCTGGCAATTCGGTCTCGCAGGCGATTGCCTCGCAGCCCGTAGATGCTACCGAAGAAGGCAAGGTTCTCTCGGGCCGTGAGGTCCAGGTAAAGCGATTCAGACTGCGGCATGTACCCGATGAAGGGCGCCACGGCACGATCCGGAATACAGCGGCCGAGGACGAGGACGCGCCCGGCTTGCGGCCGATCGAGCCCGACCACCATGCGGATGAAGGTGGTCTTGCCCGCCCCGTTGGGGCCGATGAGCCCGAAGGTGCATCCGGCCGGGATGTGAAGCGTGAACCGATCCAGGGCCACCACGGAGCCGAACCGGCGTTCCACTCGTTCCGCCAGGACAATAGGGTCTCCGTTGGCGGGCCAAAATCGCGGCGCGTGCATGGGGCACCCCCGCGGGGCAGATTCGGCGGGCTTGCCCGGCCCGCCTGCGACCGCCCGGCGGCACGCCCCACCCCCGGAGACAGGTAACGGGCGAGACGGGTTCGGGCGCCGAGTGGGGGCAGGCGGTGGGCGCAGGCCGGCGGGCAGGTTCTCCTGTCCCCGCTTTATTTTCAGGGGCCATGAAAATAACGCCAAAGGGCCCTGCTCCCATGCCCTGTACTTCCCGATGGATCAAGGGCTTTTCGGCTCTCTCCCCGGGCGGCGTTATTTTCATGTGGGGGCCAATGGCTTATACTGGAGCAGCGGTGCTTCTCTTCGGGCGAAATCCGTCCGTGCTCCTTCGCTCGAAGTCTGATGGACTTGGGGCTCCTGCGAGCCGTGGGAACCGGTAAGCGCAACCGGCGCTACGTTCGCAGCAACGGCGGCGGAGCCTGGCGCGGTACGGTCGAGCGCCGCAGGTGATCACTTCACGTCCGTGGGGCAGCACGATTGCCGCTCCGGACTCTTGGACCACCAGGGATTCGCCGGCACCGCCATCGTTCGAGAGGGTCGTGGCCCCCGTCATCGGCCGCCTGCGTATCCGGGGCCTGCGAGAACACGGCGAGCCAGAGGCGGCGGGTTGGCTCCGGCAGAGCGCGCAGGCCGAGGTGGTCGGCCAGGACAACCTGCCTCACCGGGTCCCATCCGTATTCCCGGAAAAGCCACAGCACCTGCTCCCACGTTCCGCCTGCCAGGACCGTCCGGATCACGAGGTCGGCGTGCCGGTCAAGGTCGATGGAGGCGGGTTCGTAGTTGTGGAACAACCCGGCCAGCTCGTCGGGAAGAGGCCGCTTGGGGGCAAAGGGCCGCTTCCCGGGGCGCTGCTTCGAAGATGCCCCTTTCACGGCCTGCAAGCCTCCTCCGCCCGGCGCCGGACAAACTCGGCCACCCGCTCCCTCAAAAAGGCTTCAACCTGACGGGGCGTGACCGGCTCGTAGACGAGGCGGAGCGTGGCGTCGATGTCCGCCAGGTCGCTGAAGTAAACCAGCTGCTCCAGGAACAGGCGGGGGTTGAAGAGCTGGCTTCCGTGCAGGACGAACTTCCTCAATGCCCCGTCCAGGATCTCGGTGAGAGACGTCACCTGCTCGCGCAGGAGGAAATACAGGTCGACGTAGTCGCGAAACGTGGCGCGGCGGCCCAGAGCATAGGCCTTCATCAAAGCGATCTCTTTGGGGGAAGCGAGCCACACGGTGTCCAGGCTCTTGTGCACCTTCCCGCCGGATACCAGATCGTGCAGTAGCGGAAAAGGGTACGCGAGGAAGGTAACCTGTATCCCTCGAATCGCCCAGGTGGCCTGATCGACCTGGCGACGCACCGGCCGGACGTTCTCCGGCCCAAACAGGCGCTCGAGCTCTCGAGCAATGCTCTGTGCCGGGACGCGTTCGTGGGAAGAGCGACGAAACCAGTCGAGATCGACCGATCGCCGGTGACCCATCTGAAGGGCAAGACCCGTTCCCCCGGCCAGGTAGTAAGCCGATGCCAGGCTGCTCTGCCCCACCGATCGGCACACTTCGAGCAGCTCGCGTCCCGGGCCCTTGTCAAAGCCGTGCTCCACGCCGCCGTCCCGCCCCGCAGCCCCATTCTATCACCAGCACCCCTGGCACCGGGCCAGCACACTCGCCGTGCGGTCCCCCACGCCGCCAGGCACCGCCTTTCGGGCCATCGCCGCGGTTCGCCGGAGCACCCGGCTATCGGCGAGGGCGTCAGGCGCAACCGGCGCTACCTCCGCGGCAGCGCCGGCGCCTGACCGCCCTCCTCATCCGCCTCTTCTCGGAACTCGTCGCCTTCCGGATCGTACCAGACCAGTTCGCTCACCCCGGGGATGGGGGCGATGTCGCTTACGGCCACAAACGTGGCCGTGGTGTCGTGCCGCTCCTCGCTGACGAACCGGCCCTTGTAGACCGGCCCCTGGTGGCGGGGGTGCGACGGCAGCACCTTGTCAACGATGAACTCCTCGTTGTCCCGCTTCAGCCCCACGCCTCGCGAGCCCGGCCGGATGACCCGCACCAGTGCGGTGCCGCCCCCCGCCGCGGGCCCCCCGAAGCTCTCCCCCCTCACCAGGATGCGCCAGGGCACCGGCGGCCGCAGGGCGTCCCCGGCCATGTCCTCGAGCACCCTCGCCGTGCGTGGGTCCCCGCCGCCAGGATCCGCCTTTCGGGCCATCTCCGCGGCCGCAGCGAGCACCCGGCCAAGCAGCTCGCCCCCCAGCAGGCGCCCCGACAGCCGAAGGCTCCCGTAGGTCTGGTCAAAGATGGCCACAAAGCGGGAGTTCGCGGGAAGGCGCTGCACACCGGCCTCCCCGCCGTCAAACTCCACCCCCTGCCGCACCCGAAACGTCGTCATCCCGATATCCTGGCGCTCGAAGGGCACGCAGTAGAGAAATGCCTCGAAAATCAGCTCTCCCAGGCGGGCCAGCTCCACCTCCGGCTCCTCAAACCCCGGGTGGAAGAGCAGCACCGCGGTCGTGAAGTAGGTTCGGTTGAACCGGGGCATGGCAAAGAAGACCCGATCCGAAAGCCCGCTTCCGCCGTCATTCTCCCCTGCCCGCAGCGGGTAGCTCACGTCCAACTCCCGGTTGCCCCGCCGCTCCTTGAAGCCGGTGACGCTCTCCGTCACCTGGGCCGCCGTCTCCACCACCTGCAGGCGCCCGTACTGCCATGCGGCAAAGACCCGCTCCGGCGAGAAATCCGGGAACAGCTGCGCCGGCGGTCCCACCGGCCTGGTGGTGTAGAAGCGCTCTCGCCGAACCACGACCCGCCGGGTTCGCTTCATCACCTGCACGACCCGGTATGGCGTCGCCATGTAGTAGTAAACGGCCCCCGGGTACGCCTCCCGCATGAGTTGCGAATAGGTGAGGGTGCCAAGCTCGCCCCCTTCCCGGCCCCTCGCCTCCACTCGAAACTGGAGTTCGACGTCCCGCAGCGGGAACGCCAGCTGGGGTTCGTCGCCACCATCCACTTTCATGGACTGAAGGTCGGGCTCGACCACCCCCGAGCGTTCCCGGGCGCACAGTTCCAGAAAGCCATCGGGCCACTGGATGGGGCTGCGAAAGCCGGCCTCCTCCGAAACCGCGCCGGCGGGGGCGAGTGTGACGGTGGGGGTGACCGTGGTGGCGGAGGCCCCGGAAGAGCCGGCCAGCGCCTGGTCGTGCTCGCCGCCCTGGCGGGCCAGGCAGAGGGCGTGGATGTACTGCACCCGCCGGTTGGCCAGGTACAGAGCCGATTCGGCCGGCGGGCGCTCAAACAGCGACGAGGGATCGTCGAGCACCGCCTCGTCGAGGAGGCTTCCGGTGCCCACCACCAAGATGCTCCCGGGCCGGGCCCGTCCCACCCTTCCGATGCGCTGGCGCAGGCTGGTGGCCGAGTGCGGGACGCCGACCAGCACGCCCACGTCCAGGTGGGGCAGGTCGATGCCGAGTTCGAGGGCGCTGGTGCTCACCACACCCCGCAGCGAGCCGTCCTGAAGCGCCCGCTGGATGGCCCGGCGGTCGGACTCCTCGAGGCCTGCCCGGTACGGCAGGACGTCGGCGGCGTCCGGGACGTCGTCGAGGGGCAGGTCCAGGAGGGCACGGCCGGCGCCGGATCCCCGGCCGGGCAGCGGGCCATCGGCCGCAGAGGGCTCGGCCGCGGCCGCCGTCTCCTCTTCGACCTCGCTTTCCAGGGCCTCGCCGGCCTTGCGCCGGCGGGCGACGGCCGCGATGAGCTCGGCCTGCTTGCGGCTGTCCACAAACACCACAAACCTCGATGCTGGCTGCGCCGAGAGAGCTCGCACCAGGTCGGCGACGCTGTCGAGGAGATCCGAACCCGGCGGCGGGCGCAGCAGGTGGATGGCGCTGGGGTGGCGCTCCGAGGCATCCGCTTCGGCGTCGATGAGGTCGAAGGGGACACCGAACAGCTGCGCAAGGTGGCTGTCGGGCGCGGCGATGGTGGCCGAGGCCGCGATGAACTGGGGCTCGCCGCCTCCCAGCAGGTGGAGCAGGTGACGCAGGCGGCGGAACAGGTAAGCTGCGTTGGAGCCGAAGACGCCCGTGTACTGGTGCACCTCGTCCACCACGACCAGGCGCAGGCGCCGAAGGAACCGCCGTACGGCTGGCTCCCCGACGTGGGGCAACAGCCACGAGTGCAGGACGTCCGGGGTAGCCACCACGACCGACGAGACCTGTAACACGTCGGGACGGCTGCGCACCGGCACCGAACCGTCGATGCGGCCGACGCGAGGCGGCTGCGGCCGCCCGGCTCCCGGCGAAGGGTTCGGGAAGGCCTCCTGCAGCGCCAGGGCCCAGCGCTCCTCCTGTTCGGTGGCCAGCGCTTTGAGCGGGTAGAGGGCCAGGACCCGGGGGCCGGGTTCGTCGGCGCGGGCCGCTGGCCGGGTGCTTGCGCCATCAAAAGGGGCGGAAAGGACGTCCAGGGCCCGGGCATAGAAGACGGCGCTCTTGCCCGAGGCGGTGCCCGTGGCCAGGCAGACGTTGTGCCCGGCGGCGAGCCGCCGCAGAGCGTCGGCCTGGTGGGTGTAGGGCCCCCGGGGAAACGCCCGGGCGAAGTAGCGGCGGGCGGCAGGGCCGCACGGCACCTCGTCCAGCGGCACGTGCCGGCCTTCCCGGCCCTCCTGGGTGAGGGTGGCCGCCACGCTCCATCCCGTCCGGCACAGCTCTTCCAGCGCCCTCCACCCGGCTTCGGCCCCGTGGCGCCGCTGGCCCTGCGGGGCGTTGCCCAAAGCTGCGTCGTAGGTCTGCACGGCCATCCAACCCCCCGTTCCCAGGGACTTCCGCCCGCCCTACGGGCGCGCAACCCGGTGGTGCCTGGTCGTTTGGGCCCGTAAGCCGTGGGCACCACGGCCATGCAGGCCCGTAACCTGTTGGCGTTAGGCCCGAGTAGGCCCGCAACCTATTGGCGCCAGGGTACTATGGGATTGTCGCACCTACCGCGACGGGGTCAGGGTCGCGGTTGAGCGATCTTTGGCGGGCGTCCAGCCTGGCGCCCGGCTTACGGCCTTGCAAGCCCTTCGGTTTCCCGCCACCAGAACCTCCGGGTGTCCTCCAGCGCGCTTTGTACCATCATGATCTCGGCAAGATGGTCCCGCGTCAGCATGCCGGCAAGCTTGCCGTCCGCGTCCACCACCGGCACGGCCGTGTGGCGCCCCTGTCGCATGGCCGGCAACACGCGGCTGAGCATCTCCGAGCGGCGCACCACGGGCACCTCGCTTTGCATCGCCTCTCCCACGGTCGCCTGAGGTCCCCATTGCGTGAGGGCGCGAATCATGTCCTCCCGGCACAGCATGCCCACCGGCCGCCGCTGCCCGTCCACCACCGGAAACTCCCGTTGCAGTCCTCGCACCACAAGCTCCACCGCCTGGGCGAGCGGCGTGTCCCGGTGAAGCGACCGGAAGTCCGTCACCATCACGCTGGCCACCGGCGTGCATTGGGCGAAGTCTCGCAGCTGGGCCATAGAGAGTTCGGCGGTCGCCCCCATGTAGACGAACATGGCGATGAAGATCAGCAGGGGGTTCACGAGAAAACCGACGAGCACGAACAAAAACGCGAACGCCTGCCCGACGGAGGCCGCGATATGGGTGGCCTGCGTGAAGTCCATCCGGGCCGCCAGGGCGGCCCGCAGCACCCGACCGCCGTCCATGGGAAAGGCCGGGATCAGGTTGAACAGCACAAGCCCGACGTTGACCCACAAAAGCCTCGCCGCCAGGCTGCCCCCGAACAGGCCGGCGCCGGCCGCAGCGCCCGGCCGGCCCGTGGCCGCAAGCCACGCGTAAAGGGCCACCGCAATACCCACGTTGACCAACGGGCCGGCCAGGGCCACGAGGAGCTCCTCCCGGGGCTTGTCGGGCAGCCGCTCCAGGCGGGCCAGTCCCCCGATGGGTAGAAGCGTGATGTCCGGTGTCCGGATCCCGAAGCGGCGGGCCGTCAGCGCATGCCCGAACTCGTGGAGGAGCACCGAACCGAAGACGAGGGCTATGAACACCAACCCCCGCACCGCTGCTGCCCCGCCGCCTACCAGGTAGTGCCCGATGCCGATCCATGCCAGCAGCAACAAAAAAGTGAGGTGCATCCGGACGCGGATGCCGGCCACCCTGCCCAGCTCGACCGACCAGCGCATCGTGCCTGCCCCTCTCCTGAAACGTCCATAGCATGACCCACCTCGCCGTGGCCATCTCACCCCGCCCCAAGGACCTGCAGGCGAGACGGCGGGCACCGGTCAGAGGCCGGGGCGGCTATATTGACATTCGTCGATGCACAGCCTAGGCTGGTGGCAGTCCCGCCTGAACCGGGGGCGCCGCACGGGGCGCCTCGGCGGGTGGCGGACCGGCTTCCCGAAGCGGGAGGCGCTAAGGATGGCGAGAAGGGTGTCCGTATCGACTCCGGCCTGTGCCCACGGGCTGCGGAAGGGGGGGTTGCGGCCCCGGCACGGAAAGCCGGAAAGACTGCAGGCTGAGCGGTCTGCCGGCCAAGGTGCGCCCGGCGGCGGGGTTGTCTTGGACGGGCAGGGGCGGGGTGGCTGCTGCACGCAGGTCATGGCCCCGAACGTGACTTCCTCCGAAACGGCGCAGTGGGCGGGCATCTTCCGGGCGCTGGCCGATCCGACCCGGCTGGGCATTCTCGCCCTGCTGGCAGCGCAGCGCCGGCCGCTCTGCGTGTGCGACATCGTGGCTCGATTCCCCTTGGAGCAGCCGACCATCTCCCACCATCTTAAGGTGCTACGCCAGGCCGGCCTGGCGGAGGCCGAGCGCCGGGGCCTGTGGGTCTACTATCGACCGTCACGCGAGGGCCTGATGGAGGCGTGGCGGGCCATCGGCCGGCTGATACCGTAAGCCTTGCGCAGTCGGTGGGCGCAGGCCCGACGAAAAGCCGAGGGGCACATTGACATACATCGATTTGTCTCACTGGCTGGATAGGTTGCCGCCGGAAGGAGCGTTGCGGGATGGTCTCCCCGAAGGACGAGGCTCGGATGCATTTGGAGGATGCGGAGGCGGGTGACGCCATCGTCGACGCGGTGCGCCGGAGATACGCCGACGTGGCCCGGCGGGCCATGGAGCATCCGCGGCGGGCGGTGCGGCCAGGGGATTGTTGCTCCGGCGGTTACACGGCCCGGGAACTGGCGTTGCTTCCCGAAGAGGCGGTGGCCGCCTCGGCGGGCTGCGGAAACCCGGTCGCCCTCGCCCGGCTTCATCCGGGTGAGGCCGTCCTGGACCTGGGTTCGGGCGGCGGGATCGACGTCCTTTTATCCGCCCGGCGGGTGGGGCCCGGAGGGTTCGTCTGGGGCCTGGACATGACCGATGAGATGCTGGCGCTGGCGGAGCAAAACCGCAAGAAGAGCGGGCTGGACAACGTGGCGTTTCTCAAGGGGCGTATCGAGGACGTCCCGCTTGCCGACGGCTCCGTGGACGTGGTCATCTCCAACTGCGTGATCAACCTTTCCGTGGACAAGGCGGCCGTGCTGCGGGAAGCCGCCCGGGTACTGCGGCCAGGAGGGCGGTTTGCCGTCTATGACATCGTTGCCACGGGACCCCTGCCGGGATGGGGACGGCGGATGCTCAGGGCGTGGTCCGCGTGCGTCGCAGGAGCGCTGGAGACCGAGACCTACCGTCGCCTGCTGCACGAGGCCGGACTGACGGACGTCGAGGTGCAGTTGGGATCGCCGGTCTCCTGGGGGGACGGGTGCGAGGACGGCCCCGGGGCTTTGGGTCGCCCGCCGCAGCCGGGCGGCGGCGGTGAACCGGGCTGCTGCGAGGGCCTGCAGGAGGCTTTTCCCGTCCGCAGCGCCTTCATCCGGGCTCGCAAGCCCGGCGTGCCTTCGTGGGAGCCGGACGTGTTGACGGTGGAGCCGGCGACCCCGGCCGACCTTCCGGCCATCGAGGCCCTGCTGGAGGCGAACGGCCTGGCAGCCGACGGCGTGGCCGAAGGCGCGGAGCTGTTCCTGGTGGCGCGCAGGCGGTTGCCCGGCCCAAGCGCGGGCAGCGCCGGGGAGACGGCTTCGGTGCGGACGCTGGTCGGGTGTGTCGGGGTGGAGCCGTACGGCCGCCAGGCGCTGCTGCGCTCGCTGGCCGTGACCCCACCCCTTCACGGGGCCGGCATAGGGAGCCGGCTGGTGCGGGCCGCGCTGGACCGCGCGAGGGCGGGTGGGGCGACCGAGGTGTTCCTCCTGACGACCACCGCCGAGGGGTACTTCCGGCGCTTTGGCTTCGAACGGGTCGAACGCCAGGCCGTGGGCGGCCCCGTCACCCGCTCCCCGCAGTTCGCCGGCGCCTGCCCGGAGACGGCGGCGGTCATGCGGGTGGGCTTCGCCTCACCGGGCGGTCAGGCCGGGGCCCTCGCAAGGCGGTTATAATGGGGCGGGTGACCGCCCGTGCCCCGCCGTGAATTCTGCTGAGCATTGGGGTACCGTCCCGGAGCACCGGGGCACCACCCTTCATGACGTCCCCCCTTTTCGCCCGCAGACGGCGCCTGCGCCAACCGCGAGGCCCGGACCGTCCCGCAGGAGGGGTAGGGCTTGGATGGAGACCCGACTTCACCTTCTCAAGCCGTTTGCGCCTAAGCCCGGGCGGGGGCCGGTGTACCACCAGCTGGCCGGGTTTATCGAGGCCCTCATCCGAGTCGGCCTCTACCCTCCGGGCACTCGTCTCCCGGCCGAACGGGAGGCGGCCGGCGCGCTGGGCGTCAGCCGAACCACCGTGGCGGCGGCCTATGCTCGCCTTTGCGAACTCGGACTCGCCGCGGCCCGGCCGGGCTCCGGAACCTTCGTGGCGCCCCGGGATGCCCTGGCCCGCGGCGGGGCTGCGGCGGCCTCTCCGCCGGATCTGCCGGCGCCGTGGGCCGAGCCTCCACCGGTCACACTGGGGAACCTGCTGGACATCGCCTGCGACGGGAGCGTCATCTCGTTCGCGGCCGGAACGCCGGCACCGGACTCGATGCCCGACGGCTTCGCCGACCTGGTCGCCCGGGTGGTCTCGGGCTGGTTGTCAAACGGCCGGCTTGTGGCTCACACGCCGCCCGAAGGCATGGAGGACCTGCGGGCCGCCGTGGCCGGCTGGATCGGAGGATCTCAAGCGGCGGCCGAGGAGATCCTCATCACCTCGGGGTCGCAGCAGGCCCTGGATCTCGTTGCCCGGTTGTTCGTGCGCCCGGGCGACGCGGTGCTGGTGGAACGGCCCACCTACGTGGGGGCGGTTCAGCTCTTCAAGGCCGTCGGCGCTCACGTGGTGGAGGCGCACCTGGGTTCGCAGGGCGGCGGGCGGCTGGTGGCCCGCTTGCGGGAACTCTCTCCCCGGCTGATTTACGTGGTTCCCAGCTTTCGCAATCCCACCGGGCAGCTGATGGGCGCCCGCGAACGGGAGGAGGTTCTGGAGTTGGCCCGGGCGCTAAAGGTGCCGGTGGTGGAAGACGAGGCGTACCGTGAACTTTGGTTCGATGAACCTCCGCCTGCGCCGCTTTGGAGCCTGGTGGGTCCCGGCCACGAGCCGCCGGTCATCGCCGTGGGAACCGTCAGCAAAGTGCTCAGCCCGGCCCTGCGCCTGGGATGGGTGCGGGCGAACCCCGAGCTCGTCGCGCACCTCGCCCGCATCAAGCAGGTCTCCGACCTCCACACGAGCACCTTGTCACAGGCTGTGGTTCTCGAGTGCTTGCAATCGGGCCTGCTGGCAGGCCACGTGGAGAAGCTTCGGGTGCTCTACCGGGCCCGGCGGGATGCGGCGGCCGCGGCGCTGGCCGACTGCCTGCCGCAGGCCCGGTTTGAGCTGCCGAAGGGCGGGTTTTATCTGTGGTGCGCGCTGGACGGGGTCGATACCATCTCGCTGCTGGCGGCCGCGCTGCGCCACGGCACGGCTTTCGTTCCCGGGCCGTCGTTTTATGCGGCCGGCGACGGCCGCGAGTGGCTGCGGCTGTCGTACGCCTCCCCGCCATATGCGGCGATCCGGGAGGGCATCCGGAGACTGGCCGCGGCGGTAGCCGAGCAGCGGCCCGTACCGGGTCTGGAAAGTCAGGCCGCTTTGGCTCTTTTCCCGACCGCCCGGCTCCGGTAGGCTCGCCGTGGTATGCGTGCGCTCAGCCATGAGGCCAAGGTTCCCTCGGCGCCGCCGGGCAACCGCCGGCGGCAGCTTGCGCCGCCGCCTCTGGAAGGTTTTGCACAGGGCCTGAAGGACAGCGTAGCGGCTGCCGCTGGCATCGCAGCGTACGGTCTTTTCTTCGGTGTGCTGGCGGCAAGGGCCGGACTGACGGGCCTGGACGTGCTGGTGATGTCGGCCCTGGTGTTCTCCGGATCGGCCCAGTTCGCGGGATTGCCCATGCTGTCCGGCGGAGCGGGGCCGGGCGAGCTGTTCGCCGCCACGTGGATGCTGAGCCTGCGCCACCTGGTCATGGGGATTTCCCTGGCTCCGCGGATGGTGGGCCAGCCCCTGGCGAGGCGGCTGGTTCTGGCGTTTGGCCTCAACGACGAATCTTACGCCCTCACGACGGCGCGCATGGCGCGGTCGGGGTTCGCTCCGGGCTACATGCTCGCCGCCGGCATGGCGACGCTTGCCTCGTGGGTGGGAAGCACCGTGGCCGGGACGGTGCTCGCGGGGGCGCAGGCCCTGAGCAGCGCTGCGGCCGACTCAGCGCGCTGGGGGCTGGACTTCGCATTCCCGGCGGTCTTCATCGCCCTCCTCGTTCCCCAACTTCGGGGGCGAGCCGCGGCCGCGGCCCTGGTTGGAGCGCTGGTGGCAAGCGCGGCGGCTGCCCCGTTCGTCGATACGGGCGGCAGGGTGCTGGCGGGTGCGCTGGGAGCGGCGGTGGGGGGAGCGTGCTCGGAGCGTGCACGTTGAGCTGTGGCGCGGCATCGTGGCCATGGCGCTGGCCACGTACCTGAGCCGGGCCCTGGCACTCGCCCTGGTTCCGGGCCTGAGGCTGCCGGCGTGGGCGCTACGGGCGGTGCGGTTCGTGCCTGTAGGCGTGCTGGCTGCTCTCATCTGGCCTCACATGCTGGCCGCCTCAGGCGGGCCGGCTCCGGG
>CAYQLT010000068.1:0-13162 GCA_964418425.1 uncultured Clostridia bacterium
GCTGGGAGTCGGGGGCGGGCCTGCGCCAGCGGGCGAGTTGGGCCGATAGCTCGCTCAGGCTGGTCACGCGGGGCGCCTGGCAGCTGTCGTAAAGCCCGAGCGGGTCGAGCACGACGGCTTCGATACCCGCCGCCCGGGCTCCGGCCACGTCTACCGAGCAGAGATCTCCCACGTGGACCGCTTCGTCCGCCCGGACGCCTGCTCGGTCCAGCGCGATGCGGAAGATGCGAGGATCGGGTTTTTCCACGCCTACCAGGGCGGAGTCGATGACGACATCGAGAAAGGGCCGCAAACCAGCCCTTTGCAGGAACTGCTCCACCCGCCCGTCCGAGTTGGAAACGACCACCCGCAGGAGCTTCAGCTCGCCAAGCGTCTGCAGCGCCTCAACGGTGCCGGGCCGGACGCAAAGCCACCAGGAACCCTCCTGTTCGGCCTGGCGGATGCGCTCGAGGACGTGCGCGCAGGCGGGACCGTTCATGCCAAGGTTGCGGAGGATGGCTCCGAAATAGCCTTCGTCGTGGGGCGGCCCCTGCCCCGCCATATGGGCGTCCCATGCCTTGCGGGCAAGGTACTCGGAACGGAGCAGGTCCTCCACCCGGTACGGGAAGCCGGCTTCGGCGCACCAGCGCGCCAGGGTCTCCCAGTCCGGGTGGATGAGGGTGTTGCCCGCGTCCAGAAGCACCGCCCGTAGCCTGGGAGCCAGGCGTGCGCAAAGTTCAAGGAAACGGGCGTCGGCCATACGGGATGGCTCCTTGGCGTACGATTCGCAAAATCCGATCGTCGCCCGGCTGCGGGCGCCCCCGCCCGTCCCGGTTACTGGTAAGCACGTACAGCGCTCCGTCCGGCCCTACCACCGCATCCCGCAGCCGGCCGTAAAGCCCGGCGGACAACCCCGTGGCAAACCACCGCTCGATCCGCCGAACTCGATAGGCCCCCTCCGGCAGGCGCTCGATCTGCAGGCGGACGAGGGCGCTTGTGCGTAAGGTGGCCACGAAGAGCTCGCCGTTCCAGAAGGTCATCCCGGCCGGCGGCAAGCCCGCCTGCCAGTAGACCAGCGGGTCTGCGAATCGGGCGTCTCCCCGCGCCCCCACCACCTCGGGCCAGCCGTAGTTGGCCCCGGGTACGCTGACGTTGATCTCGTCGTGCCCGCGCCAGCCCCGCTCACCCGAGGGGCCATGTTCGGAGATGAACAGGTCGCCCGTCTCGGGGTGCCAGGCCAGGCCCTGGGGATTTCGGTGGCCGTACGTGAACACCTCCGGCCGGCCCCCGCGCCCTACGAACGGGTTATCTTGCGGAATCCGGCCCTCGGGCGTGATGCGCAACACTTTACCCGCCAGCGACGAAAGGTCTTGCGAGCGGGAGCCCTGGAAGATCTCGCCCGTCCCCACGTACAGCATCCCGTCCGGGCCGAAGGCGATGCGGCCGCCGTTGTGCAAGTCGCCTCCCGGGATACCTCGAACCACCACATCCTCCAGAACGCCCCGGATGCCCAGATCCCGCAGGCGCACGACCCGGTTCTCGGCGCCGCCCGCTGTGGCGACGGTCATCATGGCGTACACGTACGGTTCCTGGGGAAAACGAGGATGCACCGCCAACCCCATCAGCCCGCCCTCGCCCCGGTGGCGCACGTCCAGCTCCGCCCACGGCTGTGCCTGCAGCCTCCCGTTGACGATGAGCCGGATGCGCCCGGGCCGCTCACTCACCAGAGCCCGGCCGTCAGGCAGAAACACCAGAGACCAAGGAACCTCGAGCCCGCTAACCCAGGTCTCCACCCGCACGTCCTCAACCGCGGGCCGCAGACTTTCCCCGAGGTCAGCCGCCTCCTGCGGCAACACCCTGGGCGCCGTCGCGGGACCGGCTCTGGACCCGGCGGGCAGGAAACCCAAACAAAAGAAGAAGGCTGCCAGCCACGCCGCCAGGGATACCCGTAGCCGGCACGGGTGCTTTCCAGGCCTGGCCGTCGCGCTCGGCGCGGAGAGCGCCACGGCGCCTCGTCGCATGGGAGACCATCCCTCCCGAGAGCCGTTGCAGAGGGCCGCCTGGGTTGAGGCCCGGTTGCGGGGTTCTTGCCGCTGTCGGGATTTCCTGCGTCTGGCACCGGAGCGACCGTGGGGCCGGCGTGCTGGACAGGTCCTGGCCCTGGATACGGGCCCCGTGGTATGATCCGCATGCTGTGTCCGCACGTGCGCGACATCCGAGCGCGCCAGCGCGAAAGCGCCGGAAGGAGGGGGAACGCCGTTGGAGGAATCTCCGACCACGCCCTGGCCGTCGGTGTTCCCCGAGCCGGCCCCCATCGACGTGGAGCTTTACGTGCGCTTCGTCCCCAGAAAACTTGAATTGGTGGAAGGTTACCTGATCGACGGCCCGGATCGGCCGAAGGCGCGCTTGGGGCTTTTGGCGTTGCTGCTGCGCAATGTGGGGTTGAAGGAGACGCTCGCCCTGGCGCCCCGTGGGGTATGGGAACAGGCCATGCGCGACGTGTGGGGACGGCAACCCGGTCGGGCCGAACCGCCGTTATCGGCAGTCGGCCGAATGAGCGGGGAGGGTGGTTCGGGTGAAGGAGACTTGGGGAGAACCGTCATGGCGTTTACGGTAGAAGATTTTCAGGACCTCGTCCGGTTACTGCGAGAACACCCGGAATGGCGCGAGGATTTGCGCCGGATGGTGCTTGCCGAAGAGCTTTGGCAGCTGCCGGGGTTTGTGCAGGAACTGGCGAACCAAACGCGGCTTTTGGCTGAGGCC
Source organism: uncultured Clostridia bacterium (assembly GCA_964418425.1). Lineage (GTDB taxonomy): Bacteria > Bacillota > Limnochordia > Limnochordales > Geochordaceae > CAYQLT01. The sequence continues at coordinate 2,743 of CAYQLT010000068.1, forward strand.
CAACGGGCGACAGAGGCGCGGCTGGAGACGTTGACGGCCCGGGTCGAAGCGCTCGCAGAAGCCCAGCGCAGCACAGAGCAGCAACTTTCCCGCCTCGCGGGCTCTATGGAGTATCGGTTCCAGCAAGTGACGGAGAGCCTGGACTGGCTGTTGGAGCGCAGCCTCGAGGAGAGGGTTCGGGAGCGCGCAGCCGCTTATTTTGGCAAGGTGTTTTGCGAGCTTAGGGTTCTGGCGAACTCCGAGGTGGATGAGCTCCTCGAGACAGCCCTCAAAGAAGGCACCATCACGTGGGAAGAGCGGCAGGACGTGCTGGAGGCCGACGTGATCGCCCGGGGTCGCCTGCGCTCCACTGGTGAGGAGGCGTACCTGGTGGCGGAAGTCTCTCGGCGTGTGGAGGCAGGCGACGTCCAGCGTGCGTACCGGCGGGCCGGCCGGTTCCAGAAGGTGACGGGGCGGGCGGTGGCCGCCGTGACCGGCGCCTCCATCGTCGCCGAGGCCAGGGAATTGGCCGAGACGCTGGGCGTGTTACCGGTTAAGGACGAGTCTCGTGAGGGCCCCGCCCGCGAAGCCTGAGGACGGCGGGGGTGCAGTTGACCCATGCCCGGAGCATGGGTGCGGCCGCCTCGAACGTGCAAGAGCCGACAACGGTCCTTCGTGCACCGATTGGAGGGTGCCGGGGGGTGCAGCGGGACGCTTGGCCGTGTGAGTCGGGCGCAACCTGGCCTGCTGGTATATGTCGACGGCTCGTGCCCCAACTGCCGGCGTGCCGGTCGGCTTTTGAAGCGGCTTGACCTGTCCGGCACGCTGGACGTCCGATCGTTTCGCCACGACCGTTCCTTTGAGCGTTACGGGCTGACCGCGGACGATGTGGCCCGCGAGCTGCATGTCATCGTGCCCGCCGCCGGGGGGTGCCGAGTCTTCGGCGGGTTCGAGGCGGTGAGGGCTCTTTTGCGGCACATTCCGCTCCTGTGGCCGCTTCTGCCTGCGGCGTGGTTGCTGGCGGTGAGCGGCCAGGGGGCCAGGGCGTACCGCTGGCTGGCCGACCGCAGAACTCTTGTGCCGGACGCCGGGGCGTGCGGCGTCCGGCCGGCCTCGGGCTGCTCGGCGCACCGCTCCCAACGCCGGCACCGCTCCCAACGCCGTCCGACAGGATTTTCCGCGCCGGCCCGGTATCTACCGGAAGAGCCTGGCCTGAGGCGCGGGGGGCATGGGGGGTTGATGCCGTGAGTGCGGCGGCCGTTGCGTTCGATCCAACCAGCGACGCCGTCCTGCAGCACAGCCGCTACGAGGTTTACCACTATATGCGGGAGCACGCCCCCATCTACGGGATGCCGGGCTTCGACCCGCCGTACCGCATGCTCTTTCGCTACGCCGACGTGCTGGCTGTCCTGCGAAGCCCTGCCTTTGTGCGGGAAGCCAAAAACGCAGGCAAACAGATTGTGGTTCCAGAAGGCATGCGCCCGATCCAGCAGCTTCTGTCCACCTGGATGCTCCTGCGGGATCCGCCGGACCACACCCGCCTTCGGGCCCTGGTTAGCAAAGCCTTCACGCCGCGCACAGTGGAGAAGCTGCGGGGCTTCATCGCCGAAACCGCCGGGGCGCTGCTCGACCGCATGGCGGAACGAGGCGGGCAATCGGATCTGCTTCAGGATTTCGCCGGGCCGCTTCCTGTCATGGTGATCGCCCGGCTCCTGGGCGCTCCCGCCAACGACGCCGAACGCTTTCGAGCCTGGGCGCAGTGGATTGCGACCTACCTGGGGAGCTGGGAGGGAGCGCCCCCCGAAGCCGCTCGTGCGGCCCTGGAGATGGCCGAATACATGGCTGCGCTCCTGGCCGACCGCCGCCGCTCACCCCAAGACGACCTCCTCAGCGCACTCCTGATGGCGGAGGAGTCCGGAAAGCGCCTGACGCACGAGGAGGTGGTGGGAACCGCGGTCATGCTGCTCACGGCCGGCCACGAGACGACGGTCAACCTGCTCGCGAACGGAACCTATGCGCTGCTGAAAAACCCGGAAGCCCTGCGCGAGCTTCGGGCCTCGCTGGACTCCCCGGAGGCCTTGGCCGCAGCGGTCGAGGAGCTTTTGCGCTTCGACTCGCCGGTTCAGATGACGGCCCGGCATTGCCGCGAGGAGACGGTCGTGGGCGGGGTGCGTTTCCGCAGGGGCGACGTGGCGGGGCCGGTGCTGGGTTCGGCCAACCGCGACCCGGCCCAGTTCCCGAACCCGGACCGGCTGGACGTGCGGCGCCGCCCCAACGATCACGTCGCGTTCGGCCACGGGCCCCATTATTGCGTCGGGGCGGGGATGGCGCGGCTGGAGGGGCAGATCGCCATCGGAGCGCTTCTGCGTCGCTTCCCGGAGCTTTCGCTGGCAGAAGAGCCTCGCTACGTGCGCAACATGGCCTTCCGGGCCCTTGAGGGCCTGCGGGTGGCCTGGTGAAGCGGCGCAGCGACGGGACGGCCGGGGGGAAATCCACCACCCGCGACGTCCTTCCCGCCCGGAGGAGGCCGGCCGGCGTGCGGGGCATACGCCGGGCTCAGAACGACCAAACGAGCCGGGTCCCCACCCCCTCCACCTGGGGCCGGAGCGCGCCGAACTCGCTGCTCCCATCCCCCAGCACACCGAGGTACCGTACCGTCACCTGAAGCCCGGGCCTCAGCTCGTGCGCCACGCCCGGGGAGACGAGGGTGCTGCCGTCCCGCAGGCTTGACAGCGCGGCAACTTCCCACGTCGTGCTGCCGGGCGTAGGGTTGTATCGCAGCAGGCCCAACGCGTAAAGGCCGTCTTCTGCCTCTGAGCCGGGCTCTCGGTAGGGGGCGAGCAGGGTGCGCCGCTGCAAGCCCACCAGCTGCCCGGAGAGGTAGAGGTCGCCGCCCCATGTGTAGTCCGCCCCGGCCACGCCCTGCCAGTATGGCTGGTTGTCCGAGAGGGGCTGGACCGCCGGCCCGCCGTCCAGGGGAGGGACCACCTCGGGAACTGCGTAGGCGGCCTCGGCCCAAACCGTAGCTCCCGCCAGGGTGCCGGCCACCGCCAGGCCGTAATGCTGCTGGCGACGATAGAGCCCTGACACTCTCACGATGGCAGGCCCCGTCAATTCCAACCACAGAGCGGGCCAGTCCTCCATCCCATGGAAGTAACTCAGATAGAGGTCGTATCCCCGCAAGCTCGTCTCGGCCCGAACCGCCAGCTCGTAGCGGCTGCCCGCCGGGGGCTCTTGCACTGACAACCACTGATCGGCCAGGGTCACGCCGGAGGGCAGGGCCTGCACAACCCTTGCCCGAATGGCATCCTCCGGCAACGGGGCCGGCACGAAGTCCACCACCCCCACGGCGGTCAAGGCGAGATTGGGCCATCCGAACACCGCTGCCCGCACGGCGGGCACGGGCAGCCTTCGCATCTCCCGATCCAGCAACGAATCCAGGCTCGCCCTGCGGGGGTTGACCACATCGGTCGGGTTGAAGCCGTCGGCCGTGCCCCAGGCTACCACCTGCCGGCCCAGACGCAGGTCCACCGACGGCAGGTAGACGTCCACATACGCTTCATCCAGCGCGGGCAGGGCATCGGAGGAGACAGGGGGTTCGAAGACGGAGGACGCCTGTACCGTGGAGACGGCCAGAGCGCCCCGCCACCGCATCAACACTTGTCCCGCCCCCCAGGGGCGTCCCCGCACGGCCAGCTCGTAGCGCAGCTCGTTTTGCAGAAGGCGGCCTTGGGACCCGCTCGCGGCTTCGATACCGTAGAAGAGGTAGTCCCCGACCTCGCCGCTCATCTGCCAGGATCCGGCCACGGCCGGGCCGGCCAGGCCGACCACCAGCGCCAGCAACCCCACCACCCGCGCAGCCGGGTACAACCCGCAAACCGCGATGAGGCACGGCGTGTCAGTCTTCATGGCTCGCGTTCCCCCTGTGGCCAGGTCAATCCAGCCTCACAGGCGCCGCCCGCCCCGTCAGCGCCGCAGGTAACGAAGCGTGAAGTACTCCTCGGGTACCTCCCCTGGCAGGTACTCCAGCACCCGGATCATAGTCCGAGTCCCGGCCCTGGAGTTGGCCATGGTGATTCGATAGGGCAGCCACGCTCCCCGTTCGTCCCGGCGGAGGTCCGACATGGTCAGCTGCTTCTCCAGCTGGCCTCGCCGGTCGAAGAACTCGATGCGAAGGGGCACGAACGTCTCCTGCCAGACCCATACCTGCACAAAACCATAGCGGCTGCCTGCGTCCCTGGGTGTGAGTTTCAAGACGTACACGGGCTGGCCGTCCAGGGTCGAATCGGCCAGCCGCTGGGCGGTGTAGTCGGTCTTGTAGGTTCTGCCGGCGCCAATCTCCTCGTAGGTGAAGTCGGTTCCCATGAACTGTTGTTCCACATCCGCACCGGCGATGCGCCGCTCCCGTCCCAGGGCCGGCAGGTACAGCCACATCTGGGTGGCCCCGCCGGGCTCCCGGATGCTGAGGAACTTGGTTCCCCGCACGTCGGCGGGCTCCAGGTACTCCAGCAACTGCCGCAGCGCATCCCCCGGCCCTTCCGACCGGTAGATCTGCAGGCGATACGCCCGCTGCTGCCCGCGCCGGTTCTCGGTGACCAGCTCCAGGCGGGCCTGGCCGCTTCCGCTGAGCACCCCCGTGCCGGCCATCCTGTCCAGGATCTCCGAGGCGCTCAACTCGGCGCCGGCAACCTCAACGGCCCAGGGCGCCAGGCCCATCCAGCCGGTGAACAGAACGAAGAGCAACGTCCGCCGCAGCCAGCCGCCGGGCGGCTGCCCGGGAACCCACACACTGCCGCCTGGCAGCGCCAAGCCGTTCGACAAACCGTTTGTCCCCCTCTCCCAGCCCTTGCATGGCGGGCTGCGAACATCCCTCAGGCAGGCCGCTCAAGACCCGGGGGGCCTCGCCGTGGTCGGCCCGGATGCTTTCCCCGTGGCCGGCCGGGGGCTGCGGCGGGCCGAGGTGGGTGCGGCCTCTGCCATACGCACGAGGCTTGCGGCCAGAGGAAACAGGGTAGCTCCTGCCGACACCACCATGGTCAGGGCCAGCAGGATCCCGAGCACCGAGACCGCCCGGAAATCGGAGAAGATTAGGACGGCGAATCCCGCCGAAAGCGTGAGTGCGTTGATGACAATCGCTCGGCCCGTGGAGCCAAGCGTGGCCTCCAGCGCCGAGATGGGGGGTTCACCGGACTCCCGCTCTTGCCGGTAGCGGCTGATGAGGTGGATGCCGTAGTCCACTCCGACGCCGATCGCGATGGCGGCGATCATGGAGGTGGCGATGTCCAGCGGAATCGCGCCGTAACCCATCACGCCGAATTGTAAGGCGACCGTGAGCAAGAGGGGCAGGAGCGACACGAGCCCGAAGCGCCAGGAGCGAAGCGAGGCCGTGACGATGGCCGCCACCACCCCAAACGCTACCGTCATGCTCTGGATCTGACTGGAGACAAAGCGCTCCTGCAGGCGGATGACGATTCGTGGCGTTCCCACGACCTTGATCCCGACCGGAAGCCCGGCAAAGGCCTGCCGGGCCTGCGCTTCGAAGGCCTGCACCAGCCTGCGGGTTTGCTCGGTGGGGAGGGTGGCCACCCGGGCGACCACCCGCAGCTTGGAGTAGTCGTAATTGACCAGCGAATCCAGACCGCTTCCGCCCTGGAAGGAAAAGAGCAAAAGCTCCTGGGCCACCGCCTGCGGTGTGTCCGGGATACGTTCGAAAACCGGATCGTCGGCATTGAGGGCTCGATGGACCTGGCGCAGGATATCGGTGATGGAGTGCACCTGGGCCACTTTCTCCATGCTTGCCAGGGATGCTTGTAGCCGTTCGACCCTGGCCAACAAAGCCGGGTCCTTGACACCGTCCGGCTGCCCGGTGTCGACGACCACCGAGAGGGTGCTCGTGCCGCCGAATAGACCTTCCACGTGGCGGGTGGAGCGCACGACCTCGTTTTGCGGCCCAAAATACTCCAGCAGGTCCGTCTCGATGCGCACCTGGGGGATCCCGGAAGCTCCGGCGGCGGCCAGCAGCATTCCGGCTACGATGGCGACCAGCCCGCCGGGCCCTACCATCGACGAAGCCAGGGCCCGCATCGCCGTCGCCCATCGGCCGCGATCCGGCCCATCTCCGGCACCGGGCCCACGGGCAGCGCGCCTGTCCCCTCCGGCCGGGCCTGCGAGCTTGTGCCAGGGGTCCCGCAGGGCTAAGATCGCCGGCACGGCCGTCAAGCTCGCCAGCAGCGAGAACAGGACGCCTACAGCGGTAAACAGGCCGAATTCCCGGACGGGCTTCGCAAAGGAGGTGACCAGCGAGGCGAATCCGGCGGCGTCCGTCAGCGAGACCATGATGAGCGGCACAGCCAGCGCCTGCATGGCCCGGGTGACAGCCTCGTCGTGGCGGAGCCCCTCCCGGCGCAGTCCCTGGTGGCGGCTGAGGATGTGGATCGCGCTGGCGCTGCCCACCACCACCAGAAGCACGGGCATGGCCCCGGAGACGACGGATAGCCGGTAGTGCAGAGCCGTCATCAGACCCAGCACCCAAACCAGGCTCATGCCCACGGGCACCATGGGCAGGAAAAGGGCCAGGGGCGTGCGCAGGCCGCTGTAAAGACTGGCCAGCACCACCAACACCGCGAGCGGGAGCAGTACCACCAGGTCTCGCCGGGCGCTGCGGGCGATGGTGTAGCTGAGGTAGGGCTGCCCGACCAGCTCGATGGACTCCGGGCCGCGCTCTTCGGCTACCAGCCGCTGCAGCCGGGGCGCCACCAACCGGGCGAAGTCGTCGTCGTACGCGATGCCCGGTTGCAGCGTCACCACGATGGCCAGGGCGGTCCCGTCCGGGGAGATCAGGGGAGCGGCCATAGGGCTTCGGGACAGCCGGGACTTGAACTCCGTAATCTCGTCCGGCGTGGCGGGAGGCGCGGTCGCGACGGGCTTCACCTCGATACCCGACTCGGATCCGATTACCATCTGGGCGCGGAGAGGCGAGACGACCGAGGCGACCCCGGGTATCGTCTCGATGGCCTGACCGATGCGCCATGCCTTCTCCAGGGTCGAGGGGCGGTACACGTCGGGCGCCGACAGCACCACCATCAGCACGTCCTGGGAACCAAACTCGTCGACGACCTCCGCCAGCTCTTGGACAACCGGGTCGCCCTCTGGCACCAACGACCGAAGGTCGCTCGATATTCGCAGGCCGGGCAAGAACGCGGCAAAGGCCAGCGTGATGGCAAGAAGCGCTACCAGCACCAGCCGGGGCCGCCCTAACACCAGTCTTGCCAGCGGGTCCAAGCCCATGTTCCCCCGTTCGTCCGCCCACCCGCGCTCACCGCCGCACGGTTCGGCGCCGGGGCTGCATGGCCATGCCGGTTCTCGGTGGGACGACCGACGGAGATCCTACACCCCGACAGTTCCCGTGGCAAGCGCTGTGGCGTCCCGGTGGCCGTCAAGTCCCGGTGGCCCTTGACTCGCCCGTGGCCGGTGGGTCCCCCTCCTCTGCGGCGGGCGAAAGAGCCCTGCGGCGTGCGAACGAGCCGACGGACGAACGGACGGCCCGCATCTCGCCCGCTGCCCCTAGCCCTGGGGTTCCAGGAAGCTTGGTGCGGGAAGGATCGGCATAAGGCACAAGGGGCGAGCGCTGCCGACAAGGCGAAGGAGTTCCACGGCCCGAGCAGGATCGGGCGGCGCCACCAATCGCCGCACGGCGGGGATCTCCCGCACGGCCGCTTTTGGATGCAGGCCAGCGAGGGCTCTTGCTTTGCGTAGGGCCTCGTCGAGGCCACCCAGTTCGTCGACGAGGCTCCGCTCCAGGGCCTGGCGCCCTGTCCACACCCGGCCGCCTCCGACGCCTTGTGCGGCCTCGGGAGAAATCCGCCGCGCCGTCGCCACCCGCTCCAAAAAGAGCTGGTAAGTGCGATCCACGGCCGAGCGCATCTTCTCCTGCTCGCGCGGCGTGAAAGGGCGATCCCAGCCGAAGAAACCGGCGCTTTCCCCGCGCTCGACCCATTGCTGGCGGATCCCCAGGCGCTGGAGCAATCCCAGTTGCACAAACTTGCCCGCAAGCACCCCGATGGAGCCCGTGATGGCTCCCGGCTGCGCCACGATCCAGCGGGCAGGGGTGGCCACGTAGTACCCGCCGGATGCGGCCACCTCGCCCATGCACACCACCACCGGCTTGGCCGCAGCCACGCGCTCAAGCGCCGCGGCGATGGCCTCGGACGCGGTCGCCGAACCGCCCGGCGAGTTGACGTAGACCAGCAACGAGGCCGCCCGCCGGTCGGCCAGGGCCCGGCGCGCCTGCTGCACCACGCTCAAGTCCCCGACCCGCTCCTCGAAAAGGAACGGAACGGGAGGCCGCAGGGGCGGGCTGTAGCTCCAGCCGTCCACGATGGTCCCCTCGATGCGCAGGAGGGCGACGAACCGGCCGGGGCGGGGCGGCGGGGGCAGGAGCACCCGCCGACGGGCGGCCTCCCACGCTGCAAGCCGGCTCGGGCGCCGCTTCCCGCGGACTGTGCGAAACCCCAGGTGGGCGGGTAGCTCTTCTGCGTGCACCAGGGCGTCCACCGCGCCGGCCTCCAGGGCCGCCCGGTCTTCGAACGGAGAATCGTCAATCAGACGCCTCGCCGCGTCCTCATCCAGCCGCCGGCCTTCCCGGACCGCCTGAACATGCTCCCGGTAGTGGGCGTCTGCGAGCCAGTTCGCCATCTCCCGGGCCTCGGCGGACATCTCTTTGTGGGTGAAGATGTCCGAGGCGGTCTTGTAAGGGCTTACCCGGATGAATTCACCCTTGACCCCCAGCCGCTCCAGGGCTTCCGCCACGAAGACGTACCCCTGGCGCAAACCCAGGGGACCCACGCTTCCCCCCGGCTGAAGCAGCACCTCGTCGGCTGCGCAGGCGACGTAATAAGCGGCACGATTGTAGTGGGAAGCCCAGGCCACCACCCGCTTGCCCGCGGACCGAAGGTTGCGGATCAAGCCCCGAAGGCTGTCAAGCTTCGCAGGCGACAGCCCAAGCGGCCTCAGATGGAGGACAACCCCCTTCACCCGGGGATCGCCTGCCACCGCCTCGAACCGGCGGCTCAGCTCCCAGAGGCTCAGGGGCGGCGCCGGAGCCAGGTGCCGCTCGAGAAACCCGCGCCGAGGCGGCGGCAGATCCGGCAAGGGCCCCTCCACGAGGAAGACGACGTACTCGGGCGGCCGAACCAGCCGGCGCCGAAGCCTTCCGGCCGTCCACCACAGGTAGCGCATCCCAAAGGCCACGATGTCCAGCATGATCTCGCCCCCTGCGCCATCGGGCTGCAGGACGACCCACCGAAGAGCCTTCCCTCCAGCCGGGTGCGCGAGAAACCCCGGGGAGCGCCCGAAGCCCCGTTTCCATGTGCTCGACCGGCGCAGCGGTGCGATAATAGGCCCCGGCAGGTGAGGCGCTGCGTGCGAGCGCGCGGGTCCCCCGTCCTCCGCTGGGTGCCGGCTATGGCCTACGTGGCCGTCAACTGGGTGCTCTCCGGGCTTCCGGGCGAGCGGGTCGGCAGGCTGCCGGCCCCCGACTGGCTGCTTCACGGGCTGGCCAACGCCCTGTTTGGGGCCGCCCTGCGCTACGCCCTTTCCGGGCGGCGCCAGGGGTTCCTGCTGGCAGTTGCCCTGCTGGCCGCCCACGGAGCCCTGGACGAATGGCACCAGAGCTGGGTTCCCGGACGCACCCCTTCCCTTGGCGATTGGGTGGCCGACGTGGTCGGCGGCCTGGCGGGGTGGCCCCTCTCCGCGCCGGGCGTGCGCAGCCGGCGATTTGCGAGGGGCGAGCCCGTTCAACCTCGGCGGCGAAGGAAGGTGAGTCGCCCTTCGGCGGTGGCCCGTGGGCGATAGGTGGGACGCTGTCTTGTCCACTCCTGGCCGCCCGGGCTCAGCTCGCCAGCACGACTCCCCGGCGCCGCGCCCACTCCCGGCCCAGTTCCTGTAAGACCGCCGGTTCCAGGGCGCGCTCGGCCAGAGGGAATAAGACCGCCTCTTCCTTGGCGAAGTGGTTGCGGGCCACCTCGAGCACCCGGTTCAGCAGCTCGACCGCCTGTGCAAGCCCCGCCACGGCCTTGAGGTCGAGCAGCAGGCTCTCGATGTGGCGGTGCTCCTCCCGCATGACCACCAGGGGTCCCTGGTCCGATGGCATGACGCCTTCCATGCGGTCGAAGAGCAGTTGGTCCTCGAGGGCGGCGTGGCTTTCCAGCGCGGCGGCCAGAAGCCTTGCCCGGGCCCGGACCGCCTCGACGCTGGTCGTCTCGGGCAACTCCTCCTCGAGGTGGCGGAATTGGGCGTAAAATACCCCGTGTTCGCCCAGCAGGGCGTCGGTGATCGTCACCGAGAAGCACCTCCGTCTGCCCGTCTATCCGGCGCCGGCCGGCTCCGCGCTCCAGCGAACCACCGGAGGGCGAGCCCCCGCTGCGGCGCCCGTCACAGCCGC
>CAYQLT010000069.1:0-13056 GCA_964418425.1 uncultured Clostridia bacterium
CGCCTGGCCAGCGACAAGGTGGTGGTGTTGCCGCAGTGACGCCGGCCGGACACGAGCCGACGAGGATGAGCCGGGCCTGTGGGGGCCCGGCGGAGCACGACGCCACCTGGAAGGGAGAGACCAGCGGTGGTTTGGGTGAGAAACCCGATGGCAAAGGCCATGCTGGCGCTTGTCGTCATGGGGTTGCTGTGGTTGGCCGCCGGTGCGACCATGCAGGCCGGCGCGCCGCAGGTGGTTCAGCTGCGCGCCTGGACGGTGGGGCCGGACACCCCCGCCTACTACCGGGCCGAAAACCTCAAGCTGGCCGCCGCTCGGCTCAACAAGTTCCTCGAGGACACCGGGGCGGCGGTCCGGGTTCAGGTGGATGCGGACTTCTGGACGGAATCCTGGGACAGCTACCGGCGGCGCAACATCCTGGCGTTCCAGGAGGGCAAGCCGGACGTGGTGGCGGATATCGTGCTCTCCAGCCACCTGGACGTCCCGGTCTGGGCCGAGGGCGGGTGGATCATCCCGCTGGATCGCTATATCGAACGGTACTGGGACATGACGTACCAGGACTTCTTCCCGCACCTGTGGGAGTCCGTCACCTATAAGGGGCAGCGCTGGGCCGTCCCCCAGGACATCGAGGTGCGGATGGTCTGGTACCGCAAGGATAAGCTGCGGGCACTGGGCTGGAGCGAGGCGGATATCGCCGACCTGCCCCGCCGGGTCCGGGACGGCGAGTTTACGTTGAACGACCTGGCCGACCTCGCCCGCCGGATGAAGGCCGCGGGCCTGGTGGAGTGGGGCGCGCTGCACCGGCCGACCGCCGGCCCGGATTTCTTCCAGTTCGTGGTGGCCTTCGGCGGCCAGTACTTTGACGCCGCGTCCGGCAAGCTGGTGCTGGAGCGGCAGGCCATGCGGTCCGCGCTGGATTTCTTCCACCGCCTCGCCCGCGTCGACCGGGTGCTGCCCGAGGGGATGACCACCTGGTCGTGGCCGGCGGTGCATCGCAGCATCGCGGTGGACGGCACGGCAGGCATGCAGATCACCGGCGGCATGTGGAACTGGGCGGAGTGGCAACGGGACTTCAAGGTGCCCGAGGAGCAGCTGTGGGAGACCATCACCTTCAGCCTCATCCCCCGCGGGGCGCCGGGCGGGCGACCCAACCAGCTGGGCCACCCGCTGGCCTACATGGTCTCCAGCGCCTCGCGCCACAAGGAGCTGGCCTTCTTGCTCATCACCCTGGCCTCCGCGGTGGATCTCAACACCAACCATGCCCTGACGGGCGCCAAGCTGGCCATCCGCCGCTCCCAGACGGCCTTTGCGCCCTTTGCCCAGGCGCGCTTCCCGGCAGCGGCGGCCACGCTGTTGCCCCAGCAGATCTTCATGCCGCCCCACCCGGGTTCGGGACTGTACAGCAGCCTCTTTCACGAGGCCATCGGCGCCGTGGAGACCGGCGCGTTGTCCCCGGCGGCAGCGGTGGACATGATGGCCAGCCGCCTGCAGCGGGAACTGCGCGACCAGATCCTGGTGCGCTAGCCCCGAAGGTGCGGATGCGACCGTGAACCACAAAGACGAGCCTGCCGGCGGCGCTGCCGCCGGCAGGCCGGCACGAGAAGAGGTGGCACAAGCGGTGGCAGCGCCCCGCCGCCGAAAGGGACCGGGCGGTCTCGGGGCGTCGCCTTTGCGCGGTTGGGCCTTGCCCCTTTTCCTGCTCGCCCCCTCCATCGCGATCACCCTGATCTTCTACGTGGCCCCGGCCGTGATCACCGGCGCCATGGGCCTTACGGACATGGACTATCGCCTGCGGTGGAACTTCGTGGGCCTTCGCAACTACGTGGACATGCTGGAGGACTTCCTGCTGCCCGGGGTCTTCTGGAACACTCTCGTCTACACGTTCGCAACCCTCGCGCTGTTCAACGTGGGGTTCGCGCTGCTGTTGGCCCTGGCCACCGCCCACGTGGACGAGCGCGCCGGTGCGTTCTTCCGGGCTTTGTGGCTGTTGCCGCGCTTTTCGCCCCCCATCGTCTACGGCGTGATCTGGCTGTGGATCCTCGACCCGACCCGGATGGGGTTTCTCAACAGCCTGTGGCTTGCCGCCGGCGGACGTCAACCCGTCAACTGGATCAGCCAGTACCCGATGCCGGTCATCGTGGTCATCAACGGCGTCATCGGCGCCTCGTTCGGGATGGTGATCTTCTACTCGGCCATCCGCTCCATCCCCCGGGACTACCTGTGGGCGGCGCACGTGGACGGAGCCAGCTGGCTGCAACAGGTCCGCTACGTCACCCTTCCCCTGATCCGCTGGCCGCTTTTGTTTGTGACCGCCTACCAGACCCTCTCCCTTCTCACCTCCTACGAGTACATCCTCATCGTCACCGGCGGCGGGCCATACTTCAAAACCACCGTCTGGGCGCTGTATGCGTACAACCTGGCGTTCGGCGGGTACTACGCGGCCTACAAGTTCGGCTACGGCGCGGCTTTAGCGATGATCCTGGTGGCCGTGGGGATCGTGGCCTCCGTGGTGTACTGGAGAGCGTTTCGGTTCCGCCGCATGATGGCGGAGCCCCGGATCGAGGTGACGTGAGATGGCGGTGCGGCACGAGGCCACCCGGGCGGTGGCGGCGCCGCTTTTGCTGGACGAGCGGGCGGTCCGCCGGGAACGCCGCAGGCAGCGCCTGTTCACCGCCTCGGTGTACGCCTTCCTGACGGTGACGGCGCTCCCGCTCCTGGTGGGCTACGGGTGGCTGGTGCTCAACTCGTTCAGCCGGAAAGTCTCCTACGGGGTGATCCCCGAAGGGTTCACCCTGCAGAACTGGCGGTTTCTCGTAAACCCCCCGTCCCCCTACTACCCTCCCCTGTGGCCGACCACCTGGAACACCCTGTGGCTGGCGCTGGGCATGACCGCCGTCATGGTGGCGGTGGCCACGCCCACGGCCTACGTCATCTCCCGGTTTCACTTCCCGGCCCGAAACCTCTTCCTGGCCCTCACCCTCATCCTGCACGCCTTTCCCGGGATCACCCTGCTCATCGCCCTTTACTACGTGCTGCGAACCCTGGGGCTGCTCAACCACATCGCCGGCGTCTTCTTGGTGAAGGCCGGGCTCATGCTGCCGCTGGGAATTTGGGTGATGAAGGGCTTTTTCGACGCCATCCCCTGGGACATCGAGATGTCCGGGCTGGTGGACGGGGCAAGCCGCATGCAGGTTCTGGTGCGCATCTTGCTGCCGATGGTGAAGCCGGGGATCGCCGCGATCTCCATCTTCTCGTTCCTGTTCGGATGGTCCGAGTACATCTACGTCATCACATTCATCCATGACAAGCGGGCGTGGACCCTGGCCAGCTACATCAACTCCCTCATCGGGGATTTCATGTTCGTGGATTACGGGCTTCTGGCGGCGACCGGCCTGTTCTACGTCGCCCCGGTGCTGGTCTTCTTCCTGTTCACGCAGAAGTACCTCATGAGCGTGACCGTGGGCGGCGCCAAGGGGGGAGCGTAAGCTTGGCCGACATCGAGCTACGGGGACTCACCAAGACCTTCGGCGACGTGGTGGCCGTCAACGGGGTGAACCTGGACATCCGGGAGGGCGAGTTTCTGGCGCTTCTCGGCCCCAGCGGGTGCGGGAAGACCACCATGCTGCTGATGCTGGCGGGCATCTACCGACCTACCCGGGGAAGCATTCGGTTCGGGGGCGTCGAGGTCACCCTGCTGCCACCCAAGAGCCGGGGCGTGGGGCTGGTGTTTCAAAGCTACGCCCTTTACCCCCACATGACCGCCTACGACAACATCGCCTTCCCGCTGCGCCTGCAGAGGCTGCGGCCGGACGAGATCGACCGGCGGGTGCGGGAGGTGGCGCGGCTTGCGCAGATCGAAGAGCTGCTGCGCCGCCGCCCTGGCGAGCTTTCGGGCGGACAGCAGCAGCGGGTGGCGCTGTGCCGGGCCCTTGTCAAGCGGCCCCGGCTCTTGCTTTTGGACGAACCGCTGAGCAACCTGGACGCCCGGCTGCGGATCGAGACCCGGGCCGAGCTGAAGCGGCTTCAGCGGGAACTCGGCATCACCACCATCCTGGTCACCCACGACCAGGTGGAGGCGATGACCATGGCGGACCGCATCGCCGTGATGCGCCATGGGGTCATCGAGCAGGTGGGAACCCCCGAGGCGCTGTACGACCGGCCCGAGAACCTGTTTGTGGCCTCGTTCATCGGGGATCCCCCCATGAACCTGCTCCCGGTGCGGCCCCGAGCGGACGGAGCGGCGCTGGTGTTGGAGGGTGCCGGCTTCTCGCTGCCGCTGGCGACGGCGGGGGAGCAGGCGCAGGGAACGTTCCCGCAAGAGATGGTGCTGGGGGTGCGACCCGAGCACATCGAGGTGGCCACCTCGCCCCGCCATGGGGCCGTTGCCGGTGAGCTCGCGCTGGTGGAGCCTCTGGGCCGGGATCTGCTGCTGAGCGTGCGTTGCGGCCGGGCCACGGTGCGCGCCCTTGTGCCGGCCGGTTCGCGGGTCGGGCCGGGGATGCCGCTTTGGCTTCGGATCCCTGCGGAACGAGTCCACCTCTTCGACGCGAAGACTCAGCGCCGGGTGGGGACTCGGTGGGCGGTCGAGCCCGCCGGGATGGCGCTGTGAGCCGCTCGGTGGGCCACCAGGAGCGAGCCCTGGCCCTTCGCTTTGCTCCGGTGCTGCGCGTGGACCGCGGGGAGCCTTTCCTGCCGGTAGCCGTGGGGTACCACGTGTTTTACGCCGACGGGCCCTCGCCGAGCTTCCCGCGAACCGTGAGCCTCACGCTCCCGGCACCGCCCCGCCCGGCGGCTCACGAGGCGGGCCTCGTCCTGGCGCCACAGGGGGGCCGGGCGGCAGCCAACCTCCCCGCCCCTCCCGGCTCGGACAATGGGCCGCAGGGCGGGGCAGACCGGGCCGATGCGGCCATCGAGTACGCCATCTATTGGGACTGGGACATCGGCCATCTTTACGAGCTGGAGCACGTTTGGGTCTACGTGGCCGGCGGTTCGGTGCAGGCGGTGGAGGGCAGCTGGCACGGCCGCTACCACCTCCTGTTCCCCTCCCGGGAGCCCGCGTCGTTCACCGCAGACCGGCCTCCTCGCCCCATCGTGGTCGCCGAGCCGGGCAAGCACGCGCTGGCTCCATCCGAAAGCTGGTTTTCGGCGATGGCCGGCGAGGTGCGGCTTCGCTGCAGCCGGGAGGCCGGCGTGGGCGGGGTGTGGGTCACCCCCCTCTTCGAGGGTCGCATCCCGTGGAAGAACGCGGCCACCGACCGGCTGGTCCACTCGTATCTCTGGCAGCGCCGCTTCGAACCGACCCTGGTCTTCGACCGGCAGGTGGACCTGAGGGACGTCCCGTTCTTTCCCTGGCGGCAGCTCGAGCGGCGGATCCCCCAGCGGGTGCGGGCGTGGCTTCGGCGGCTGGAGGCCGAGGTGCCGCCGCATCGGCGGCGTTTTCTGCGCATCGCCCACCGGGGGGCCTCCGCCCACGCCCCGGAGAACACCGCCCGGGCCTTTGAGCTGGCGGCCGAGCTGGGGGCGGACATGGTGGAGCTGGACGTCCGCCTGACTCGGGATGGCGTACCCGTGGTCATCCACGACCCCGTCCTGGAGCGGCTCACGGACGGCCACGGAGCGGTGGCGGAGCGCACGTGGGAGTACCTGCGCGGCCGGACGGTTCGGGGAGGCGGGCGCCTGCTGGCGCTTTCGGAGGCGCTGGAGCTCTTGGCCCGGCTGCGGCTGGGGGTCTACGTGGACATCAAGGCAAAGGAGGCCGCCCTGCCGGCCGCAGCCGAGCTGGAGCGGGCAGGGCTCACCCCCTATGCCATCATGGGCTCTCACGATCCGGAGCTCCTGAGGGAACTTCGGAGGCAAAACCCGAAACTTCGCACCTCCTTGCTGGTGGGGCCGCCCGACCAGCTCGGTCGAGGCGTGTGGCTCGCCCTGCAGGCCGCATCGGAGCTGGCAGCCAGAATCCAGTGCGACTATGTGCACCCCTGCTGGGAGCATGTCAGCG
The DNA here is from genome assembly GCA_964418425.1 of uncultured Clostridia bacterium. GTDB lineage: Bacteria > Bacillota > Limnochordia > Limnochordales > Geochordaceae > CAYQLT01. The sequence continues at coordinate 5,996 of CAYQLT010000069.1, forward strand.
ACCGACCCGACCGCCTGCTCGACCCGGCGTGGATCGACGCCGTGCACCGAGCCGGCCGGGGCGTCATCACCTGGCACGAGGAGCGGGCCGCGGTGATCGAGGGCCTGCGCCAACTGGGCGTCGATGGCATCTGCACCGACCGTCCCGAGCTGCTCACCACCGGCGATGGCCGGCAGTAAACGTCCGAACGAAACCGCCCGGACCACCCGCCCGCTGGCGCCCGCCCGGCCACGCACCACGTCGCAAAGGCGAGGCGTACCGGACCGGCCAGCCCTTGCCGACGTGCTCTCCCACATCCGTCCCCTGGACCTGGGATCGCTCACCTGCCGAGAACAGGCCACCGGCAGGTGAATTCTGACCCTCCTACCTGCCTTTGCCTTGGAGGGATGACCGGCGTCCACGTCGAAAACGGTCTCAGGCGGTGAGAACGTGTACAGCCTGCCGCCCTCCCGCCGAGCGGCGACCATCAAGGACATCGCCCGCAGCGCGGGAGTCTCCCATGCAACCGTCTCGCGGGTCCTGCGGGGCAACGGCCCGGCGGCCCGGGAGACCCGAGCCCGGGTGCTGGCGGCAGCCGAGCGGCTGGGCTACACCCCCAACCGCATGGCCCTCGGTCTGCGCGTGGGCGCCACCGGCATGGTGGCCGCGCTCGTGCCCCGGCTGGACGGGCCCCCCACCAGCGACATCCTGGCCAACATCGCCGACGAGTTCGGCCGGGTCGGCCTGTCCCTCACGTTACACTGCTGCTTCGACAGCGGCGAGCGCCAGCTGCAGGATCTGGAACTCATCAAGGGCAAGACGGCCGACGCTGCTTTCTTCATACCCGCCGGCGACCTGGCCCTGCCGGCTCGCCGGGAACTCCTTCAGCGAGCCTCCCGGGCCGTCTTCGAGGCGAAGATCCCGGTCATCTTCCTGGATCGCCACCTGGACGTCCCCGCTGCCGGTTGCGTCTGCACCGACAACGAGCAGGCCGCCTTCTCGGCCGTCGGGTACCTGCTGTCCATCGGCCACCGGCGTATCGGTTTTCTGTCGGGTCCCCCCCTCTCATCGGTCACGGAGCGGTTCGAGGGTTACCGCAAGGCGCTTGCGGCATCGGGTATCGCTTTTGAGCCCCGGTGGGCCGAGACTCTGTTATCCGACTCCTACGAGGCGGGCCTGGTGGCCGCGCTTCAGTTGCTGCAGCGGGCCCCCGAACTCACCGCGGTTATCACCTACAACCCGAGCGCCACCGTGGGACTGGTCGCCGCCACCTCTCGTCTCGGTCGCTCGATCCCTCAGGATCTGTCGCTGGTCGCGTTTGATGACGTCCCGCCGGTCTCGGCCACCCTCGCTCCCCTCACCCACCTCGAACAGGACGCCGCCGCCATCGGGCGCCATGCGGCCCGCCTGGCGGTGGAGATGCTGAGCGGCGGCGGGCCCCGCCACGTGCGCATCCCGGCCCGCCTGGTGGTGGGACAGACGACGCGCCCCCGGGCGTAGGGGGCCGGCCCGGCCGAGGAGGGGCCTGGCTCCCGCGGCCCGGGCGAGATCATCGGCCTCTTCGCGGGCGCTGATCGGGCCGTCGGTGGGGGGTGATGCCCGGCACGGTGCGGACAAACCAGGCAGGCCAACTGCACCGCGAAGGCTTGAAGGGAGCTGAGCGGACGTGAGAAGCCGAGCGCTGGCATGCGCAGTCGCCTTGCTGGTGGCAGTGGCGCTGGCGGCCCCGACGGCCGCGCAGGCCGTCACTTTGAGCCTGACGAGCCGGATGGTGGAAGGAGGCGTCAACCACAACTTCTACACCTGGCTGAAGGAGTGGGTGGTGCCCAACTTCGAGGCCCGCATGCGGGCGCAGGGCAAGGACGTGCGGGTGCAACTGGTGCAGTTCGGCGGAAGCGACGAGGCCCTCAAGCAGCAGTACGCGCTCGACCTGCGGGTGGGGCGCGGGCACGACCTGATGGGCTTTGACGGGTTCTGGGTGCCGGAGTTCGTGGCGGCAGGCCTGCTGAAGCCTCTTGACGAGGTGGCCGGGCCCCAGGTCAACGAGTGGGAAGGATGGAGCCACATCAGCCGCGGCCTGCAGGCCCTGCTCAGCTACCAGGGCAAGCGCTACGGGATCCCGTTCGGAACCGACGTCCGCGTGATCTTTTACCGGCGGGACCTCTTCCGTCAGGCCGGCATCCCGGCCTGGTGGGCCTGGCAGCCGCGCAGCTGGGAGGCGCTGCTGGACACCGCCCGGCAGATCAAGCGGGCGCTTCCCGGGGTGATCCCCCTGCAGATCAACGCGGGGACCTCCATGGGCGAAGCGACCACCATGCAGGGGTACTTCATGGTGCTGCTGGGTGCCGGCGGCCACGTGTATGACTTCGACCGGGGCAAGTGGATCGTGCGAAGCTCGGCCATTCTCGACACCCTCAACTTCTACAAGCGTGTCTACCGCGACGAGCAACTGGGCGACGCCCGCACGCAACTCCTGGCGGACGCACGGTCGCGCACCTTCGCGATGTTCCGCGACGGCAAAATCGCCATGCTGGTGGAGGGTGACTGGTTCTGGAGGTCGCCTTTGGCCCCGGGTTCCGAGTGGGCGCTTCCGGAACGGGACGCCCTGGTGGGCTGGGCGGCCATGCCCGCCAAAGCGCCCGGTCTGGGGTATCGGGGGCAGGATTTCGTGACCATCTCGGGCGGAACCGGGATGGTGCTCAACCCCAACTCCCGCTACCCCAAGGAGGCCTGGGAGTTTCTCGCCTTCGCCAACTCCCGAGAAGCGCTGCAGGCGTTTCAGAAGTATGAGCCCCGCATCCGGGTGCGCGACGACGTGCCCGTCCCGGGAGAGGCGTTTCTCACCGTCACCTCCAGCGCGCTGCTGCCGTATACCACCGCCCGTCCGCTGGATCCCGCCTACCCCGAGGTGTCGTTTCAGGCTCAGCTGATGACGGAACGGGTGGTGTCGGGCGAGATGACGCCCGAACAAGCCATGGAGGCGTACGCCCGGGCGGTCACCGAACGGGTGGGCCGGGAAAACGTCATCGAACTGCCGTGAGCCGTTGAAGGTGGCGGCGGCCGGTGACCCGCAAGACCCTCTCCACCCGCACCGGCGTGCTCTTTTTGCTCCCGGCCGTCGCCACCGTCGCGGTCTTCCTCATCGGGCCGGCGCTGTGGGTAATCTCCGTCAGCTTTACCAACCGCACGCTCACGGGCGTCACCGCTATCGCACCGCGGTTTGTGGGGCTTGCCAACTACCGGGAGCTGTTCAACTTCGACCGCTGGCTCCATTCCGGAGAGTTCGGAAGCGCGCTGCTCATCTCCCTTCAGTTCGTCCTGGGTTCTGCCATCCTCGGCCAGGCCGTGTTGGGGCTGGGACTCGCCTGGCTGTTTTACCGGCGAGGTGGGCCGATCAAGGAGTTGGTCTACACGCTGGCCATCCTGGCGTGGATCATCCCGGACGTCGTCGTCGCGTTCACGTGGGTTGCGTTCCTGGACCGAGACTTCGGCACCCTCAACGCCCTCGTTTCCCGCCTCGGGCTGGGCCGGCCGGACTGGCTCTTGGACTATCCCCTGTTTTCCATCATCCTGTTCAACACCTGGAGGGGGACCGCCTTCTCGCTTTTGCTGTTCTCCTCGGCCCTGGCGACCATCCCGCCGTCGTACCTGGAGACGGCCGAGGTGTCGGGGGCCAGCGGCTGGCAAAAGCTTCGGGACGTCGTGGCGCCGTTCATCGCTCCCCACATCTTCACGGATCTCATCCTGATCACCCTTTGGACGTTCAACACCTTCACTCCGTACCTGCTGACCGGCGGGGGGCCTGCGTTTCGAACGGAGCTGGTCAGCATCTTCACATACCGCGTGGCGTTCAAATTCTTCCGCTTCGGGCAGGGCGCCGCCGTGGCCGTGACCATGATGGTGATCAATCTCTGCCTCGCAAGCCTCTACCTGTTGATGCTGCGCCGCCAGGAGCGGAGGGCGACGGGCGGCGTCAAGGCGGTGGGGAACGGATGATAAGGCATGTCCTGGCCCGGCTCGGCTTCTATGTGCTGGCAACGCTCTGTGGAACCTTCTTCGCGCTCCCTCTCCTGTGGCTTTTGACTGCGCCGTTGAGCGCCCGGGCCTCTCTGGCGGTCAGCCTGCCTCGCCCCCCGACCCTGGCCAACTTCCAGGCGGTCTTCGCCAACGCGTACGCTTTGCGGGGGCTTCAGAACAGCCTGCTTCAGGCAGGCGGCGCGATGATCATCACCGCGGTCGTGGCCACGCTGGCCTCCTTCGCGCTCTCCCGGGCGAACGTCCCGGGAAGCCGCTACCTGGTCTACATCCTCATCCTGTTCTCTTCCATCGTCACCGGAACCGCCGCGATGGTGCCGATCTTCCTGCTCGTCTTCCGCCTGGGCCTCATCGACACCCACCTGGGGGTGATCCTGGTCTTCTCCGGAGGCCTGCTCCCGGCCGCCATCTTCATCATGCGGGACTTCGTGGAAGGGGTCTCGCCGTCCTACGAGGAGGCGGCCGTCGTCGCCGGGGCTTCCCCCTGGCGGGTTTTCACCGACGTGGTCGCGCCGCTCATTCGCCCCGGCGTCGTGGTGGTGGCGGTATGGGTGTTCGTCAACGTCTGGGGATCTTTCCTGATCCCCTTCGTGCTCCTGCGTAGCCCCGACAGGATCCCGGCGTCGGTCGCCATCTATTCTTTCTATACGGAGGCGGGGACCCCGGTCATCACCCTGACCGCGGCGTACTCCCTCCTGTACAGCCTTCCCGTGCTGCTGCTCTACCTGCTGGTCAACGCGCGCTACGGATTTCGCTTCTTCGGGGGGCTCAAACGGTAAAGCTACAGGCGGGGCGCGCGGCGGCCCCGGCGCCCGACAGCCCCGCCGCCCGGCGGAAGCGGGGGTTTGGCGGATGGCGACCATCCGCCTCGAGCGAGTGACAAAGCGGTTCGCAGCGGTTCGGGCGGTGGACGGCGTCGAGCTGACCATCGAGGACGGCGAGTTCTTCGCCCTGCTGGGGCCCTCGGGGTGCGGGAAGACCACCACCCTTCGGCTCATCGCTGGGCTGGAGCAGCCCACCGAGGGGCGCATCCACATCGGCGGCCGGGACGTCACCCACCTGCCGGCCCACCAGCGCGACGTGGCCATGGTGTTTCAGGATTACGCCCTCTTTCCGCACATGTCCGTCTTTGACAACATCGCCTATCCCCTCAAGGTGCGGCGGGCACCCCGGACGCTGGTGGAGCAGCGGGTGGCGGAGGCGGCCCGGCACTTGCAGATCGAAGGGCTGCTCGGCCGCCGGCCGGGGCAACTCTCGGGCGGCCAGCAGCAGCGCACCGCGGTGGCCAGGGCCGTGGTTCACCGGCCGAAGGCCTTTTTGTTCGATGAGCCGCTTTCCAACCTGGACGCCAAACTTCGGGTCGAGGCCCGGGGATTTCTCAAGCACCTTCAAAAGCAGTTCGGCATCACCGCGGTTTACGTCACCCACGACCAGGCGGAGGCCATGGCGCTGGCCGACCGCATCGCGGTCATGGAAGCCGGGAAGGTCCGCCAGGTGGGAACCCCCAGGGAGATCTACGAGTGGCCGTTGAACACCTTCGTGGCCTCCTTCGTCGGCAATCCCCCCATGAACCTGATCCCGTGCCGGCTGGAGGTACAGCAGGGCCGGCCGTGGATGGCAGGCCGAACCTTCCGGCTTTCGGCCGCCGAACTGTTGGCGAACCTCCACCATCCGCCGCAGCACGGGGAGAGCCTGTACCTCGGGGTGCGACCCGAGAACCTGCGGCTTTTGGGGCCGCAGGCGGCAGGGCTGCAGGGCCCGCCCGGCCCGGCGGCTCCCGAGGCGGGGAGGCTCCTGGCCGCGCGGTTGTTCGTCGTGGAGTGGCTCGGGCACGAGACGCTGACCACGGTGGAGGTAGACGGGACTCGGGTGGTGATCCGAAACCCTCAGGCGGCGGAAACGGCCCTGTCCGAGTTGGTCTGGGTCGAGGTGGACTTTGCTCGGGCCCGCCTGTACCGGGCATCGGGCGAACTCATCCGGTGAGCGGCAGGCCGCACGCGCAGGGCGGGGAGTGTCGCGAATCCGGCCGCGTGCGGGGACGAAGCCGAAAGCCAGCAGCCCGGGCGGTGGAGAGGTCGTGCGGTCGATGAGATGGCAGGCGACGGTGACGGTGCGAGCCGAGGAGCGCCTTTCGTACCTCGAGCTTCCCTTCGAGGTTCCGGGGGAAGTGGAGCAGGTCACGGTCCGCTACAAGGTGACGGCGCTGGGGCCGGGCCCCTGCACCGTCGACCTGGGCGTGGCCGATCCGTCGGGCCTGCGGGGGTGGAGCGGGTCGTGCCGGCAGGAGGTGTTCGTGCGGGAGAGTTCGGCCACCCCCGGCTACCGTCCCGGGCCGCTGAGGGGCGGGCGCTGGTGCGTGGTTCTCGGAGCCTACGAGGTGCCGCAGGAAGGCTGCAGGGTCGAAGTGGAGTTCGAGGCCCAAGAGCCCCGCGCCCGCTGGCTTGCGGGGGACCCTCACGTCCACTCCGTTCACAGCGACGGCGCCTGGACTTTGGAGGAGCTGGTGAGCCTGGCCGAAACCGAGGGCCTTGCGTGGCTTGGCGTGGCCGACCACAATACGACGGCGCACAACCTCTGCCTGCACACGAACCGGCCGGTGACCCGGTTGCCCGCGGTGGAGTGGACCACCTACCGCGGCCATGCGTGCTTGCTGGGAGCCTTGGACCCCGTCGGGGACTTTCGTTGCCGAGACGAGCGGGACGTCGAGCAAGCTCTTGCTCAGGCCCGCGCGGCCGGCGCGCTGGTGGTGCTGGCGCACCCCATGGAGCCGGCCTGCCTGTCCTGCGAGTGGCGGTGGGGGTTCGAGTTCCCGTTCGACGCCGTGGAGGTCTGGAACGGGCCGTGGCGGGAGGCCAACCGCCGGGCCCTGCAATGGTGGCAGGCCCAGCTGGAGGCGGGTCGGCGCCTGGTGGCCCTGGGTGGGAGCGACGCCCACCGTCCCGGCGAGCCGGCCCGCATCGGGGAGCCCGTCACCTGGGTGTGGGCCCGGCGTTGCGAACGGGCCGAGCTGCTCGACGCCATCCGGCAAGGGCGGGTCTGCGTCAACG
>CAYQLT010000070.1:0-12802 GCA_964418425.1 uncultured Clostridia bacterium
CGAGCGCGCGACGGAGGTGCTCATACAGCGATCAACGCGACACTGTTCCCTTTTTGTTGACAGTTCGGGGCCACTCCCAACGAGGGCGTGAATGGTGCGGATCTTGTATACACATCCTCCCTTGCAGGAAGGTAGGCCTGCATGGGTCGAAACCTTGGGTCGGCCGACAACGGGCCCGGCAGGGCCCCGGAGGAGGAAGACGGGTTCATGGCGAGCGTTACGCTCGAGAATGTGACCAAGCGCTTCGGCAACGTGGTGGCCGTCAACCGGGCCAACCTGGAGATCAAGGATCGGGAGTTCGTGGTGCTGGTCGGCCCGTCGGGGTGCGGCAAGTCCACCACGCTGCGCATGGTGGCGGGGCTCGAAGAGATAACGGAGGGCAACATCTTCATCGGCGATACCCTGGTCAACGACGTGCCGCCCAAGGACCGGGACATCGCCATGGTCTTCCAGAACTACGCCCTCTATCCCCACATGAACGTCTACGACAATATGGCCTTCGGGCTGAAGCTGCGCAAGTACCCCAGGGCCGAGATCGACCGGCGGGTGAAAGAGGCGGCCCGCATGCTAGGCATCGAAAACCTGCTCCACCGCAAGCCCAAGGAGCTGTCGGGCGGGCAGCGCCAGCGGGTGGCCGTGGGCCGGGCCATCGTGCGCAACCCCAAGGTGTTCCTGATGGACGAGCCGCTGTCCAACCTGGACGCCAAGCTGCGGGTGCAGATGCGGGCGGAGCTGTCCAAGCTGCACCGGCGGCTGGAGGCGACGGTCATCTACGTGACCCACGACCAGACCGAGGCCATGACCATGGGCGACCGCATCGTGGTGATGAAAGACGGCTTCATCCAGCAGGTGGGGGCGCCGCTGGACGTGTACGAGCGGCCGGTCAACGTCTTCGTGGGAGGGTTCATCGGCAGCCCGGCCATGAACTTCATCGAGGGTGTGGTGCGGCGGGAGGACGGGCAGTACTTCATCGACGCCGAGCCGCTGAGGCTTCCGGTCCCGCCCGAGAAGGCGGCGGAGATCAAGCGGCTGGGCGAGTACATCGACCGGCCCGTCATCTTCGGTATCCGGCCGGAGGACATCGAGGACAGCGACCTTTTGCCCAACCCGGATGAGAAGACCACGGCGGTGGCCACGGTGGAGGTCGTGGAGCCCATGGGCTCGGAGTCCTACCTCTACCTGAGCCTCGGGCCGCACTCCTTCGTCGCCCGGGTCGATCCCAAGACGCGCGCCCAGGACGGCGAGCCGCACCGGATCACCTTCAACATGCACAAGCTGCACCTCTTCGACCGAGATACCGAGCGGCGTATCGACTGACCCGCCACGGCAAAGCCGCCTGTGCCCGAGGCGGCGCCGTGAGAGGGGTTTGGGAGTCCGACGGCCGGGCGCTGAGCAGGCCCGGCCGTCGTGCTATTCCCAGGGGCTTTCGGGCGTGGTACCATCGGGCTTGTGGCGGGGAGGTGCACAGGATGGGCCAGTTGCGCGCCGGCGGCGGCATGGAGGGGCTGTCCCCCCAGGCCGTGGACGGGATCCGGCGGCGGCTGGATGACGCCTCGGCCGTCGCCCGCCTCGATCCATACGGCATGCTGCGGCTGATCGAGTCCCTGCCCGACCAGATCCGGCCGGGCTACGAGGCGGGCCTGCAGGCGTGCCCGCCGGCGCCGCCGGGTGGGTATTCGGCGGTGGTGGTGGCGGGGATGGGCGGTTCGGCCATCGGGGGCGATCTGCTCAAGGCGCTGGCCGCCGAGATGGCGAGGGTGCCCGTCGAGGTGGTGCGAGACTACCGCCTGCCTGCCTACGTGGGCCCTCGCACCCTGGCCGTCATCTCCAGCTACTCGGGCAACACCGAAGAGACCCTGGCTGCCCAGGAGCAGGCTGCCCGTCTCGGCGCGCCCATGGTGGCCCTCACCAGCGGCGGTCGCCTGGGCGACCGGGCCAGCCGCGAGGGGTGGCCTGTGGCGCGGATCCCCTCGGGCCTGCCGCCTCGGGCGGCCATCGGCTATTCGCTGTTCGCGGCCGTGGGAATCCTCCAGGCGGCCGGGATCCTGCCGGACATGAGCGCCACCGTGGAGGCCTCGGTGCGGGCCCTTCGAGCCGTCGGCGCCAGGGCCGGGATGCGGCAGAGCTTTCGGGCCAATGCAGCCAAGCAGGAGGCGCTGGCGCTGATCGACGCGGTGCCGGTTTTGTATGGAAGCTCCGGCGTGGGGGCGGCCGTCGCGTACCGGTGGAAGTGCCAGTTCAACGAAAACAGCAAGCACCCGGCGTACTGGACGCATCTGCCGGAGCTGGACCATAACGAGGTGGTGGGCTGGGAGGCGCCCCCTCCGTCGGCGGCCCGGATGATGCGGGTGCTGTTGTTGCGGGTTGGGGACGAGTCGCCCCGCATGGCCACCCGTTTTGAGGCCACCCGGAGGATCGTGGAAGGCCGGGTGGGGAGCCTGGCGGAGTTCTCCGGGGAAGGGGAGGATCACCTCTCCCGGGCTCTGGCGCTTTTGCACCTGGGCGACTACGTGAGCTTCTATCTGGCCATCGCCAAGGGGGTTGACCCCACACCCGTCCGGTTTATCGACCGCCTGAAGGCCGAACTGGCCACGATGCGGGGTTGACAGGGCGTCCGTGAGCGGGTGGGCGGGGCATCCATGAGCGGGTTGACGGCGCGTCCATGAGCGGCCCTGCTCCGGCGAACGGGCCCGTGGTGGTGGGCGTCGACCTGGGGGGCACCAAGATCGCCGCCGGCTTGGTGGAGGGCAGCGGGCGGGTGGTGGCCCGGGTCGAGCACTCGACTCCCGTCCGCGAAGGGCCCGGAGCGGTCATCCAGCGGATGCTTGAGGCGACCCGGGAGGTGTGCCGGGCCGGGGGCGTTGACATCGCCTCGGTCCGGGCGGTCTGCGTGGCCGCCCCGGGGCCCCTGGATCCGGCCCGGGGGGTGGTGGTACACGCGCCGAACCTGGCCTGGCGCCAGGTCGCGGTGGTCGAGCCCATGGAACGGGCTTTAGGGGTGCCGGTCTTTCTGGAAAACGACGCGAACGCGGCCGCCCTGGGCGAGTGGTGGGCCGGAGCCGGGCGGGGGACGGCCCATTTCCTTTACGTGACCGTCAGCACCGGGATCGGCGGCGGGATCGTGATCGGCGGCCGGCTCTACAGGGGGGCGCACGCGGCGGCCGGGGAGATCGGGCACACCGTCATCGTGGTGGAAGACGGCCCTCTGTGCGGTTGCGGCCATCGGGGCTGCCTGGAGGCCGTGGCCTCCGGCACCGCCATCGCCCGGCGGGCTGTCGAGGCGCTTCGGGGGCAGGCGTCGCAGCCGGACGGGCCGGGCAGCATTCTCTGGCGACTGGCCGGCGGTCAGCCGGAGCGGATCGATGCGCGCCTGGTCGCCGAGGCCGCCCGGCAGGGGGACGCCCTGGCGCAGGAGGTGCTGGAGGTGACATGGCGCTACCTGGGCGCCGGGCTGGTCAACCTGATGAACCTCTTTGACCCCGAGGCCATCGCCATCGGCGGGGGAGTGTCACGCATGGGCGAGATGATGATGGAGCCCCTGCGCCGCTACGTCCGGGCGCGGGCGGTGGCCGGCCCCGCCGAGGGAACCCGGCTGGTGACGGCGCAGCTGGGGCGCAATGCGGGTGTGGTGGGCGCAGCCGCCGTCGCCCGGGAGCGCCTCGGGCTGCTCTGAACTCCCCGGGTCGGGTGTGGCAAGGAGGCGAACAGAGTGTCGCAAAGGCAGCCGCAGGCGGTGGCCACAGGATCTGCCCCGCCCGGAGCGGTGGAGCAGGTAGAGGCGGCCCCCACGCCGCTGGCCCTCGAGGAGCCGCTCGCTTTGCTGGAGGCCGAACTGGAAGGGGAGCGGCCGCCCCTTCGGCTGGGCCTCATCATCCCGTCGTCGAACACCGTCATGGAGCCCGATTTCTACGGCCAGCTACCGACCTGGGTGACGGTCCACACCGCCCGGGCCTTTCTCGAGGACGTGACCGTCGAGGCGGAGTCCCGCATGCTGGACCTCTACGTGCCCGAGGCCGCCCGGGAGCTGGCCACGGTGCAGCCCCACCTGGTGGTGTTTGGCTGTACGTCCGCGGCCGCCCTGCGGGGGCTGGCGGCCGAAGCGGAGCTGGTCGAGCGGATCGGCCGGGAGGCCGGCGGCGTGCGCTGCATCTCGGTGGGGGCCGCTGTCCGCCAGGCCTTGCAGCGGCTGCGGGCCCGGCGGGTCTGGCTGGTGGCGCCTTACATCGAGGAGGTGACCGCCCGGGTGGCGGCCCTGCTGGAGGCCGACGGGCTCGAGGTGGTGGCCTCGGCCAGCATGGGGCTGATAGGCAACCGGGAGATCGGCCGGGTGCGGCCCGACGCCATCGTCCAGTTCGTGCGGCGCCAAAAGGAGCGGTGGGGTGCAGGCGCCGCGGCGGCGGATGCGCTGTTCGTCTCGTGCACCAATTTCCAGGCGATGGCGGTGCGGCGCAAGCTGGAGAGCCTGCTGGGGCTGCCCGTGGTGACCAGCAACCATGCGGCGCTGCAGGCCGCCCTGGAGTTCCTGGAAGGCCTGCGAGGTCAGGGGCCCACGCCGGAGGTGAAGCGGTGAAGCGGCGGCCGACGGTGATGCGGCTACGGCCCAGGGCGAAGCGACGCCGGCCGAGGGTGAAGGCATGAGATCGCGTGGAGTCGGGCCGGGCCCCGGGGAGCTGCGGGCGACGGCGGGTGAGGCGCGAGGTTGGCGCCTGCGGCCGGCCGGGGACGCCGCGGTCCTCGTGGAGTTTACCGGGCCTTCCGGGCTCGGCGTCCACCGCCGGGTGCTGGGTCTGTGGGAGAGCCTGGTGCGCGACCCGCTGCCGGGCATGATGGAGGCTGTTCCCAGCCACCGGGCGCTGCTGGTGGTCTGGGATCCGGAACAGGTCGGCGGCGAAGCGATCCGGGCGGAGCTGGAGTCGCGCATACACTCGGCAGGCACCCGTGCGGTGCGCCGGCGCCGGCGCCTGGTGATCCCGGTGGTGTACGGCGGGCCCATGGGGCCCGATCTGCCCGAGGTGGCCGCGCTCACCGGGCTTGCGCCGGAGGAGGTGGTGCGCCGCCACGCGGCCGGCCGCTACGTGGTGGTGATGCTGGGGTTCATGCCCGGCTTTTGCTATTTGGGCCCCCTCGATCGCAGCCTCTGGGTGCCCCGGCGGGCCACGCCCCGGCTTCGGGTGCCGGCCGGGTCGGTGGCTATCGCCGGGGGGCAGACCGGGATCTACTCCCTGGACGATTCGCCGGGAGGCTGGCGTCTCATCGGGCGCACGTGGCTGCGCCTCTGGGATCCCAACCGCCGCCGCCCGGCCCTTTTGCAAGCGGGCGACCGGGTGCGCTTCGAGGCGGTGAGCCTGGCCCAGGCCCCTCGGGAATGGGCGGAGAGGGCCGTGGGCAGCTCCTGGGAGCTGGAGAGCGCGTGAGCGCCGCGCCGCGAAGCGGGCTTCTGGGGCGAACCCGCCGGCGGGCCGTGCTGGAGGTGCTCCACGGGGGGCTTCTCACCACCGTCCAGGACGGGGGCCGGCCGGGCTTTATGGCGTGGGGCCTCTCGCCCGGCGGTGCCATGGACCGGTTCCTGCTGGCGTGCGCGAACATGCTGGTGGGTAACCCGCCGGAGGCGGCCGCGCTGGAGTTCACCCTCGACGGCCCTTTGCTTGCGGTGCATGGCGACGTGGTGGCGGCGGTCACGGTGCCGGGCGGGCAGTGGCGGGCCGGGGCCGGCGACTGCCCGCTGCCCCTGTGGGAGGCGGTGCTTTTGCCCGGCGGAAGCGTGGTGACGGTGGGACCCGTGACACGGGGTGTGCGCGGCTATCTGGCGGTGGCCGGGGGGATTGATGTCCCGGAGGTGCTGGGAAGCCGCTCCACCCACGTGCGGGCCCGGCTGGGCGGTCTGGAAGGGCGAGCACTGGAGGCGGGCGACCGCCTGCCGGTGGGCGAACCGGCGGCTTCGTTCCAGGATCTGGTGGGACGGCGGGTACCGGAGGACTTGCGCCCGCACCGCCGTTCGGCTCCCATCCGGGTGCGGCTGGGGCCGCAGGACGACGCCTTCACGCCCCGGGGGCTACGGACTTTCCTCTCCAGCTCGTATCGCGTGAGCCCCCACTCGGACCGGATGGGTGTGCGCTTGCAGGGCCCCCCGGTCGAGGCCCGGTGCGGCCATGAGATCGAGTCTGAGGGCGTGGCGGCCGGCAGCGTGCAGGTGCCCGGGGACGGGCAGCCCATCGTCCTTTTGGCCGAGCGGCAGACGACGGGCGGTTACGCCAAGATCGCCACCGTGATCACGGCGGATCTGGACGCCGCGGGGCAGCTTCGCCCCGGGCAGGTGGTTCGCTTCCTGGCCGTGGACGAGGCGGCGGCGGGACGGGCGCTGGAAGAGCGCCGCCGGCGCCTTGCGGCCATCGCCGAAGCGCTGGGACCCCCGAGTCCGGGACAGGGAGGGTGGACGGGGTATTTCGTGGCGGGCGAACGCCACGTGTACCGGGTTGAACGAAAGGCAGGTTGACGGCCCTGCCGAGGGTACGCCGTCGGGCACACCGGCGGCGGGCAGACCGCTGGATGCACCCGCGGAAGGCACGCTGCAGGATGGCGGCGAAGAGGGGGATTGGAGCCAGCCATGGAGGCCGTTGGCGAACGGCCGGTGGTCGGGATCGCGTGCGGCCAGTTCGTGACGCCTGGCGGGGTCGCCAGGGTGGGGGTGGCGCGGGAGTACGTCCGGGCCGTGGAGGCGGCGGGCGGCTTACCCCTGCTGCTACCCTTCGTGGAAGCCGAGGAGCTTCTCTCGGAGACGCTGGAGCGGCTTCAAGGGCTGCTTTTGGTGGGTGGGGGGGACGTGGATCCCCAGCGCTTCGGCGAGGAGCCCGTAAGCGGCCTGGGCGAGGTCGACCCGGAACGGGACGCCTTCGAGATCGGCCTGGCCCGCCTCGCGCTGGAACGGGACATGCCGGTGCTCGGCATCTGCCGGGGCATCCAGGTGCTCAACGTGAGCGCCGGCGGAACCCTCTACCAGGACATCCCCTCCCAGGTGCCCCGGGCCATCAAGCATCAGCAGGATGCTCCCCGCTGGCATCCCTGCCATGAGGTGCGCCTGGAGTCGGAAAGCCGGCTGGCGAGCATCTTCCAGGCCGACTGCCTGCGGGTCAACAGCTTTCACCACCAGTCCGTGAAGGTGGCAGCCCCCATCTTCCGGGTCTCGGCCAAGGCCCGGGACGCCGTCGTCGAGGGAATCGAGAGCCGGGAGCACCGTTTCGTGGTGGGTGTTCAGTGGCACCCGGAATCGATGGTGGAGCGCTACCCCATCCAGCGGCTGCTGTTTGCGGCCTTCATCAAGGCGGCCCGGGGCTTTCGGCCGGGCCGGCCATGGGTCGGCGGCGGTCGGGCCGCTGCCCCGGTAGGGGCGGGGGCGGCGGCTGCCGCGGGGCCGGTGGAGGCGGGCCGTGCAGGTGACGGGCCGCCGGCCCGGCGGGATGACGGCAAGTAGCAAATCCCCCGGCGTGCAGGGGCGCAAAAGGGGGCTTGGGAGCGCCGGGCAATCGGGTTGGGGGGCGGCGCTAGCGGCTTGCGCCGGCTCGGAGGCGCACATGGCGGCGGCAGAGCAAGGAGCCTGGTGGTCCATGGGGTCGAAGGCGCCCGAGGAAACGTGCCGGCTTGCGGAACAGCTGGCCCGGCGCCTTGCGGCGGGGGACGTGGTCACCCTGGCGGGTGCCCTGGGAACCGGCAAGACGATCTTCGTGAAGGGGCTGGCCGGTGGGCTGGGCGCCGACCCGCAGGACGTGGTGAGCCCCACCTTTCAGTACGTCCGGGAGGTGCGCGGCGGCCGGCTGGTCCTTTTTCATGTAGACTGCTACCGGCTGCTCCCGCCGACGGGCCCCGCCGAGGCGTCCGATGAGCCCGCCGGGCGGTGGCGGGAGCGGGCCGGGGTATGGCTGCAGGAGCTGGGCCTGGACCACTACCTGGAGGCCGGGGGCGTGGTGGCCGTCGAGTGGCCCGAGCCGGTCGTGGACGCGCTCCCCGATGCTCGGTTCGAAGTACGGCTGGAGTTCGCGCCGGCCGGGCGCAAGATTCAGATCCGCGGGCTTGGCCCGCATCCGCAGCGGGTGGTGCAAGCCCTGGCGGCCGGGCTCGGGCTTGCGCGGGAAGGGCCCGGCTGAGGCCGGCGAGGGGGCCATGCGGGTTCTCGGGATCGATACGGCAACCCGATTTGTGGGCGTGGCGCTGCTGGACACCGCCCGCAGCGGCTGGTGGCTGCAGGTGGCCTCGCTGGGCGAGCAGCGGGGGGAGATCTTGACGGCGGTCGTCGGGCGGGCCCTGGAGGAAAACGGGTGGACTCCCCAGCAGCTGGACGGTATCGCCGTGGCGGCCGGGCCGGGTTCGTACACCGGGCTGCGGGTGGGCCTGGCGGTGGCCAAGACCCTGGCCTGGGCGTGGGAGGTCCCCCTGGCGGCCGTGGACACGCTGCAGGCCCAGGCGCTGGGGACGGCGTGGGCGGCTCCTGTGGTGGTGGCGGCCCTTGACGCCGGGCACGGCGAGGTTTTCGCGGGGGTGTTTCGGGTGGGGCCGTCTCGGGCGGCCGAGGAGGGGACGGCGTCGGCGGCACGGGCGCTCTCGCCGCCCGCAGGCCCGCTCACGCTCCACGCGGTTCTGGAGCCGCAGCCCATTGCTGTTCGCGAGCTTGCCCGGGTGCTCGCGCAGCAGCACGAGGCATGGGGTGGCGGCTGCGTGGCGGCCTGCGGGGACGGCTGCCGGCGGCATCGCCCGTCTTTGGAGGCTATCCCCGGGCTTTGTTGGGTGTGGGTGCCGGAGGAGGCGGAGCTCACCCGCCCGTCTGCCGTGGCCCGATTGGGGGCCGAACGGCTGGCGGCGGGAGAGGCGGACGACCCGGTGACGGTGGAGGCCCGCTACCTGAAGGCGACGGAGGCCGAGCGGCGATGGCTGCGGAAGAGTTGAGGCACGACGAACCTCTGGACATCACCGTGGACCCCATGCGGGTTCGGGACCTCAACGACGTGATGGTTATCGAGCGGCTCTCCTTCAGCACCCCTTGGTCCAAGAGCGCGTTCTTGTCGGAACTTTTGGAGAACGACCGGGCCCACTACCTGGTCGCCCGGGTCAACGGGCGGCCGGTGGGCTACGTGGGCATCTGGCTGGTCGCCGACGAGGGCCACATCACCAACGTCGCGGTGCACCCCGACTACCGAAGCCGCGGCGTGGGCCGGCGGCTTTTGGACGCCATCACGGAACTGGCCGTTCGCAAGGGTGCCCGCCGGCTCACCCTGGAGGTGCGCAAGTCGAACCTGCGCGCCCAAAGCCTCTACCAGTCGCTGGGCTTTCAGGGCGTCGGCATCCGGCGGGGATACTACCGCGACAACAACGAGGACGCCATCATCATGTGGCGGGAGCTGACCCCGCCCAAGGCTCCGGCATAAGCCTGCCAGTGACGGCACCGGCCCGCTTGCCCCGCCGGGCCCACCCGAGAAAGAGCCGCACGCCGGGAGTCGGGCCCAGGAGCCGGACGGCGGGGGCCGGGCCCGGGGGGCCGGACGCCGGGGGCCGGGCCTTGGGAGCCTGCGTGGCGAGAGGGGTGGAAAGCCGGGTGGATGGTCGCCCTTACCGCGGCGGCCTCATCCTGGGCATCGACACCAGCTGCGACGACACCGCCGCCGCCGTGGTGCGGGACGGCCGGGAGGTGCTGTCCAGCGTGGTCGCCTCCCAGGTGGAAGTGCACCGGCGCTTCGGCGGGGTCGTCCCGGAGATTGCTTCCCGCCGCCACCTTGCCAGCATCCTGCCGGTCATCCGGCAGGCCCTGGACCAGGCAGGGGTGGATCGCCGCGACCTGGACGCGGTGGCGGCCACCTACGGCCCGGGCCTGGTGGGGAGCCTCCTGGTGGGCTTCATGGCGGGAAAGGCCCTGGCGCTGGCCCTGGGCGTGTGGTTTGCCGGTGTGGATCACCTGGAGGGCCACGTGGCTTCCGTCTGGCTCGCGCAGCCTGACGTCCAGCCGCCCCTGGTGGTGCTGGTGGCTTCGGGAGGCCACACGGAACTTTTCCTCGTGGAGGCTCCCACCCATCTGCGGCTTTTGGGGCGCACCCGGGACGACGCAGCCGGCGAGGCGTTTGACAAGATCGGTCGCCTGCTGGGTCTGGGCTATCCCGCCGGGCCCGCCATCGATCGGCTCGCCCGGCAGGGCCGGCCCGAGGCGGTGAGGCTTCCCCGCGCCCTTCTGGGCGACACCCTGGACTTCAGCTTCAGCGGGCTGAAGACCGCCGCGGCCCTCACGCTGCGCCCGGCACTGGAAGCGGGCCTGGCGGTGGCCGATGCGGCGGCCAGCGTCCAGCAGGCGATCGTGGACGTGCTCGTCGAAAAGCTGATGCGGGCGGCGGAGCAGACCGGGGTGCGCACGGTGGCCGTGACCGGGGGCGTGGCCGCCGACCAAGGGCTTCGGCAGGCGGTGCGTGACGAAGCTCGCCGCCGGGGGTTTCAGGCAATCCTGCCGCCGCCGGCCCTGTGTACCGACAACGGGGCCATGATCGCTGCAGCCGCCCACATGCGCCTTCTGGCCGAGGGGCCCTCGTCGCCGCACCTCGGGGTGGACCCGTCGGCTCGCCTGGACCGGGCCCGAAACCCCGCCCGCAGGAGCGGGGGCGTTGCCCGCAGCAGCGGGGGCGTTGCCGGCCCAGGTGAGAGCGTCGCCTGCACGGGCGGGAGCGTTGTCTGAGAAGGGTGATGCCTTTTGCAGATTTTCCTGGATACGGCCAGCGTGGAGGAGGTCCGGACGGCGGCCCAGTGGGGGGTTCTGGGCGGGGTGACCACCAACCCCACCCTGGTGGCCCGGGAGGGGCGGCCGTTCACCCGCATTCTGGAAGAGATATGCGAGATCGTCTCCGGGCCCGTCAGCGCCGAGGTGGTCAGCACGGACGCGGACGGCATGATCCAGGAGGCGAGGCGGCTGTCCCGCATCGCTCCCAACATCGTGGTCAAGGTGCCCATCACCCCCGAGGGGCTCAAGGCGGTGAGCCGGGTGTCGCGGGAAGGCATCCGCACCAACGTGACGCTGGTGTTCACCCCTGTGCAGGCGCTGCTGGCCGCTCGGGCCGGGGCCACGTACGTCAGTCCCTTCGCCGGGCGCCTCGACGACATCGGCCACGAAGGCATGGAAGTGGTTCGGGAGACGGTGGAGATCTTCGAGGCGTACGGCATCGAATGCCAGGTGATCGCGGCCAGCATCCGCCACCCGGTTCACGTCCTGCAAGCGGCTCGGGCGGGCGCCCACGTCGCCACGGTGCCGTTTGCCGTATTAAAGGCCCTGGTGCAGCATCCGCTGACGGAGCGGGGAATCGAGCGCTTCCTCGCCGACTGGGCTCGGGTGCCCGCCGAGCACTCCCCGCAACCCGGGCCGCCCAGCCAGATTCCGCCGCCGGCCCGGCGCGCATGAGGGGCAGGGCGCAAGCCGCAAACTACCCCCGGCCAGAGGCGCCCGTGCAGGCCGCTCTACTATAAGACCGGTGGAGCGGCCGCCTTTTTCCAGGCGATCCTCGACGCCGCCCCGGCCTTTGGGGCAAGAAAGGGGACCGGCGGTGAAGGCGCTCATCATGGCCGGGGGGCAGGGCAGCCGCCTGCGGCCTCTCACCTGTGACCGGCCCAAGCCGATGGTGCCGGTCCTCAACCGGCCCATCATGGAGCACATCGTGGAGCTTCTGGCGCGCTCGGAGCTGCGCGATGTGCTGGTGACGCTGCATCCCATGCCGGAGACGGTCCAGCAGCATTTCGGAAGCGGCGAAGCCTGGGGAGTGCGCCTGCAGTACCTTGTGGAGGAGTTCCCCTTGGGAACCGCCGGAAGCGTGGCTCGGGCCCGTGCCCTGCTCGACGACACCCTGGTGGTGGTCAGCGGGGACGCCCTCACGGATGTGGACCTGGCAGATGCGGTCCGCTTCCACCGGCGCCGGGGAGCGCTGGCCACGCTGGTGCTGCGCCCGGTCGGCGACCCTTCCGAATACGGCATCGTGGTGACCGACCCCGACGGCCGGGTGCGCCGGTTCCTGGAAAAGCCGGGGCGGGGAGAGGTCTTCTCGGATCACGCCAACACGGGCATCTACGTGCTGGAGCCCGAGGTGCTGGAGCGCATCGAGCCGGGCAGGCCCGTGGATTTCAGCAAGGATCTGTTTCCGGCGCTGCTCGAAGCCGGTGAACCCATCTACGGGTTTGTGACCCGGGCGTACTGGTCGGACATCGGAACCCCCGAGCAGTACCGCCAGGCGCATCTGGACGTCCTGGAGCGCGCCCTGGCCCGCATCCTGCCGCAAGAGCCGGACCGGGGCCCGGGGATCTGGGTGGGCGAGGGAGCCCGGATCTCCCCGGGGGCGCGCCTTTTGGCGCCGTGCCGGATCGGCCCGCGCTGCGACGTGGAGGCCGGGGCCGAAATCGGCCCCTTCGCCTGCCTGGGACCCGGCTGCCAGGTGGCGAGGGGAGCGACGGTGCGCCACAGCGTGCTCTGGAACGGGTGCCATCTGGGGCCGGGGGCTGAGTTGCGGGGTTGCGTGCTGGCGGACGGGGTGGTGGTGGGGCGGGGTGCCCGGATCTACGAGGCGGCTGTGGTGGGGCGGTGCTGCCGCATCGGAGAGGGGGCCGTGGTGGCGCCGGGGGTGCGGCTGTGGCCGGACAAACAGGTGGATCCCTTCGCGCACGTGTCGCGCCCGGTGGTCTGGAGCGGAAGCGCAAGTCGCGCCGTGGTGGGCCCGGCCGGGGTGCGGGGCCTGGCCAACAGCGAACTGACGCCCGAGATGGCCTGCGGGGTCGCCGGCGCCTTTGCCTCGACCCT
>CAYQLT010000071.1:0-1901 GCA_964418425.1 uncultured Clostridia bacterium
GTTGCTGCTGACGGTGCCGCGGATCCGGTGGGTGCTGGCGTTTCGGCGCATCCCGCTGCTACGGCCGCGGCCGCTTCTCGCCTCCGGGCTGGCCGCAGCGCTGGCCTATCTGGTGGTTCACACCCAGATCCCGCTCGCAGGTGCGCACACGACCTTCCACTACACGCTGTTCCGCATCGCCATCGTCTTGCTCGGGCTGGGAGCCGTCGCCTCGCTTCCCTACCTGCACGAAAAACCCATTCATGCTGCGGTCATCGCTTCGGTCCTGGTCAACGCGGGAGCGTGGGTGAAGCGCTACGTGATCGTCGTCCCCACACTGCTCAACCCGTTCCTTCCCATTCAGGACGTACCGGCGGGTTGGGAGGTCTACCGGCCGACGTGGGTCGAGTGGTCCATCACGGCGGCAGCCTTCGCCGGCTTCACGTTGGTGTACGCCCTGTTTTCCCGGCTTTTCCCCATCGTTTCCATTTGGGAGACGCGGGAAGCGCAAACCGACGAGCAGTCCCGGGGGGTGCGTCCACATGAAGAGGGGTCTTTCCTCCATCCAGCGCCTGCGGAAGGGCGGGCTGCCGATGCCCCGTTGGCCTGAATGGGCGGTCGGGGTGATCCTGGTGATGGTGGCGGCCGGGGCGGCGCTCGCCTCCCGCCCCGGGCCCGATCAATTGAGAGCGGTAGCCACCCGGCCGGAGTTCCTCAGCCCCTATCCTCCTCTCCGCCTGGCAGCGGGATTGGGTCTGGTGCTGGGGGCGGTCTGGCTCACGTACGGGTACGTCCTGTATCAGGTCTGGCGGATCGCAAGGCAGAAGGAGTCCGGCTGAGCGGCAGGTATAGTCCGCCAGTGGTGCGGGGTCGTTGCCAGGAACTCTCAGGTTCCTTTCAGGCAACTCGGCCCAGCCCGGTGTATAATGAGAATCGTAGCCGCCTGCGGCAGGTTCGGGGCCGCATGGCGGCAAGCACAGCTTACGTCCGCCGGCCGGGCATGGCCTGGTGGTGGCCGCCCGCACGACGGGTTTTACGGTTTAGGGGTTCTCTCCGTAGAGGCGGTACGACCGGTGAAGGGAGCCAGGCCCTGATCCCCTCCGAGTCAGAGCGCGCCGCGGGTCCACCCTCGGCGCAACCCGTGTCCCTCCCCCATCGGCCACCCGTGCCCCTTTCCCGCCTGCTGGCAGGATTGGACGGCATCATTCGGGTGACGACGCCGGATGGCGCCAGTGCCTGCGTCGGGCCACCCGGAGGGTTCGCATGGGATCCGGTGGTGACGGCGCTGGCGTTTCACTCGGCCCAGGTCATGCCAGGTGCCCTGTTCGCGGCCATCCGCGGCTCACATCGGGATGGCCACGACTTCATCGATGAGGCCCTGCTCCGGGGGGCGCACGCCGTGGTGGTGGACAGGCCGGAGGTAGCGGAGCGCCTGTCCCACGGCCAACGGCCTTGTGTGGCGGTGCAGGTACGCGACAGCCGCCTCGCCCTGGCGCGCCTGGCCACCCGGTGGTTCGGCGATCCGTCCCATGAGTTGACCGTGGTGGGCGTAACGGGGACCGTGGGCAAGACCTCGACGGCACTGTTCTTGCGCCAGCTTCTCCAGGCCTGCGGCCGTGCGACCGGTGCCATCGGTTCCCTGGGCGTCTTCTTCGGCCCCGCACGGGTGCCCTCTCGCCTGACCACCCCGGACCCCGTCACCCTGCAGGGGTGGCTGCGGGCCATGGCGGACGAGCGCCTGTGGGCCGCGGTCGTCGAGGTCTCCTCGCACGCCCTGCTCCAGCACCGGGCCTCGGGAGTGCGGCTGCGGGCAGGGGCCCTGACGGACCTGGTTCCCCACGAACACACGGACACGCATCCCACGTTCGCGGATTACCTGGCGGTCAAGCGCCGGTTCCTGGAACTGCTGGCCGACGATGCCC
>CAYQLT010000071.1:2001-12554 GCA_964418425.1 uncultured Clostridia bacterium
GGCGCCGTAGCAGCCGCCTTCGCCCTCGGGCTGGAGTGGGAGGCGGTGGTGGCCGCCGCCGAGCAGCTGCGACCGCCGCGCCGGCGAATGGAGGTCATCTACCGGGGCCCGTTCACCGCCATCGATGACACGACGGGCCATCCGGCAAGCTTCGAGCGGCTGTTCGAGGTACTCGAGGCGGCGGGCGGCGGCCCCCTGGTGCTGGTCGTCGGCGTTCGGGGCAGCCGGGGCTCGGACGTCAACGCCCGAAACGGCCGGGTAATAGCCAGGTGGAGTCGGCGGCTTGCGGTGCGGAAGGTGATCGTGACCAGCAGCGAGGAGAGCGTGGGCCCCGCCGACCGGGTGTTGCCGCACGAACGCGAAGCCCTGATGTCGGCCCTTCGCGGGGGACCGGCTCCGGTGCTCCACTACCCCACGCTGCAGGAGGCCCTTCAAACCGCCCTGAACTCCACCCGTCCCGGCGACGTGCTGGTGCTGGCCGGCGCCCAAGCTCTGAACCGAGCGGCCTCCCTGTTCCGGCGGCTCATGGGGCTTGACGCCGACACGGAGCCCGATCCGTATCCCATTGCGGAATAGACTGCCGCCGGAAAAGATGCGCGAACGGTCCGGCAGCCGCTCGGCTACCCGCGCGGAAGGCTTTCCCGAAAACCCCGAACGCGCCCCGCCCGTACGAAGGAGGCGGCGTTGGGAATGAAAGCCGGCGTGCTGGCGGCGTAGCGGCCGTATGCCTCACCGAACTGCTCGCTCAGCGCCCGCTCTTCACGCCGGGCCAGCCTCACATACATGGCCACCAGCACCGGGAACATGAGCAGCGTCAAGAAGGTAGGCCACTGCACCAGGAACCCCAGCATGGTCATGACGAAGCCGGCATATTGGGGGTGCCGCATCCAGCGGTACGGCCCGGTGGTGGCAAGGCGCCCCTCGCGGCTGGCCTTGTGAAGCACCTTCCATGCCGCGGCGATGAGAGCGAAGCCCCCCACGATCAGCAGGTCGCTCACCACGTGCAGGATGTTGAAGTGTGGGTCTCCTTTCCAGCCGAGGAGAACCGGCCACAAATGACCGGCGTCGTGAGAGAGCGGGTCGAGCCCGCTCACCCGATTTCCAAGCCACGACCACAAGAGGTACAACGTCAGCGGAAACCCGTACATCTCAGTGAACAGTGCCACCAGGAACGCCGAGAACGCGCCCAGCGTCCGCCAGTCCGTGCGGGTACGGGGCCTGAAGAAACTGACGGCAAAGCCGATGAACAATGCCAGGTTCAGCACAACCAGGGACCACAGGCCGTACTGGGAGTCAGCCGATTCACGCACAGCCAGACAGCCTCCATCCGAAGACAGGCTCCCGCACCGTCGGACGGGCCCCCAGGGCTTGCAGCGCGCCCGGCAAGGCCCCGGTGTGACCGATAGGGCCACAGAT
The DNA here is from genome assembly GCA_964418425.1 of uncultured Clostridia bacterium. Lineage (GTDB taxonomy): Bacteria > Bacillota > Limnochordia > Limnochordales > Geochordaceae > CAYQLT01. Next base: position 3,418 of record CAYQLT010000071.1, read on the forward strand.
GCGCCCGGCGGGCCGCCTTACGGCCCGAGGGGGTTCCCCGATACGTCCAGCTTGCTGGCCGAAGGGCCTCTGGTACGGCTTTCGCCCCCGACGAAGAGCTCGGGAGCCAGCACGAATCGCTGCACGCACCGCTGACACTCGAAGTAGTACGCCTTCCCCTGGTAGGTGACCGAGGGAGCAAGGGCCGGATCCACCGCCTGGCCGCACACGGGACAGGTGACCCTGGCTGCCTCTTCCATGCTCATGATGGGTAGCCCCCTCGTTTCGGGGGCATCGTACGCCTGGTTCCTTAGAGGCAAGTGAAAGCAACCTGAGAGTCGGCTGAGGAAGGCGAACGGCTCTTGCGGTAGCCTGTTCACGGGGCTGGCTCCCACCGGGCAGGGCGCCGGCGCCCGACCTGCGGCGCCGGTTCACCAGCTTTCGTCTAGCGGTGGCTGAGCAGAGCCTCGATGACGTTCTCCTCGCGCCCGGACACGATCCCGACCCAGTAGACGTCCCTGCCTGAAACCCAGTAGTAGTTGCGCATCCCGGCTCCCACCGTGAAATAGAGAAAGCGCCCCCCCACCGACAAAGTCCGGGGTGGGCTGAAGATGGGGCTGGCCGCCATCTTCTGCGTCATGGCGTTCGCCAGGTCGCGAGCCTTCGCCTCCGACCGGGCTCTGGCGCGCCAGACCACGACCTGCTCCTGGCCGCGGCCGTACGTGGCCACGTAGCCGTCCACGATCTCAATGGCCGTCCGGTGCAAGCGGTTGATGGCTCGCACGGCCTCCTTGCCCCTCTGCAGCTGCACGAGAGGCTGCCCGTCCAGCTCTCGGGGGGGCAGCAAGGCGTCCCCTTGCCCTCCGGCACCCGGTGACCCGGCTCGGTACAGCCACCAGCCTCCGGCCAGCGCGGCAGCGACGGCGGCGGCAAGGATGGCGATTCTGCCTGCACGAGCCAGCGTCGGCACGGGCATCCCGCTTCCGCCCTTGGCCCCTCTTCCACCCCAAACGCCGTCAGATCGACTGAAGGCGGCGCATGGCCTCCACCAAGCGCCGTTTGAGCTTCGCCCGGGATTCGGCGTAGACCGCCTCCTCAAGGGCTCCGGCGGCCCGGCGACGGTCCAGATCGGCAATCTGCCGGATGAGTTGCTGGATCTCCTCCTGCGTTGCCGCCTGCAAGTCGGCATCCGCGGCGGCGCAAACGACCCCCTGGGCGGTGGTAAGGACTCCCTTCCGGGTACGACCTGCGGCCACTAGCTTGAACCCACCGTAGAGAACCACCACGGCGAGGACGCTCAAAAGGAAGATGCCGAACAGGCCCCCGTGACCGCTGAGGCCGGTGCTGCGTTGCCATAGCTGCACGTTGGCGTTGCCGCCGTGAAACGACGTGGTGATCACGTGCTCCTGTGGCGAGCCTGCCTGCCCGGTTTGACCCGTTTCGTCACGAGCTATCGGGGCTCCGCCCCCAGCGGGCACGACGCCGCCTGCAACGGGTACCACGTCGAACGTCACCTCGGCGCCGGGCTTCAGATCGGTGGCCCCGAACAGATGGAACTTCCGATCGCCGAGCTGCGCCGTCCCCAGCTCCTCAAGGCCCGCGGATCGCAGGTCGAGCTTGCCGTCTTCCACCATCACGACCAGTTCCCGAACCGGATAGGGCACGGGCCGGGCCCACCGCAGGACTGGGCTCTCGTCCAGCTTCAGAGTATGCTCGAGCTTCAGGGTGTACGCGAAGGAGACGACTTGCTCACCCGGCTCCATCCAGCCCGATACGCGAAACCCCTTGGCCGTCGTCTCGAAAGGCACAACTCGGCCCTCGAAGCCGTCTCTCACCACCAGGTCGGCCGCCGGGACGGGTAACGGTACGTCCAGGTCGGCGGGGCGGGCACCCGTGTTTTCGACGTTCCACACCTCGAGCACCGCGAGGCGCTCTCCCGTGGCCGTCAGGACCACATGCTGGAGCTTGACCCGTACCCCGTCAGGCGCCGCTGCACCCTCGGTCCCGGCCGCCGCTGCCATCGCCCGCCAACCCAGCGCGGCCGCGACCACCCATCCGGCCACGGCAAGCCTCAGCGCGGCGTTCTGCTCGGCCCAACGCCGCTGCCTCATGTTGTCTCCCTTCCCCCCGACGTCGGGGGCTTTTCTTCCCGTGCGGCTGCGATTTGCGCCTCAATGGCCGCTTCCAGCGCCGGCGACACAGCCGCGCCGACTCCGTCGCCTTTACCGAACATTGAGGCCGCCTCTTCAATCAAACGGGCCTTTAAAAGGCGGTAGTCCTCGGGAGAAATCTTGCGCATTTGAAAGTCGTACTCGAGCTCGTTGAGTGTCGCCAGCACCTGTTCTTTCCGACGGGCGAGATCTTGCTCTCGACGGGCCAGTTCTTGCCCTGCTGCCGCGGGCCCGGCTACCGGCGCCGCTCCGAACGTTTCGTCACTCTCCGCCACCTCACGCCGCAAGAGCGGCCATCCGATGAACGCCAGAACACCGGCCACCAGCAACAGACCGACCACGTATCCCACTGCCTCCCGCCACCTTCCGCCCCGAAGGCGCCGCACTGGCGGCGACGCCAGGCACGGCCTGCGCTCCAGTATCGGTCAGTAGTGCTTGCGAAGCTCTTCCTCGAGGAGGACCTCGTATCGGACCCGCTCCTCCGGCGACAGACGCGTTTCGCCGGCGTCTTGGTCCGACGGACGGGAGCCGCGCTTGACTGCCCAGCGTCTAAGCAGCAGAACGAGCGCTCCGCCGCCTGCTGCGATGGCGGCAAAGGGGGTGACCCACGCGGTGAGGTCGAACCCCCTTTTGGTCGGTGCTGCCAGCACCTCTTTTCCGTATTGCGCCACGTAGCCCGCAAGGATGGCATCGGGGCTCATGCCCGCCCGCAACTTTGCCATGATATCGGCTCGTATCTGTTCGGCGGTGCCGCACTCGCAGACACTCACCACCATCGTGCACCCGCACTGGCAAATGAGCGAGCCCTCGACTTGACGGCGCCGCTGCAAAAGTTCCGCCTCCTCGGCGTTGTGTCCGCTCGCTGCCCCGGCCGGCCCGGCTTCGGTTTGCCCCGCCGCAGCCAGGCCCAGGGTTAAAGCGGCGGCAACCACGGCGCCTGCCGCCAGGCGCACGAGCTTACCGGCCATGCTCCGGCCGGGCGGAAGAACCCGCCCCACCTATGCCACCGCCCGCCGGGTCGGCCACATGGCAAACAGAGTGCCCCCAATCAGGAGGTACTCTCCCAGCCAGATCCACGCGACGAGGGGATTGACGAGCACCTTGAAGCTGGTAATGCCCTGCCTGCTGTCCCACCCGGCCAGTATCACGTAGAGGTCCTCCTTCAGGCTGCCCAGGATCCCGACCTCTGTGGTGGGCTGCTCGGCCTTCGGGTAGAACACCTTCTCCGCCCGGAGCACCCCCAGGCTACGGCGTGTCCCGTCGGGCAGCTTCCGGGCGACGGGGAGGTCCGCGAAGACGACGACCCTGGTTCCGTCCCGGCGTGTCTTGAGGCCTTCGAACAGCAGCTCGTAGTCGCCGATGGCGATGGTTTCGCCCGGTACCACGCTCCTTTCGACCTCCTGTTTGTACACGGCCGATCCGGTGATGCCCACCACCATCATCACCACGGCCACGTGAACCAGGTATCCCCCGTAGCGGCGCCGGTTGCGTGTGAGCAGGCGCACCAGCGCCAGCCCCCAGCCCTCGCCGGTGGTGCGCCGCCGCACCTGAAGCGCCCTGGCCGTCTCGAACACGATGGTGGCTACCACGAAGGCCGACACGGTGAACGAGACGAGCGGCAGCCACGCTTTCAACCCCCGCGCGAAGGCCACCGCTGCGAAACCCACCGCCACGCCCGCCGGGTAGGCGAAGTTGTGCCGGATGTTCTCCAGCGACGAACGACGCCACGCGATGAGCGGGCAGATCCCCATGATGAGTACCAGCGCCAATCCGATGGGCACGATCACCTGGTTGAAGAAGGGCGGGCCAACCGTCACCCGGGAACCGGTCGCCGCCTCAGAGACGATGGGGAAGATGGTGCCCCAGAAGACCGCGAAGGCCATCCCGAGCAGGACGAGGTTGTTGACCAGGAAGCTGGATTCCTTCGACACCATGGACTCCAGGCTGTTCTCCTCGCGCCGCGCCTGGATCCGGTCGTGAAAGAGCCACAGGGAGGCGGCCAGGGTGGTTCCCATGAAGATGGTGAAGTACAGGCCCAACGTCCCGTCGCTGAAGGCGTGAACGGACTTCAGGATCCCGCTTCGCACCAGGAACGTTCCGAAAATGGTCAGAATGAAAGTCAGGATGATGAGCAGCACGTTCCAGGTTTTCAGCATCCCCCGGCGCTCCTGGATCATCGCGGAGTGGAAGAACGCCGTGCCGGTCAACCAGGGCAGAAGCGACGCGTTTTCCACCGGATCCCACGCCCAGTAGCCGCCCCAGCCCAGCTCTACGTACGCCCACTGTGCGCCGTAGATCATGCCGATGCTCAAGAACAGCCACGCAAACAGCGTCCACCGCCGTGTGACCTTGAGCCACGTCGCGTCGGCCCGGTTGAGAATAAGCGCCGCCATCGCGTACGCAAAGGGCACGGAGAACCCGACGTAGCCGATGTACTGTGTGGTCGGGTGCAGCCACATCCCGGGGTTCTGCAGCAGCGGGTTGAGCCCGTAGCCGTCTGGCACCGGCTGCGGGAGGACGGCGAAGGGATCCGTCACGAAAACGAGCAAGTAGACGAAAAACGAGGCGATGCCCATCAGGATGGCAAGCACGTACGGAACCATCTCCGCGTCATCCCGGCGCCGGGTCACCGCCAGCAGCATCGCCATCAGCGACAGAATCCAGACCCAAAACAAGAGCGAGCCCTCGTTGCCCGCCCACAACGCCGTCAGCTTGTACGTCACCGGCAATTCCCGGTCCGTGTAGTTGGCCACGTATCGGACGGAAAAGTCCGAGACCAGCAGCAGGTAGGTCAGCACCAGGATGGCGACGGTTAACAGGGCGAACAGCGCGACGACCGCTCGCTTGCCGCTTTCCACCAGCCGGGTGCTCTGCAGCCTTATGCCGACGACGAAGGCCCCAATCGAGTAGAAGACCACGGCCAGCGCGGCTAGCGTGGAAACCCTTCCAAGTTCGACCAAGCGCCGACGTCCTCTCTGAGGGGCGCCCTTCGCTCCGTCAACAGGGCCGCCTTCGCTCCGCAAACGGCCTGCCCTTGCCGAGCCCTTAGCTCGCCCGGGCTACCGGCCGGCGCCGGGCTCTCGCTTGTCCGCCTCGTACCGGCTCGGGCACTGCACCATCAGTTGCTTGGCGTCGAAGACCCGGTCCGGACGAATGCGACCTTCCAGAATCACCTGCCTGCCGGCCTCGAAATTGTCAGGCCGCACGCCCCGATACTCGGCCGCCAGGGTCTTTTGGCCGTCGGTGACAGCAAAGCGGAGCAGGAAGTTCTGAACGTCCCACTCGATGCTGCCGCCGACGACCGTGCCCGCCACACGCAGGGGGCGGTCCGGCAGCGAACCGAAACGTTCGTACACCTCGGAGACCGTCATGTAGTACGTGACGGACCTGCTAAAGCCGACCAGCATCAGATAGCGCAAAGCGGCGCCGACCACCAGCGCGGCCCATAGTTTGGGGTTTCTCATCCCGGGCGCCCCTCCCGTTCCAGCTCCTTCAGGATTTGCTGGTACGTCGCTTCACTGATCCGTCCTTGCAACAGCAGCTGGCGAGCCAACCGCCTCTCCTCGTCCGCTGAGAGGGGGCTGCCCGCCGGCGCTGGCGCCCTGGCAGCGACCTTCTCGGCACCCGCCCGAGAGATTGCCTGGCGCCGGGCTGGTCCCGGCGAACTCAGCCGGGATGGTCCCTGGGGCCTACGCATGCCGTGATACAAAAACAAGCCCAGAGCCCCAAACAGGACGAGCCCCAGGCCCACCAGCGCCGGGTCTCCCCACCCCGAGCGAGTCGCGCGGGCTGCCCCACCGGACGCGCCGGAGGCCAGCGGCTCGGATCTGGCGGCTATGGACGGCCGGTCGTCGGCCCTTCGGTAGCTCACGTCCACCTGTACGGCCTGACCGGGCAGAAGATTCTCCCACTGGAACAGATGCACGTTGAAGGTCCTGCCGTCCAGCGAGGCGAGCCGGGATTCCGTGTGCTGCGGTGAGAAGCGGAGTTCCGCGGCATTGAGAGGCTCCACTACCGTCAAATCGAGCCGGTCGGTCGGGACGAGAGGGACAAAGCGGTAGGCGAGGCTTTTGAGATCCCCCACTTTTTCAATGGGGTTGTAGTAGAATTCCACGAAAGCGTGATACTCGTCGCCGGGCCCCAGCTGGCGGTCGATGTTCCACTTGACGAGGCGCAGGGTGCCTACCGACTCGATGCGGGGCAGGCGGCTGATGTGATCGCCCTCCCGGGTGATCTCGCAGGCATGGGGCACCGGGGCGCCTTCGGGGATTTGAAACGCGAGTTCGCCCGAGAAGGGCTGCGGCGAGTCGTTGAGCACCCGTGCCTCGTAGATGACCAGCACCCCGGGCTGGTCGTACTCAGGGCGCACGGACACGCTCATGCTCGTGATTCGCAACCCGTCGAGAGAGAGACCCTCGATAAAGCTCCCGGCGGCGAGGGCCGGGGCGACGGCCGGCGCCGTCAGCCCCGCAGCAATGATTATCGTGAACATTTTCACAATCCCGCGCATACAAATCGCCCCGGCTCCTGCCCGCCGCAGGGAGGCGCCGGCGTCGGCTTCGTACCCCCCGACCCTGCGACGCCCGTCCCACTGGGATGGTCGCGCCATTTCCTGAGGCCCGCCTGAGAAAAACCTGAGAAAAACCTGAGACAAACCTTAGAACCAACCTGTGGCGGGGGCCCGGCGGCGTCGCCGATCCCGGCGCCCTCACCACCCCGGCAGGACCGCGGGCCCGGCCATCGCGGGTCTGCCCTCCCCGCCATCCGCATAGGCAAAGGGTGAGGAAGGTAACGGGATGGGCGCGCTGCTGGTGACGCTGGCGCTCGGGTTGCTGGCCGGATCGCTACTCGCCGCCGGGGCGCAACGCCCGTGGGAACAGCTCGACCACCTTGAAGCCGAGGGTCGCCTGGGGGCCGCCGAGACCATTTGCGGCGAGCTGTCAAGCCTCGGACGGCCGGGCCAAACGCCCGACCCGGCCGTTGTCTACGAGCTTCAACTGGGCCTTCGCCTGCTGGGCCTGTTTGCCCATCCCCTGGACGGCCGTTACGACGAGCGAACCCGGGAGGCGGTGCGCACCGTCCAGCGAGCGAGCGGCCTTCGACCCGACGGGGTGGCAGGCCCCAGGACCTGGCAGGCCCTGGCGCTCGCCTATATGCGGCAGGCGCGGGATCTGGCAGCCGCCCAGCAGGCAGCGGCGAGGGCGGCGCCCTATCCTGACCGGGTTCCCCGGCACCCGGACGCGCGGCCGGGCGGGTACTGGATCGTCATCGACACCCAGCACCGACACCTCACCCTCCTCAACGACGGGGAGACCGTGGCTCGCTGGCCGGTCGCGGTAGGCAAGCCGGAGACCCTCACCCCGGTCGGCGAGTGGCGGATCGTGTACAAGGGCCGGGATTGGGGCGACGGCTTCGGCACCCGGTGGCTGGGGCTTGACGTCCCGTGGGGGATCTACGGCATTCACGGCACCAATAAGCCCTGGTCCATCGGCACCTACGCCAGCGCGGGGTGCATCCGCATGTTCAACGAGGACGTGGAGCGCCTGTGGGATGCGGTGCCCCCCCAGACCCCGGTGACCATCGTCGGGCTCCTGCCCGAGGCCTACTGGGACCACCCCATCCGGGCCGGCGCAAGCGGCCGCAACGTGCCCCTGCTGCAGTGGGCCCTGCGCCGCGCCGGATTCGACCCCGGCCGGGCGGACGGGCGCATGTCGCCTGCCACCATGCAAGCGGTACAGGAGGCCCAGCGGGTTTTCGGCCTGGCCCCTGTGGAGGCGGCGACCGTGGACCTGTTTTGGGCGCTGGGACTGAAAAAGACAGGCGTCGTAGCGAGCAGCCGTGAGTAAAGGCCACGAACTCCCCACCACCCGCAAGCTGCTTGTCGCATTCGTGCTCGCCGCCGGGGCCGCCAGCGCCGTGATCCTCCTCGCAGCCATCCCGCGGGTCGTGGCCCCGGCCGCGACCGGGCCAAAGCCTGAAACCGCATCGTCCTCTCCCATCCCCGGCTGGCCCTGGTGGGGGCCCCGAGTGCAGGTGGGCGAACGCACGTTTCGCCCCGGGGTTCTCCCTAGCCCGCACCGTCCCGTGCGGCTGGTGCTCTGGGATGTGGTTCAGCCAAGCGAGCAGGGCCCGGGCTGGTGGGAGAAGGTCTTGAGGGAGGCCGTGCGGGGGGTTCGCCGCCGATATCCGAGGCTTGAGGCCGAAGTCCGCCTGTTCCGGTGGCAAGAGATCGACGACGCCCTGGAGCAGGCCCTGAGCCGGGGCGAACCGCCGGACATCCTCGGGACGACGGACGCCACCTACTTGTTCGACCGGGGTCGGCAGGTGCCCCTGCACCTCTACCTGCAGAATGCCACCCCGCCGGCTCTGCGGCAGGAGCTGCTGCCGGGCGCCCTGGCTCTGGCCTCGGACGGTTCGACGCTGTGGGGAGTGCCCCGGTGGGTCGAGTGGGTCGGATGGGTGGCACGGCCCAGGCCCCAAGCTCGGGACAAGCCCCGATCCCTCGAGGCGCAGGCCCTGGGGCAACTCGCGCTCGACCTGGCCAACCCGCTAACCTGGCGGCTGCTGGCTGAGACGCTGCCGGCCGGCCTGTCACGCCCCCCAGATGGACAAGCTGCCTCGATCTGGGAGCCTGAGCGGGTACGCGCTGCGGCCCGCTGGGTCATGGCGGCACGCCCCAGGCTGATCGACCCCTGGCGGGTCACCGAGACGGGCGTGCTGGAGCCGCTGCGCCAGGGCGAGGTGTGGGCCGCCGGCCCCATCAGCGGCCGGTTGGCGTACCGGCTGGGATTGTGGCCCGCAGACCCTCACCGCAAGCCGCCGGGGACAATCGGCTTCGACGGCTTCGAGCTGGCCGGCGGGGCAGAAGCGGGCCTGCCACCGGGCCCGCTTCTTTCGGCCAGCAGCCTGGTCTTGTTCGTGCGGCCCGACACCGACGACGAGCGCCTGCGCCTGGCATGGGAACTGGCGGTGCAGCTCGCCCGGCTG
>CAYQLT010000072.1:0-12075 GCA_964418425.1 uncultured Clostridia bacterium
CTTCAGGAAAAAGAGGGGCCCTCACCTCGGGAGACTCGATGCGCCCTTGACGGACGTCGCGCAATACTTGACAACCGTCGCAGAATATCGGATTGTGAGGGGCGTCAGGCACAGTCCCCGGACGACACCCGTGAGGCGCGCTGCGAGCGCCCGCGCGCCGCTATGGTAAGCTACCAGGCAGAACCGAAGGCGGGCGCCACCAAGGAGACATCCCTGAATGGGCGAGTGCGTACGCTATGGACCTGACATCGAACAGGCCGGGCTTTGGGGTGACTTTCACCACCTGTTTGTCGCCGCCCTGCGAGAGCACCTGAGCGGGATTCTGCCTTCACGGTACTTGACAACCATCGACGAGCGGGTCTATGTGGCCTGGGAAGACCCGCTGCCCGGCCCCTACCGCCCCGACCTCTCGGTGATCGCCAGGGAAAAGGGGCCTGCCTACCCCGCAGGGGTGACCCCCGCCGTAGTCTGCACTCTCCCGGCCCCCGACCCTGTCAGCGAACCCTTTCTCAAGGTGCGCGCCGTTGACGGGCAACTCGTCGCCGTGGTGGAGCTTCTCTCCCCCAACAACAAGAAGCCGGGGCACGAGGGACGAGAAGCTTACCTTCGTAAACGCCGCCGGGTGCTGCGATCGGCGGCCCACCTTGTGGAGATGGATCTGCTGGTTGCAGGCGCTCGAATGCCCCTCGTCGAGCCGTGGCCCGATGGGGACTACCATGTGCTGGTGGCCCGGGGCGAGCGCCGGCCGGCCGCCGAGGTGTACTCGTGGCGCGCCGGCGAGGTGCTGCCGACCATCGCCTTTCCACTGCTTGAACCGGATCCGGACGTCCCCGTTCGGCTGCAGGATATCTTCCAAACAACGTGGGAGCGTGGAACATACGACCGCCTGCTGGCGCGCCTTCGGCCTCTTGAATGAGCATGCGCTGACTTGCCTTGCCCGCCTGGCCGGTCAAGCCCGGCCTCAGCCTCTGCGGAACTCCAGGTAGGCTGTGACCCGCCCGTAGGCTGTGTCGAACGCAACCGTCCGGCGGGAGCCGTCAAGGTTTGTCCAGACCTGTCGCCAGCCGCCCACCCAGCCCAGGCCCGTCACATGCAGGGCCACGGCGATCCCCGCATCCCCGGGCCGGTAGCCCAGGCGGCCCCGCACCAGGGGATACACGTAAAGCGAGGCCACAAAGCCCTGGCCGGCCTGCAAAGCCTGCGCCGACCAAAAGCCGCTCCAGCCCCTGCCTCGAGCCGGTTCGGGGAGGTGCCACCGCCCGTCGGCGGGCACCCGAAACTCGCCGGCCTTCAGGCCCACGCCCGGAAGGTATGCGAGCCGGGGCGTTGCCAGCGTCTCCACCGGACGGTTCGGGCTGTCGGATACCACGGGGCTCAGCGCGAGATACCCCGTCAGCTCCCTTCCCGTTCCCTGCCAGGCGGATGGCGGCTCCACGCGCAGGCTCACCAGTTCCACGCGGGCCAGGGCCGGCGGGCCGAAGTCGCCCGGCCCCGGCGGGCCACTTAGCAACAACGCCAGCACGCCCAGTGCGACCCACTCCACATTGCCCACCTCCCGACCGCCCGTGCCTGCCGGGCTCCCGTTTTGATACTACCATTGCGACGTCTCACCCGCGGCGACAGAGGGCACTCGCGCAAGGGGGGTCGCCGGGGCAGTGGGCAAGCAACCGGCTTGGGCCCTGGGGCCGACGGGGAGGTATGGATGAGCCGTTGACAGGCGGCGCAGAATATCGGATTCTCAGAACCGCAAGGGGAGAAGATCACATGGACCAACAGCGGCCGATCACGAGTGTGGTGGGCAAGCGGGGGGTCATTGTGGTCCCGGCCGAGCTGCGGCGGCGTTACGGGCTGGAAGAAGGCACCTTGGTGCTGGCAGAAGCCCGTCCGGAATGGATTCTCTTGCGACCGGCCGCAGCGATCCCTGTGGAGATCTACGACGATGAACGCAAGGCCGAGTTTCTCTTGTCCACTGCCATCGATTCGGAGGAGTACGCATGGGCCCGTGAACAGGTGCGCAAGATGGGGCTCGACCCGGATCGGATTCCGCACCAGCGGCCGCCTAGCGCCGAATAATGGACCGGTTGTCTCTCGATGCCAATGTGTTGTTCGCCCTCGCATACGGGGCGCCTCGCCTTCGCTGGTTGATCGAGCAGGCGCGGCAAGGCCGGTTTCGCTTGCTGGTGTCGCCGTACGTGTGCGAAGAAGCAAGAAGAAACCAGCCGGACCACGAGGCGCGCCAGCGCCTCCAGGAACTTCTCCTGGTTACCCACTGCGTCCCCGAGCCATCACTCGACTTATACCCATGCCCTTGCCTTGCCAGACTCACGGGGCGGCAAAGCGTAACCCCCTCCCCCTGGAATCTAGCACCGCGAACCCACCTTGCAGCAGCCAGGAATCATTCCCGCAACGTTCCGGTCTTCTACCCTCTTCTCGCACTCGCGCGCTGACTCCCGGCACTGTCAAAGGACAACCGCACTACAGTGTCCCACCGGATCTCTCCACTGGGTGCGCAGTAAGCCTTCTTGGCCTCTTCCAGTAACCGCTGCCTTGCAGCATCCAAGTCGGCACCGTATAGTGGCGCCAGGTAGCCACATATCTCAAGCAGCCGAATGTGAAAATCCCGTATGCCGCTGATCCGGTTCCAGAACTCAGAACTTGAGAGAATGGTTACCCCACGTTCATATGTAGTCCGCTTTCGACCATAGGCGAATGCTATAAACCGATGCACTTCGATGCCGGCGGGTAAGAGGCGCTTCGCCGCCTCGTTCAAGGCCCGCTCAGCATCGCGCCTACTACCTGCATTAAAGGCTGCTGGACCAGACTTGACAACGTACAACTCAGCTCTATTGCCGATCCGCTTCTCAATGTCCACCCCCTTAGTAGCGGATTTGTATCCACCTGACATGAGAAGCGCTACCCGTTCTAGAAAGTTCCCAAAGAGCGTTTCCGTACTTGAGCTCAGATAATCTAAGAAGGCTCTTTGTACAAGCTCCTCGCACGTGCCGAGCCCGCTCGCACGATACAAGTAAGGGTTCTTCCGAGCTATGAGCTGAACGACGCCACGCGACCGAAGATTAGCTAACAGAGGCTCTACGTACGCATCACGGAACGCTTGCACGATCTGTTTCGAGAGCTCTAGGCTCGCTTCGTTGATGTTATCCCGCACAAGACTCGCGATGGCTAAAGCCGCGCTATCACTCACGGACGTCGCCATACAATCACGTCCTCGAAGAAGTCGTCCGCGCGTCGCCCGGTTCGGCGATTGACATGCCGCTGCAGCCTGTACTCCACCTGCACGCCCAGCCTTGAGCCTATAAGGTCATAGAGGTTTCTGCGATCGTGAACAATGATCACAAGCACTCCACCCTCTGGCATCGCCCTCATAACGTTACGAAACGCGTCAGTCATCTCATTTACGTAGTCGTTGACGGCTCGCTGCGAGTTTCCCTTCCACGCAGCACCGATTTCTGCCTCGCGCGCTTCTGGCAAACCAAGCAGTTCGAACGCGTATCGATGCTGCTCATGGTAGTCAATAAGGCCCACGTAAGGCGGCGAGGTTAACACCATGTCGCACGGAGGAAACGCGACCTCGCGAGCATCACCTTGTAGTATGGTGGTCTTTGCTTCTTTCCGGACCCCTGCAAAGTGCTTGATGCGGCGTAGAGCATCGAGACTGTACCGTCTCAAGAACCCAACAGCATCCGTCACGGGGCAACAAGTACGACGGTGCTTGTAACAGTAGTAGGGCTCCCTAACGGGCTTCTTCGGAAAGTCAAGTTCGAAATGGGTGGTCAGCCGTGAGGAGCGCGCGGCGCGAGAGAGGATGACTTTAAGCAAGTCCTGATAGGGATAATTAGGGATGAGGGAGCGATAGAGAAGTAGCTGGCGTCTAACTTCCTGGGTATACCATCTCCGAAGATAGTCACTTTCGATGGCCTCCACTTCGTATGCATCCCCGAAGAGGCTAGGCTGTAGCCTCAGATCAAGCTCGGTTAGGATGTCGCGCATGGAACGTTCAAGAACAGAAAGATCGTATTTGTCGGTTTTTACCTTCGTCAGCAGACAATTGAACGGCGAGATGTCGCATCCGACAGAATCGATACCCAGCACGTTAGCTTCCACAAGGGTGGTTCCTGACCCGCAGAAGGGGTCGCAGACGGTCCGAGGCAGATATTTCCTCAGAAAAATCTCCGCTAGTTGAGGAATGAACTTGCCCAGATACGGGTGCAACCCATGAACGTGTTTGATGCGCTCTCTCTCAGGAAGATCCCGCTCCCGCCAATTGAGGTTCAGGGAGGCCAGATCAGTTTCCGGAGTGACTGTGGCAAAATCGGTGAAAGGCTTGCCATCATACTGGGGGTTGCCAGTGACCCCCAGGGTGGCCGTCATAACCCTCTTGCCAGGTACCTTACGCGGAAGCATTTCGCAGCGTCCTTGCGGGACGAGTGTTACCAGAGACCAATCCCGGGTCCAGCAAAGCTAGATTGCATGAAGGAAACGCTCAGCAGAGCCCGCGTCGGAATCGCGGCTGAGTCACCGCTACCGCTATCAAACCACCCTGCCCCAGGGCCCGTAAGCCCCGAACAGTATCGGCAAAGCCTCCACCCTTCCAAACCTCATACAATGCCTGGTCCCATCTGATAGGACGGCCAGTAGGTCCAAAGACAAGCGTCGCCAACACACCCCCAAGAACCACTGTGGCCTCGCAGGGCCGTTCCCTGCGACCACCATAACATCCCTCTGGGCCACCTGAGCAGCGGCCACGCAGGCCGGGGAGAACGTTGGCATACAGCTCACCCATTGGTGGGCACGGCGCACCTGCCTCTATTATCACCCCCGCCCGGGGGAAGCGTTCGACCTTCGATAGGGCTCTCCTGCTGGACCCGGAACGCCTGCACGCTGGCAGGGTGCAGCCACTTCCAGCCCTTGCGAGGCCCTGGGTAACGCTCCTGGTCGGCCGTCCCGTCGCCCTCCTTGCCTGAAGCTGGTACCGACCTGGAGCATTCCAAGACGGTAAGGGGGCGGCGCGCGTGCCCAGGGCATCCAGGAGGCAGCGGCCACAACTGCGGACAAGGGTCCACAGCTAGCGGCCTTTATAGGCCTCGGGGACGCGGGCTCAGCCCCGGCGCACGGTGTGGACCATCCTGCAGCAGGCCATGGCTTCAATCGGCTTTCACCCCACCCAATGTGAGGCTCGGCCACGCCTGTTGCCAGACGCTCACGCAGCCCAGGCAGGCCCCGCAGAGGGCAACGGCGATCCCCGCATCCCCGGCCCGGTCACCAAGCCGGCCGCGTAACGGGGGATCCATAGTACAGCGCGGTCAGGAAGTCCTGCCCGGACTGGTGAGCCTGGGCCTTTCATGGCCGAGCCCACCCGGGGAATCGATGTGGGCACCAAGGTCGAGATTTACCGCCTCATCGATAGCCTGGCGAGCCAGGGCAAGGCAATCGTGCTGATTTCGTCGGAGCTTCCGGAGATCCTCAACTTGAGCGACCGCATCTACGTCATGTTCGAGGGCAAGTTCGTGTCAGAGCTGCCGGCTTCCGCCGCCAGTGCGGAGCTGGTCACCCATTACGCGACGGGGGGCTCGCCCGTTGGCACGGCTTGAGGCCGCATCGGCCTCCCTGTACTGGGTTCGCCGCTACGGGATGCTCGTGGTGCTCATCGTGCTGATGGGCGGGCTCTCGCTTTTGAGCGAGCGGTTCCTCACCCATACCAACCTTCTCAACGTGACCCGGCAGGTGACCATCAACGCCACTCTCGCCGCGGGTATGACGCTGGTGATCCTCTCCGGGGGCATCGACCTCTCCGTAGGGGCCGTGCTGGCCCTGGCCGGCGCCATCGGCGCGGGAGCCATGGCGGCGGGTTGGGGTTGGGCGGCGGGCCTGGCTTCGGCCCTGGCGGTGGGGCTCGCGTTCGGCGCTGCCAACGGCGTCTTCGTGGCGTACGCCAGGCTGCCGCCCTTCATCGTCACGCTGGCCTCCATGGCCCTGGCCCGGGGCCTGACCCTCGTCTACACCGGCGATCGCCCCATCGCGGCCCCAGGGCCCCGAGAAGAGAGGACGGCTGCGGAACGGTGAAGGGTCGCGGTATCATCCATCCCCAGTTGCTGCGGGTGCTGGCCCAGATGGGCCATACGGACAGCCTGGTGGTGGCATGCCGAGCTGAAGGCGATGACGAGGTCGGCGCGGGCCGTGGTGCGCACGGGGGAGTTCACGCCCTTCGCCACCGTGGTGCTGCAGTCGGGCGTGGCCGGGTTGTTCGAGGGGGGTGATGCGCCGTAAGCTAGATCCTCGCCGGGCAGGGCCTTGTCGGAGCTGCTGATGCGTTGTGCCTTTTCCTTCGGCGTTATTCTGCCGCCGGACGGGCCATGAACCCGCATCACGACGTGGGGGTAGGGGGCGGTTGGGGCTACTCGGTGTACAGCGCCACCCGGAGGGCCTCCGGCATGGCGTCGGCCCGGGCCCGGCCCTCGGGCCGAAGCGCAGCCCTACACTCTTGCGATTTCTCGGAAGGTGGGCGCGTCTTGACGGGCCTTCGGAAAAAACGACTGGGGACTGTCAAACCACAGTCCGATAGGATGGGCAGAAGAGAGTCCGGGACGAGTTGGGGAGCATCCTACTCGCGCCGGCGCTCGCGCGCCATCAATCGCCGCGAATTGCGGCCACCGGCGTAATGGGCACCCGGGCGTGCAAGATCTGATGGCACAACGAAAAGCCGCCCTACATGCCGCCCGACAGCAAGAAATGCAGTGCATAAGTCGCTTCATAATTTTCATATCCCACGCTGTCCCGAGCTACGAAGTCGAGGCCCTAGCCGGTAGCGGGCGCCCCGCCTCTCACCTTCCCGGATCAGATACCCTTCCTCTACAAGGCGTTGTAGCTCCGTGACGGCTCGGTATCGCGGCACGTTGAACAGGGCCCGGTAGTCGGCGTTTTTAAGGAATTCCCTACCTACAAAGAACCGGCGAAGCGCCTGGCTTCTACGCTCGATCCACCGCTTTGCCTCAAGCACACTCGGAACGAGGCGGTAGCGAGCTCCCCGGCCCGGCTTATCTGGAGCGAGTACGAGCCCGAGTTCGACCATCTCCTGGATCTCCCTGTAAGCCTGATCCCGATCTATCCCTTGGTTAACCTCACGATAGTCCTGGTTCGTGAAGCCTTCCGGCCGAAACAGAAGAATCCGCTTTTGCGACGGGGACAAAGGCAGCTGATCAACCATCTCGCGCCACTCCGGGCCGACCCCCTCGAAAACTGGAGTGTTGAACAGCGTCACCCGGAAGGTACCGTCCCTTTCTTCCAATGCCGGGGGCTTAAGCAGAACCGCTTCGGTTTCGTCGAACATGCGCGGTATCCCTTCACCCTCCTCTCTCATGAAGCCCGCCTCCACGAGTACCCGAACTATCAAGGGGTTGCGGCTCGCGTGGATCGGCCGGCGTCTCCTCAGGGCTTCAATGGTCACCGGCGGAACCAGCAACCCCGGGCTGATCACCTCCATGCGATCCTCGTAAAACCACACCTCGATGCCGAGGGCCTGATTACCGTAGTCGCGGTGAGCGACAGCATTTACAATGGCTTCCTGCCAAGCGAACTCCGGGTACTCAGGCATCTCTCGGAAGAATAAGTCATGCAGCCGCTCGGACTTACGGATTTGCCCAGCAGCGTATCGGTGTGCCTCAGGAATCAGTTGGCAAATCGGGAGGTCCAATCGTTCGAGCCGCACGACGTTACGCCGGATCCCATGAAGTCGCTCCCTGCCCTCGACCTTGAAAAAACGGATGTCGGCGTGCGGATGCCAGCGCGAAAGCGGAGGCCTACCGAACAGCAAAAGCGCTGCGTTCGTAACGCGGAAGCCGTCGGGCACTCGGTGCACGAGCGCAAAGGCCTCCAGAGCCTCTTCCACGGCGCGGCTTCCGTAAACAGTTCTTCTTAAAACGAAACGGGCCAGATCGAGATCGAGGTGTTCAAGCGTCGCGTCGTGACGGATCATTTGTTCGTAGCCGACCCGCCGATAGGCTTGCTTGCGGGCGTTGATTGCCTCCTCACTCTCATGGACAACCGTGTCGCCCACGCGGTAGGGGAACCCATTGCCTTCTACGAGGACGGCCCGCTCGCTCGGCGCGACGTGGACGATCAGGAGCTCTTTTCCGTCGACCCAAGCCCGTTGGGTCCGCACCCTGACGGGCGGGCGCAGGCGACGCTCGGAAGTAAGAAAGAAGTCCTGGACCGCCTCTTCCGTGTAGCCATGGCCCGTTGGTTGACCGTCGTCATCTGCTCCCAGGACCAGGTCGCCTCCGTCCGCGTTCGCGAAGGCCGCGACGTATTCGGCGATAGTATCGCGAACCCGTCGGCGATCGAGTGGACGGCGGCCCTGCTCCGGGTCTTGATCCCATAGGCTCTTCCGCTCAAGGAACTGCCCCTCGTCGCGGTTGAGCAACTCGCGGATCTCTTGTTCAGAATAGAGCGCCACCGAAGCTCCCCCTCGTACTCTCGTTGGCAGCCTGGATGTCGCCAGCTTCTGGTCCGACTCAATCGTCGTGGCGAGCAGGGAATACCGAGGCACGGTAGGGCTTACCGGCCCGACCGGAGAGCCTAAGCCACGAGCGTCCATGCTTCCTCGTCGGTGAGGGCAGGAAAGTCGCAAACGACCTCCCCGCCGACAACTCCCTCGGTGAGCACGGGAAGATGGTGCAGATGGTGGACACAGGTACCCTGGATGACTGGTTCGCATCCACACACCCGCTCGCCCGGTACGGTCCCACTCCGGTAGTCCGTCCCCCACACCCCAATCTGCCGGGCCTGAAGGTTGTCGCCAAGGCATCGAGCTCCAGGCTATCGCGCCCACTGGCCCGCTGGACCCCATCTTACCACATATGCCCGGCGGGCCGTCTTCCGCCCACCCGACGTCAACGCGTGGCGGCCAAAAGCCCTTCTATCCAGAAGACTTGAGCGTCATCGAAGTGGAAGTCAAGGCCCAGTCGCAGCCTGCGGGCATGGAGGACCGGCGACGGGCCGCGTTATCTCCGAGCTATTGGCCTGCGCCGGCATCCACCGCAGCCACGTGGCCCGCTACGTCACCGCCAGCGGCGAACTGTACCGGTGGGCGCGCAAGGGTCGCCCAGCCCAAACACGAGATGGCACGACCCCGGCCGCACGGGATCGCGCCGGCGGCGGATGGTCCAAATTACCTTGAGGATCACGCCATGGCAGGCGGCCGGGGATGCGTGTCTGACGCCCCGTGCTCGAGCCGGCGGATCCGGTGTGAGCCCTTTAGGGGCGTGATCCCGGATAGACGGCGTCGGCTCCTCGAGGCGAGCCATCGGGAAACGGGCAGGTCGGGCAGATGGTTGCCGAGGCAGGGAGCGATGGGAAAGGCCTGTTCGCCGCTCTTGGAAATGAAAACGGTCTCCAAGCGTTTTCGGGGCGTGCAAGCGCTTGACAGGCTCGACTTCGCCATCGAAGCCGTCGAGATTCACGCCCTCATCGGCGAGAACGGTGCAGGGAAGTCCACCCTCGTCACGGTTCTCACCGGCGTCCACCAGAAAGACGGCGGCCAGCTTTGCCTCAACGGGAGGCCCGTCGAGATTCGAAACCCGCTGGAACCCCAGCAATGAGGTGATGGCGCTGGCCGACCGGCCTCGGCGAACCCCCGCGACTCCTCCATCCGCTGTATCGCCCGTACGAGAAAGCGGGCAAACTCCCCCGGCTCAGCCTCGTAAAGCAAGATCCCGCCCCGGGCGACACGGTACGCCAGAAGTGGCGACGCTCGGTCAATCAGCACGAGGTCAACGCGGCTCGTCTGCAGCAGGTGTTGGAGGTCGGCGTGCAGCTGGCGCAAGGCATCGGCTTCGGAGGCCGAAACAGGCCCTGGGGCCATGGGTCAGCCGGGTCGACCTCAAGACTCAGCATGTCGCCCGTCTCGACCCTCGTGCTTCCGGTCGGCACCCGATACATGGACCTGCGCAAGACGAGGTGGGAGCCGCGCGTCGGCTGCCGCGGTGCACGGTTCGGCGCCACGGTCATTTCTGCGACGTGGTCACGGTGGTTGGCGCGCATGTACGGAGCCTGGAACGGACGTAGCGCTCAAACATGTCAGCGGCCAAAGGCCAGTGCCCGCAGCGCCCGGAACTGGTCGAGCCGGGCAGCGTAGGGCAGAGTGCTGCGGGGAGACGGGTTGGCAGCCACAAACTCGAGCACTCCTGGCACCGTCTGCCTCGCCTGGAGCCCCCACTGCACAGGAGCACCGAGGGGGAGACCGCAGTAAGCTCTGTAGACGTTGAGCCCCAGGAGGGCCACCACGCGTGGGCGAAAGCGCGCCACCTTCTCACGCAGTGCGGCGCCGCCGGCCTCCAACTCCTCCCAGGACAGCTCGTTCTCCCCTCGGGAGGGCCGGCCCACCACGTTGGTGATGCCGATCCCGTGGCGCAGGAGTTCGCCCTCGCGGTCGGGCGAGAGCCGGCCGGGCGTGAAGCCCGCTTCATGAAGCAACCTCCAGAAATGGTTGCCGGGTCCGGCGAAGTGATGGCCGAAGGTGGCACTCCACCGCCCCGGGTTGAGGCCCACGAACAAAACGGCCAGCCCCGGCGCGATGACGTCCGCCACCGTGAAGCTCTCCCAGCGCCGCCTTCGAACCTCCTGGAGAACCGGCATGGCGGCGAGCGCTTCGCCCGTAAGGCGGCCCCACTCGATGCCGGCCGGCTTGCGATAGGGGGTTCGGGTCTCGATGACCTCGTCCGGGGTCACCACGAAGTCAACGGAGAGATCGTGCGGCAGCATGGGGAGCTCGTCGACGATCTGGGCCGGGTGGACCGTGGTGGCCACGGGAACCGCCGGATGGCCCAGTTCCCGAAGAACGGCATACTCCAGGTCGCTGTACCCCTCGCCCTTGCCGGCTCGGGCACCCCGGCGGGTGACGGCCACCGACCCGACCACCACCAGGTCGACCCCCTCGAAGGGGTCGCCGGCTGCGTCGAGCCGCACCTCGGCGCCATAGCGGCGGCAGTACCGGATGGTAACCGCCTTGTGGATTTCCGAAGGCGGTACGTCCTCGGGCCGCAGCCGCACGAAGGCGCCTCGCAGCCGGGGCGAGGGCATGTAAAGCACCTTGCCGTCGCGCAGCACCATGGCGCGCACGGGAAGCTGCGGGGCGTCGGGGTTGACCTTGACGGCCCGAGCGTTTCGGTAAACGGGCAGAGATTGCAGCCGCTCGGCCGCCGCCTCGGCGCCGCGAAAGTTGGGGATACGGCCCTCGATGGGGAACGGGAACCGGGCCGCGCCGGCCTCCTTCAGGCGCCGATAGGCGATCTTTCGGGCCTCGTCCTTCGACACCATCCTGATACCCCCCGCTGCGCTCCGGGGTTGCGCACCGCAGGACCTGCCCCTGCCAGCATACGCGCCCGGCAGGCCCAGTCCAAATCCCGGATCGGCTTAAGCCGCCTCAGTGGAGTCACTTGGAGCCGAAGCGGCCGGCTTCACCACCCCGCTCAAGGGCTGGAAAGTGAGCAATCCGGAAGAAGTCAGGGAAATCGCAGGGGAGGTAAGCTTCCCTTGGCTGCCGAATACCGGCCGGGCTGTGCCGGCCACGGAGGGAGATCGCGATGGCCGAACACCGGATCGTTCACGTGGAGCTCTCGTCGACCGATCTCGCCAGGAGCGCCGCGTTTTACCGGGAGCTGTTCGGGTGGAAGACGGAACCCTATGGGAATGACTACGTTCTCTTCACCCCGCCCGCCCCTCCCGAAGGGGGCTTCAACCCCGTCGGCGGGCGGTGGAAGCCGGGCGACGTCGTCTTTTACGTCACTACGGACGACATTCCGGCAACCCTGGCGAAGGTCGAACAACTCGGCGGAACGATCGAGTTGCCCGAGACGGAGATCCCCAACGTTTGCTGGTATGCGCTCTTCCGGGACCCCAGCGGCAACCGCGTGGGGCTGTTCAAGGCCAAAGGCTAGAGCGAGGCGGCCACCTCTTGAGGGAGGTGGCCGCCGCCAGGGAGCCTTCCGGGCCTGGTTCAGCTGTTGACCGGCACGCAGATGACCTGCCCGGGGAAGATGAGGTTCGGGTTGGTGATCTGAG
>CAYQLT010000073.1:0-11652 GCA_964418425.1 uncultured Clostridia bacterium
CCAGGCGAAGGCCATGATGATGAGGGCGCTGGCCGCAATGGCCGGGGCCGCCAGCGGCAGCGCGACGTAGCGCAGAACCTGCAGGACGCCGGCGCCGTCGATGAAGGCGGCCTGTTCCAGCTCCACAGGGAGGTCGATGAAGGTCTGCCGGACGATGACCACCACGAAGGGGAGGATGAACGTGGTGTTGGCCAGCACCAGCGCCAGATGGGTATCCAGCAGCCGGAACTGGCGCATCATCAGGAAGAAGGGTATCACCGTGGCCACCGGCGGCAGCACTCTTTGCGACAGGAACCACACCGTGATGTCCCGGTTCTTGAGGGTGCGGAACCGAAACCGCGCCAGCGCGTAGGCGGCCGGCACCCCCAAAAGCAGGGCCAGCAGGGTGCTCAAGACCGCGATGACGGTGCTGTTGAGCAAGGCCCGTTGGGTCTCTCCCACAGAAAGCTGCTCCACCCAGTTGCGCAAGGTGGGCTCGAAATGGACGAAGGGTATGCCCAGGCCCGAGACCGTGAACGTCTGCAGGGGATTGCGCAGACTGGTGCTGATGGCCCAGTAGAAGGGCACGAACGCAAGCAGGGCAACCCCTGCGCCGGCCATCGCCACCGCGGCCCGTTCGGCCGAAAGAGGCCGGCGGCGGGCGGCCGCCACCCCTGCCCTGCCTTGCCCCAAAGTCGCCGCCAGCGGCGGTCGCCCCGGCTCGGGCACCGAATCACTCATAGGTCTCCCGCACCCTCCGGAACAGCGCCGTGACGATCATCATGACAAACACCAGCAGCACCAGGGCCATGGCGGAGGCGTACCCCAGGTCGAAAAAGCGCAACCCCGTGCGATACGCGTACAGCGAGTAGACCTGGGTGGCGGTACCCGGCCCTCCTCCGGTCAGACTGAAGGGGATGTCCAACACCTTCAGCGCCTCGGTAAGCCGAAACAGAAGCACAATGACCAGCGTCGGGCCGATCAGGGGCAGGGTGATGTGCCGAAACAGCTGCCACCGCGACCGGGCCTCGAGGCGGGCCGCCTCGAAAAGGTCCTCCGGGATGTTCTGAAGCCCGGCCAGAAGGACCAGAAAGGCAAACGGCGTCCACTGCCAGACGTCCACCAGCACGATGGATGCGACGGCCCATTGGGGGTTGGAAAGCCACGGCACGCGCCATGGCAGGAAGGCGTTGATCAGCCCGCCCTCTTCGTAGAAAATCGTGAAAAACAGGTACCCCACCGCGATAGGTGTCGCAAACAGCGGCAGGCTCAAGATGGCTCGCCAGGCGCTTCGGCCGGGCATGGGGTTGGTGTACAAGAGCGCCAGGGCCAGCCCGAGCAGGAGTTCGATGGCCACCGCCGCCGCCACGTAGACGAGCGTGACCCGTGCGGATTCCCAGAGCCGCTGGTCAGCCAGCATCCGACCGTAGTTATCCAGCCCGACGAAGATGTCGGATCGGCCGACCCGCACCCGGTAGAAGCTCAACCGCAACGAGTACAGCAACGGGTAGATGGTGAAGGCAAACACCCACAGCACAGCCGGCAGGAGCAGCGCATACTGAACTCCCCGATGAGCCCTCAACCGGTCTCCCTCCTGCTACGGCTCCCGAGCCGGCTCGTGCTCGGCGGGGCGGTGGGGCGGCGTCCCGGGGGCCCGGCTCCGCCGCCCCGGCTCCTCACGCCGGCTCTTCCGGCCGCCGGCGGGCTTCTACGGCCGGTACCCGATCGCCTCCTGGTACAGCCGCAGCTGCTCGCGGCGGCCCAGGCGGTTGGTCACCTCGTCCCACAGGCGGGCGGTTCGGTCCAGCGCCTGCTGTGGGGTGAGCTGCCCGCTCATGGCGGCTGACAGATTCTGGTCCAGGATGGTCCAGTACTCGAACGTGCCCGGAATCCGCAGGTACGTCAGGATGGTGGGGGCAAAGAAGTTGTCGTAGTAAGCCTTGAGGTACTCCCGAAGGTCGTTCTCATCCCACCCTTGCGCCAGATACCCCTCCAGGCTGGCGGTTCCCTGCGGGGGCAGGAAGTGGAAGCGAGCCCCGGGATCAACACCCGTCCATCCCCGGTTGACGTTCCACAGGCTCACCGGCCTGGTGGCCATCAGCGCATACAGGCTGTAGACCACCTCCGGATTGCGGGAGAGGGCCGAGATGACGCCGTGCCAGGAGCCGCCCGTGGTGTTGCCCACCACGTTGGGCTGGGCCGGGCGAACCCAGGCGCGCCGCTCCAGGTCGTAGACCTCCTCGGAGCCGGGCAGGATCGAGGCGCCCAGTTTCCCCTTGATGCGGGAGCGGGTCACGTCCTGCACGAGGGCTCCCACATCACCCCACGAGAAGACGAAGATGGCCTTGCCTCGCAGGAAGTAGTCCCAGGCCTCTCCCAGGCTCCAGCCCACCTGCGCGGCCGGCCCGGTCTTGGCCAGTTCGATGAGGAACTCCAGGGCCCGTACGTGCCCCGGTGAGTTGATGAGGGGGGTCATGGTCTGGGGGTCGAACCAGTAGACGTTTCGGTAGCGGTCCACCGTCGGGCCCGGGTTGACCACGAAGGCCGCCGACAGGCTCATGAAGTGGAACATCCCCTGTTCGCCGACCTTCAGGTGAAGCACGATGCCGTGGTCGGGGTCGCCGTCTCCGTTCCAATCCTTACCGGCAAAGAATCGGGAGATCTCCAGCAGTTCCTGCCAGGAGCGCGGGGGCACGCGCAGCTCCTTGCCCGTCGCTTGCCGGTAGGCCTGCTGCCAGCGCGGGTCGGTCAGGATATCTTTGCGGTAATACAGAACCTGGCCGTCGCTGTCGTTGAGGGCGCCGTACCACTTGCCGCCCCACGTGTACAGCGTGCGTACCGACGGCGGAAGGGAGTCCGGGTCCCATTTGGGGAACCGGGGGTCGGTGATGTAGCGGTCGATGGGGACGATGTACTCGCCGGCCACCAGGTCCCCATACCACCAGGAACCCACCATGGACCCGTCATACTGCCCGATCCCCAGGCGCAGATCGTTGATGAATTTGGTGTAGTGCTCCGCAAAGGGGATCTCCACGATCTCCAGCTTCGCCCCTGTAAGCTCCTCCCATGCAGGTCGCAGCTGGTAGAGGGGGCCCGAGATGCCGCCCCTCGGCCCGGCCGCGTTGACGGTGATCGCGATGGATCTCCCCCGAAACGGCTGGCGGCCCGGCCCGAAGAGCGTGCCCAGTTCCCCGGGTTCAAACTCGATGACCTCGCCGTCCAGGGTTCGGATGCTGGCTGACCCATTGGGGTTCCAGTTGACGTAGCCCGCTGAGGCCACGACCGTCCACGCCACCACCACGGCGATACCGGTCATCCAAGGGAGCGCTTTCAAAACAAGACATGATCGATGACCCGCCACGCTTCGCACCCCCTGCTGGCCTGCTTTGGACCCGTTTTCCCGATCTAATGCCCCACAGAATCCAGCCCTGGCCGTGGCTAACCCCGCAGCCCGAACCCTCGGACCGTTACCTGTTCCTGGCATCCGGCTCCCGCCGGCTCCCTGCCGTCGATCGCCCCCTTTCTGTTGGAGCCACCACCACGTCGATGCCGGCGGCGACCAGAGCCTGCACCCACTCCGGCGCGATGCCATCGTCGGTCACAACCCGGTGCACCGCGTTCAGGGGAGCGATGGAGGCGAAGGTAACCCGGCCGAACTTGGAGGAGTCGGCCAGAACGATCACCTCGCCGGCGATCTCCATGGCGGCGCGCTTGACTTCCGTCTCCTCGATGTTGGTATTGGTGTACCCCGCCGCGGCGTGCACGCCGCATACGCCCAGAAACAGCCGGTCCACGTGGTAGCGGCGGATGGATTCGACAGCCTGAGGGCCCACAGCCGCAAAGGAGGCCCGGTACAGATCGCCTCCGATCTGCGTCACGGTGATATCCAGGAGATCGCCCAGGGCTGCGGCGATGTTGACCGCGTGGGTGACGACCCGAAGGCGCCCCGGACGGCGCAGGTACGGGATGAGCGCAGCCGTGGTCGTCCCTGCGTCGATGAACAGGCAATCCCCCGGGCGGATGAACCGCGCAGCCTCCCGCGCGATGGCCTGCTTGGCCTCCGTCCGCACCTGGGCACGCAGCTGGTAGCCCGTATGGCGGTCTCGCTCCGTGACGAGCACCACGCCGCCGTGTGTGCGCCGCACCACCCGCTCCCGTTCGAGGGCGCTCAGATCGCGCCGCACCGTCATGGCGGAAACGCCCAGCATGCGGCTGAGCTCGGCGGTGGTGGCCGCCCCGTCCAGGACAAGTCGCTCCAGGATTTGCTGCCGCCGAACCGGCGGTGGAAAGCGACCGACCGTACCCGTCCGCATGAGCCGGCTCCGCGCGGCCCCGCTGTCGCGCCGTCCCCGCCCGGGGCCTCCCGGCAGGCGGACTGTGCGAGTCCGAACACAAAAGCTCAACGACGGCCTGCTCAACGATGGCCTGCGGCAGTTGGGGAACGGCGTCGGGCCTGTCCAGATACTAAAGGCGCTGCGGCGCCGGGTGCAAACTTCACCGAACATGCTGGCGGCCGTTTCGCACACCTTCGCCCGAATTCGCACTTGGGTTGGGTTCGCTTTCGCACGCTTTCGCGCCGGCAGCCATGCGAGCCCAGAACCGCTCGAAAAGGCCCAACCGTTGCCGCCTGCGCCGGCCACCGCCTGTCCGCCTCAGCCGGGGCGCCGCATGGGGAACAGCGCGTACACGTGCAAGCCTTCCGGCCCGTCCGCCACCAACTCCGCTTCAGTCCCCGGGGTTACAAGAAACTCCCTGTACCCGACGCCGGGCTCGGCCGAGATCCGGAATCGGCCGAGCAACCCCTGGCCGCTCCACACCACCCCGGCCCAGGGCTCGCTGCCCGCCGGGCGAACGTACCGCCCCCCCGGTCGCAGCTCCAGCGCCTCTCCGTAAAACGGTGCAAAGAAAATCTGAACCCGCCGGCCCCACGATCCCGATTCGATCACTTTCGCCTCGCGGCGAAAGCGCTCGGCAAAGTCGGGTGCGGTGCACACTTCCCAGTCCACGGCCTGCTCGAGAAAATCCTCCTCATCTCTCAGACCCCGCAGCATCAGTGCCTCTCGCAGCCGAGACCGCTCGTCAGGGGCGAGCCTCTCCCCCAGCTTCCATGAGGCAAGCTGAAAGTCGTCTTGCGGGAGCTGCAGTTCCAGGGTGGGCCAGGGCCCCGGCGCGTGCAGCGTGCGGGGTGGCACCAGCCACCCCTCGTACGGGCGGATGGGGTACGCCTCACTCAAGGCGTACATGGCGTCGCTGCACCCGAACTCCCGCAGCGCGGCGACCACCTGCTCGGGCCGGGCGCGAGGCTTCAGGCCCAGCCGGGTCACCGCCGGCGCCAGCTCCCGCCGGTACGGCGGGACATCCACGGGCGGGAAGAAATAGGACTCCAGCTTACCGGGAGGACACAGGCGGCCGCCCACCACCTCCCCGGCGTGCACATGCACGGGGATGGGGGGAACCTCCGGCTCGGCCGGCCCCTCCCCGAAGGGCCCGAAGTCCGGACGCACCGGCTCGCCGCCGATGTCAAGGATCTTGGCAAGGGGCCACAAGGCCAGCCATCGCCCGAACAGCCGCTCTGCCGCAACCCGGGCCGCCTCTGTCAGCAGCACGGTCGAGCCGTCGCAAAGGCACAGCCTCGAAATACCCTCGTAAGCCAGCGGCCGCTCGTTGGCTGCCGGCACCTGCGACATGATCCACCACTCGACCGTTGCGTAGCCCCGGGCATCCAGGTAGCCCGGTTCGCTCCGGCTGTTTTTGGCCAGGATGTCCCGGCCGGTGTACATCGCCCGGCCGACCAGGGCGGGCATGGCAAACAGAATTCCACCCTGGCTCGCAATCGTCGCCTCGATCCGCCGGCGAAGCCCCTCGTCGCCTCCCCTTGAACGCCCTTCCTGCGCCTCTGGCCCGCCGCCGGCCACCCGGTCTTCTGGCGCCATGGGACCCACCCCGCCCCCGGCAGCCCGGCCCGGCCCGCAATCTCGCACGAACCGGCTCCTCTGGAACACCTGTTCGCCGCGCGCCCCGCCCTTTCCTCCCGCCTTCTGCCTTTCCACGGGGGGCAGGCCTGGTGGGCAGGGCGAGGACAGGCTCCTCAGCTTGCGGCAAAGGAGACCGCAGGCCCGTTACCTTCCACCCGGGGCGGCAGCCGACGACGCAACCCGGGCGAGAGGATGGCGGGGGCCGCCGCGCACCAGCATCCGCTTGAGCAGCTGGATGCCCAGCGCCGGGTCCACCCCTTTGGGGCACGCTTCGCTGCATGCGCCGGCCAGATGGCAGCTGAACACCCCGTGCAACTGCGATACCACGGGGGCCCGCTCCGCCCATCCCCCATCCCGGCTGTCGGCCGAATACCGGTACGCCTGGGCCAGGGCCTGCGGCCCCAAAAAATCGGCATCGGTGGCCGCCGTGGGGCAGGCCGCCACGCACAGGCTGCACTTGAGGCAATAGGCAAACTGCAGGTACTCCCGCATCTGTTCGGGAGTTTGCAAGAACTCCCCCGTGGGATTTGTCATCTCCTCGGCGTCCGGCCGGATGATGTACGGTCGCACCGCCCGGTGGTGCTGGAAGGTTGGAGAGAGGTCCGGGACGAGATCCTTGATCACCGCATGGTTGGGGAGCGGCGCCACCTCCACCGGCGACCCGAGCTCGGCCAGTTGGGTCTGACAGGCCAGCCGGGGTTTGCCGTTGATGAACATCCCGCACGAGCCACAGACGCCCATGCGGCACGACATCCGGAAGGCCAGTGAACCGTCCTGAAGCTCCTTGACGGCCATCAGGGCGTCAAGCACCGTCATGCCCGGGGCCGCGGAAATCGTAAACTTCTGGTAGCGCATCGCGCGATCCGTCTGCGGGTCAAAGCGGGCCACGCGCAGCACGACCGGGGCGCCACCCGTCCCCGCCTCCCTCGCCGGCGCCTGCGGAGCCTCCAACGCCGCCGAACGGGCCGCCGTTCCCCGCATCTCACAACGCCCCTCCCGCGCGCAGGCCCTGGACCGCCGTCACCAGGCCGTACACCATCAGCGCCACGCCCGCCACCACCACGGCCACGTCCACGACCCGCCCCGCTTTCGGACCCCAGCCGGCCTCGTGCAGGATGCGCCGCAGCCCGTACAGCCCGTGGTAGACCGCGAACACCACCAAAAGCGCGTACAGCACCACCCAACCGGGGCTGGCGCTTCTGGCGGCAACCGAGGCGAAGCCACGCACGGGCTGTTCCACCCAACCCACCGCGCTCAAAACCCGCGGGAAGTGCTGCACCGCCATATGGGCCCCGAGCAGCACCACCAGCCCGGCTCCCGCCACAAGGTGCAAGACCCACAGCGTCGTCTCTCGCATCAGCCGCACGCCTCCTGCCCGAAAGCCCGAACCTCGGAAAGTGGCATCCTGGCAGACCCCGGCCTCAAGCCCTGGCCACCATTTCCCACAGCCCCACGCCCACGAAGAGCGCGGTCAGCACCATCAGAGCCAGCGTCAGAGGTCGTTGGCGGTGCAGCGCCACCGGGTAGGGGTAGACCGGCTCGGCAGGATGCCCGAGCCCCATCCCGAGGTGGCCCAGGATCAGGCGTACCCCGTTGAGAGCATGAAAGACGAAGGCCGCCAACACCAAAAACTCGCCGACCCGAAACAGGGGGCTGGAAAGTGTCGCCATGGTGGCCTCCCACACCCGGGCCCCCGCGAGCCTCCGCCCCGTGACCCAAAGGTGCATCGGCAGGTAGAGCACCAGGGCGATGCCGGATAGGCGGTGTAGCGTGTAGAGGTAGCGCTCCACCGGGTACCTCCCTGCCACCACCCAGCCCGCCAAACCTAGCCGGTTGGGCAACCGCCGCACAGCGGCGGGAGAAGACACGCCAGCGGGTTGGGTGCTCGCCGTAGCGACGGACACGTCCCGAGACTCGCTCATGCCCCTGTTCCCCCCGTTTCCCGCCGCCCGGGCAGGCCTGCAGCCGTCGCGCGCAGGCCTCTGCCGCCCTGCCGCTTGCCCCCGGGGCGGCCTCAGTACTTTCGCTCCACCGGCTGCCACGAGGTGATGCGCACCGGGAGGTACTCAAGCCGCGGCCCATCCTCGCTGCGATACGCCAGCGTGTGGGCGAGAAATCGCTGGTCGTCCCGGGCAGGGTAATCCCGGCGGGCGTGCGCTCCCCTTGACTCACGGCGCGCCAGTGCGCCGACCACCACGACCTCGGCCAGGTCCAGCAGGTTCTCAAGCTCAAGAGCCGACACCAGGTCCGTGTTGTACACCCACCCCGAGTCGTCCAGCTTGATGCGCTGAAAGCGCTGCTTCAAGGTTCGCACCTCGTCCAGCGCCTCCCGCAAGCCGGCCTCGTCCCGAAACACGCCCACCTTCTCATCCATGAGCTGGCGCAAGCGGGTTCGCAGGCCGTAAAGCCGCTCCCCGTCTTTGCGCTGCAGCAGCTCCGCAAGGCGCGCCTGTTCTTCTCGGGCCTCCTCCAGGGGCGGGTCGGGTATGGGCGGCCGGGATGCGGCGAAACGGGCCGCAGCTCGCCCCGTGATGGCACCCCAGACCAGGCACTCGGCGGTGGAATTGCTGCCCAGGCGGTTGGCCCCGTGGACGGAGACGCACGCCGCTTCGCCCGCCGCCCAGATCCCCTCCACCGGGGTCTTGCCCTCCAGATCCGTGTGAATGCCCCCCATGGAGTAGTGGGCCGCCGGCCGCACCGGAATGGGACGCTCGATGGGGTCGATGCCGTTGAACTTGATGGCCACCTCCCGGATGAGGGGAAGGCGTTCCTTGATGCGATCCGCTCCCAGATGCGACAGATCCAGCTCCACGTACCCCAGACCGCTGGGGTGGTCGAAGCCTCTGCCGTTTTCGATTTCCAGCGTCTCCGCCCGGGCCACGATGTCCCGGGGAGCCAGCTCCATCAGCTTGGGCGCATGGTCCTCCATGAAGCGGCGCCCCTGCCGGTTGCGCAGGTACCCGCCCTCGCCCCTCGCCGCCTCGGTGATGAGGATGCCGGAGGGAACCAGTCCCGTCGGATGAAACTGGACGAACTCCATGTCCTTGAGCGGCAGCCCCGCTCGGTAGGCCATCGCCATCCCGTCGCCCGTGACGGTGTGGGAGTAGGTGGTGAACCCGTAGACCCGCATGAACCCCCCTGTGGCGATGATCAGCGCCCGGGCCCGAAACAGGGCGAACTCGCCGGTGGTGAGGTCCCAGGCGGTCAGGCCGGCAAAGCGGCCGTCCCGAACCATGAGCCGGGTGGCCATCCATTCCTCGTAACGGGTGAACCGCCCGAAGCGCTGCAGGGTGTCGTAAAGGGTCTGCATCTCGAAGAAGCCGGTCTTGTCTGCCGCAAAGGTGGCCCTGGCGAAGCTGTGGCCGCCGAAGGGGCGCTGGTTGACGCGCCCGTCCGGCCGCCGGGACCAGGGGATACCCCAATGCTCCAGCCGCAGAACCTCCCGGGGAATGGCCTCGACGAGCCGTGTAACCGCATCCTGGTCCGCCAGGAAGTCGCTTCCCTTCACCGTATCCCAGGCGTGAAGCTCGAAGCTGTCCCCCGCCTCCCGGTTGAGGACGGCGGCCGTGCCCCCTTCGGCCGCCACGGAGTGCGCTCGCATCAGCTGCGTTTTGGCCATGATGGCCAGGTCAAGCTCCGGCCCGGCCGCCATAAGCACCTCCAGGGCCGCCCGCAGCCCCGCAAGCCCGCTGCCCAGCACCAGAACGTCATGCGTGTACGTGCGCAACCCTGCGGCCCCCCGGTTCCCAAGCCTTGGGATGACCGCCCATTAGGGTAGCGCCTGCGGCGCCCGTTTGAAAGGTGCACACGTCCCTGCCCTTTTACCGTTTTCCGGAGCCACCTCGAACACTGCCGCCCCTCTCCGGCCCCGACACCGCTCTTTTACCGATTTCCTGAATCGGGAAAAGCCGGGTTCTGCTGCTCCTGTGAACCGCCCGAGGACTCCGCGGGGTGATTGAGGGGCAGGACAGCCTGCCGGCGAACCTCCCAGTGCAGCCATACGGCCAGCACATCGTCCTCATCCCCTGCCGCCGCCCACTGGCCTCGCAGGAAACGGACCAAACCCGCCTCGGGCAGACGTCGCAGCCATCCTTTGCGGATGGCGATGGCCTCCAGCCCCTTGTCCCGTACAAGAATCACGGCAAATTTTCCCGGTGCCGTCGCCTCCAGCGTCCGGCGCACGGCCTCGGCCCCCACAGGAGCCGAGCAGCCCACCAGCAAAGCGTCGAAGCTGGGCGGCAACCGCAGCGGCCGGATTGCCGCCCGGATGCGCATCCAGCCCGGCCCCGCCTCGGTCACGTCGGCCTTTCCCTCCCCGAGTTACCGGTCGCCCGCCTCGGGGGCGCCGGGACCCCCTGGCCCCCGTTCAGCTTAACGTCCTGCAGCGAGCGAGGAAACCGTCCGGGCATTCCCAAGAGGCGGCAGGGTGCGAACGGGATTGCCCGGCCCGAAGGAGCGGTACCGCGACGGCCCCGGGGTGGAGGCAAGCCGTCAGGGGGCGGCCCGTGGATGCGGCCCGGAGGGGTCGGACTCCTCGAAGCGCCGCTGGAGCTCCCGATAGCTCGGAGGGAAGACGGCTTCAAACTGCAGGAAGCCGGGGATCGGGTAGCGCACGCCGCCCTTGTGGGTCCCCTGCAGGCCCTCGACCAGTTCGTCCAGGAGGCGGTAGGGCATGGCGAACGCCATCTCGTCATCCTGCGTGTGCCCGAAGATCCGGTCGCCGTAACACGGCAGGATCACCTGGTAGTCGTCCGCCTGGAGGGTGCGGATGAGCTCTTCGGCGCAGTCGGCCCGGGGGTTGACCACGGCGTGCAGCACGCCCCCCCGCTTCCACAGCGCAGCGGCCACCAGGCGCATGACCTGAGCCGGGTTGGCGTAAAGCAGCACCAATTGAGGCTCGAAGGCGCCCTTGGCCAGGGGAGCCACCCATATGTTGCCGTAACCGCCGCGGGGCGCCTTGGGGACGGCCGCCTCGCTGCGGGCAGCGGCCTCCAGGGTCTCGTTGTACATGCCGTAAGCCAGATGCCCCTCCCGGTAATACGGAAGTTCGGGGCGATAGCCGAAGGCGACCGCTGCGATGGGGCAGGAGAGGTCGCCTCCGTCCAGAGCCACCGTCCACCCGTAACGGCGGGCCATGGAGATGGCCTGGCAGATGGTTACCCGAACGCCCAGGTCTCGGGCCGGGCGCCGGGCTCCCTCAAGGCTCTCCCCGCTGCCGGCAAACCGGACAGCAAGCGGGAAGGTGGCCGGCCGGACGAAACGCTCGATGGTTTCGGCGCCAGACCGGCAGCGAGACGCGAAGTCGATGGTGGCCATGGCCGGTTCGCAAGCCCCCTGCCTTTGGCGGTGAAGTCGGAGCATCCCTGGGTTCGACGGCCGTGTGAGCTGCCCCTTGGCGCCCGCCCCGAATAGCCTCTCTACCTCTCACGGCGTCGGGCTCCCGTGCGAGCCAGAACGCTGCGCAGCAAAGGCGAGGGACATTCGGCGAGCTTGCTGCCCGAACGCCTGGCTGTAGGAGCCGCTGGAGGCGCCCTGCTTAGCCCTGGAACTTGAGGCCGGGCAGCACTTCTTGCTACACCTGGTGCCCACCGGCGGCGGCACGTCGCCGGACGACTTGCAGGTCCGGTGACGTCGGCCGAGGGAATGGATAGCGTCCGCGAAGGAGGGCCGCGAGGTGGATTTTCGCACGTGTGCAGGA
>CAYQLT010000074.1:0-4818 GCA_964418425.1 uncultured Clostridia bacterium
CCGCCGGTGGCCGACGCTGGAAGCGACCGCACGGTCCAGGTCGGGACCCTCGTCACCCTGGACGGCTCGGGCTCCTCCGACCCGGACGGGGACCCGCTCACCTACGCCTGGTCCTTCGTCTCGCGGCCGGCGGGCAGCGGCGCCACCCTGGCCGGCGCTGACACGGCCACCCCCTCCTTCACCCCCGACGTGGCGGGCGAGTACGTGGTGCAGCTGGTGGTAAACGACGGTCGGGAGGATAGTGCGGCCGATACCGTGCGGGTGGTGGCCAACACGCCGCCGGTGGCCGACGCCGGGCCCGACCGTTACGGAGCCGTGGGATCTCCCGTTCGGCTCAGCGGCGTACGCTCGCACGATCCCGATGCCGGGGACCGGGTGGTGGCCTATCGCTGGTTGCTCGTCGATGCGCCAGCGGGAAGCACGAGCCCCATCTTGGACGCAGACCGCGTGGAAGCCTCGTTCACGCCGGACCGAACCGGCCGTTACAAGGTGGCGCTGGTCGTCACGGACTCACTGGGGGATGAGTCCGAGCCCGACACGGTGACGATAGAGGTTGTGGTGGCGTACGCCGCACCCAACCCGGCCGGCACCCCGGTGACGTTTTACCACGACGGCCAGCTTGCGGGCGGGACGCTTCGGATCTACAACGTCGCCGGGCGCCTGGTTCGCAACTTGACGCTAAACAGCACGGGTTCGACTACCTGGGACCTGACTGACTCCAGCGGCCAACCGCTGGCCAGCGGATTGTACCTGTGGCTGCTGTTCGACAAGGACGGGAAGCCGCTGCTCAGCAAGCCCGAGCGGCTCGTCATCCAACGCTAGGCCAGGCCGACGGGGAAAGGCAAGGTGAGGAGCATGATGGTGCGCGGGAGGTTGACGCTAGCGCTGGGCCTGGCCCTGGCGGCGGTTGCGGGGATGCCGTCAGGGCCGGCGGCCGGCGCGGCGGATAGGGCCACGTATGCGGGTGCGGCGGCCCTCTTCCAGATCGGGGCAGGCGCGCGGCCGCTTTCCATGGGCGGGGCGTTTGCGGGGCTCGCCGATGACGAAAACGCCCTGTTTTACAACCCGGCCGGCCTGGCCTTTCTTGCCCGGCCGGGGCTGACGAGCTTCTACTCGACGCAGTACGGGGGCGTGGGGTACGGCGCACTGGGCCTGGCCGTGCGGGGCTTCGGACTGGGCGCGCTCTACTTGAGTTCGCCCGGCATTGCCGGCCTGGGCGCCGGCAGCGACATTCTCCGTGAGTTTGCATACACGAATCTAGCGGGCTTGGTGGGGGCGGCCGGCTCTCTGGGGCCGCTGGCCGTGGGCATCCGGGCGAAGTACCTTTCGATTGCCAGCGCAGCGCCCGGGACGCTGGAGACGGTCAACGGCAGCGGGTTCAACGGCGATGCGGCCGCTTTGCTTGCGTTGGGGCCGCTGCGGCTGGGAGTGGTCTACGAAAACCTTATGAGACAGGCCATCCGTTACAGCACCGGCTTCGAGGAGCCCTGGGAGCGGCGGCTGAGTGCCGGTGCGAGCGTGCGGCTGGGGCCGATTCTCCTGGCGGGGGACGTCGAGAGCCTGGGGGAGAGGTCAAGCGCCGGAAGTCGTTTCTACCACGTCGGGGCGGAATTGGCCCTCGGGCTCCTGGCCCTGCGGGCGGGTGCGACGGGTGCGCTCACACCGTCGGGGCCGTCGGACCAGGAGCGGGATCTGACGGCGGGGGTAGGGCTGCGCCTGGGCGGGTTGCAGGTGGACTACGCCTACCTCATGCCCTCGGCGCTTCCGGAGACCCACCGGATCTCGCTGACGCTGCGGTTTTGAGGGGGCCGTCGGATATTGGGAGCGTGCAAGGGGCCACCATACGGGGACGGCATCAGGGTCCGCACATGTCGCTCGGGACGCGGTAGACGCGCTCTCCGTCAAAGTACGTGGCACCGCCGGCGAAAGTGACGGAGTGTCGAGACTGCCCGCCCTGCTGCGGCGAGAGAAGCAGGATGGCCTGGCCGCCCAAAACCTCAAGCTCCCAGTGGCCGGCGTCTTGCTCGGCGGATCCTCCGTAACCGGTGGCCAGAGCCTCCCCGCCGCCGGCATCTGCGCCTAATTGCGAACTGCTGCTGTAAAGGTATTCGCCCCCGGGACAGAGGTGCAGGGTCTCCTGATAGCTGCCCCCGGCGTACGCCCCCTGCGGCCCGCCGCTGTAATAGCTCGACATCCGCCTCAGCGCCGCACCCGATAGCATCTGCCGCCACTGCAAAAGTGCCGGCGTCTCGCGGGGAAGGCTGAAGAGAGTCTGGCCGGCGAGCGCTTGGAGCAGCTGCAAGTAGCGAGTGCGCATGTCTGCCGGGCCGAAGAACATGTAGACGACCCCGTTTCCGTACTCCCCTGCGACCGCGACGGCGGCCCCCGTGGTTCCGAAGCCCTGGTAGCGCAACCATGTCACTCGGCCCTCCCGTTGAGGCGCGCCTTGCGGCGTTACGACGAACCCCTCCCCCAGATCCTGCGGGGTGGCGAGCAGGGGCAGCACACGTGCCGGATCGAACCGGGCATAAGGGAAGACGAGGCCGCCGCCAGCTTCTGTCTGGGAGCCGAGCAAGAAAGCCGTCTGGCCGGCCGGAATGACACCCAGCCACCCTTGCGGGATGACGAAAGATACGCCTGGTTCCTCCGCAAGGACGCGCTCACCGCCTGCATACAGCTTTCCGGTGACGACGGGAACCCCCTGGCCCGGCTGCCCGGCCGAAGAGGGCAGGGCGGCCACGTCTGAGGCCGTGCCGGAGGGCGTTCCTGGGAGGGAAGCCGTCGAAGGTAGCAGTGCTCCGCTCAGGGTATCGGGTGCCCCCGCCCGGCGGGCCCAAAGCGGCGGCGACTCCCTCCGGATATCGGGCGCCGCCCGGCTAAACGAGGGGACCCATAGCGGCAGGCACAGTATGGGCATGATGAGCAAGCCGGCCAAGCCATCCGCAAGCGAAAGGCGGAACTGGCGCACCTTTGCGTTCACGTTGCCACCTCTCCTTCCTTCCTTGCCCGGGTCGGGGAGACCTCCCCGGCCAGGGCCGCGCTTTTTCAGCCCAGGATACCGCGGCATGGCCCCCGCCGCCTGGACGGATCGCGACAGCAGCCTGGACAATACGCGACACGGGGCGAAGTTGTGGGGCTGGCCCTTCAACCGAGGACGACGTAGCGTGTGGCCGCTTCGCGCAAGAGAAGAAAGGCAGGTCCTTCCCGGACGGGGAGGTCAGGTGAGCTTCCTGTACAATTGAACCACTGGCTTGCCGGTGGCTCGCTCGCTGAGGAGGCCCAGCAGCACGTAGTTCGTACTGGAGTGGTGGTGGCTGGCGCCGGGCCCGGTGAATCGGCCCACGCGGACGGAGGCCTGGATGCCCGGCAGGCGGAGCCGGCTGACCTGGCGGTCCAGCGTCTCCTGGAGTGCCTTCGCGAGCGACTCCGGTGGCCCGTCCAGCATCCCGAGCTGCGCGGCCGGTGCGTAGGCGAATGTCATGAGCCCCACCGCATCTGGCGGATAGCACCTCCGTTTGGACGATGGCGACCACCCGTCGGAGCGAAGCGACGCTGGCCCCGTCCTTGTTCGTGGGTGGGCGAATTCGCGGCTGGAGGTACGCCAGCTCAGCTCCCGGCACGGCCAGGGGGCGGCTTCGATTCGGCTGGATAGCGGCTGAGGCCGGCTTTAGTGTCCGACGCGGTTGCGATGGCCTGCGCCATCTTCTAGCGACGCCTTGGGCGCCGACGTACAACCGGCATGGCTCACGTGGGCATGTTTATGGTTATCGTATCGCCCGTACACTGACGTTAACGTTCAGCGTCGTCCATTCACGGTCGTCGGTCAACGCCGCGACACCCATGGCTTCAGCCAGTGCCTCCTCCACCTGATGGCTACCGGGCTCACGGTTCAGAAGCAGAGGAGGGCCGAGGCGTCCGGAACCCACCTATTCATCTGCCGCTTCCTGGCGACGCTCACGAATCAGTTCATCCGCCAGCGGTCGGTCCGCCGCCACGTACTGTCTTACAACCTCCTGTGCGTAGCGGACAGCCCGTGGAACGGCAAATACACGCAGCTCGTCCCCCGCGAGCTGCACCATCACCTGGTCCCCTTCCCGGAGGCCCAGCGCCTTACGGTAGTCGGCCGGGATCACCAGCCGCCCCCCTTTCTCCAACCTGACCCTCACCGCTTTCATGTGACATACTCCAAACGCATGGTCATAGGGGGCCCGATCCTCTCAGCGCGCTGAGAGCATACCATCCGGGGCGCCCGATGACAATGCTGGGCGATCACCCAAGGAAAATCCTACTATGCTCCACGAGCCCCCGGCATCCGCCGACGCGCCGCTACTCGCCATTCTGCTGGATTTGCCGACACTTCTGTTCGGTGGCGTTGGGTGACCTGTCCCTGGCCGACGCATGAGCCTCCCGGGAGCGCCAGATGGCCAGGACCGCGATGAAGGCGGTGTTCGCGCTCCGGAGGCGCAACACTGCGGCCCTGCCCCGGGAGCTCGTGTGGGTCACGTCTTCCCGCCTCGGTAGGCTCTCGCGCTCCCCCATTTCGCGCCCGCGCGGGCCCTTGCCTTTCGATGCACGTCCAGCCTTCATGAATCCGTGGCGATCGGTTATCATGCCCTTGGTCGTTTTGGTCAATCTGACCGATCCGGCGGTGATGGGCTTTGGACGTACGGGTTAGCGCCAGCGAGGCCAAGGCGCGCCTGGCGGAGTACCTCAACCGCGTCCGCTACTCGGGCGACAGGGTCTGGATCCACCGGCGCGGCCAGGTGGTGGCCGTCCTGGTCTCCCCGGAGTCGCTGGGGGCCAGCTCGACAACCACGC
>CAYQLT010000074.1:4918-6945 GCA_964418425.1 uncultured Clostridia bacterium
GAGTGGGCGTGTGGGGCCGGCGGTTTACAAGCTCCCGCAGCCGAAACCCGACCCGCTGCCCCTCCAACTCGGCAAAGGTGCCGGCCTCCTCCGCCCCGACCCGGACCCATCCGTTCCGGTGCTGCCTCACCACGACGCGACCGCCTCTTGACTCGACCGCCTCGATGAGTGCGTCCAGGATGCGCATGGCACGGTCCGCCGACGCGGGCGACACCGCCGCGTCAAGGCTACCCTCCGCCCGCCCGACCCGCAGCAGCCCATCGGTATGGGGCTTCCAGCGTCGGACCGCGTCGAGGGTGGACCGGGTCAGCGGATGCGGCGCCGTCAGCTTGGGCTCCACCGAGACTTGCGGCGCAGGCTCGCGGTGCGCGGACCTCTCCCGCCTTTCCGGCGGCGACCCACGGACCACGGAGGCGCTCGGAGTCGTTCGGCTCTTGGGCGGCGGGAGGGGTGGCGGGCTCAGCCGCTGGCCACATGCCAGACGTCGCCAGTAGCCTCGGCCCGGACAGGGCACCTCCAGCCGCCCGCAGTGTTTCGCCAGCATCACGTCGGAGATGCCGAGACGCCGGGCCGCTCGCCGGATGGGTTCGGGCCAGACGAGCCGGTAGAGCTCCTCACGAGTCAACCGCACCCCGTCCATGGGGTATCCCCCTTCCCATACCGGCCGGGTTGTCCCAGCGTTGGTTTCTACCGTCCGCATCGACCCCTTAAGCGAGAAAGGGTGAGGCCATGTGGCCAAGGGAGTCCCGGGCGAGGCCTACACACAGGCCGAGGCCGAGGCCGCCGTCTCCCACGCAGCCGCGATCGTGCAGGCCGCGAAGGACTGACTGGCCGAATAGCCGGCAGGCCTTGACGGCTGACATGAGTCATGAGCAAGGTGGACACGCCCGCTCTTGTAACCGTGGCTCAAGCTCTAGAAGGGGGGCGACCTTGACCCGTTGGTGCTCCGTCGCACGCGGAGAGGACTAGACGGAACGGGCGGACCGGCGGGGACCTTGGCACGGAGCCCTTCCCTCGCCGCAACGACGCTGCTCGTGCCTGCTCTCACTTGTGTTGGCAGGCCCGGTGCCTCAGTCGGCCTCTCCCCTCTACCACGCGGGATGACGTCCCGCCAAGGTGTCCAGAAGCGGGACGAGCGAATTCGGCCAACGGGCATTGTCCCGCCCTCGCCCCGCGGGCCGACCGTTCTGCCCCGGAGGCGACGGGACGCCCGTCCGGGCGGTCGGCTCGAAGTAGATACCCTGCCAGAACCGACGACGGGTCACCGGGCCCGCGAGTCAATCTCCAGCCAACGATTGGGTGGGTAAGCTTTCCGGGTTCTCTTCTATCTTGTCTGGGAAGTAGTGGCAAATTACACTGGCGCCTAATGGCCCGCCCTCTGTCGCGGCGGTATGAGGATTGCAGAGCAGGCTGTCGCGACGTAAGCTGGAAGTGCAGCCGGCGAACGCCCGATCGGGTAGGCAGCCTGCGAGTTCGCGTCAAGCGTTGCCTCAGGGCTGCCGGCGTCTATACCGCAGCTCGGCGGCCCGCAGGCTCCACAAGACGGAGCCTTGCGGGTAGAGCACGGCGGAGGCGGGGCAACGTGCAGCCTCGGCTCCCGGCTATGGTAGACTTCCGATAGGGCGTCGAAGGAGGATTCTTGGTGGTGTTGAAGGAAGAGGTGCTCCGGCTTCTGCGCGAGGATGCGGCCTTCCGGGAGGAAGTGCGCCGGCAGATCCTCGCCGACGACCTCGTAGCCTTACCTACGAAGGTTGAGCGGCTACGGGTGGAAATGCACGAGGAGTTTGAGAAGGTTTGGAAGGCCATCGGTTCGCTGACCGAGAGGCTGGAGACCCTCACCGCTCGAGTCGATGCCTTGACCGAACAAGTAGCGACGTTGACGGCCTGGGTGGACGCCTTGACTGGGCAGATGGCAACGCTCACGGCCCGCGTCGACTCCCTGGCCGACCAGATGGCAACGCTCACGGCCCGTGTCGACTCCCTGGCCGACCAGATGGCAACGCTCACGGCCCGTGTCGACTCCCTGG
>CAYQLT010000074.1:7158-9801 GCA_964418425.1 uncultured Clostridia bacterium
ACCAGATGGCAACGCTCACGGCCCGTGTCGACTCCCTGGCCAACCAGATGGCGACCCTCACGGCCCGTGTAGATGCCCTCACCGAGGCCCAGCAGCGGACCGAGACCCGGCTGGAGGCGTTGGCGGCCCGGGTCGACGCGCTCACGCAGGCCATGGGCCGCATGGAAGAGCGCTGGGGGCTGGCTCACGAGCAGATCGCACAGGACCTGGTGCCGGAGCTCTTGCGGCGCAAGGGCTGGACCGTGCGCAAGGTGGCCCCTCTGGTCTTCGATGGGGAAATGGATCTGGTCGTCGAGGTGGAGGCAGAAGGCCGAGTCTTCACCCTGGCCGCAGAAGTCAAGGGCCGGGTGTGGAGCCGCACTCCCATGGACCAGGTGCTCGCCAAGGCCCAGCACCCGGCCTTTGTGGCCGCCGCACAGCGGGCGGGCTTTCCGCAACCCATCGTTCCCGCCGTGTTCGGACTGGTCGTGTACGCCGGTGCCGACGAGTTTGCTCGACAGGCGGGCGTGGGGCTGTTTTCGCCCCAAGGGGAGCTGGCGGCACCTTTGATAGCGCCGTGACGTTCCAAGATGACGGGCTGCCGAAGCCCCAGCCCGTATCCCGTCTGGACCCGAATGTCCGGGCCGATCGAATCCAGGAACCGGGTCATCGACGCCCCGTTTCGGGCCGCAGGAAGTGGGAGTCGAGGCCTTGGAGCTGGCGACGACGGCATCGGGCTCTCCCTGCCGGCGTCCGGTAACCGGTGGTTCGGGTGGCAGGGTGCGGGTTCTCCAGGTCGAATACCGCGGCCACGTCCCACCCGGGCACTGCCTGGGTAAGGCCCCGCCCCAGGGCCGGGCGCCGAAAGCGCCCAAGAGAGGACGACCTCGATGGCAACGTCAATGCCAGGTACCGGCAAAAGTTTTCTGTCTCCCTGCTGCTGGCCGAAGCACATTGCATCCGAAGGCTAGATGTGGGAGGCAGCCACCAGAACAAGCACGCAGACGTCCATATGTGGCATCAAGCAACGCACAAGCACAAGTGGACAGACCTATGCCACGGCTCCTGGGCCTGCACGACGGAGGAGATTGGAAACAGGGTAAGCCTCCGCGAGGGGTTTGATTTGTTCTGTGCGGAGTGTGGCATACGGTTTGCGGGTCACTGGACGGATCCGCCCGCACTCCAGGGCAGCCTGTTCGGGGCGTGAGATTATGACGCGGCACTGCAAGATTGCCCTTGAGGCTTTGATGCGCGATCTCAGCACCGACCTCGTATGCCGGGAGCAAGACGGAGTGACCGCGTCGCCCAGGGGCAAGCGGGTGCTGGCGGAAATCGTGGCGCGCACGGAGTCAAGCCTGCCGTCGATGCGGCCGCTCGGATGTGGTTTGACATCGGAAACAGCATGTGGCGTGGTACTGTGCCGGACGACCGTTTGTTCGGCTGGCCTGCGGAAGACGTCCGACTACTCCGGCGGCTGACCGAGGTCTATCTTTGGTCCGAACGTGAGGAGTTGCTGAAAGAGCTGACCGCCGTGACCAAGCAGCCGCGGGTTTCCCCATGAACGATCAGCGGACTGCAACATAGTGAGGCGGTTTGCTAATCCCAGGATCGGGGACGGACCAGCCTACGCCGTGCCACCCTGCCTGAGCGCGGGTCGCCACGGTGAAGCTGCTCGAAACCGGAGGTTCGGGGAGGATGCAAGCTTGGTGCGCAGAACCCCCGTACCGAACGCGACTGTGCTCGAATTCCCGCAATGTTGACACCAGCTGCAATGTTGACACCAGCCGGAGAGGGAGAACTGATGACGGACGGGAGCCGAGAATCTTCACAACCCGCCGCAAGGGCCCGGAGCGCGCCCCAAGCCGGCGACAAAGGCGGCGTGCTCGCAGAGGTCATCGCAGGTCTTCTGGTCGCAGCTGCCCTCATAGGAGCGCCCCTGGTCATGTTCGCGTACGAGCGGTCGCTGGAGGGTTCAGCCGAGCATCGAGTCGTCAGGCTGAGGGCGGCCGCCAGCGAGCAGGGCGGGTGGTACCCCGAGGTCATCCGTATCAAGCAGGGAGAGCCGGTCCTCCTCGAGGTGGTCAGCACCGACGTGGTTCACGGCCTGTTCATCCGGGGTCTGGGAGTGGTCGTGCAGGAACTGTACCCCGGCGTGCCGCGCCGCATCTCGTTCGTGCCAGACGAACCCGGGGTCTACCCGTTTTTTTGCCTGGTTCGCTGCGGGCCTGCCCACACGACGATGAAGGGGCAGCTGATCGTCGAGCCACGCCCTTAGGTCGCACCCTCCGGGGGCAGGGGCGTGGGGGTGCGTTGAAAGCCGTCCAGGCGGCTGTACGCCCTGTCGACGAAGCGGCGAATCTCGGGCAGGGGACGGCCCGCTTCGCCCAGATCCATTACGATGGAAACGATGTCCAGGCACACGTTGCAGTTGGCCGCATGGGACCGCCACACCACCCGGTCCGGCGGCGTTCCTTCGTAGTAGCAGTCCCGGACGTTGCGATGCTGCAAAGCCGCACACCCGCAATAGCACGGGATGAACTCAAGCTGCTCGCCGTGGGCCAAAGCGTATGCGTACATCGGCCGGACCTCCGGGCTTCGTGCGTAAGCCGGCAGGTCCAGGCCGAGGGTGGCGGCAAGCCCCTCGGGTTCGGACGCCGCCGGCTG
>CAYQLT010000074.1:9901-11644 GCA_964418425.1 uncultured Clostridia bacterium
GAAGAAGGGGTGCAGCCCCGGGGTCGGGAACCTGGGATGCGGCCCCGGCAACGAGGAGGCGACCCGATGCACCCGTCACCAGAACAAGCCTCGCCCTTGCCCTGGCTGCAACCCGGGATGCCAGGCCCGCCCGACAGCCGTTTGGACGAAGACCGGGGGCCTGCCGAGAGGGCGGTGGGCCTCCTGGAAAACCTGGTCGCTGTGCCCAGCTGGCAGGACGAATCCGAAGCGCTACGCCTGCTGGCCCGGTGGCTGGAAAGCCAGGGCCTCCCCTCCGAACTTCACCACCAGGCCGGGCACCCCCTGGCCCTGGTGTCCAGCGTAGGCGAGCCCGACCCCCAAGATCCGGCCGGCACCTGTCTCATCTTCAACAGCCACATCGACACCGTCCCACCCGCCGAGCCCGACCGCTGGAGTCACCCGCCCCTGCGCCTGACGCAGGAAGGGGATACCCTGTTTGGCTTGGGTGTCTGCGACGCCAAGGGAAGCGTCGCCGCCATGGCCTCGGCCTTCGTGGAGCTGGCCCGCAGCTGGCAGGGGCCCGGGGCCCTGCGGCTCATGGTCGTGGGCGGCGAGGAGCGCGGCGGCTTGGGCACCCGAATGGAGCTGGCCCGCGGCGCCCGAGGCTCCGTCATCATCGGCGAACCCACCTCCATAATCCCCCGCCACGCATCCAAGGGCGTCTTGCGCCTGGAGGTCACCTCCCTGGGCCGCCCTGCCCACGCCAGCAGCCCGGAGCGGGGCTTCAACGCCATCTACCCCATGGCCGAACTCCTCGCCCGCCTGCAGGAGCTGGCCCACCAGCTGCGCCAACGGGAGAAGCAGGGGAACCACGAGACGGGCCAGCCCTCGCTGGCCGTCACCCTCATTCAGGGGGGATCCGCCCCCAACGTCATCCCGGCGACTTGCACCATCCACCTGGACCGGCGCCTCGTCCCGGGAGAGAGCGCAGACTCGGCCGAGGCCGAGATTCGCGCCCTCGCCGACGCGGCCGCCCGGGCATGCCCCGGGGCAGACTTTGACATCCGCCGCGTGCGAGTCCTTGAGCCGGTGATGGTATCGAAAAAGGCGCGGATCGTCCAGGTGGTGATGCAGGCCGCCCGCACCCTCTCTCCGCCTCCACCCTCTTTGCTGGAGTCCTTTCCCGCTTCCTGCGACCTCACCTGGGTGGTGCACGAGGGTGGCCTGCCCGGCGTCATCTGGGGCCCCGGCGACCTCCACCAGGCCCACCAGATCGACGAA
Source organism: uncultured Clostridia bacterium (assembly GCA_964418425.1). Taxonomy (GTDB): domain Bacteria; phylum Bacillota; class Limnochordia; order Limnochordales; family Geochordaceae; genus CAYQLT01. The sequence goes on from CAYQLT010000074.1 coordinate 11,144, forward strand.
TCTCTCCCGCTCGCCGAACTTGCCCGGGCCGTTCAGGGCTACCTTTTCGCCGGGCGCCTCTGGCAGGAATCCGCAGCCTGGCAGAAGTCCGCGGCTTGGCAGGAGTCCGCGGGTTGACTTCTGCGGGACTGGTCTTTCCCGGCAGCGGCGTACCGGAGGCCTTTCGAACCGACTCGGGGGCGATGTCCCCGGTCGGGGACGCCGTGCGTCCCGGCCGAGCAGCCATGCCCCCGGCCGGGGGGTCGTGCTGCCCTGCCGGGGGGCCAAGGGCGCCAGCGCCTACACGGAGCCCTGCGGCCCCGAGGCGTCCCCAACGTAGACCCGACCGCCGCTCTGCGCGGCCGCCTGCAAGGCCGCCGCCGCGGCCACCGCCGCCATACCCTCCTCGGCCGTCACGGGAACCCGCCGGCCGCCTTCAACCGACTCGACGAAGGCCGCCAGCGCCTCCCGCAGCGCCCCCGCGAAGTGCCCCTCGATCTCGGGCCAGTACGCCCAGTCGGG
>CAYQLT010000075.1:0-11550 GCA_964418425.1 uncultured Clostridia bacterium
AGGAAGCCGATCCGACTCCTCCCCGGCGGCGCAGGCGAAAGTGACTCACTCTGGGCGACGAGGGCCGGGCTCTGCGCGCCTCGAATGATCCACTCATTTCCTGCCCACCATAAATGCTTCGGAGCCGGCGTGGTCCCCTTCTTTCGTCGCTTGACCGTCGGCGGCGCCGGCAGGCTCGCGGCCCCGGCGGTAGAAGTAGAATGCCAGGCCGGCCGCCAGGATGAGCAGCACCAGACTGATCGGGCGGCTGAGGAAGATCATCGGGTTGCCTTTGGAGATGAGCAGCGCCCGGCGCAGGTTGGTCTCCAGAATCGGACCCAAGATCAAACCCAACAGCATCGGAACCAGCGGAAAGCCAAGCCGGCTCAAAAGATATCCTGCCACACCCACCCCGAGTGTCAGCCACACGCCGAACGCGGTGCCCTGGGTCACGTGGGATGCGATGATGGCAACGGCACCCACGAAGGGGAGGAGGATGCTCCGATCGACAAGGGCCAGGCGCGCCACCAGCGGAACCAGGCCCAGTCCGAAGACCAGCAGCAGACCGTAGGCTATGAAGTAGGCGGCAAATAGCGGAGCTATCAGCTCTCCCGACCGCTGGAAAAGCCGTGGCCCGGGAAAGATCCCCTGGATGAGCAAGGCACTGAGGATGACAGCCGTTACCGCATCCCCCGGGATCCCCAGCGAGAGCATCGGGATCAGAGCGCCTCCCGTGACGGCGTTGTTGGCCGTCTCGGCCGCGACGATGCCCTCCGGGATCCCGGTTCCGAACCGCTCCGGACGGCGGGAGCTTCGTTTGGCTTCGCTGTAGCTAAGAAATGCCGCCATCGATGCCCCCGCTCCCGGAAGAGCTCCGATCACAGTCCCGATGATGGCGCTCTTCAGGGGTAACCGGGCTCCAAGTCCGCGAAGGAGCGGCCAGAAATCGAACATCCGTCGCAGGCGAAGCTGCGGCCGAAGTGGAGGCTTGCGCTCCGGCTCCGCCGAACGGCGCAGAAGTTCGGCGATGGCGAAAAGCCCGATCACCAACGTCTGCAAGGGGATGCCTGCCATCAGTTCGCTTACCCCAAGCCAGTACCGCGGGGCGCCGATCATGGGATCCAGACCGACGGTGGCCAGCATCAGCCCCAAAGCAGCGGATGTCAGCCCCCTCAGCAACGAAGCCGACTCCACTCCGGCCACGGCCACCAGAGCGAGGACAACGAGGGCAAGAGTTTCTGGCGACTGAAATCGAAGGGCCAACTGAGCGATCTGCGGGGCCACCAGGACCAGAGCTGCACCGCCAAAGACACCGCCCACGAACGAACTGAACGTGGCCAGGCCAAGGGCTGCCTCCGCTCGACCTCTTTGGGCCATCTGGAACCCGTCGAGCGCTGTCATCACATTGGAAGGTGCGCCCGGGATCCGGATGGTGATGGCCGTGATGGCACCTCCGTACAGGCCCCCTGCGTAAATGCTCACCAGAAAAATCAGGGCGTCCACGGGCGGCATGCGAAAGGTGAACGGAAGCAGCAACGCGATGGCCAGCGTGGCCGTCAGCCCCGGGATGGCGCCGACCAGGATCCCCAGGAACACCCCGAGGGCCATCAGTCCCAGCGGTTGAGGGCTCAGCAGATGTCCCAGCCAGGTACCTATTTCTGTCAGAAAGGAGGCCACGCCCAGCCCCACCATCCCCTCGGCAGCCGTACACCCAAGGCTACTTCGAACAAGAGGTGGATGGCCAGCGTGGTCGCACCGGCCACCCCAAGCCAGCGCAGCGGGCGCCGGGGCTTGAGGATGGCAGCCAGGCAAGCCGCGTATAGCCCGGTGCCAGCGACGAAGCCGACCCTATAGAGAAGGGCGACGTAAGCGGCGCTGGCCCCTCCGACCAGAAGGGCCCTCAACGTCCCAGACCCTTCCCTTTGGCCGTCTACCGGACCGGACCGGCGCAGGGCCCCGCGAGCCTCCCGTATCAGCGCCGCCGCCAAGAAAAGCAGCACCAAACCCAGGATCGATGGCCAAAACCCAGGCCCCGGCTCGCCCTCGGTCTTCGGGAGGGATCGGGCGCCCGCCAGGTAGAGTAGAGCCAGGATCATCAGAGCCGCTCCGGCCGCCAGATGTGCTGAGGCGCGCAACCTCGCTTCCTCCTCAGGCAACCCATGCCGCAACGGGAGCCCGGGCATCCTGGAGCTGCTGCACCACTACATCGACCAGCGCAGGCCCGCTGGCCTCCAAGGCCGCTTTAAGCGCCGGGGCGAGGTCGCGCGGATGTTCCACCCGCCAGCCCTTTAGGCCGTACGCACGGGCCACGGCAGCGTGGTCCACATCAAGCAGGTCGACGGAGTAGTACTTGCCGCCTCGTTCTTTCTGTCCGGCTTTGATCCAGCCGTAGCTGGCATTGTTGAGCACAATGAGAGTGACCGGCAGGCCGAGGCGCACTATCGTTTCCAACTCGCCTGCGGAGATCCCGAAGCTGCCGTCCCCCATGATCCCCACCACCCGGGCCGCCCCCGGGACGGCAAGATACGCTCCCACGACCCCGGGTAGGGAGTACCCCAGCGCCCCGTGAGCCCTCGGGCAGGCCCACCAGCGCCCCGGCTGAGGCAGCCGATAGTAAGCCGCCATGTAGGGGGTCGCAGTGCCCGGATCAACCACCAGGACGCTGCGGGGGGCCATTACGTGCTCCAGCTCAGCGATGAACCGCTCCGGCCGAATGGGAACCGCGTCCGACCCAAACTCCTCGATGCGTTCCAGGTAGGCTTGACGCTCCCGAGCCATTCGGTCCGGGTCGACTTTCCCTGCACTTCGCCCACCAAGGCGGCGGTCCAGTTCCTCAAGTAAGGCTGCGAGCCCAAGCTTGGCATCCGCCAGCAGGGCGGCGTCGAGAGCATAGTTCAGGCCAAGGTGCTCGGACGACACGTCGACCTGGATAAGGCGCGCCCTGCCTTGTCTTGGCGCCGTCCACTTCTGGGTGGTGACCGACCCGCCCCGGGTTCCCACCAGCAGGACCGCGTCCGCTTGGTCTATGAAGCGGCGACGGTAGGGCAGCCCTCCGTTGCTGCCCACCACGCCCAAGGAGAGGGGATGGGTCTCGGCGATGGCTCCTTTGCCGCTCACCGAAGTTGCCACCGGAGCGCCCAGAAGCTCCGCAAGCTCCCTCAGTTCGTCCCATGCCTGCGAACGCAGGACGCCAGCCCCGGCGACGATGACGGGCGCCTGAGCTTCGACCAGTATGGAAGCAGCTTGCCTCACCGCTTCCGGGTCGGGCGCCGGGCGCTGGCGCGGGTAGCGGTCACAGATGCCATCTGCGCTCGCGATGTCACCGGGCAGCTCGTCTTCTAGCAAGTCCTCGGGTAGCCGAACGTGAACCGCTCCCATGGCACCCGCGGTCGCCCTTCGGAAAGCCTCTCGCACCGTGCGGGGCAAGTCAGCGGCGCTGGCTGGCGTTCGGCTCCAGCGAGTCACAGGCCTCATCAGGGCCGACTGGTCCAGCTCCGTCAGCGTGCCCCGCTCGTAGTTCCTCAATTCAATATCGGTGGTGAAGGCGATGAGCGGCACCGAGGATGCATTGGCCTCGGCCAGACCGGGCAAGATGTACAGTGCACCCCCGCCACTGGGGCCTTCGCACACTCCCACACGTCCGCTGAGGCGCGCATAGACATCGGCCATATACGAGGCCGAACGCTCGTCTCGGGCCAGCACGTGAGTGAGGCCCTGTCCGACGTCGTGGAGGGCTTCGTATAGTGGAAGACTCGTGTCCCCGCACAACCCGAAGATCACCTCCACTCCCGCTTCCTTCAACATGCGGACGAGAGCCTCACTGGCTTTCATCGGCGACCTCCCATGCCACCCGCAACCGGTGTCTTACCTGGCCACGCCCAGTTCCCGCATGAGTGCTTGAATCTTGGGTGCCAGGTTCTCCAGGTACTGAATTGTCTCGGCTCGGTTACGCCAGCGTGCCCCTATGACCGCCTTTTGGGCCCATTCCTGGAAGGCCGGGTCGTGCCAGGCATCATCCATGGCTTTCTCAAGCCGCTGGACGATGACGGCAGGCGTTCCCTTTGGTGCCAGAAGAATGCGGAAGCTACCATACACCACGTTATAGCCCAGCTCTCGGAAAGTCGGGGCCTCTGGCACCAAGGGATCCCGCTCGTCGGCCATGACCGCCAGCACCTTGAGCTTGCCCTCCCGCACAAAAGGCAGCGCGGCGGGTAGACTGCTGACAATAGCGTCCACCTCTCCGCCCAACAGGGCAGCTAACTGCGGGCCGGAGCCCTCTTGGTAGGGAATGTGGGCCACGCGCACTCCCAGGACTCGCTCCATGGCGGCCGCATGCTGGTGCCAGACACCGCCGGTGCCTACGTTGCCTACCCTGACGGCCCCCGGCCGGCTCAACGCTTCGTTGCGAAACGCATTGACATCCTCAAACCGGCCGACGCGTGTGATGAGGGCGCTGGGATGTTCGGTCACCATACCCAGCACTTCGAAATCCCGCCACGAGACAGGAGCCAGCCCCTGAAACTCGACCGTCAGGATGTCGTAAGTGGCCGTACCGATGGTGTAACCGTCGGGTGCGGCCCGCTTGAGCTGGAGCATTCCTACTGCTGTCAGCCCGCCGGGGATGTTCTCCGTGATGATTCGGGTTCCCAGGTAGCGCTCCATGTATTGAAGAAAGCCTCGCATGGCCACATCGGTCGCGCCGCCTGCTCCCCAGGGCATGATGTGGCGGATCTCCCGGCGAGGGTCAGGATAATCCGCGGAAGCGTAGGCCGGCGCTCCCAACGCCAGCCCCACCATCGCCATCCCAACGCAAAGCGCTGCGATGCGTCCTGGCCCGCGTGTCAAGCCTACCACTCCCCTTCCGTGAGAAAGCGTTCGAGCTCATCAAAGTGCCTGCGGACAGCGGTGCGCAGAGCCTGTTCATCCCCCTTCCGTAGGGCTTCATAGATCGCCCGGTGCTTGGATAGCGATGCCTCAAGGCCCTGGTTGAGGTACAGTTCCGTTAAGTGGCGCGTCAGGACATGATCCGTCAGCTCCAGCAACTGCTCCATCACCCGAATGAGGACGCTGTTTTCGGTCAGGCGAGCCAGTCCCAGATGAAACGCGCGGTTGGCCTCAAGGTATGCCGCCACATCGCCGGCTTCCGTACAGCGAGCCATTTCTTGGAAAGCCGACCCCAGCGCAGAAGCTTCCAACTCGACGGGGGCGCCTTCCGGTCGCCCCAGCACTGCCTTTTCAAGCGCCAGCCCGGCGACGGCCACCTCCAGCTCCCGGCGCGCCTCCCAGATCTCCAGGGGGCCGGCCGAATGCTGCAAGAGCGCCAACGCCCGGTCCGAAGAGGTGGCGGGCGCCTCTCGGACAAAAGCCCCGTCGCCTGCCCGGATCACGAGAACGCCCGCGATTTGGAGAGCGCTGAGGGCCTCCCGAACAACCCCCCGGCTTACCCGAAGCTGCTCGGCGATGGAGCGCTCGGAGGGCAGGCGGGAGCCGGGCCTGAACTCGCCACGCCGGATGGCTTCCAGGATCCGCTCGGCCACCAGGGCGGATTTCCGCTTGCTCGGGTCCATGTGCAGGAGGTCGAGATGCCCCAGCAAGGCAGCTGCCCCTCCACGGCCGGCGTCCCGGCTTGGCTTACGGCGGCCGGTCCAGCTGGTCGAACCGGTCCGACCGACCCGCCCAATATGTACCACGGTCGGCACCATTCGTCAACCCACAACCCACCAGCCGCCTACAAGTAAGCCGTTCCACGCCGGGCGAGCCTTCCGAGAAGGAGCGGCCGCATGCGCCACCGAACCATGCCCAGCAACCGGCGGGCATGGTCGCGCGCGGCTGGGGGCCGGGTGGAAATTTCTTCCTCTGCGGCGCCCCCTCAACGCCCGCAGGCAGGGAGGAGATCCGGTGGCCGGGCTCGGCAAGGATCTTCGGGGGTTCCTGAGCCAGGCCATCATCGCTCGGCTCGGGACCAGCCACGACGGTCAGCCGTACGTGGTTCCCGTGTGGTTTCATTACGACGGCGAGGCCTTCTGGGTCATCGCGCGCTCGCGCTCGGAGTATGTCCGCCACATCCAGGCCAACCCCCGTGTGGCGCTTTCCATCGCCAGAGACGACGGCGACTTGAGCCGAGTCCTCGTGCTGGGGCGGGCGGAGATCGTGGAAGGCCCGAGCCGGACAGGCCGCTGGCGGGAACTGGGCCGGGCGATGGCCCGCCGCTACCTGGGCGAGCAGGGCGGGGAGGCCTACTTCCAGCGAACCATCAACCAGCCTCGCTACCTCATACGGATCGTGCCGCAGACGCTTCGCTCCTGGAGGGGGCGCGGCCAGTGGCATCCACGTTACTACGTGGGAGAGGACGGTGAAGGTGCGCCTCACTGACCGCCTCGCCCTGGTGGCCAGCGGCCGGCGCGGCTTCAATCTCACCGACAGCCTGGACTGCCACGTCTACCTCGTGGACGGGGGCGGTGAGTGCGCGCTCATCGACGCCGGCGCAGGGCGGGATCCGGACGCCATCCTCCGGGAAATCCGCAGGGACGGCTTCGACCTGGCTCGGATCCATTATCTCATCCTCACCCATCCCCACGCCGACCACGCGGGCGGCGCCTTCGCCCTCAAACAGCGCCTGGGCCTGCACGTCCTGTGCCACCCGCACACGGCCGACATCCTGGAGCGGGGTGACGAGGCCGCGGTTCACCTGCCGGCGGCCCGGGCATGCGGTCTGTTCCCCCAGGACATCGCCCTGCCAGCCTGCCCCGTCGACCGCAGGGTCGGCGAGGGCGACCGCATCCGGGTGGGCGAGCTGGAACTGCGTGTGCTGGACACCCCGGGCCACTGCCGGGGGCACCTCTCCCTGCACTTCGAACTCGGCGGGCGGCCCCACCTGTTGTGCGGCGACCTGGTGTTTCACGGGGGCCGCATCCTGGCGCAGAGCATCCCGGATTGCAACCTTCAGGAGTACGCCGCAAGCGTGCTGCGGCTCGCCGAACTCCCGGTAGAGGTGTTCCTGCCGGGCCACGGGCTGTTCTCCCTGGCCGACGGCAAGCGGCACATCGACGAGGCAGCCGCGGTCTTTCGCAGGCTTGGTGTTCCGCCGAACTTGTAGATCCCGGGGACGGGCCCCAGCGAGGGCCTGCGACGAGGGGAGGAACCATTCGTGGGAAACCACCGAACCGACGGAACCGGACCAGTGGCAGCAGGGGTGGCGCAACCAGCGGGCCGGACAAGCCGCCGGGAACTCCTGAAAGCCACCGGCGCGGCCGCTGCCGGCCTTCTGGGTGCGCCGGCCCTCGGCACCGTGAGCCGGGTGCTGGCGCAGGCGCCCAAATACGGCGGGATGCTCACCTTTGCGTCGGCGGCGCTGCCCGCCAGCATCGAGCCCCACCTGGAAGGCGCCGACATCTGGCAGCAGCGCAAGCCGCTCATCTACGAAAACCTGGTGGTCATCGACGACGAGCTGATGCCCCGGCCGCAGCTGGCCGAGCGCTGGGAGCGCGTCAGCGACGTCGAATACGTGTTTTACTTGCGCCGAGGCGTGCGCTTTCACAACGGCAAGGAGATGGACGCCGAGGACGTCAAGTACAGCTACGAGCGGGTCATGGATCCGAAGACCGGTTCCGGGGGCCGTGGCGACCTCATCATGATCCAGTCCATCGAGGTCATCGATCGCTATACCCTGCGGTTCAAGCTCCACGAGCCTTCCGCGACCTTTCTCATCAACCTGGGCGGCAAGTATAACGGCGTGATCCCCAAGGACTACGTGAAGACCGGTACGGAGCTGCAGGCCAGCGCGGTCGGCACAGGCCCGTTTAAGGTGGAGCGCTTCGAGCCCAACCAGCGCATCTCCCTGCGGCGCTTTGAGCAGTACTGGGATGCAGGCAAGCCTTACCTGGACGGGGTCGAGTACATCGCCGTCCCGGACGAATCCTCCATCGTGGCGGGGCTTCGGGCCGGCCGCATCCATGCTGCGGTTCTGGCGACGCCCATCAACTTTCAGGTCGTCTCCCGGGAGCGTGACCTCAACAGCATCCGGGCGCCGGCCATCCGCTGGGTGGTGCTGGACCTGGCGGGCGACATGGAGCCCACCTCCAACCCGGATGTCCGCAGGGCCATCGCGCTGGCCATCGACCGGGAGACCGTGCTGCAAATCGCGGGAGCCGGGCTCGGCGACCGGCTGGGCGTGTTGCCTCCTGCGATGACGTACTGGGCGGTTCCCTGGCAAGAACTACCCAACCAGGTGCGGGACGTCTCGGCGGCAAGGGCGCTTTTGCGAAAGGCCGGCTACGCCCGCGGGCTGGACATGCGCATCCGCAACATCACCGGCTTTCCGGAGCTGGCCGATTCGCTTCAGGTCATCGTGGACAACCTGCGGGAGGCGGGCATCAACGTAACGGTGGAGACCGTCGACATCGGCGTTTGGATTCGCGACTGGATCCAGCGCCAGGCGCCGCCGACCATGAATGTCTGGGGCGGCTTCGTGGATCCCGACCAGACCTTCTACCGCCACTACCACTCGCCGCCCAAGGGGATGGACTTCCGGCGGTGGAACAATCCCGAGGTGGATCGGCTGCTCGACGAAGGGCGCGTCACGCTGGAGCCCGAAAAGAGGCGCCCCATCTACCGGCGGGTGCAGCAGCTCATGGCGGAGGATCCCATCAGCGTACCGCTGTATGCGCCGAACCTGCTGTACAGCTTGCAAAAGTCGGTGCAGGGCTTTCGGCCGCACCCGACGGGGTTCCATTATGGGCTTCGCTTCGCCTGGATGGCTTAAGCGAGGGTCGGCGGCGCGGCCGAAATGGCCCGCGGGGCGGTCCCGGCCGTATGGGTGAGGCCTGCCGTGCGGGTGACGCCTGTTGAGGGAATACCTGTGGAGAAGGCTGGCGGCGACCGTCGTCGCCCTGGTGGGGGTAAGCCTGCTCGTCTTCGGGGCCATGCGCCTGGTTCCGGGGACGGTGGTGGAGCAGCTTTTGGGGCAAAGCGCCCTGGTGGGCGAGGAGACGCTGCAGGCGCTTCGGCGGTTTTTCGGGCTCGACCGGGCGTGGTACGTCCAGTACCTGGAGTTTCTCGGCGGGGCCCTGAGGGGTGATCTGGGCGAATCCTGGCGCAGTTTTCGCCCGGTCAGCCACCTGATCGTCGAGCGCCTGCCGCTCTCGGTAGAGCTGGGAACGATGGCCATCGCCGTCTCGCTGGTCATCGGGGTTCCCGCGGGTATGGTGGCCGCCAGTCGCCGGCACAGCTGGGTGGATAACGCGGTTCAAGCCTTCTCCACGCTGGGCCTGTCGGTGCCGGCGTTCTGGCAGGGCACGCTGCTCATCCTCCTGTTCTCCAAAGAACTCGGCTGGTTGCCCTCGCTGGAATGGGTGCCCTTCACCGCCGACCCGTGGGAGAACCTGAAGATGCTGGCGCTTCCGGCCTTGACGCTGGGAACGGCCAGCGCCGCCATGATCACCCGTATGACCCGGTCGGCCCTGCTGGACGTCATCCACAGCGAGTACGTGCGCACGGCTCGGGCGAAGGGCGTGCACGAGCGGCGGGTGCTGTGGCGGCACGCCCTTCGAAACGCCCTCATCCCCGTCGTCACGGTGGCCGGGGTGCAGCTGGGGTACATCATGGCAGGTATCGTGGTCATAGAGGAAGTCTTCTCCCTGCCCGGCCTGGGGCGAATGCTCTTGAACGCCATCATTCAGCGGGACTATCCGGTGGTACAGGGGACGGTGTTGTTCATCGCCACCATGTTCATGCTCCTCAACTTACTGGTGGATGTCCTGTATGCTGTCATCGACCCGCGAATCCGTTACGATTGAGCAAGCCGGCGGCGCAAGGCCGGGGGTGGGGCGAGCAGGCAGGGCCGTTCGGGAGCTTCGGCGAAGGCCGCTTTTGGCAGCCGGTCTCGCCATATTGCTTGCGTTTGCGCTGCTGGCCGCCTTCGCGGAGCGCCTGACGCCCCTCAATCCCATCGCCGTGCGGCCCGCGTTGATGCTGATGCCGCCCGGCGCAGGCTCGCCGTTCGGAACCGACCGGTTCGGGCGGGACATCTTCACGCGGGTAGTATACGGTACCCGGGTATCGCTCGGGATAGCTGTCGCCTCCATCGGCCTGGCGGCGGGGGCGGGGACGTTGTCGGGCCTGGTGGCGGGGTTTGCGGGCGGCCACGTGGATCAGGTGTTGAGCCGAATCAACGACGTGTTGCTGGCTTTTCCATCGTTTCTGCTGGCGCTCTTTCTGACCGCGGTGATGGGTTCGGGAGGTCAAACGGTGGTCATCGCCATCGGCGTGGTCTACACGCCCCTGTTCTTCCGGGTGGTGAGGGGAAGCGTGCTCGCCCAGCGGGAGCAGGGGTACGTGGAGGCGGCCACGGCCTTCGGCGCGCCCGCATGGTGGATCATGCACCGCCACATCTTGCCCAACGTGCTTTCGCCCATCATCGTGCAGGCGGCCATTTGCCTCTCGTACGCCATTCTCATCGAATCCGCGTTGAGCTACCTGGGCGTGGGCGTGCAACCGCCCACCCCCTCATGGGGAACCATCTTGAACGAGGGGCGGGGCCTCATCGAGCTGGCGCCCTGGATATCCATCTTTCCGGGGCTGTTCATCATGCTCTCCGTACTGGCGTTCAACTTTGTCAGCGACGGCCTGCGGGACATCCTCGACCCTCGGGTGAGGCGGGTGTGATCGCCGCAGCGTGACGCGCTGCGCAGGCGCCGTGCAGGTCAGGGGGCGTGAGGAGCGTGCAGGTGGCCGTCATCGGTTACGGCCGGATGGGTTACCACCACGCAGGGGTTCTCAGTCAGCTTGCGCGGGTGCAGCTGGTCGCGGTCGCCGAGCCCGACCGTGCCCGGCGGGAGGCGGCGGCCGGCCGGTGGCGGACGCGAACTTACGAAGACTTTCACGAGATGTTGAAGAACGAACATCCCGACGCCGTGACCGTGGCGACGCCCGACACCGCCCACGTGGAACCGGTGCTGGCGGCGCTGGCGGCAGGATGCCACGTGTTCGTGGAAAAACCCCTGGCGCGCAGCGTGGCCGATGCGCGCCGGATGGTGGAGGCCGCCGCCGCGGCGGGCCGGCAGGTGATGGTGAGCCATTTGCTGCGATTCGACCCCCGCTACGCCCGGGCGAGGGAGATGGTGCGGCAAGGGAAAGTCGGGGAGCTTCTCGCCGTGCATGCGCTTCACAACGTGGTCACGCCGCCCTGGATCGCGTCCCGTTCGAACATCGAGTTCAACGTGTCGATTCACATGCTGGATCTCATCGCATGGCTGGCGAACCGCCCCATCCGTTCGGTCTACGCCTTGAAGGCGGAGCATCGGACTGCTCGCATCGAAGGGGTTCAAGGCGGCGCCGGGCCGGTGGTCGGGCAGCCCGGTCAGGTGGACCTCATCGGTTCCATTGCGGCCGTGCTGGAGCTGGAGGGAGGGGTGCTCGCCTCCCTTCACAACGCCTGGAGCACGTGGCGCTACTTCCCCGGCAACATTCAGTCGCGCCTGGAGGTCGTGGGCACCCGAGGGGCGCTGCAGGTGGAGGCCGTCGAGCCCGGCCTGACGGTCTATGCGGGGGGAGAGGCGGCATACCCCGACTGGG
>CAYQLT010000076.1:0-11538 GCA_964418425.1 uncultured Clostridia bacterium
CGAGACGGCTACCCCGAGCTTTGTGGCGGACCGGGCGGGGCGCTACGTGGTCCAGGTGGTGGTGAGCGACGGGCTGGCGGAGAGCGAGCCGGATCGGGTGGTGGTGACGGCCAATACGCCGCCGGTGGCGAAGGCCGGGGCGGATCAGGTGGTACGGCCGGGGGCAACGGTGGAGCTGGACGGCTCGGGTTCGTACGACCCAGACGGGGACGCCTTGAGCTACCGGTGGGAGATGCTTGAGCGGCCGGCGGGAAGCGAAGCGGTGCTGGCGGGGGCGCAGACGGCGAGGCCGAGCTTTGTGGCGGATCGGTGGGGACGGTACCGGGTGCAGCTCGTGGTGAGCGATGGGATCGAGGATAGCGCGCCCGCCACAGTGAACGTTACGGCCGACACGCCTCCGGTCGCGGAAGCGGGCCCGGATCGGTACGGTGCCTCTGGGTCCCCCGTCACTCTGGATGGCTCGCGCTCCTATGACCGAGACCCGGGCGACCGGATTGTATCCTACCGCTGGCGACTGGTGAGCGTTCCGGTCGGCAGTTCGGCGGCCCGGAGCTTGACTGAGGCGGATACGGCGAGGCCGAGCTTTGTTCCGGACCAGCTTGGGGATTACGTGGCCGAACTTGTGGTGGGCGATGCCTTTGGGGTGCTGTCGGAGCCAGACTACGTGACCATCTCGGTCGTTCAGGTCTATGCGGCACCCAATCCTACCCGGGGCCCCGTAGCGTTTTATTACAGCCGTGCGCTGGCGGGGGGCCACATCGTGATTTACAGCGTTGCCGGAAAAGCCGTGGCTAGGGTGAGGCTGGAGAGCTCGGGGCAAAGCGTATGGGGGCTGACCGACGAGAGCGGCCGGCCGTTGGCCAGCGGGCTTTACTTGTACCTGGTGCTGGACAGGGAAGGGCGGTCTGTGCTGGGTAAGCCCGAAGGGCTGGTCATTCAGCGGTAGGGCTGGGGGCAAGGGAGGAGGCGTCATGGACCGCGTTGTCCGAAAAGGTGCCGCAGCCCTGCTTTGCCTGGCAGCGCTCTCCGGCACGGCAGCGGCTCAGGTCCCGACAGACGGCTACGCCGAGGTGGCTGCGCTATTTGAAATCGGGGCTGGAGCGCGCCCGCTCGGGATGGGTGGAGCTTTTGTAGCTGTAGCCAACGATGAGAGCGCGGTCTTTTATAACCCGGCGGGCTTACGGCTGCTGCAGCAGCTCGGCATTCTCTCGCTGTATTCGAAGCAATTTGGGGTTGTCGAGTACGGGGGGCTCGCGATTGTCGGCCCAAATGTGGGGCTTGGTCTGCTTTATCTGGGGGCGAGCGGGCTGCGGGGCGTGGGGGGAGACAGCGAGAAACTCGGCGAGTTCGGGTATACGAACCTGGCCGGGTTGGGGGCGGTCGGAGCAGGCCTTGGGCCCTTCTCGGTAGGGGTGCGTTGGAAGTATTACCATGCTGAGACCGCCGGACCGGAGGCGCTGCAGCGGGTGACCGGGCGAGGCCTCGCGATGGACGTCGGCACCCTTCTGGGCTCGGGCTCCTTCCGCATTGGGGCCTTGTACCAGAACGTGATCGGTCAAGGGGTGTCGTATTCGACCGGGAGCATTGAGCCCTGGGCGCCCAATTTGACGGTGGGTATCGCCTCCCAGTGGGGTCGGCTCACCGTGGGGGCGGACGTGGACGGGCTGGGGAGTCCTAACGCCGAGACCCTGCGCCTGGGTGCGGAGGGTTGGCTCGGACCCCTGGCCATCAGAGGCGGCATGTGGGCGCGGCTTCTAGACTTCCGGCGGCTGGACAACCTCAACCTGACGGCCGGCGTCGGCCTGCGGGCTGGTGGCCTCCAGATCGACTATGCGTACCTGTTGCCGGAACAGCTTCCCGAGACCCACCGCCTGTCGCTCACCTTGCGGTTCTGACCTCGTATTTCGCACCCCCGACAGGATTTCAGCGACGATGCCTGGGCCCGGGCCCCGACGAATGTGGCTGAACCGCTCCCCAACAGGCTGGTCCGTCAGATGGCCATGTGGGCTGTCTTGCGGGACGGTTATGGCGCGGCCTCTGCCCCCTCCAGCAGGGTCTTACCTGATTTGACACGGTTCCATGATAACGCCAGGCCTACCCGCGGCCTGTGGGGCGCCCCATAGCCGTGGGGCTGCAGCCGGCGCCCGCATGTTATGTGTAGAGTCGGCGCAAAGGAGGTCGGTGGAAACCTGAACCAGACCGAAGGCCGCCTTCGCCGGTAGCAGGCTGTGGAGAGGTGGGGCGTGGTAAACTCCGGCGGCCCCGGCCGCTGCGCCGGGCCCTATCCGGTAGGCCGTGCAGGACCATGAGGCGCCGGAGGTTCGCCTCGAACTCCTCAACAGGTACGTCCATCGTCGGAATCCGCCGGCGCGCCAGCTCCTGCAGGAGCAACGGCACAGGAACCCCAAACATCTCGGCAACCTCGCCCACCGACAGGTCCCGATGGGTATAACACGCCACAGCCGCCTCGAGCTTCATTGCCATCATGCCCCGAAGGAGCGCCTCTTTTAGAAGGGCTGATTCCGATGCCGAGCCCAGTAGCGTGGCGAGGCGCCCTGCCTCACGCGCCTCCTCGGCTGTCAGTCTTATCGACTTGGTTACGGTCACCTTTGCCATCTGTCTCTCTCCCCTCGCCTTGGAGCAGCTGGATAGCCCGTTCGACCAGAGCCGGAGCTGTTACATCACGGATTTGATCGAGCAACACTTGAGATCTTTCAACGTTGATGGTCTTCGCTCGGAAGAGCAACACCGCGAACTCTGGCAAGGACACGATATCAATACCCATCCCTCTGGCAACCCGGTAAGGTCGGTGGCCGTTCATCAGGTACACCGCGTGAGGGGCGCTGGCAAGGCCCATAGCAAGCTCAGCGTTGGATGACCAGCCGCTCCGGGCGTTGCAGGGCGGGGCGCCCGTCGGGGTAGAAGGCCAGCCACAAGTAGAGCCCGCTGGCCAGGGGCCGCCCGAAATCGTCGGTCAGGTCCCAGACCGTCCGCCCTCCGGGGTTGAGCGAGAGCGTTCGGACGAGCCGGCCGGCCACGTTGTAGACCCGCACCTGCCCGCCGGACGCCCCGGGGGCGGAAAGCGCATCATGGTAGAAAGTGACCTCCCGGCTCGCGGGGTTGGGGGCCGCCATGATGGGCAGGGCGCTCTCAAGCGCCTGGGCAAGCGCGGGCGGCTCCGTCAGAAAGGCGTGGATCCGGCGCAGCAGGCCGGGGGCGCTTGCGGGGTCGTCCACGGGGCCGGGAGGAAGCGACTCCAACCGGAAGGCGGCCACCACCAACCGCTGAACCCCGCTTGCATGGCGCAGCGCCACAAATCCACTTCCGTCGCCCACCAGGATGCCCCGGCTCCACCGGTCCGGGGCGAGGCGGTCGGCTCCGGCATCCGGCGGGTCGAGGGTGGTCCGCACCCCGTCGCTGATGGGGTCGCCGGCCACACCCTCCAGGCGGGTCGCGCCCACATCATGCTGCACCGCTTCCACGTGCAGCACCTCTCTGGCGAACCCGCTGGTGGGGCCATCCTGCCCCAGGGTTGCCTCCCGGAGGACCCCCTCGCCAAACAGCAGCAGCCGCCCCCCGCCCGAGAGGTAATCCCGAAGCCAGCTTTGCTCTCGCCATCCCAACCGGTTCTCCTGCTCGGACCCCACCCTCCACATCACCGGGCTCGTCATGCTGGATGGCAGGTGGGAGACCGACCCCACCCGGGCGTACTCAATGCCCGCCGCTGCAAGCGCCCTTTCCAGCGCTTCGGAACCGGGCGAGCCATCCACCAGGATCACGGTGCCGGGGCGGGCGGCTGCCACCCAAGCCTCCGCCGTCGCCTCCTGGCCGTCGGCGCCCGTCGCGTGGAAGACCGCCCGAAACCCTCCGATGCGGTCGTATGTGTGGGTGGCCACGAGGCCGTGGACAATGGGCGACCCGTCGCCGAAGTCCCAGTAGCCATCGACGAGCTGGCCGCCGGAGCCCGCGACTCGGGCCTCGAAGGTCACCTCGGTGCCGGGCGGCGCATAGGCGTTTGAGACGGATAGGGAGACGGAGGGCGGGCCAGTGCCCAGGGTCTTCCAGGCGTTCAGCCTCCCTGCGGTCACCACCCGGCCCTCCAACTCCCGCAGCACATCGACTCCCCCCAGGATCCGCAGCTTGACCTCCGGCCAGTCATCGGCCGGGAACCGGGACATGACCAGGGCGGCCACGCCGGCCACGTGGGGGGCGGCCATGGATGTCCCGCTGGCGTAGGCGTAGCAATCGTCGCCCCGGCATCCCAGGCCTCCGGGGTCGTCGGTAGGGTAGGCGGAGACGATCATATCGCCCGGGGCGGCCAGGTGGACGGTTCGGGCTCCGTAGTTGGAGAAGCCGGCGAGCCGGTCGTCCCAGTCGGTGGCGGCCACGGCGAGGATGTTGGGGGAATCGTAGGAAGACGGGTAGTGGGGCGATGTGTCGTTGTTGGCCCCGTCGTTTCCCGCCGCAGCCACGAACAGCATATCCGACGCCTCGATGGCCAGCTTGAGCGCCTCGCTGTAGCCGGCGCCACCCCAGCTGTTGTTGGTCAGCATCCGCAAGCGGTAGCGCTCTCGCGCCGCGGCGGCGTAGGCCAGCGCTTCGATAGCGTCAGAGATCAGGCCCCCGTCCGGGCCGATGAACTTGAGCGCCATGATCCGGACCTTCCACGCCACGCCGGCCATGCCCCGGCCGTTATTGGCGACGGCCCCGATGATGCCGGCCACGTGGGTACCGTGGAACTCCCGGTCCTCCGGGTCATACACTGTGGCGTCACCGTGAAAAAAATCCCACCCGTGGACGTCGTCCACGTACCCGTTGCCGTCGTCGTCCACACCGTTGTCCGGGATCTCCCCGGGGTTTCGCCACATGTTGGCTGCCAGATCCGGGTGGTCCGGCTGGATCCCGGTGTCAATTACGGCGACGACCACCTGGCCGTCGCCGACCTCCACCCCCCACGCTTCAGGGGCGTCGATGTCCGCGTCCTGCTTCCCCGTGACCGTGCCCGGGCCCGACGGATTGGGCAGGGCCTGGCCTGTGTTGTGCAGGGCATACTGCCTGACGAAGAGGGGGTCGTTCGGAACCCTGCCGTCGGCCTCGGCCGCGGCCAGCGCCGCCTGCCCGGCTGCATCGTCAACCACGATGGGACCCAGGCTCGGCTCGGGGAACACCCGGTAGTTGGGCTCCACCAACACCACACCCGGACGGGCCAGCAGCAGGGAGATGGCCTGCGGCAGCGACATGCCGGGCGGCAACTTCAACCGGAACAGGTGCAGCCCTCGGGGAAAGCGGGGAGAGGGGGCGAAGGCGACGCTGCGCCGCAGCTCAAACCCCAGCGCGGCCGCAAGCCCCTGAACCTCCTTGAGCGCCAGGGCCCGGATCTGCGTGAAGTCTTGCGGGGTGACGATGCCGGGCCCCGGCCCCCGGCGCGGCTCCAGGCGGATGATCACCTCGTCGGGCGGCGGCATCCGCTGGCCGGCTCCAGGCGGTCCCCAGTCGATGACCGGCGGCTCGACGCCCCCTGGAACCTCGGGGGCCGCTGCCACCCCGGCGATGGCCACAACCGCCGTCCCAGCCAGCGCGGTAGCCACCCCAAGCAAGAGCGCCGATAACTTCTCGCCATCCGGCAAACGAGCCAAACGGTCACCACCCACGCTGAGACCTTCCCTCTCGCCCTCCGCAACCGGGCAGCTCGGCGGCTTCCCCGCGGCCGCAGGGCATGCGGTGGAGAGGCCCACAGTGGCCGCTGCGGCGGGGCCTTTCTTGCCCGGGGCGGCGCGTTATCCGGCCCTCAAGGTATTCCTGCCGCCTCGCGCGGGTTCGTCCCCGGTCGGGCGCGACCTGGCCGGCAGACGAAGGGGCCGGCCGCCGCCGAAAGCGTGTGCTAGCTCGTCGCCCTTCCCGGCGACGTGGTACAATCCGGGGTGCGGTGCGGCTAGGCGGTGGGCGCTGCCGCAAGGCCGAGGGGTGCTGACCCGGACCTACCCCATCGGAGGTATCGCGAATGGGCCTAAAGCAGGATATCATCCGGATGATCGAGGAGCTACCGGATGATGTCACGCTTGATGACATCATGAGAGAACTTTACTTCCGAATGGCTGTGGAGCATGGCCTGAAGAGCCTCGACGAAGGTCGATCAGTGTCCCATGAGGAGGTCAAGGAGCGCCTCAAGAAGTGGCTATCCTGAGGTGGTCTCCGGAGGCCGCTAGTGACCTGGAAGCCATCGTTACCTACATTGCCCAGGATGCTCCGGAATACGCCAGGCGCGTTGCCTCGAAAATCGTGGCGCTCGCTGAAGAGGCTGCTCGGCAGCCCGGGCTTGGGCGTATGGTTCCGGAATTCCGCGATCCAGCGATACGGGAGCGGATCTATCAGAGCTACAGGATGATCTACCGCGTTCGCGAAAACGGCCGGCTGGTTGAGATTGTTCGTATTCGGCACGGAGCGATGTTGCTGAAGGAGCTGTAATGTCGACCCAGGCGGTTTCCCGTCCACGAGCAGCTGGCCGTCCCCGGCCTCGACAAGGCTGCCCGCATCAGCCCTGTAGGGATGGCGCCCCGGCCCCGGAGTTCAGCGGGCGGCGGCCAGGGCCGCCCGGGCAGCCACCAGCCGCTCCCAGCGTTGCGGCGACAGGGGCCGGTCGAAGCTGCGCAGCTCGGCGAGCCGGAAGCCGTGCCGCGCCGCCAGGGCCTGCATCCATGCGATGACCTCGGGCCGCAGGTCGCTGCCCAGACTGGTGGGCTCGTAGTGCTGTTCCAGGGCCAGCATCATGGTCTCGGCCATGCAGGCGTAGGCGAGCCCGGGCTCATAGCCGAAGTTCCAGCCGAAGTCAGGCCGGCCCGGCACCTCGATGACCCCGCCGTCCACCACCAGCACGTCGGGGCGCTCGCCGTCCACCCGCCGGCTGACGTTGGGCGGCCGGGACAGGTCGCAGACCACGGCGCCCGGCGCCAGCATCTCGGGGGTGATGAACTCCTCGGCCGAGTTGGTGGCGATGACCACCAGTTCCGCCTCGCGCAGCGCGGCGGCCACGTCCAGGGTCACGCTCAGTTCGGGGCACGGCCGCTGCGCCTGCTGGGGTGGGCGGGCCTGCGCTGCGGGCGACCGGCTTGCGGCCGTCCCGCGTGACCCGGCGCAGCTCTCCCGCACCTCCTGCGCCACCCGCTCAAGCCGCTCCAGGGCCCGGCGGCCTGAAGCGGGATTGCCCACCAGAACCAGGCGCTGCACCTGCGGCCCCAGCAGCAGGGCGGTGGCCCGGCCGATGGAGCCCCCGGCGCCCACCACCGCCGCCCGGGCAGAGGCCACCGCCACCCCCAGCCGCCGTGCCGCCTCCGCGAGGGCTTCGATGGCGGCCGCGACCGTGTAGCTGTTGCCCGTGGTGAGCGCCACACCGATGTCCGAGAGCAAAACCCCTCCCCGCGACACGATGGAGGTGTACGCCCCCAGCCCCACGATCAAAGCGCCGCGGTCTTTGGCCAGCTGAACCGCCTCCCGGATCAAGGGGAGCGTCTCGGAGCGGGGCTCGTCGAGGAGCTGGCGGGTGGTACGCGGAACCACCACGAACTCGCCGTATGCCGCCCGCCCGGCCGCCGAGATCACCCGGGTGCGGCCGATGACGAACGGCGAAAGAAGAGAGTTGAAGCGCTCGGCAAGCCGGCCCAGCCCCTCTGCCGACAGCGCCTTCAGCGCCGGGTCGAACTCGTGGTAGTTGTCCAGATCCAGGGGATGCACCAGGAAGGCGAACCGGCCGTCGCCCGGTCGGGCCACGGGCCCCTCATCCGCCGTCGGTTCTGCCACATCCCCGGCTCCCGCCCCGCCCCTCCCGGCCCCGGCCCTGCCCCGCCCGGCTCCGGCGCCGTCGTGTTGGGCCTGCAGAGCGCCGGACACCGGATGGGGGCGGCAAGGCTCCTCCACCAGGTGCCGGAGGAGGGCGCCGGTCTCGCCGGCCGCCAGCAGGGCCGTCACCCGCTCCAGCGAGTCCAGGGCCCGGGCGCACTCCGCCTCCCCGATGGTCAGGGGCGGCTCGATGCGGATCACGCTCTGCCCGTTGAGGGTCGGCGCCACCCGCAGCCCCTCGACGTTGAGCAGGTAGCTGGAGATGAGCGGTGTGAGCAGCTCTTGCTCGGAGAGCACCTCGAGCAGCGTGCCTGCGAGAGCGCCGTCGGTTTCCTCACCGGCGGGGGCCCGCCGCCCCTGTGCGGCCCTCCGAAATGTGCCGGGCTCGACCTGGAACTCCACCCCGATCATGAGCCCGCGGCCCCGCACCTCTCGGATGACGTGGGGAAAGCGCTCCGCCAGCCGACGAAGCCCTGCCAGGAGCTGTTCGCCCCGGCGGCGCACGTGCTCCAGCAGGGCACCGCCGTCTCGGGTCAGCAGTTCCAGCGCGGCCAGCCCCGCTCGGCACGCCAGGGCGCCACCGGCGAACGTGGACGAGTGCTTGAGCGCGAACTCCTCGGTGTAGGCCGCCTCCGTGCACAGGCAGGCGCCGATGGGCAAAAGCCCTCCGCCCAGGGCTTTGGCCAGGGTGAGCACATCGGGGTTCACGCCCTCGGCCTGGCAGGCGAACAGGTGGCCGGTGCGCCCCAGGCCCGTCTGGATCTCATCCAGAACCAGCAGAACCCCGTGGCGGGCTGTCAACTCCCGGGCCGCGCGCAAATACCCGGGGGGAGGAACCACGATGCCGCCCTCGCCCTGGATGGGCTCGAGGAGCAGCGCGGCGTACTCGCGCGGGTGCCGTTCGAGAGCGGCCTGGAGTGCTTCGGCGTCCCCATACGGGACGAAATCGAACCCCTCGATGGGGGCCCC
Organism: uncultured Clostridia bacterium; assembly: GCA_964418425.1. Taxonomy (GTDB): domain Bacteria; phylum Bacillota; class Limnochordia; order Limnochordales; family Geochordaceae; genus CAYQLT01. Next base: position 8,803 of record CAYQLT010000076.1, read on the forward strand.
GAAGGGGCCCTGGTAGGCCGGCCGGCCCGTGGCGGAGAGGGCTCCGAGCGTTTTCCCGTGGAAGCTGTTGTGTGCCGCCAGGATCCGGCGTCGCCCTGTGGCCGCCCGGCAAAGCTTGATGGCCGCCTCGACGGCTTCCGCTCCCGAGTTGGTGAAAGTGACCCGGGTGAGGCCCGGCGGGGCAAGCTCGACGAGGCGGCGGGCCAGCTCCCCGGCGGCGTCCAGCATGGACGGTTGTACGAAGGAAGGCTCTGCTCGCTGTCGCACGGCCGCGAGCGCCTCCCAGATGGCGGTGGGATTGTAGCCGAAGGGGACGGCCCCGTAGTTGGCGATGAAGTCCAGGTAGCGGGCGCCGTCGCTGTCCCAAAGCCACGGGCCCTCGCCCCGGACGAATCGCTTGTCCATCCGCAGGCGCTGCAGCAAGTCGGCGAGGTGGGGATTGACGTACTCGCCGAAGGGGTGGGGTTGCGGGTCGAGGCGCCGGCCGTCGGAAATCATCGTGCCGCCTCCTGCCGTCGGGTGCACGGGTTGTGCACAGTTGTGTGCACGCAACATGGTGCCATTATACCGGCCTCACCCCTGCCCCGCAACGCGCCGGGTAGGAGGGCACGTGCCGTCTTGGGGTTCCGAGCATCGCAGGGTAATGGCTGGGCTTGCGCGCCTTCGCCGGGTTGCTCGCCCGCAAGGTCGCCCGGCTGCGTGCGGGCACCGCACAGACGGCCGTCACGGGCCGCTCCCGTCTTGAGAACCATCTCCCGGTGCGCCCCGCGCCATCCCCACATAGCATGCGGCGGCTTCGTCCGCATCCGCTATGGAGGGAGGCCGTACCGCGATGAACCATTCTGGACAAGGCGGGCAGGCTCAGGAGGTATTGGAGTTCCGGCCGCCCGTCTGCGGGCCCGGCTGCTTTGGAGGGGTGTACACGGTTCAGCCGGGCGACACCATGTTCTTCATCGCCCGGCGCTTCGGGGTGTCACTGGACGCGCTGATCCGGTGCAACCCCCAGATCCCCAACCCCAACCTCATCTTCCCGGGGCAGCAGCTCTGCCTTCCAAGCGGTGCCGCACCCGTTTGCAGCTTCGCCTGCCAGGGTGGCATCCACATCGTCCAGCCGGGCGAAACCATGTTCTCCATCGCCGACAAGCTCGGCGTGCCGGTGGACGCCCTGATAGCGTGCAATCCCCAGGTACCCAATCCCAACCTCATCTTCCCGGGGCAGGCCCTGTGCACCCCGACCGGGGCCACCCCCCAGTGCGGCCCGGGCTGCCAGGGCGGCATCTACACGGTGATTCCGGGAGACACCATGTTCCTCATCGCCGCCCGGCTCAACGTGCCCCTGGACCGGCTCATCGCCTGCAACCCCCAGATTCCCAATCCCAACCTCATCTTCCCGGGTCAGAAGCTCTGCATCCCCAGCCCCGTCCTGCCGCCGCTCCCGTGCTGCCTCATTCTGCGGCAGGTGACGCCGATACCCGGCTCAAGCGCCCTGGGCGTCGCGCTGGTGCGCCAGCTGGTGCTGCCGCCTCCCAACGTCGCCGTGACCATCGCCGCCCACGACCTCCCCGACCCCGCGAGCCTGGGCGCCTTCGACGCCTATGAAGGGGTCGTGGCCCCGCCCGGTACAGAATTTCGCTTCCGCCTGTTCGCGACGCCGGAGGCGCCGCCCACCTGGGCGGGGACCCGCACCGGCCTGCCGGCGCTGCCGGCGACCGCGACCGTGCTGGTGCGACCGTTCAACACCGCGACCAGCGTATCGGGCCCGGCGCAGCTGGCCAACACCCTGGCAAACTGCAGAGGAGCCTGAACCTGGTCACCCGGAGCCGGCGCCGGGCTGCCGCCACTCTGGCCGCCCGCGCCGGCCCTCCGTCCCCGCCGCCTCAGAGCCCGTCCGATTGACCCGGCGACTCGGGCGGCAGCTGGCGTTGGGAGCCGGGCCCCGTCCACCGGTAGCGGCGGCGGGGCGACTTCAGGGCCCCACCGGTGGCCTGCACCAGTCCCTCCTCCAGGAAGCGGCGCAACGCCAGCCGCACCGACGCCGGGCTCGCCCCGGTGAGCCGCGCGAGTTCCTGAACGGACAGGTCTCCCGATGCTTGAAGCCGGGCACGGACCCTATCGGCAACCAGGGGCCGCCCAGAAAACCTTTCGGGCTTGGGGAGGATGGCGGTCTGCCGTCGGGCCGACGAGGGGCGTCGCACGCGGGTCGGTTCCCCTACCTCCGCCGGGTCGGGACCGTCGACCAAAGCGTACGTGGCCCACCGACGGGAGCCGTGGCGCTCCACGAGACCCTGCTCGACCAGCTCCGCGAGCTCTCGCGTGGCGATCCTGGAGTCCACGCCGGTGAGGTGGCAGTAGTCCTGGTTCGCGATGTAGCAACGGTGACGCGGATACGCCAGCGCGAGCCGCTGCGAGTCCGTCAGGCTCAGCTGCCCGTCCCCTTCTCTCCAGCCACCGCAGGGTCTCCTCGGCCAGCAATGAGGCACTGGAAAAGGTGACTTCAAATGTGATCACCCTGTCTTCGAACACCGGCGGTTGCATCCCCAGGCGGCGGAGCGTCGCGATCATGGCAGCGATCCCGGATCCCCGGTGCTCGCACAGCGTCGCTCCATTGGGACCGACTGGGAGGTCCTCTAGGATGTTCATCAGGTATTGATTGCGCGACGAGCAAGGACAGGTTGCCGCCCACCAGCGGGCCCCGGGGCTACGCCCGGCACGATGGGTTCGAGGGAGCGCTCCTGC
>CAYQLT010000077.1:0-8022 GCA_964418425.1 uncultured Clostridia bacterium
GTTCCCCGCTCGCATAGCGTGTGCCGGGGTAGGAGGGGTGGGCGTGCTCACCCTGCCGTCGAACAGGTGGTCCCGTGGCCGGCCATGCAACCGAAGGTGACCAACCTGCGCGCCCGGCTGGAACCGGACAGCCGGCTCCGCCGGGTTGTGCCGAGCCGGGCCCTGTGCTCCGTGGTCATCGTGGAATCGACGCTACTTCCCACCCATGCGACTCTCTCGACCCCCGGGCCCCGTAACCTGCGGGTGCGGCTGGAGGGTCTGGCCCTCAACATGGACCCGTTTCGCCTGGCGGTCCTCGATGGCGTGGTGCGCTGGGTGGCCGTATCCGAGGAGCCGGACTGCATGGCGACCCGCTGCGAGGTAGAGGTTGACTTCCCGGCCCGAGAGCTGGATGCGAGGCTTGAGCTGGCGGCCGACGTTCCGGCCTGCACGCGCCTTGTCTTGAGCCGGGAGCCCCTTCGGCGGGTCATGGCCAACCGGCGCATCGCCATCGATCCTGCCCACGGGGGCCAGGACAGGGGCGCCCGCGGGCCTGTCAATCTGCGGGAAAGCCATGTGGTTCTGAGCCTGGCCAGGCTCCTCGCGCAGGAGCTGGAGGAGGCCGGTGCCCGCTTCCTTCTCTTGCGAGACGCCGACGAGGGGCCACCCCCTCCAGCGCGCCTCAAAGCGGCCGGCGCCTGGGGGGCCGAGCTGCTGGTGGTGTTGCACACCGGCCATGACACGGACCCGGGCCATCGCGGCACCCGCACCCTCTTTGACCGAAGCTCCCCCCAATCGGCGGCTCTGGCACGCTCCATCCACCGGGAAGTTCTCGAACGCTTGGGACTTCCCGACCGGGGACTGCACGGCCTGGCGGGAGCTGACCTTGCGGCCAACCCACCCTGCCCCCTGGTGGCGGTCGAGCCGGTCTGCCTGGCAAACCCGCTGGAGGAGGCCCTGTTGCGGAGCAAGGAGTTCCGCAGGCGCATCGCCCGAGCGCTCCGCAACGGCATAGCCCGCCACCTCGCCGGGGCGCCGGCGGGAGGCTGACGCTCGGATGCCTTACAAGGCGCTCAGCATCCGGACCCACATCATCACCGAGCACGACGACCTGGTGCAGGTGGTCTGCCGCTACACTCACGGCATTGCCGAGCCCGGGGACATCATCGTCCTGTCGGAGACCATGGTGGCCATCACCCAGGGGCGGGCCGTGCTGCCCGAATCGGTGAAAGCCCGGCCTCTGGCCCGTCTGCTCCGCTGCTTCGCCCACCCGGACGGGAGCCTGGCCACGCCGGCGGCGATGGAACTGGCTGTGCGGGAAGCCGGAACCCTGCGGGTGATCGCCGCAGCGGCCTGTGCCGCCGTAGGGCGCCTGTTGGGGTACAGGGGTCTTTTCTTCCGGGTGGCCGGCAGCGGTCTCAACCTCATCGACGACATCGGGGGAACCCTCCACCCTTACGATGGTTACATCGTCCTGGGCCCGAAGCACAGCCAGAAGGTGGCCGAACAGGTGAAGGCTGCCACCGGTGTGGACGCGCTGATCGCGGATGTGAACGACATCCACTGCGTGGACGTCCTGGGCCACACCGGTTGCAAGGACCTGCAGGAGGCGGTGGCCGCTCTCAGCACCAACCCCCAGGGGAACGACGACGAACAGACGCCCATCGTGGTGCTCAAAAAGGTCGCCGGGGAGCCGGGCGAACCAGCTGGCTCGCGACGGCTCCCCGCCGTGCAGACCCGCCGCTTTGGCTCGGGCCCGGCGCGGCGCGGCCGAACCGGCCGGTAGGGCGCCTGTTCGGCCCCGGCCCCATCAGGTTTCGTGGGGCGTGTGGCACTGCGCGCAATCCATCTTGCCCCGGGTGTGATTCAACCCGCCGGGCCCGTGGCAGCTCATGCATGCCTGAATGCTGGCCGGCGCAACGTACCTGGCGACGAAGCGGCCTTCGTGGTAATCGTTGAGCAGTACCACCGCCTGGCGGGCTACATCCGCCGTGAGCCGAGCGCAGCGTTCCTTGCGCTCCTTGGAGTCTTCCGCGTAGCCGCTGGCCTCGCACCACCGGGTCACCGAAACGTGACACAGGGGCGACCCGGAGACGCTGGTGGGCAGTTCGACACCTCCGGCCGGCCGGTACAGAGGAAAGGCGGCTGTGGTGTACCACCCCATGAGTTCGTGGATGAGGGCGGTATAGGCCGGCCTGGGGGTCACCAGGCAGATCGCGGCGGCAGCCCCGTTGAGGGCCCCGCACAGCGTGGCCCACCCCACCACGCCGCCCTCCCCGTACCGGAACATATCCACCGGGAGCAGCGTATACGGGTGGCCCACCGTGCGCGCCAGCTCCCCGATGATCGCCTCGGCGGCCCCGTAGTTGCACGCGCCCTTCCAGTAGCCCTCGTACGCCCGCCGGGCCACCGCCTCCGGGTCAAGGGGATGGTAGGGCCACGGCCATGGGGGAACCGCGGGCTCCTGTGCCGAGGAGACGACGGGGGCAAGCCCCGCCCGAGCCAGAAACGAGCCGATCGTAAACCCTACCGCGAAGCTCCCCGAACCTGCCACCAACTCTCGCCGGCTTACCGTAGCCTTCTCGGGCCCCGGCGCCGTCGTCCGCGAGGCCGGCATACGCACACCCCCGATACCGGATAATTGGGCTTGTGAACTCTTTCACTACGTTCAGCCTACGGGCGCCCTCTTGGGCCCGTCAATCCGGCCCCTGTCCGATCGCAAGCAGGCGGGCACCGGAGCTCCCGTCGGGCTGGCACCGGATGGTGGGGCGGGCTCCAGGCGGTAGCCGACGCCCCATAGCGCCCGTATCCTCACAGCTGTGCCCCGTCCCGCAGCCCCAAGCTTGCGCCGCAGGCGGCTGACGAGCACCGTCACGCACTCCTGGGAGGCCGCCTCTTCGTCACCCCACAACCGCAGCAGCAGCTCCTCCCGGGTGAAGACCCTCCCGGGATGGGACGCCAAAAGCCACAAAAGTTCGAACTCCCGCCTCGTAAGGGCAAGCGGCTTGGGACCCACCCTTGCCATGCGGAACGGCCGGTGGATGACCAGGGGACCCAGCTGGATGCGTTCGGGCCGGCCTGGCGGCCGTGCGATGCTCTCAGGGCGGGCCGCCTTGAGCGTCAGGCGCCGGTGGATGGCCCGAAGGCGCAGCGCCAGCTCCGAGGGCGAGAACGGGTACTGCAGGCAGTCCTCCGCCCCGGCCCGCAAAGCCGCCCGGCGGGCCCGGGAGCTTCGGTCGCCGTGCAGGATCACCACCGGAACGCCCCCCTGCTGACGAAGCCGGGCGATGTGACGGAAAGCGGCCGGGTCGGGGCGGTCGATGCGCAGCACCGCCAGACCCGGCCATGCGGGCCGCAGGTCGGCCGACGAGCCGGTCGGCGCATCGGTCGGGCCGTGGGCCACGGCCACGCAATCCAGCCCGACGCGGTTGAGAAACTCGGCCAGCCGGGCGCCCTCATCCGAGGGCATGCCCAACAGCGCGACCCGAGGCCGGCCGGGGGGCAAGCCGGCCCCGGACTGCGCATCGCTTTCGGGCTGCTCGGCGAGGCCCGACCACGGCGAGGCGGTCATGCGGCGCGTGCCTCCGCAGGCCTCCCGGGTCTGCCCACCGCCGCTTCGGCGGCCGGTCGAGCCGCTTCAAACAGCGGCCAGCGGCGCGCGACCCAGTCGTAGGCCAGGATTCCCGCTCCCACGATCCCGGCGCTCACCAGCAGCTCCACCGGCGACGGCCAGTACGAGGCCCCGGCACTGTGGCGCATGGCCACCAGGGCCGAGTCGATCCGGTGCAGGACGACCCCGGCCACCACGGCTGCGGATGCGGCCGCACGCACCCATCCCCGACGCCTGCAGGCGCGGATGGCCAGGATGACCGCCGGCGCGGCCATCCCGACGCCCACTTCCAGGGCCGCCAGCAGGTGGTCCACCTCCAGGGGGGCCACCCAGGGGCCGGTGCCTCTCGCCACCCAATCGCCCAGGCGCAGCGCCACGTTGATGGCCGCCGCCCAGGCCAGTCCCCGCGCGAGCCCCTCCATCACCGCCGGGCTCACGGGATGCCCGTAGACCCGGGAGGCTGCGGACGCCTCCAGCTGGACCATGGCCAGGCCCGCGGCCACGGCGGACGCCAGGTACAGCACCGGCAGCAGGGGCGAGTACCAAAGGGGATGCATCCGGTAGGGAGCGATGAGCAGAAGGCTTCCCAGCGACGACTGGTGCAGCACCGAACAGACCACGCCCAGGATGACCAGCGGCACCGTGACCCGCTTCAGGCGCCGAGCAGCCCGGCTCCATCCCACCCCTTCCAGGGCCACCGGGCTGAACTCCAGCGCGAGGACGGTGGTGTAGGTCAACACGCACCAGGCCACCTCGAACATGACCGAGTGAGGCTGCCACATCACCACGGGATGCCAGATGCGATACGGCCGACCCAGGTCCATGAGCAGCCCCACGATCACCATCAGGTACCCGAGAAACCCCGTGAGCACCGCCGGCCGGGCCAGCGCTGCGTAGCGCTCCCGCCCGAAAACGTGCACCCACGCGGCCACCACGAACGCGCCCGCCGCCAGCGCCACGCCTGCCATCACGTCAAAGGCGATCCACCATCCCCACGGCCAGCTGTCGCTGAGGTTGGTGGCCGCACCCAATCCCCAGCCCAGGCGGTAGACCATCCCGGCGGCGCCGGCCAGGGCGAGGGCGCCCAGGGCCAGGCGGCCCCACGGGCGGGGGGTGGCTTTCGCGAGGAGTCCGTCGGGGTACGCCTTCGGCGGCGGAACGCGGGTGAGCACTTTCATGTTCACGGCTCCTCTCCCCGAGCGCGCCCGGCACGCCCAGCGCGCTCGTCTTTACCCGGTGGCGCGTTCTCCGTGGTCGGCTGCGAGGCCGGCGCAGCCCGATCTCCTTCGGCGTGGCCGTTGAGGGAGCGATAGACCAGGGTCAGCAGGCCTGCGACGCCCAACGCCGCCACGGGCACCGCCTGCGTCGCCAGGCGGGTGAAGTCGGCAGGCGCGGTCGTACCGACCTGCGGGAAGCCCAGGTCTTCGAAAGGGACATCGCTGAGAAACAGCCAGGAGGTTCCACCGGCCTCGGCGAGCCCGTAGATCCGGTCGACGTAGCGTCCGGGACGGGACTCGATGCGCCGGCGGGCCTCGGCCACCAGTTCGCTGCGCCGCCCGAAGATCGTGGCTCCCGTGGGGCATGCCTCGGCGCAGGCCGGGAGTTCACCTTTGGCGAGCCGAGCGGCGCACAGAGTGCATTTGGCCACCACCGGGAGGGTTTGGTCCCATTGGTATCGGGGGATGTGGAAGGGGCAGGCGATCAGGCAATACCGGCACCCCATGCAACGCTGCGCGTCGTACACCACCGGACCCTCCGGCGTCTTGCGCAAGGCTGCCACAGGGCACGCGGAGACGCACGCCGGCTCCAGGCAGTGGAAGCACTGCACCCGCACGTAGCGGACCGGGTCGGGCCGGCCCGGCAGGTTCACCTCCCGCACCGCCGTCCACCGGTGCCCGTCGGGGGCTTCCCGTTCGGGGTCGCCCGTCCAGCCGTTGGCCTCCTGGCAGGCGTAGGTGCAGCTTCGGCAACCGATGCACTCGGTCAGGTCCACCAGCATGGCCCACCCGTCGGGGTTGTGCAGGGAACCGGCCGCCTGCGCGGCCCGGCCGCAAAGGGCTCGGCCGGCCAGGGTGAAGGCAACCAGGGCCGCGCCCCGGGTCAAAAGCTCCCGGCGGGTGATGGAGTCGGCCTGCGGCCGGGACGAACTTCTCTCCACGGCCATCCCCCCTTGCCGCAGAGGCGCTCGTGGCGCCGCTTGGGCTCCGTTGCCATGCTATGGCGGGGGGATTGCCGGCAGCTCGCAGCCCCCTTGCGGTGGGCTTGCGGCTATCTTGCACAAAAGTTGCAGGGACCTGGAGGGGCGGCGGGGGAGTCGAGAACCGGCCCGGATACGGATACTGAAGGCCGGGAGAGGCCTGCGGCGCCTGGCCTGCCCGGCGCTGCCCGCCCCTCTCCGGCGGCTCAGAAGGGGGAAGAGGGGGGCGCTCGCCGGGGGCGCAGGGGAAGCGCGCCGAAGCGGTAGCCGACGCCCCGCACCGTCTGGATGTAGCGGAACTCGGGGCCCCGTTCCAGCTTTTCCCGAAGGCGGCTGACACAGACGGTGACGTTGGCCAGGTCCCCCGCGTAGTCGCTGTGCCACAGGCGGTCCAGAATCTGCTCTCGGGGGAAGACCACCATGGGGTGGCTGGCCAGAAGCCAAAGCAGGTCAAACTCCCGGGCCGTCAGCTCCACCGGCTCGCCGTCGCGCCAGACCATCCGCCGGAGCCGATCGATGACCAGGCCCTCGAAGTGGAGAACCTGCTCGCGTTCCTCGGCCTGGGCGGCCCCGTCGCCGGGCGCGCCGTTGGCAAGTCCCTCGGGAGCAAGGCCCGCAGCCGGCGAAACCGGGCCGGCATCGAGGCGGGCGGCGTCTGCAGCCGCTCCTGCGTCCGGGGGCCTTTCACCGGGCGACTGCGGGCTCCCCGGCGAGGCGGCCGCGAACCGGGCCCGGCGCAGCACGGCCTGGATGCGCAGCACCAGCTCGGCGAGGCTGAACGGCTTGGTGAGATAGTCGTCGGCGCCCAGCCAGAAGCCTGTGAGGCGGTCCTGCTCCTCGCTTCGGGCGGACAGGATGACGATGGGGGTGGTGGAACGCTCCCGGATGGCGTGGCACACCTCGTAGCCGTCCAGGCGGGGCAGCATCAGGTCCAGCACCACCAGGTCGGGACGGAAGCGCTCGAACTTCTCCAGGGCTTCCTCCCCGTCGGCGGCCACCTCCACCTGGAAGCCGGAGCGCTCCAGCCTGCGCCGGACCGCTTTGAGGATGTGCGGCTCGTCGTCGACGACCAGTATGCGCTCGCCCTGCACGGCCGTCATCCCCCTGCCTGCCGCCCGTTTGCGGTGCCGTCCGCTTCGGGCGCCGCCAGCGGCACGGTGAAGGTGAAGGTGCTTCCCTTCCCCGGTTCGCTTTCCACCCAGATGCGCCCGCCGTGCATCTCCACCAGATGTCGGGCCAGCGCCAGGCCGAGCCCGGATCCGGGGTACTCCCTGGAGGCAGAGCTGTCCACCTGGCGGAACTTCTCGAAGATGATGGCGTGGTGCTCGGGGCGAATGCCGATGCCCGTGTCGCTCACGCTGACCTCAACCACCGGCCCTGCCAGGGCCAGTTTTGCGGCGATGCGCCCTTTCGGGGTGAACTTGACGGCGTTGGAAAGCAGGTTGAGCAGCACCTGCTCGATGCGGGTGCGATCCGCGTCCACCCACACCGGCTCTCCGGGCTCCAGGGGCACGACGGCAAGCCCCTTGCGGGTCGCCAGGGGCTCGATGCGGCGAAGACACGCCTGGATGGACTCCCGCAGGTCGAAGCGCTCCCGAACCAGCTGCATGCGGCCTGCCTCGATGCGTGCCAGGTCCAGGAGGTCGTTGATCTGCCCGTAAAGCCTCTGCGCGCAGTCCCGGATGTCCGCCAGGTATTCGCTTACCCTCGGGTCGTCGGCGACCCCCTCCTCCTCGGAGAGCAGTTCGGTGAAGGCCAGGATGGAGGTGAGAGGCGTCCGCAGCTCGTGGGAGACGGTGGCCAGAAACTCCGACTGGAGCCTTTGCGCACGCTCCAGCTGGGCTTGCTTTTCTCGAAGCACCTCGTTGGCCTCGACGAGCCGCCGGGTCCGCTCTTCGACCCGAGCCTCCAGTTCGGTGTAGAGGTTTTGCAGGGCGGCGGCCATGGAGTTCATCACCGAGGCCAAAAGAGCCGTCTCACCCGCCGCACCCCGGGGCAGAGGCTGCGGGGCGAGCTTGCCGGTGGCGAACTGCCGGGCCATGGCCGTCAGGTGGCTGAGGGGTGCGGTCACCTGGCGACGCAGCAGCACCGCCAGTACGAGAAGGGAGACCCCCGTCAGCAAAAGCGTGAAGCGCAGCCTCTCCCGGATGGCCGACATCACCCGGGCCTCGAAGGGGCCGATGGGGACGGTGATGCTCAGCGCCCCCATGAGGTCGCCCACGGACGGCACGGCCCC
>CAYQLT010000077.1:8122-11188 GCA_964418425.1 uncultured Clostridia bacterium
ACGACGGCGGCCGAGTCCGAACCGAAGATCTCGCCCACGACCCGGGCGACGGCCACCGGATCGAGATGGTGAAATTGCCCGAGCCCCGCCTGAGCCTGCGCGGTCTGCGCCTGGGCCACGAAGGAACGGACGGCCAGGAACTGCTTGGCAACGGCCCGTGCCCTCTCGGTGAGGGCCTTCTCGGCCTGAACCCTCTGGCTCCATGCGTCCCAGCCGAAACTGGCCAGGCTCATGGCGAGGGCCACAGCGGCCACGCTGCCCAGGAGGCGAACCTCCAGCCGATCCCACAGCCGCAAGGCGACACCCGCCCGCCGGTCCATTATACCAGATGGCTGTGATAGTGTTCACGAACTGGCTCTCTTCCCTGCGTCGCCCGTGCCGGGCCGGCAGAGCACATGAACGTGCGTCACCAGGCCACGCGCCGGGGGCTTTGCCACGGAACCGGCGTTTGGACGAGCAGGCCCCCGCCGGGGGCCTGCTCTCGCGGCGCGCCGGGGGGATCGGCCGGGCGTGGCGCGCCGCCCCTCGGACGAGGCCTGAGACTTCAGCGCCCTCCCAACACGCCCAGCAGGCACCCGAGGCCCGCGCCGGTGGCTGCCAGGGCCATGCCCACGAACACAGCCGAGATGGCGGCTGCGATGACCAGGCACAGGGCGGAGCACACCCGCCGCTCGACGGACGACTGGTGCGCCATGACTCATCGCCTCCTGCCGTGGGCTGCCGCCGGAGCAGCAGTTCCTGCCGCTATGACGATAAAGCCTCCCTCTTGACGGACCCTTGCCCGGAGCTTGCAAGAAGATTGCCGGGCCCGGGTGCGCTCTTCGGGGAGGGGAAGGGAAGACGGGGGAGGGAGCGAATGCGAGGGCTTGTGATGTGGCAACGGTACTGGACGCCCGCCTGCTTCGTCTGCGGGCTTCACAACGGCGATGGCCTGAGGGCCACGGTGGTGGGGAGGGGTCCCGCTGCCTGGGTGATGGTCACGGTGCCGTCCGCCTTCATGGGCATGCCCCACACCCTGCACGGCGGTGTGGTGGCGGCGCTGCTGGACGAGGCCATGTGGTACGCGGTCTTCGGAGCCGGCCACCTCACGGTCACCAGCAGCCTTCAGCTGCGGTTCGTGCGGCCCGCTGCACCGGGCGAGCCGGTTCTGGCGGCGGCGGCCGCCGAAGAGACAGGGGCGTCGGATGGGAGGCCGGCCCGGGTGGTCAGGGCCAGTGCGACCCTGCTGGATGCCTCCGGGCGTCTGCTCGCGGCGGCGAGGGGATCCTTCACCCGGGCCGAGCGGGTGCAGGAGGTTCACCGGCTCATCGGCAGCGGCCCCGCGGAAGAGGCGACGGTGCGCTCCATCGAAAGCTGGCCGGCCCGCCGGGGGCGGCAGGCCGCCGGACCCTATTCGCAGCGAGAGGAAGGCATAACTGATGGAGCTTGAGGGGAAGGTTGCCCTGGTGGTGGGCGTGGCCAACCACCGCAGCATCGCCTGGGGCATCGCTCGGGCTCTGGCGGCGCAGGGTGCCCGTCTGGCGCTCACCTACCAGAACGAGCGCCTGCGGCAAAACGTCGAGGCGCTTGGGGAGCCCCTGGGGGCCTTGTGCCTGGAGTGCGACGTCTCCGACGACGAGCACGTGCGCCGGGCGGTGGAAGAGACCGCCCGGGAGCGGGGCGGGCCCGACATCCTGGTGCACAGTGTGGCCTTTGCGCCCAGGGAGGATCTGGAGGGGCGCTACGTGGACACCCGCCGGGAGGGGTTCCGCGTGGCCATGGACGTGAGCGTCTACTCGCTGGTGGCACTGGCCCGGGCGGCCGAGCCGTTCATGAAGGCTCGAGGCGGGGGGAGCCTGCTGACCCTGACCTATTACGGTGCCGAGAAGGTCGTGCCGGGTTATAACGTGATGGGTGTCGCCAAGGCGGCCCTGGAGGCTTCGGTGCGCTACCTGGCGTACGAGCTGGGCCCGTCGGGGATCCGGGTCAACGCCATATCGGCGGGCCCGCTCAACACCCTGGCCGCGCGGGGCATCCCCGGGTTTACGGACATGCGCCGGCTGCATGCAGAGCGCTCCCCGCTCAAGCGCAACATCGAGGTGGACGAGGTGGCCCGGGCCGCCCTCTTTCTCCTGGGCCCCCAGGGCAGCGGCGTCACGGGCGAGGTGCTCTACGTGGACGCAGGCTACCACATCATGGGGCTGTGAGCTTCGCCTGTTCCTCATCGGGAGCTGCAAGGTGTGCCACCAGGTCGGGAGAGGATGTAACGGGTGAAAGACGGCGGGCGCCCGCCGGCGGGTCATCCGGTCTTCGCGTGGCTGATGCACCGGTGGCTGGAGCACCTGGAGCCGGGCTGGCTGCGCGCGCTGCGGGCGGAGATGGCGAGCCGGGCTTTCGGGGTGGTGGCGGAAGTGGGCGCCGGGACAGGCGCCAACCTGAAGGCGTACCTGCCCGGCCGCGTCCGGGGTGTCATCGCGGTCGAGCCGGACCCCTACATGCGCCGGTACCTTCGGGCGGCGGCACGGTCGGCATCCGTGCCGGTGACCGTGCTGGGCGGGCGAGCAGAAGCGCTCCCCCTGCGGGATGCGTCGGTGGACACGCTGCTGTTCAGCCTGGTGGTATGCAGCGTGCAGGACCCGCAGGCGACGTTCGCGGAGGCCCGGCGAGTCCTGCGCCCTCAAGGGCGGTTGTTGATGCTGGAACATGTGGCGTCGGCGAGCCCGGCGTGGAGGCGTCTTCAGCGGGCGCTGAATCCCGGTTGGAAACGGGTCGCCGCGGGGTGCCATCTGGATCGGGAGACGTTGGCCCTGGCGGCCGACGGAGGCTTCGAGGTGTCGGTGCTGCAGAGGGCGGGTGGAGCCCTCCATCCGGTGGTGATGGCAGAGGCCGCCCGGGGCGCTGCGCCGTCGGCTCGGGGTGTCGCGGCCCCGCACTTCTGATGGGGCGGTTGACGGCCGACGGCTCCGGGCCGTTGCGTTGCGGCGGGCGGCCGGGTATAATCGCGTTTGGCCGTTCCTCGGTAGCTCAAGGGTAGAGCGCCCGGCTGTTAACCGGGGGGTTGCAGGTTCGAATCCTGCCCGAGGAGCC
>CAYQLT010000078.1:0-11131 GCA_964418425.1 uncultured Clostridia bacterium
TGAGATGGGAGCGACAGGACGTTGAGGGAGAGCGGGGGGCTGCAGGGCTCGGCGCTGGTGCGCCTGCACGCCAGCCTGGGGACGTTGACGGAGTCCGAACAGAAGGTGGCCGAGGCTGTGCGGCGCGAGCCGGGGGCGGTGATCTACGCCTCCGTCACCGAGCTTGCGGCCCACGCTGGAGTTGGCGAGACGACGGTTCTGCGCTTCGCCCGCAAGCTCGGGTACCGCAGCTATCAGGACTTCAAGATGGACCTCGCCAAGGATGTGTTCTCCCAAAGCGGCTCCGAAGCTTCGCCCCACAGCGAGGGGGACGGCGCGGATTTCCTGCAGCGGGCTACGGACGAAAATCGCCGGGTTCTCACCGATACGTACCGTTTCCTGGACATGCAGGCATTTGGAAGAGCGGTGGAGCTGCTGGCGAGCGCACGGCAGATTCACTTTTACGGCGCCGGCCACTCGGGGATCACGGCGTACGATGCCCACTACCGGTTCTGGCGGTTGGGCTTTCCCTCCCAGGCCTTCTCGGATCCGCACTTCCAGCTGATGGCGGCAGCCACCCTGTCGTCGGGGGATGTGGCCGTGGGGCTGTCGGTCTCCGGGAGCACGCGGGATACCGTCGACTGCCTGGCCACCGCGCGGCGCTCGGGGGCAAGCACCATCGCCATCACGGGCTACGCCCACGCGCCCATCGCCCGGGTGGCCGACGTGGTGCTGGTGACCGCGACCCGGGAGATGCCGCTGCAAGCCGGTTCGTTTACCTCCAAGATCGGGCAGCTCCACATGCTCGACCTTCTGGAACGGGCGCTGGTGCGCCTGCGGCCCGACGCGGTGCGCCGCCATCAGGAGCAGACGGGCAAAGCGATCTCCCCAAAGTTGTATTAGGCCGGCGGGTACGTGCTGCATGGACGTCTGGTGCCCGACCAGGCGGGGGCGGTGCGGTCTCGTGGTCGACTATGCGGTGGGCGTCGATATCGGCGGCACCAAGATTGCGGGCGCCCTGGTGGACAGCTCCGGCGCCGTTCGCCGGCAAACGGTCTGCCTGACGCCGGCAGGCGGGGGTGAGCAGGTTGTCGGGGCTGTGGAGGGGCTGGTTCGCCAGCTGCAGGTGGGGCTGGACCCTCAAGTGGCCCGGCGTCTCCTGGGGGTGGGCGTGGGAACCGGGGGGTCGGTGGAGGCTGCCACCGGCCGTATCGTGGGAGCCACGCGCCTCATCGCCAACTGGGAAGGCGTAGAACTCCAACAGCGGCTGCAGCAGGTCCTGGGCATGCCCGTGCGGGTGGACAACGACGCCAAGGCCGCTGCCCGGGCGGAACTTTTGTGGGGAGCTGCCCGCACGGCTCGGGCCGCCGTCGTATTGACCCTGGGAACCGGCGTCGGGGGAGCGCTCACCATCGACGGTCGGGTGCTCGACGGGGCCCGTGGCTTTGCCGGCCATTTGGGGCACATCCCCGTCAGGCCCGGAGGCCGACAGTGCAGCTGCGGGCGGCGGGGGTGCCTCGAGGCCTACGCGTCGGGCCGGGCCATCTTGCTCGCGGGCCGAAAGCGATGGCTGCAAAGTCGGGGTTCCGCCCCGTCGCAGCCCCGGGCGCCAACGGAGGATCCGCATGCGCAGACGGCGGAGGCGGCGCTTCCCGATGCGACGGCCGTGTGGAAAGCCGCCCGCCAGGGTGCCGGATGGGCGGCTTCGGTGATCGAGGAGGCCCTGGCAGCGCTGAGCATTGCCTTGCAGGGCCTGGTCCATGCCTTCAACCCGGACACCATCGTGATCGGTGGCGGGCTGTCCGCGTGGGGTGAGCCGCTGCGGGAGGCGGTCGAGGAGAAGCTGCGGCGGCGGATCCTGCCTGCCTTCCGGGAGGGCCTCACGGTCCGGCTCGCCGCCCTCGGCCCCCAGGCAGGCGTGGTGGGCGCCGCAGCCCTGCTGTTCCAGGCGGCGGGGGTGCTGTCGCACGCCGGCACCTCCGCCGGGAGCCCATAGCGGTGGCCGGCGTCCCATGCCAGGAAGAACCCTCAGCCCGTCGAAACAGGGGCGCAGCGGCGGGGTCGGACCGAGGGCTGCGCCAGCCCCGGGGACGGAGCGGGCCGGACAGGGGTTTGCAGGCGGGGGGCGGATGCACGTCGTGCTGGACTACGCAGGGGTTCAGGAGCTGCTCACGCCCGAGGAGCGGCAGATCCAGGCGGAGGTCAGGCGGTTTCTCGAAGCCGAGGCCCTTCCCCATATCCGGGAGTGGTGGGAGCAGGGCCGGTTCCCGGTGCATCTTGCTTCGCAGTTTGGGGAGATGGGGCTGCTGGGCGCCAACCTGCCGGCGGAGTACGGGTGCGCCGGCGTCAGCAACGTGGCCTACGGGCTTTTGATGTATGAGCTGGAGCGGATCGACTCGGGGCTGCGGAGCTTCGCCAGCGTACAGGGTGCCCTGGTGATGTACCCCATCTACGCCTACGGTTCCGAAGAGCAGAAGCGTCAGCTTCTTCCCGAGCTGGCCGCCGGGCGCCTGGTGGGCTGCTTCGGCCTGACCGAGTCGGAGGGCGGATCCGATCCCGGGGCGATGCGGACCCGGGCCCGCCGGGACGGGGCCGACTGGGTGCTGACGGGGCGCAAGATGTGGATCACCAACGGCAACATCGCCCACTTCGCCGTGGTGTGGGCAAAGGACGACGAGGGCGTGGTGCGCGGCTTTCTGGTCCCCACCGACGCGCCGGGCTTTTCGGCCCGAGAGGTCGAGCACAAGATGAGCCTGCGGGCGTCGGTCACCTCGGAGCTGGTGCTGGACGAGGTGCGGGTGCCCGACGAGCAGCGGCTTCCCGGCGCGCAGGGGCTGCGGGCACCCCTGAGCTGCCTCACCCAGGCCCGCTACGGCATCGCCTGGGGGGCCCTGGGCGTCATCGACGCCGTCTACACCGAGGTGCTGGAGTTCGCCCGAAGCCGGGTCACCTTCGGCCGGCCCATCGCGAGCCGACAGCTGGTGCAGGCGAAGCTGGCCGACATGGTCACGGACCACACCCGGGGACTGCTTTTGGCCTGGCGACTCGGGCGCTTGAAGGACGAAGGGCGCCTCTCCTACGCGCAGGTCTCCATGGCCAAGCGCTGCAACGTGCGCGCGGCCCTTTTGGCCGCCCGGGCGGGCCGCGACATCCTCGGCGCCAGCGGCATCACCCTCGAGTACCACACCATCCGGCACATGCTCAACATGGAAACGGTGGATACCTACGAAGGGACGTACGACATTCACACCCTGATCCTGGGGCGGGACCTCACCGGCTTCAGCGCGTTGGAGTGACGGCGAGGCATCGGCGGGCGGCGCAGGCCCTGTCGGCTTTGGCCCTGCGGGTCTGCGCGCCCTGGACTGACGTCCCTTCTTTTCCTGGCGACCGTCTCGGCGGCGGGCGGATCATGCCCCTGCTATCCCACCGTTACGCCTCTTGGCGCCAGCGCGGCGCGCGGTGAGCCACGAGGCCCGCGGCTGGACAGGGCCGCGGGCTGCCCCTATAATTCCGGGAGGAAGCGGGCTTTCGCGGGTTTAGACGGCTTTACGGAGATTCGCGCGGCTCTTGCGGGCTCCCGGCCTCGGCGCCGGGCTGCGCCGCCCGCCTGGGGCAGGGGGGATGGGGAGGTTGGCCCGGGACGGTTTCCTGCGGGCGTGCCGGCGGGAGCCGGTACACCCGACCCCCATCTGGCTGATGCGGCAGGCCGGCCGTTACCTCCCCCAGTACCGGGCGGTACGCCGACGGCTGGGGCTTTTTGACATCATCCGCCGTCCGGACGTCTGCGCCGAGGTGACCTGCCAGCCGGTGGAGCTGCTCGGCGTGGACGCGGCCATCCTCTTCTCCGACATTTCCGTCGCCTTCGCCGGCATGGGTGTGGAGTTTGAGCTGCGCGAGCAGGTCGGGCCCGTGGTGGCCCGGCCGCTTCGCAGCGCCGCCGACGTGGAGGCCCTCCGGCCTGTGGTTCCCGAGGACGACGTACCCTTCCTGGCCGAGGCCGTGCGCCTGGCCTGCGAGAGGCTTTCGGTTCCCCTCATTGGCTTTGCGGGCGGGCCGTTCACCCTGGCGAGCTACCTGATCGAGGGGGGGCCCAGCCGCCGGTTTTTGGCCACAAAGCGGTTCATGATGGGCGACCCGGGGTTATGGGCGGCCTTGATGGAGCGGCTCACGGATGCGTGTGTGGCCCTGTTGCAAGCACAGGTGCGGGCGGGGGCATCGGCGGTACAGGTCTTCGACAGTTGGGTGGGGGCGCTCTCGCCGGCCGATTTCGACGAGTTTGTGGCGCCGCACGTGCGCAGGCTGTTTGAGCAGCTGCGCCCCCTGCAGGTTCCGGCCATCTATTTCGGCGTGGAGACGGGCGGGCTCCTGGAGCGGATGCGGGAGACAGGCGCCTCGGTGTTGGGGGTGGACTGGCGCACGGATCTGGCGGCGGCACGACGGCGGCTCGGCGGCGCCGTGGCCCTGCAGGGAAACCTGGATCCCGCTACGCTTCTGGGCCCCAGGGAGCTGATTGCACGCCGGGCTCGCCAGGTGTTGCAGGCGGCGGGCGGGCTGGGCGGCCACATCTTCAACCTGGGACATGGCGTCCCGCCCGAGGCGGAACCGGACGCGGTTCGCTTCCTCGTGGACTTCGTGCACGAGCATCCGCCCGTGTCAACGCCAGAGCCCGCCCCAAGCGAACTGGTGGCGCGCCAGGAGGGGAGGATTTGAGGTGGAGGCGGCCGGCGTTTTGCTGATGGCCTACGGGAGCCCCGAGCGCATCGAGGACATCGAACCCTACTACACCCACATCCGGGGCGGGCGCCGGCCCTCGCCCGAGCAGCTGGACGAGCTTGTCGCCCGCTACCGGGCCATCGGCGGGGTCTCGCCCCTAAACGCCATCACCGTTCGTCAGGCTCGAGCCCTGGAGCAGCGGCTCAACGAAGCCCCGACGGCGGGCGGACGGGGCGCCTGCGAGCCCGCCTCCGCCGGGCCGGGCCGGTACCGGGTCTACGTGGGCATGCGGCACTTCCGCCCCTGGATCGCGGACGCGGTGGCGGCCATGGCCGCCGACGGCATCCGGCGGGGTGTGGCCGTGGCGCTCGCTCCCCATTACTCCCGCCTGAGCGTGGGTGCCTACATCGAAGCCGCCGAGGAGGGCCGCCGGCGAGCGGGGCCGGGCGCACCGGAGCTGACGTACGTGCAGAGCTGGGCAGACCACAGCGGCCTGGTGGGCGCCCTGGCCCGCCGGGTGAGGGAGTGCCTGGGCTCGCCCGGCTTCGCGGACGCCCACGTCCTCTTCACAGCCCACAGCCTGCCCGAGCGCATCCGCTCCTGGGACGACCCCTACCCCCGGGAACTGGAGCGCACCTGCCAGGCCGTCGCCCGGCAGCTGGCCCTTCCCGCACACCGCTTCAGCTGGGCCTACCAGAGCGCCGGGCGCACTCCGGAACCCTGGCTCGGCCCCTCTTTGGACGAGGCTCTGGAAGGCCTCGCCCGGCGGGGCGTCACCCACGTGGTGGTCTGTCCGGCCGGGTTCGTGGCTGATCACCTGGAGGTGCTGTACGACATCGACGTGGAGGCCCGCGAGGCCGCGCGGCGCCTGGGGCTGGCCCTGGCACGCACCCGCTCGCTTAACGACGAACCCGACTTCATCGAGGCCCTCGCCGAGCTGGTGCGCTCGCACGCCTCGAGGCCCGGGAGGTGAGCTTCGCTGAGCGAGAGCGGGCCTGCGGGTGGCAGCGAGGCACGGCCCGCGCGGGTCGCAGTGGTCGGCGGCGGCATCACGGGCCTATCGGCGGCCTACTTCCTCACCCGCCAGGCTGCGGTCGCCGGGTGGCCGCTGGAATGCGTCCTCTTCGAGGCTGCCCCCGAGCTTGGGGGAAAGGTGAAGACCCTGCGTACGAACCTGGGTGCGCCGGCAGGAGCTGCTCGGGCGAACCTCGACGGCGGCGGGAGGACGGGCGTCGGCACGCTCATCATCGAGCAGGGACCGGACAGCCTGTACGCCTTTAAGCCCAGGGCCATCGAGCTGGCCCGGGAGCTGGGCCTGCAAGACTCCCTGGTGGGCGCCCGGACGGGCCTTGCGACCTACGTGTGGCGCCGGGGCCGGCTGCGCCGTCTTCCCGACGGGCTTTTGGGCCTGGCGCCGGCCCGCCTCGGCCCCTTCGTGCGAAGCGACCTGATGAGCCTGGCGGGCCGGGCCCGCATGGCCCTGGAGCCTTTCGTGCCGGCCCGGCGGGACGGGGCCGACGAGTCGGTGGGGGCCTTCGTGGCCCGCCGGCTGGGCCGGGAGGCGGTGGACGCCCTGGCCGACCCCCTGCTGGCCGGCATCCACGCCGCCGATCCCTGGAAGCTCAGCCTGCTGGCTACCTACCCGCAGCTGCGGGAACAAGAGACGCGCTACGGCAGCCTGCTGCGAGCGGCCCGGGCCCTTCGCTCCGCCGCCCGGCCCGAACCGGCTTTGTCGGGGCGCAACGGCGTCCGGGGAAGAGCCGCCGGGCCGGTGTTTTGGTCGTTGCGCGGGGGCCTCGGCGAGTTGACGGCCGCCCTGGTTCACCGCCTGTACGGACGCTGCGCCCTGCGCCTGCGCTCTCCGGTCGAATCCCTCTGGCCGACCGCCCCGGGTCCGGGGGCGGGCTCCGGGCGTGGCAGGTTCGCTTTGCGGACGCAGCACGGCCACGAGGAGTTCGATGCTGTGATCCTGGCGGTTCCTGCCTGGGAGGCGGCCCGGCTCGTGCGCCCCTGGGCGCCGGAGCTGGCCGGGGCGCTGGCGGGGGTGCCCTACGCCTCGGTGGCCGTGGCGGCCATGGTGTTCGCCCCCGGTCAGATCCCGCAGGCGTCCGTGGTGCGGCGCAGCACGGGAGTGCTCGTTCCCGCTGCCGAAGCGTCGGCACTGGGGCCCGGGGTGTCGGCATGCACCTGGTTTTCCACCAAGTGGCCCCATGTGAGCCCCGACGGGTGGGTGGTCGTGCGGGCGTTTTTGGGCCGCGACGGGGCCTGGGATCCCCTGGCGGCCGGCGACGCCGAGGTTCTGGCCGCGGTGCGCCGTGCGCTTCGGCCGTTGGCGGGGATCGTGGCGGAGCCCGAGGACGCGTGGGTGTTTCGGTGGCCTCAGGCGATGCCGCAATACCGGGTGGGACACCTGGAGCGGCTCGCCCGGGTGGATGCCCTGCGGGGCCGCTGGCAGGGCCTGTTTGTGGTGGGCGCGGGCTTGCGGGGCATGGGATTGTCCGATTGCGTGCGGCAGGCCGAGCAAGCGGCCCAAGCCTGCCTGCGCGATCTTGCTATACCTGTGGAAGAAGGGGGTTTTCAGAGTGAGCGAGGCAAGGCCCTCGGTGAGGGAGGTAGCGGCCTCCCGTGAGGGGAGGGCGGACGAACTGTTCGCCTACTACCTGGTTTTGCGCCGCAGCCCGCAGTGGGCGCGTCTTTCCAACGAGGAGCGGGAGCAGGCCGTCGCCCGGGCTGCGGAGACGCTGGGCGTGGATGCGGGCAGCGACCGTCCGGGGCAGGCCGAGACCTCCCACGGGCCCGTGACGGTGCGGGGGATCTACTCGGTTTCCGGCTTTCGGCCCGACGCCGACTTGATGCTGTGGTGGGTGGCCCCGTCCGCGGAAGCCATCCAGACGTTGTTCACGGAGCTTCGCCGTTCGGCGCTGGGTCGCCACCTGGAGCCGACGTGGACGTTTTTGGGGCTTCACCGCCCGGCCGAGTTCAACCCGGAGCACATCCCGGCCTTCGTGACCGGGCATGCGCCGAAGCGGTACCTGTGCGTCTACCCCTTCGTGCGAACCCCCGACTGGTACCTGCTCGACCCGCCGGCCCGGGCCGCTTTGCTGCGAGAACACGGCGAGAAGGCCCGTCCCTACCCGGACGTGCTCGCCAACACCACGGCCGCTTTCGGTCTGGGCGACTACGAGTGGATCCTCGCCTTCGAGGCCGATCAGCTGGCGCGTCTTGTGGACATGATCCGGGCGCTTCGCTCGGCCGAGGCCCGGCGCTACACCCGCCTGGAGACGCCCTTCGTGACGGGTGTTCGCAAGAGCCTGCGGGACGCGGCCCGGGACATGGCTTGAGAGGGGCGGTGGCGGCGTGGACTGGGTGGGCGTGAAGGAGGCATGCTCGCTTTTGGGTGTCCATGAGGCCACGCTGCGGCGCTGGACCGACCAGGGGCTGCTGCAGGCCTTCCGCACCCCGGGGGGCCACCGCCGCTACCGGCGCCGGGACATTGAGGCCTTCATGACGGCACACCAGCAGGCGGCCCTGCCGACGCATCCGGGAGGGGAGACCAGCGCCCCGGCCCGGGTCGAGTCGCTGGCCCGCCGGACCCTCTCCGAGACCCGCCGGGAGCTTCGGGTGAGGTTGAGCTCGCAAGCCTGGAGGCCCCGCTACCGCGACCGGGAGAACGACCTGAAGGCCAGCGGCCGGGAGCTGGTCGGGCTGCTCATCCAGTATGCGGCCCGGGAACACCCCAAGGAGGCGCTGCTGGAGCAGGGCCGCGCCACGCTGCGCCGCTATGGCCGGGAGGCTGCCCAGCTCGGGCTGAGCGTGCCGGAGACGGCCCGGGCCTTCTTGGTGTTCCGGCAGACCATCCTGGACGCCATCGGCCGCAGCCTGGAGCACCCGCCTACGGCCGACCCCGAGGGGTGGCGGGTGCTGCGGCGGGCGGGGCGCTTTTTGGACGAACTGCTGGTGGCCACCCTGGAGGGGCACGCCGAGGCGAGCCAGGTAACCGCCGCCGGGGGGCAGACGGCGGGAGCCCGGGGCGCAGGCGCCGCCGAGTTGGGCGAGGCCCCTTCGCCCGGGCAGGCCGCGGGCGCCCGGGGCGCAGGGACGGAGGTGGCGGGCGTTGGCGGGGGATGGTGAACTCGCCATGCTGGGCCTGGACTACCGGACCGCCCCCCTTGGCGTGCGGGAACGGCTGCGACTGGAGCGCGAGGAGCAGGTGCGGGAACTTCTGTCTGCCATCCCCCATCCGGCCGTGGTGGTCTCGACCTGCCACCGGGTGGAGGTGTACGTCCGGGCGCAGGAGCCGGGCAGGGCGCTGGACGGGGTGGAGGTCGCGCTCGCCGAGCGCTCCGGGCTTTCGCAGGCGGCGGTGGCGGCTCACAGCCGGCGGCGGTTCGGTGAGGATGCGGCCCGCCACGCCATCGAGGTGGCCTGCGGCCTGCAGTCGGTGGTGGTGGGCGAACCCCAGGTGCTGGGCCAGGTGCGGGCGGCCTTGCAGATCGCCCGGCAGGCCGGCCGGGCCGATGGGGTGCTGACCCGCCTCTTCGAACAGGCGGTGCACGCCGGCAAGCGGGTGCGCACCGAGACCCGAACCGGGAGGTCCGGCCCCTCGCTGGCCCGGGCCGCCGTGCGGCGGCTGGCCCAAAGCGGGCTGGAGCTTCGCGGCGCGCACCTGCTGGTAGTCGGGGCCGGCGAGATGGCCATGCTGGCCGTCCGCGAGGGGGCGGCTGCGGGCGTGGGACGGGTGACCATCTGCGCCCGCCGGCCGGCCGAAGCCCTGGCGGCGGCTCAGGCGGCGGTCTCGGGGTCGGCACCGCGGCTGGAGGTTCACGGGTTTGACGCTTTGGGCGACGACCTGGCCGTTTGCGACGCGGTCATCTCCGCGACGTCGGCCCCGGGCCCGGTCATCCGGGCCGAGATGCTGGCCCGGGCCCTCGGCCGGCGGGAGGCGGGAAGAGCCCTGTGGGTGGTCGACCTGGCGGTGCCCCGGGATGTGGAAGCCCCCGATCCCCTGCCGCCGCAGCTTTGGCTGTTCACCGTCGACGAACTGGGCGACCAGGCCGCCCCGGAGCCGCCGGAGCCGGAGGAGCTGCATCGAGCCCACGCCATCGTCGGGCAGGAGACGGCCGCCTTCATGGAGTGGGTTCGGCAGCGGGCGAGCGTTCCGGCTCTCGTTTCGATGCGCCACCACGCCGAAGAGATCTGCCAGCAGGAGCTACAGTGGGCGTGGCGGCGGCTGGGCCCGCGGCTGGACGAAGATGCCCGCCGGGTGGTGGAACGGATGGCCGAGCGCCTGACCCAGAAGTTGCTGCACCTTCCCACCCTCTACCTCAAGTCCGCCGGGATGACGCCGGCCGACGGGGCTGCGGAGCTGGCAGCCACGGGTGAGCCTTCTGCGGTGGCGCAGGCGCCGGATGGTGGCACGGGCCCGGCGGTGCAGAGCCTGGGACGAGGATCGGAAGAGCCACCCCGGTCGCGGCGGAGGGCGGAAGGTTTAAGGTGAGGCCCTCTCGGCCCGGTGGAGAGCGCCGGCAGGTACGCATCGCCACTCGAAGAAGCCGCCTCGCGCTGCGGCAGGCCGAGACGGTGGCCTCCATGTTGCGCCGCCTGGACGACCAGCTCGAGGTGGAGCTGTTGCCGCTTGCAACCTCGGGCGATCGCCTGTCGTCGGTCTGGGAGCGGCAGGAAAGGGTTCGGCCGGGTCAGGGGGTGGGGCCCGAGGCCCTGGAGGCCGATCCCGAGCGGCAGGCGCAGGTGGGTGCCTTCGTCAAGGAGCTGGAGCAGGCCATCCTGGAAGGCCGAGCCGACATGGCGGTTCACAGCCTCAAGGATGTCCCCACCCGCCTCCCGCCGGGGCTTGTCCTGGGCGCCTATCCGGTTCGGGAGGACCCTCGGGACGTGGCTGTCTTCCCGCCGGGCTCCCCTTGGGGCGGCGGCGGGCCGGCGGGGCTGGCGACGATTGGGTCCGCAGGGGCCGCCGTCCGGCCAGCGGCGGCCGCAAGGGAGATCGGCCGGGCCGAGCGGCCGCTGACGTGGCTGCCCGACGGTGCCCGTGTGGGGACCTCCTCCTTGCGGCGGCTTTTGCAGATCCGGGCGGTGCGGCCGGATGCGGTGGGGGTGACGGTGCGCGGCAACGTGGAGACCCGTCTGGCCAAGCTGGACGGGGGCCACGCCGACGTCCTGGTGCTTGCGGGAGCAGGGCTTTTGCGCCTGGGGCTCGAGGGGCGGGCGGGGGTGTGGCTGGATGCCCGGGAGGTGGTGCCGGCGCCCGGCCAGGGCGCTTTGGCGGTGGAGTGCCGGGCGGACGACCCGTGGCTTTTGGAGTGCCTGAGGGGGCTGGACGACGCCCGGATCCGGATTCAGGTGGCCGCCGAGCGGGGATTTCTGGAGGCGGTGGAGGCGGGCTGCCGGTGGCCGGTGGGGGCGCTGGCGGACGGCGGGGAGG
>CAYQLT010000079.1:0-10735 GCA_964418425.1 uncultured Clostridia bacterium
GTATCGTGGACGTCTGGTTCTCCTTGTGGCTCGAGGACCGCTACAGCTACCACTGCGAACGACGCGCTATCGACGGTACGCTCTACCGGTGCGATAACGCACCCCATAAGCGTTGGGCGTCCGTGAAGACTTTTCCGCATCATTTCCACAACGGCTCCGAGGAACGGGTGGTCGAGAGCTTTGTTCCTGCTGAGCCGGAAGCTGGCCTTGTCCGGTTCATGGAGTTCGTCCGGGAACGCTTGAAAGCCAAGGACCCTCACCCGTGAGAAGCGCTCCGGCAAGTACTGTGTCCGGGCCCTGCGCAGGGTCGGCCCACCGGGCGGCCCGGCCGATGTTCCGCGCCAGGCAGTACGTGGCCGTCAGTGTTCCGAACCTGCTGGGGACGGCGGTCGGCGATACCCGGGTAGGGCTGTTCCCACCCGATGCACGCCGGGAAACGAGACGTGATAAGTCCAGGTACCGCCGCAACAGGGCGTCTTCCCTCGCGAGCGCCGGCCGGCCAGCAGCCGCAGGTAGCGGCTGGGGTCGCGTCCGAGTAGTACCGGAGCAGCCCCGAGCGCTCCAGTACGCGGTCCAGCAGGGCCGGCGGGCGCAAGGCGCCCACCTCGCGCCGCAGTTCAGCCACCTCCTGGGCGACGGGGAGGAACGCCCGGCGCAACCCCTCCACCGTCTCCCGCCGCGCCGGCGCGGTGCGTTCGACGTCGGGCCGCAGCCTGGCCAGCAGCTCCAGGGTCGCCGCGACGTCGTCGGATGCCCGGTGGGCCGGCCTTGCGGTCGTTCCCAGCCGTTCGCACAGGCCCTGCAGTGTCAGGTCGGGGCCGCGCCGCAGATGGGTGGTGCGGGAGGGCCTGCGCCAAACACCGATCCGGTTACCCCGGCGGCGCATCGCTTACCCGTCCGGGAACAGATCGGCCACCCTCACTTTGTCGAGGATGCACCGCGCGCCGCCCCCGCATTGCTTCCCCGCGCGACCTCCCGCGAGGGCCTGCCCACCCTCAAAACCCATGACCTCTGGGGAGTCCTTGTGGCCCGCCACGTTACCCGCTCGGGAGGGGTTCCCGCCCGTCCATCACCCCCAGAGCCCGGAGCCGCCCACGGAAGCCACGGTTGGACGCAACAGTAGGTCAGCCTGGCGCAGTCCCAGTTCGTGAGGGGCGCAGCGGCGTCTGTCGCGTTCGACCCCAACGGGAGGTCCTCACTTGCGTGGGTTCGGCGTGAAACGCCTCAGCCGTCGCGAAAGCCGGCGAGGAAGATATGGTACGAGTTCGAGCGGGGATCGTACTCGACGTGAACCCGCCTCGGGTATGGTTTACCGCTCGCAGCCGCCGGGCGCGGTATGTCACGGCTGAAGCTGACTTTCGACAGGAGCAGTTGCCGGCTGATCATCGGCTCGACGAAGGTGGGCTTACCCCGGTAGTAGCCGAGGATGAGCGTCTCCTGGAAGGACCCCTGGAGTTGCAGATCCCCGACCGGCAGCGCATGGACTCCCATGTAGGGCACGCAGGCCTCGTCGGGCGGCGGCAGGACGTATCCCGGTGCCAGCGCGTCCTCAGTGGGCAGGGTGCGATCGCTGCAGTCGGCGGCCCGCACCGCGGCGATGGGAACGCCGTAGAAGTGCAAGTCGAAGTGGGGCACCTGGTACATGCCCGGTGGATGCCCTGCCGGCTCCCAGTGAAGCGGCCGCGGGGCTCGGCTCAGACGGTAGCACGGCAGGCTCCGTGATCCCCATCCCAGGTTTCTGGGATGGTTGGGGGCACCTACGCCGGGTAGGGTGCGACCACGCGGCCCCACGACGCCGATTGCAGGAGGCGTTGCTCCTTTGCCTTTCCGCTCTTGGCGACGGGGGCTCAAGTCTGCGCCGTCGTCTACTTCGTAGGCGTCAGGCTATCCCACAAATCTGGGATGGTGTCGACCACTGGTGCGCGCTATGGTTGCCCCGTACGGCACCGGGTTACGGTGCGACCGGCCGGCCCGGTAAGACCGCCCGCCGGGGCCGCAGGCGAGGGGGGACCACGCATGCACAGCGCCGCGCGCACGCACGTGCGGCCGGGCGAGGGGGATGCCGCCTGGTTCCTCGGCCACCTGTTCGTGTTGAAGGTGAGGGGAGAGGATACGGGCGGACGTGTTTCGGTGCTCGAGCACGTGGCCGCGCCTCTGCCGCTCATCGGCGCCCCTCCGCACATCCACCACCGGGAAGACGAGGCCTGGTACATCCTGGAGGGCCGCGCCACCTTCTACGTGGAAGATCAGGTCGTCGAGGCCGGGCCTGGGTCCGTCGTCATCGCCCGGAAGGGGCAGAGGCACTGGTTCAACAACCCCGGTCCGGGCCCGCTCAGGATGCTGGTGATGTTATCCCCGGCGGGTTTCGAGCAGTTCTTCTTCGAGCTGGGCGAGCCTGCCCGGGCGCACACACTGCCGCCCGCTCCACCGGGCCCACCGGACGTGCAGCGGCTCGCCGAGGTGGGCAAAAGGTACGGCCTCGAGTTGCTGCCACCGTCCTAGCAGCGACCGGGCGGGGAAGCGGCGGCGCCCCGGGAGCCGGCGAACATTCTGCCCAACGGGGACTCCGTGTGAAAGAGGCAGGCAAGCAGAGCCCGCCGGCTGCGAACGTCGGTCTTGTCGAAGACGCTCTTGAGGTGATCCTGGACCGTGTAGGCGGCCACGTGGAGCCGGCGGGCGATCTCGTCGGTCGAGAAGCCGCGGGCGACGAGGTCGACAATCCTGCGCTCCTGGTCGGTAAGGCCGTACATGGCGGCCATGCGGGCGAACTTCTGCTCCGGCCCCGCCGGGCACACCACCACGATGGCGGCCACCTCGGAGCTGCTGCCCGGCGCCGGGGACAAGGCGGAGACGGTCCACCAGCGGCCGGAGGAACCCCGGAGGGTGAGCTCGGGTGGGCGTACATCCCCTTCCACCCCCGGGGCTCGTGCACGCTCGAGCGCCGCGACGGCGGACTGGAGGGCTAAGGGAAGGGGGTGCCCGATGGCGCCGTCGGAGCGCAGCACCCGGACGTCATCCAGAACCCTGTCGGCCCCCCGGCTGGCCGCCACCACCCTGCGCCGGTTGTCCACCAGGAACGCCGCTGGGGGCGGGGGCGTACCTTGCGCGTCGGGCTGGCTTCCATGGCGGCCGCCAGAAGGCGTGTCGCCTGACGGAGGGCTTCTCCCAGGTGGGGAGCCGACCGTCGCAGGAAGAGCAACTCCGGCGTGCCGAAGTCCGGGGCGTCGGGGGCTCGCCCGATGCACAACCCGCCCCAGTACGCGTCGCCCGAGCGCAGGCAGGCGCGGACCTCGTGGCGTATGCCGTACGGCCCGTAGACTTCCACGTAGCGCGGCTCCTGCTCGAGCCTTCCGCGGGTGTACTCCGACAGGAGGGATGTCACCGCGCCCCGGGCTCGTAGGTCGAGGAAGCTCACCCTTTCCCGCTGCAGGTAGATGCCACCGAAAAACAGGGTGGCCGCGCGGGGGTCGAACCCCTCGACGACTCCCTCGGTAGCGAGAAACGTCGCCGGATCGGTGTGGAGCATGGCCATGGCGTCGGCCCGAAGGGCCGTGCCCACCAGGTGGAGCGTCAGGGCCGTCAGCCGGTCCAGGGGCACGGCGGCGCGGCGGAGACACTCGATCTCCCGCAAAGGTTCGTCCAACCGGCGTGGCAGCTCCGCCATGCTGATTCCTCCGGGATCCGCCACGGTCGTCCACGACCCGCCACGGCCGTCCACCACCAGCGACTGCGAGCCGCCGGCGAACTGGGCTCGGGCTGGCAACTTGCGACCCATTGCGTCGGCGCCGGCGCAGTACCTCGGGCGGTTCCGGCTGCGTGCTCACGACGCGCTCCCGCCGACCCCTGTTTGTTTCGCCAGCTCCCAGTTCAGTTTAGCAGGAGCAACCGCCTGACTGCAGCATACCAGCGAACGGGGGGGCCTTGGCGAAGGGGAGTGTGGAGGCAGCCCAGGCTCCCTCCCGGGCCTCCTGCGGCCGGCCGACCCTCTGGGCGACGTCGGGTGACTGCTTCAGCACCCACTCTCCCGGCTGGAGGGGGTCGAAGCGGAGCTCCAGGCGCAATTCGTAGTCCAGCTGGTAGGAATGGCGGAGCGTCGCCGGGGGAGGCTTCCCGGCTGCTCGCTCGGGAGCGCCGGGCCGCCTCCTCCCCCGTCAGGCCTTGCGCCGGACTCGGGGGTCCCGAAACGATGAAGCCTCTCCCGGTCATGAGAGGCTGGCGCCGAGTCTTGAGCCTGTTCGGCGATACTCCGCAGGGCAGGACTGGACTTCGGTTACGACCGCTGTCAAAGCCTGGGCGAGACAAACGGGCTTCTCTGAAGCACCTGCTCGGCGGCCTCGGCGGCACGGAGCTGGAAAACCGTCGCATGCTGCAGGGTGGCCACCGCCTCCAGCGCCACGAGGGGGGTCAGCAAAAGCCGGTGCCGACGGCCAGTGCCTGGTGGTCATCCGCCCGATGCCCGGCTGAATCCCTCGAGGGGCCGCTCGGCCGAAGCCGCGGCCTCCCGGAGGGCCTCAGCGTCGGCAACCAACCCCGCCGAGCGCCGGGACTTCTCCCATCGCTCGGCCAGCCCTCGGCGCCCCTCTCGAATGGCCTGTCGAACCGTCTCTTCGTCCAGGGGGTGGCGGGGCTTGACCAGCCCTCGGAGGTCCTTGAGCGACGTCGGCCGGGGAAGCACGATGATGCGTGCCTCTCGCTCGCTCACCGCTTCCACGAGGAGGTCGTCCCCGACCTCGATGCCCAGCCGCTCGCGAACGGCCTTCGGCATCGTAATCTGCCCCTTGGGGAGCACCCTTACCACGCCCATCGGATGACCGCCCCTCATCTCCAGTCTACCTCCTGCTACAGGAACTTGGTCGGGCCGATGCGTTCCAGGAGGTTCCGAGGACTCAGGCGGGCGAGTTCGTGACGCCCAGGCAGCAAGGCCCGGGACTGCTCGCTGTGGTCCCAGGATGCGGCCAGACGGGCTCCCGCGGTGGACAGCATCTGCGGCCCGCTCGGCCAGGGACAGCGTCTTGCTGGTGCCCGCCGGCATGCAGGGCAGCGGGCTCTTGCTGGTGGCGCACGATGCCCTCCTGGTAGCCGGGTCCTGCACAACCCGGCTATCAAGCCAGATTCGTCAGCCCCTTGGCAATCTCGCCCAGCATGCTATACTCTGACCTGCGGGGCTGTTCCCGGCGAACTTCTCACACGGGGGGCTTATGCTCACATCTGGCGGCCATAGCTTCGTCGTGCAGTTGACGGCGGCGGTACCGGTCGGCGGCCTGACGCCTCCAAGGGCCAAAGTTGCCGAAACGGTGGCCGCGAAGTACGGCTTCGCCGCACGCGTGGGCGTGCAGGGGGCACCGGGCTGGGCATGGTTCAAGGGGCAAGTACCGTCATGGTGCAGCCCGACCAGTTCGCGTCGGTCTCGCCAACCGAACCGGGCAGGGCTCCAGACTTCCCGCTGATGGCCGGAACCTCTTCTTCCGATGCCCTGGGGCCCGAGCAGGCCCATGGTGTCGGTATGTGACCCTTCGCGCATACTCGTGGTGGCAGCCCCGAACGAAACCCGGGGCCCAGGGCCGATGTCGGCCGTCCACGAGATTCTGCAGTGTCTGTCAGAGCGCGGGGCGTCCGTCTTCACCGGCGGCCGTCTCTATGCTCGCGCACAGGACGATACGGTCGAGGTCTGGTTCGTAACCGACCGGTGGCAGGACCACGCGGTTCGCCTGCAACTTTACGAACTTGAGGCGGAGGCGATGCGTAGGTTCCCCGACGTCTTTGTTGACCTGCACGTAACGCCCTCTTGCGGTATCGACATGGTTCCCGAGGACGCGCACCCCGTCGGGTAGTGGGCTTCGCTATCCTGGTTAGGCGTCGAAGGAGGCGAAACGCGCGCCGACGTCGGGCTGAAGGCGCAGAGCGACGGTGGGGGGTCCCTTCCTTGGCCCGGCTGATCGGCTCTTACAGCGAGCGGGCGCTAAGGTGGGCGAACAGCAGCCGCTGGCGAAGCACGGCCCGCAACAGCTCCTCGCCGTCGTCCTCGTCGAAGATGACGAAGTCGGCGGGGATGCCGAAAGCCTTGCCCAGTGTCACACCTTTGGTGGCGAGCCGCGCAGTATGCTACGGTGGTAGAAGTCCGAGTCCTTCGATGTCAACACGAAGCCGTTCTTCCCAGCGAACTCCCAGACCTTCTCGTCTTCGGCACCGACGAGGCCGACATCCCTCAAATGAGCCGAGCCGGGGAACGTGTCCCTCAACGCCCGAGCAAGGCGGAATGAGAGGTTCTCGTCGAACAAGAGCTTCATGGCATCGAGAAGAGCCGGCGCTCACGCTCGGCTGCAAAGGCCAGGACGGCCCGGATGTCCTCTGCCGTGATGTCGGGAAAGTCCGCCAGGATCTGCTCTTGGGTCATCCCGGCCGCCAGGTACTCGAGGACGTCGGATACGGTGATGCGAGTGCCGCGGATAACCGGCTTGCCGCTGCGTATGGCAGGGTTTACCACAATGCGATCTCGGAAATCCTCCACGGGTCTCGCCACCCGTCCCGTCATGCATCTCTGTGGGGATCGTATCACGCAAGGGGCAAAGATGGAACGACATGGCGGGGAGTTCCTGCGGGCAGGCTTCAACTCGTCCGGGCTCCCCCAACCCAGGGCGGAATGGCGCCGGCGGCGGTTGTAGAAGGCCTCCAGCCCATTTTGGTCACGTCGCCCAGCACGAAGGCCGCCACGAAAGCCGGGCCGCCTGCGGGTGCGGGACGGCGACGGGGTGGCCGCCACGCTCGACGTGCTGTGGCGAACGTCGGGGTCGTGGAGCTCTCGGCGCCCGGAGCCGTGCTAGAGTACCGCCCGGGTAAAGCCACCATGGCTCTATCGGGCTGGACGGGGTCGAAGCAGAGCTCCCTCCGCTCGGCCGAAGCCGCGGCCTCCAGGAGGAGCTCAGCGTCGGCAACCAACCCAGCTGAGCGCCGGGGCGCCTCCCATCGCTCGGCCAGCCCTCGGCGCCCCTCTCGAACGGCCTGCCGAACCGTCTTCTCCTCCAGGGGGTGGCGGGGCTTAACCAGCCCTCGGAGGCCCTTAAGCGACGTCGGCCGGGGAAGCACGATGATGCGTGCCTCTCGCTCGCTCACCGCTTCCACGAGGAGGTCGTCCCCGACCTCGATGCCCAGCCGCTCGCGAACGGCCTTCGGCATCGTAATCTGCCCCTTGGGGAGCATCCTTACCACACCCAGTAGACCGCACGGGACCAGCTCGGCCCGCGGCGCGGTACACTCGACAGCGAGGACGGGGTCATCGCCTTTGCCGGCAGCTCGTTCGAGCTCGTGATCAACCCGCACAATTCGTACGAGCCTGCGGAGGTACTGCGCGTGCTGCGGCCGGGCGGGCGGTTCGTGACGCAACAGGTCGGGGAACTCGACGGCGTGGAGCTGGACGAGCGGCTGCAGGGGCGCCCGTTACGCCGTCATCGGCCGCCCGGGTAGCGTGGGTGCGCATCCACGGCGGTACATGCCCCCAGGGCGCCATGGGTCGTCGGAAAAGTCGCCTATTCGAATGCGCCAACCTTCGCGGCCAGCCAGGCCAGCTTCCGTACACCCGGTGGTCTCGGGTTGGCCGCCAGTCTTTCCTCGATTTCAGCCACCGCCTTCTCAAACGGGATGGCCTCATCGCCCGATGCCTTTGCGGCGTCGTAGGCTCGGATCGACTCCAGCTCCTCGAGGTCCTGCAGTATTCTCTCGTATTCGGCCGGGTTGTCGGTGGCCACGCTAAAATCCCCATAAGTGGCCACGAAAAAGCCGCATCAATGGCCACGAAAAACCCGCACGTCTGGTCAGGTAGGTAAAACGCCCGCCCCTTCGTATCGGCTCCGCTGGGAGACCCAACCAGACGGATCCGGCGAAGGAGCGAGCAAACCTGATCGGACAGGAGCTGATCATCGTGTTGCGGCGCTTGCGCGACGAAGGACTCAAGAAGCTTCAGGTCGCAAAACGCCTCGGAATCGACCGCGGCACCGTGGCCAAGTACTGGGACGGCCCCGCGCTGCCCGCGGAGGCTCCCCGGTACCGCCGGCGCACCCGCAAGATCGACCGCTACGCCGAGTATATCACGGCACGGCTGGCCCGTTGGCCGGAGCTGACGGCCGAACGGCTCTACCAGGAGATCCGCCAACAGGGCTACACCGGCTCCCGCCGCACCGTGCGCCGGTTTGTGGCCAAGATCCGGCCTCGCCCGGTACGGGAGTACAAGCCCATCGAGACCCTGCCCGGCGAGCAGGCCCAGGTGGACTGGGGGCATTTTGGAACCATCGTCGTCGACGGCGCCCGGGTGCGGCTGTACGCCTTCATCCTGACGCTGTCGTGGTCGCGGGTGATCTACGTCGAGTTCATCACGTCGCTGTCCATGGCCACATTGGCCGGGTGTCTACACCGGGCCTTCGCGTACATCGGGGGCGTCTCTCGGACGATCCTCTTCGACAATGCCAGGACCGTCGTGGCCGAGCGGGTCGGCGGGGTCGTTCGCTACCAGCGGGAGCTGTTGCAATTGGCGGCCCTGTACGGTTTCATGCCCAAGGCGTGCTGGGCCCACGACCCCGAGTCGAAGGGCAAGGTCGAGTCCATGGTCAAGTACGTGCGCCGGGGCTTCTTCTACGGCCGAGAGTTTACGGATCTGGCCGACCTCAACCGCCAGGTGCGGGCTTGGATGGACGAGGTGGCCAACGCCCGCGTGCATGCCACGACCGGGGCGATTCCGTGGGATCGGTTGACCCAGGAGGCGCCTCATCTCAAGCCGCTAGAGGTGGGCGCCCCGCAGGGCATCCTGGAGCAGCGGAAAGCGACCCGCACCAACCTCATCTCCATCGAGGGCAACCGGTACTCCGTCCCGGCGCGCTTCGCCCGGCGGCCCGTGAGCTACCGGCGCTTCGAGCACCACATCGAGATCGTGGAAGACGGCCAGGTGGTCGACCGGATCGAGCTGGTCCCCGGTCGGGGCCGGGTTGTCCTTCGCGACGACCATTACCCGCGCCACCAACAGCGCCGCCCTTCGACCCATCCCCTGCAGGCACGCTTTGAGGCTTTGGCCCCCAGCGCCCGCACGTATCTGGAGGGCCTCAGCCGCTCCCGCAACGGGCACCTGCGGGAGCAGATGGAGCGCATCGTGGCACTGGCCCAGAGCTACCCACCCGAGGTGTTGGAGCAGGCCATGCAGCGAGCCATTCGTTTCGGGGCGTATGGTTACGGCACCCTCAAGCGCTTGGTGGAGCGGCTACAGAAGGCGCCGGCCAGCTTGCCGCAGCCCGCTAAGCCAGCACCGCAGCGCCGCGTCGTCCTGCCCTACCGGGTCGACGTGGAGCGCCGCGACCTCAGCTACTACCAGGAGGTGGCCCGATGATTCGCACGATTGCGCCTGCCGACCGGGCCCGCCTCGAGCAGGGTCTCAAACGCTTGAAACTGCGCCGCATCCGGGAGATGCTGGACGACGTCAGCGAACTGGCGCTGCAGGAGGAGCCCTCGTACCTGGACTTTTTGGCGTACCTGGTGGAGGCCGAGGTACAGGCCCGGGAGGCCACCCAACGCGACAAGCGCCTGAAAGCCGCCCGCTTTCCCATGCTGCGGACGCTGGACAGCTTCGACTTCTCCTTCCAGACGTCGGTGAGCGCCCAGACCATCCGGGACCTGGCCACGTTACAGTTCGTGGAAGCGCATGAATCGCTGATTCTTCTCGGGCCGCCCGGCGTCGGGAAGAGCCATCTCGCCATTGGATTGGGCATCGAAGCCATCAACCGGGGCTACCGGGTGCTCTTCCTGACGGTGCAGGACCTGGTCCAAGAGCTCTACGCGACCTTGGCCGACGGCAGCACGGCCCAGAAGCTGAAGGCCATTCTGGCCCATGACCTCATCATCCTGGACGAGCTGGGCTATCTGAAGATGGACGCCACCGCCTCGGATTACCTGTTTCAGCTGGTGGCCAAGGCCTATGAGCGGCGCTCGCTCATCGTGACGAGCAACTTGGAGTTCCAGGAATGGGGGTCGCTTTTCGATAGCCCGGCCACCGCCGCGGCGGTGCTGGATCGGCTGCTGCACCACGCCCACGTCATCACCCTCAAGGGCGAGAGCTACCGGCTGCGCAGCCGACTGGCACCGCCCAAAGCCAACAGCAGCCCGCCGGACGGCCCGGCGGCCCCCGCCCTACGGGCGGGGGGCAGGGGGAGGGAGGGACCCCCGCGTAGATGCTACCGACTACCTGGCCAGGACTGCGGGATTTTCGTGGCCAAAGGTGCTGTTTCTCAAATGGCCGTTGACACGGTCAAGCACGACCCCTATCCGATGCCCCTGCTCGTCAACGAGGTAGCGTACCCGCGTTCCCATCGATCCCTCCATCCACCCTTCCTGCCCTCCCCTGCCGCGCCCGCCCCCCGGCCAACGGTGACTGCCGGGATTGTTGAGGCCCACCCCGTCGACTACGGTTTTCGCCACGCTCTCGAACGGGCGGCGGCAGTCAACTCTGTAACGAGTGTACGACGGCCCCGCCACTGCCGGGTACGCGGGATGGCCAGGGGCTACAAAGGCTCCGGGACCTGCTGTGCCGGCACAGCTAGCGTGACTTTACGAGTTATGCGCGGGTCATGGGCCGAAAAGAGCGTCATGACGGGCCTTTGGGGCGGGTGCCGGTGTATTACCCCCGCTCAGGGGGCCAGGGCGGCTAGTTCGAGCAGGTCGAAGAGGAGCCGCTGGCGGGGGGTCATCTCGGAGAGGGTTA
>CAYQLT010000080.1:0-2489 GCA_964418425.1 uncultured Clostridia bacterium
GTCGTGATGGCTGACCCACGAGAAGATCAGCGCCGGCGTACTGGCGGCGGTGGATGCGGACCAGCCCCGCTTCATCGTCGGCACCGTCCGCCCCTGGCACTTGCGCCCATAGCCACGCTCAACCCGGGCTGCGGCACAGACCGAGCTGATGGCGGGGGCAGTGAGATGCCGTGCCCCGTAAAACCCCACCGCATGCGCGCTCCGGTCATCGCCCAGGTGCCGACCACCCTGACGCCGGCTACAGGCCCCTGCTGGAACTCGGGGTCGTGGACGACTGGCCGGTCCATGGCGGCCGCGAGCGCCCTGAGCGCAGTCGCTGGCGCAGCTATGCCACAAAGCGTTCGAGGCCGTCGGGGACGAGCTCCAACCGTCCCGACCGGGCCGCCTCGACGATGACCAGGTCTTCACCGATGCGGCCTGTGTAGAGGCGGAGGCGGCCGACGCCGGCCAGCTCGAACGACCCCACGTTTACTCCGGGAAGCGCCGTGCCGGCTCCGGGGGCTCACCCAGGTGGGCGCGCGAAGCCGGGGGCGTTACCTGGTCGTCTACTCCGAGGCGATGAGATGCCGAGGGT
Organism: uncultured Clostridia bacterium; assembly: GCA_964418425.1. GTDB lineage: Bacteria > Bacillota > Limnochordia > Limnochordales > Geochordaceae > CAYQLT01. Next base: position 575 of record CAYQLT010000080.1, read on the forward strand.
CCGCTTCAGCCGCATCGACCAGGGCCGGTACGCGCTGGACAACGCCACCCACCGTGGGATGTGAACCCACGCCCTTCACGGGAACCCTTGCCGAACTGTTCCGCCTGGTAAACCGCCACTCGTCAGGACTACCCCGCAAGCGTCGGATGTCGCCCTTCCCTTGGGCCGCCAGCGCTTCGACCGCCTCCAACACGCGCTCCCGGGTCGGGGGATCCAGCCGTCCCATGTCAGTCAGGGCCTTCTGAGCCCAGCGGATCCTTGACGTCATGCCTGGAGGAGTTGGCGCCGAGCTTCCTCGTGCGGCAACACACGCCCATGCAGGACGTCTTCGCGCGCTTCCCGGACGGCCTCCGCTTCCTCGGGCGTCTCCGGCTCATCGTCCTCGGCGGCGCCCACCAGGGCTCGGACCAACGGGTCGCTCATCAGTCGGAGGTACTCGAGGTAGCGGTGAGCGGCCGCAAGCTCCTGGTCGGGAAGCTCGTCGATGATCCGACGTAGCCGATGGCGCAGCTCCGTGCTGTTTGCTTCTGTGGACGTGGCCATGTAGGGTCGCTCCTTCCCCTGCGGGTAGTGTCCCACAGGGGGAAGCCAGAAGACAAGAGCCGACGCCGGGTGCGGCACAGGCCTCCGCGAGAAGTGGCGGGTAACCCTCACGGCGGCCAGCGCGTCCGGGATCCGGTCCGATGATGTGGCACCGCTCGGTCATGCCGCTGGAGAGCGACCTACTTCTTCCAGAGGCGGCGAGAGGGGGTCGGGCCATGACCGGGTGATGCCGTGGCGGCCGTGCGCTGTGGGCGGGCCGCTTTGACCGGCCTTTCAAGGGCCATCGTCGGCACCGTCCGCCCCTGGCACCTGCGCCCATAGCCACGCTCAACCCGGGCTGCGGCACAGGCTGACCGGCGCACCGGGTAACCCGGCCAGGGTTCCCGGTGCCAGGCACGGATGCAGCCTTGTCGCCGACCAGCTGACGCGTACGGGGTCGGTCACGTCGTTTCCAGACACTCGGCCAGCCATGCGAGGGCAGACAGCAGAACTTCGCGCTGCTGAGGCTCATGCGCCGGCAGGCGGATCCACGAGGCCGTCAGGGCCTTCTCCCCCAGCGGGGAGAGGCGCCGGCGAAGCTCGGCTTGTAGTTCCGGGTCGCGAAGCCGGGCGAGATCGACGTCCACGACCCCGCGAGCGAAGACGGCGTAAATGCGGCCGCTGCCGCCGCGCAGGAGCATGACCCCCCCGCCGTCGCCTCCTTGTCTCCCTGACCGGGCGCCAGCCTGAAGGCCCGCTCATGCCGGGCGACGATGCGCTTGACCTCCTCCAGCATGGCTGCGCCGGCCGGCGTGGCCTGGGCCAGGAAGCCTGCCTCGTCCCACGCCTGCGGCCGCCGCTTGGGCCTCCTGCTCGTAGGAAGGAGCCCACCGCAGGCCGGGTCTTTGGGTCGTGGACGCGTTCATGGCTATCCCTCCAGGCGGATGAGCCGGGCGCGGCTCGCCACCTCGTCCGGCACCGGATGGCACGTGAGGAGGATGAGCTGCAGCCTGACGGAGGCTTCCAGCAGGATCTGCCACGCCACCTCGAGCCGGGCCGGGTCGGCGTTGACGAGCGGGTCGTCCATCACGAGCACCTGGCGCTTGCCGCCACCTGACGGCGGCTGGTGCGAGCCATCCGTCGAAGCGCTGTCGGCTATCAACAGCTCGGCCAACGCAAGCCGCGTGACAAACGCCAGCTGTTCCTCGGTACCGTACGAAAGCTCTCGGGCTCCCACCTCGAACTCGCCGTGGGCTCCTCGCAGCGTCGTGGGGCTGAGGTTGTCGTCGCTCACGGAGACGGCACGGTAGCGCCCGCCGGTAAGCCTCTCCAGGAGCGGCTCGATTCGCCTTTGCACCGGGTCGAGTACCGATTTGGTCAGCTCGGCGTGTTC
>CAYQLT010000080.1:2589-10035 GCA_964418425.1 uncultured Clostridia bacterium
GCTCGATTCGCCTTTGCACCGGGTCGAGTACCGATTTGGTCAGCTCGGCGTGTTCCTGCTGGAGCGTGCGTTGCAGGAGGTCCCAGGCCCCGGCATCGAGGGCGAGTTCCCGTGCAATGCGCAGGTGATCCTCGTAGCGCTCTTCCAGCTCGTGCAGGCGGTCGGCCAGGCCGTCCGCCGCTTGCTTGATCTGGCCCTGCAGTGTATCGTGCTCGGTCCTCTTGCGCTCAACCTTCCCGGCGAACTCCTTCAGGGCTGCCTCGAGCGTCTGGATGTCCTTGTCGGATACTTCCTCGCCGGCAGGTCGCTGCTCCGCCGCTCGTCTTGAAAGGTTCGCGCTGCGCTCGGCTGCCTGCCGCGCGGCTTCGGTCAGCTGCACAAAGAGCTCGCTGTTTCGTTCTTTGGTGGGGTCGAAGGATTCCTGTTCGGTCCACTCAGGGGCCGTGTAGACCGCAAGGCCCGGTTCCCGTTGCCGGACCTCCTGCTTGACTGCACGAAGCTCGGCAAGCCGCTCCGCGCGCTCCTTTACCACGTGGTCCAGGTGGCTCTTCGCCTTCTCGAAGGCTACCCGTTTCTCGGTCGCTTGCTTGGACTTCTCCTTTTCCTCGGCCCTGGCCGACGCCAGCTGCTGTTGGATGGTGGCGTGCTCCTCCTGCAAGCGGGCCTGGAGGGCTCGCAGCTCCTCGTCCGTCTTGCCGAGCCACCGCTCGCTCTTCACAAGCTCCTGGGTCCAGGGGTGGGCGCGGTACACGGCTTGCAACTCTTCCTGGATGCGCTCTCGGGGAAGGTCTGAATAGGTTGCCCGGTAGACTGCCTCGGTCCTGCTGTATTCGGTCCGGATCCTCTCGGCCTCGGCGAAACGCTGTTGCCGCAGTTGCCACCAAGATTCAAGGGAGGGCTCGGTGGAGGGTTCAGTGGACGCTCGGGCCGGCCCGGCATGGGCGGCGGGAGCAGCCCGCGCGTACGCTTGAGGGGTCAGCCACCTGGCCAGTTGATCCCCGAGGGTTCGTTCGTCCTCCTCGATTTGACGCTGAAGCTTGGCGGCGTCTCCCATGCCGGTTTCGACCGTGACGGAGGCCACCTGCTGAAGGTGAAGGCTGGCCGACTGGGTGGCCTTCCACTCGTAGACCTGGCCGGCAGCCGCGTCCAGCCGCTGGGGTGCTTGCCCGTCCAGGCTGACCGTTACGCCCACCTGTACCGCCGGTTCAAGGCGGACACGCAGGGCGAGAGATTCGAGACGGGCGCGGAGGGTGTTGAGCCTGTTCACCTGCCTTTGCAGCTCGTTCATTTCCTCAGGGCCCGGCGCCAGGGGCTCCGAGTCGCGAAGGCGCTGCAGGTAGTTGGCCAACGAGCGAGCTCGAAGCAGGTGGACCAGCTTCTGCTGCGTTTCCAGCCGCTCCTGGGCTTGAACAAGGGTTTTGACGGTTTCTTCCCCCCGCACCTGCTCGGCCTGCGCCGACTGGAGAGCCTGCTTGGCTTGAGCGACGAGGGTACGGGCCTTTGCAAGGGACCCTTCGATGCTTTCCAGCTTCTCCGTCAGTTCAACCCATCGCCGGCGCAACTTCACCAGCGCGTCGGCATGGGTGGCAGCAGCCTGCGCCTCTGCGGCCAGACGGCGGTAGGCATCCCACGCTGTCTTGGCTGTACGCGCTTCTTCAAGGCCGGCGCGCTGCTGCTCCTGTTGCGCAAGCAGGACAGAAAGCTGGTCGGCTGCTACTCTAAGCTCCCGTAGCCTTTGCTCGTGGGCCGCCCACGCTTGCCTGGTCTCTTCAAGTTCTCTGGAAACCTCCGCCAGGTCGGAAAACGCCCGTTCCAGGGGCGAATGCTTCTTCAGCCGGCGCTTCTCGGGGGTGAAACGCTGCATCCATTCCCCTCGCACCCACTCTTCCATGCGCCGGTCTTCGTCCGTGAGGAGCAGCCAGGTCAGCATCTCCGCCAGCCGGCTCTTGAGGTCGCCGGGCACGCCGCCCTTCAGGATGGCCAGGATCTCCCCCTGTTCCGCCCACAGTGCCGGAGCATACTGCGAAAAGCCGTCCTGGACAAGGAGCTCGCCCAGCCGGGCCTCCGCGTCCCTGTCCTCGGCCAGCGGCCTCCACTCGGAGTCTGCTCTCCGGTGGAGAAGGGTGTGGCCGCGCTTTACCGAGAAGGTCTTTTCGATTCGGTACGCGGCCCCGCCCACTTCGAACTCGACGGCCACATGGGGATAGAGCTGGCGTCCCTTGGGGACGGTTCGCCGAACCTCCTGCTTCGTGGAGTCCGCGCGCCGAAAGAAGGCGAACGTGAGGGCTTCGAACAAGCTTGTCTTCCCCGATTCGTTGGGGCCTATGATGATGTTGAGCCCGGGGGCCATGTCCACCCTGACGTCACGGGTAAACCCGCGCCAGTTGCGAACCTCCAGCCGGTGTACGAGCATGGCTCAGTCCTCCTCCGGCGGGCGCCCGACGCGACCCCAGAGAAGCTCGAGGGCTCGCGCCGCCACCGCTCGGATGGCGTGCGGGCTGTCCGGCGCACCCGGAGAACCCTCGCCCGCCAGGGCGACCGGGCGCCACAGCTCGGGGGGTTCCTCGGCCCCATCGGCGTAGGCCTTCAGACGCCTGCCCACCCGGCGCAGGAGTTCGGACGGCAGGGCTTCCACCTGAGCCTGTTCGACCGCCGTCACAAGCTCCGAGTCGTCGATCTCCAGCCAGAACAGGCGCGCCCGGGCCTCTTCCAGCGCCGACTGGAGCACCCGGCGAGCCCCCGCCCGAATGGTGCCCCTCAGACGCAGCCGCAGCAGCGCGCGCTCGGGAATGTCCCCGAGTCGGCGGCGCAGCAGTTTGACCGAGCCTTGGTCGACCAGAGTGGTCTCCTGCTGCACCCAGGTGAACTCGGCAACCCGGCGCGCCTCGACCTCCGGAGCGGCATTCGGTTGAGGGATGGTCACGAGGAGCACGAACCCCGAGCCGCCTTCCCCGAACGCCGTCGGCTCCGGCGTGCCGCTGTAAAACGTCCGGCCTGAGGGCTGTCCCTTGGGGTCGGGGTGCACCGAGTGCCAGTGACCCAGCGCCAGGTAGTCGAGCTCTCGCTGATCGGCCGCCGCCGCAGGGATGGGGTGGTCGTCAAGAGGCAGGTCCGGCAGCACCTGCCAGGAGCCGTGCGCGATGCCGATCCGGATGCCGTCTTCGGGCCGCCGGGGTGGGATCCAGGCGGTAGGGTCCTGCGAGGAGACCCGAGCCTTGCACGGGCAAGGGTAGAGGGTGACCCCGTCCAGGTGCACGGGGGCGGCCTCCCTCAAAATCCGCACCGCGCCCGGAAGCTCTCGCCATTCGTCCCGTACCGTGTAGATGCTGTCGCCCTCAAGCGGATCGTGGTTGCCGGGGAGGATGAAGACGGGGCAGGGGCTTGTCCCCAGGAGCTGTTTCACCTCGTAGAGAAGGGCCTTGCCCACCCGGTTGTTGTCGAACGTGTCTCCCGCCACGACGACGAAGTCTACGTGCTCCGAGCTGGCCAGCTCGAGAATGCGCCGCGCCGTTCGGAGCCGGGCTTTGCGCAGCTCCTCTGCCTTCTGGCCCTTACCCGCAAACCCCATCCCCAACTGCCAGTCAGCTGTATGGATGACGCGTGTCAAACAGGACACCCCCTCTACGCTCACCCACCCGCACCGATCCCTGCGAACACGATTCGGCCCGAACGAGGAACCCCTTCCCAGTAGGGGGCGCTCGCTCGGGCCGCCCCGCGCAGGCGATCGGCGCCCTGCGCGGGAGAGCACGGTACGCCAGTAGCTGTAGCCCGCCCAAGGCGTGCGGCGCGTGACCGTGGAGCGGAACGGATATCCCTGGTGCCGAGCTATCCAGCGTAGCATATGGACGTCCGGACAGAAAGCGATGAACAGCGAGGCCTCTGTGATAAAGTGCCCCTCTTGCCCGCAGAGGCTCTGGATGCGACTTTTGCGCTCGGAGTCTCGAACAACTATCAGACTGTACGCCTGAAAGTTTGACGAAGTTGACGCACTTTGGCCCGCGGTCACCAGTACATCGATGAGGGGCTCCGGGATCGGATCAGGCCGATACTTCCGGATCGCGAAGTAGAGAAAACGGGCTGTATTCGTACGAACTGCCCGAATCCCGGGCGTCCTCTCCAGACGGGCCACGTCGTCGGGGGTCAGGCGCAGGATGACGTCCAATGCTCCGGACTCAAGCATGGCAAGCCTCGTTCCTGCCTCGGGAACGAGGCGAAACGGCTTCCTCTGTGGGAACTGTCCCAGGCCTCTCACCCCGGACGACCCCTTTGTCATGGACCCCGAGGCGCCGAAGCTGAGTCGGGCCATCCGTGGTCGGTCTGACCTCCCGCTGTCCCAAGGAGGCCCACGCGGCGGCGTGTGCCGCACCTGGGCCTGAGGCAACGACAAGAGCACGGGAAAACGTTGCATGGGCAAGACGCGCGAGGGCAATCCCTCGCTGCGAGAGGCTCTGGCGGAGGCCGGTTATCCCTCGGCCCAGCACCGCCGCGGCGCCCGGCACCGGGGAACCGAACGGGCCACGGTGGCCGCGGCCCACAGCCGTAGAGGCAGCGACACCGGGTCGGGGCCGCTGCAGCGGTGGCCGTCCGAGGGCATGATGACGAGGGTCGCAGACAGGCCGAACCTGCTGCGGCGTGGGGTCCGTCGGCCGCTCGCCGGTCTGCTGGGGAGAGCCGCTACCTGCGCGGCGCTCCGTGGACAGGCGGGTTCGGCGTGATAGAATCCGGCCGGGTCGGCCTCGCTCCGGCGGATCTGTGCACAGGATCGTAGGTCACCCCGCAGGGTGGATGGCAAGACGTACGAAGCGGCAGCGGCCGCCTTGTTCGATCCGGAGGGTTGGCCTGCGTGCAAGGGGGAAATCCATGTGAACGCTTCGGATCGCTCCCACCTCTTGGCTCTGGCCGCGCCCTACCTGCACCTCACGGACGCCGTGGGGGTCACCGACGAGGGCGGTGCCCTCGTGAGCTGCAACGAGCCGTTCTGCCGGCTCCTGGGTTTCCCGCAAGATCAGCTCCTCGGCAGAGGCGTCGGGACGCTTCTCAGCCCGGCGGGACGCGCGCCTCTGGGCAAGGATCTCCCGGTCGCGGTGGCAACCTTTGGAAGCGGGGGGGTATACCGCTCTTCGCCGGCGTGACGGTTCGGACCGGATCGTTCACCTCAGCGTTACGCCGCTGGAAGCCGAAGGCAAACGGTTCGGGTACGTGGTGGTGCTCCACGATGCGACCGCGCTGGTCCAGCAGGTCATCGGCCACGAGGCGGGCCGCCCCCTGGAAGCGGGCTGGGTGCCAACGCATGAGATGGGGGTCACCGTCTTTGCGCGGCTGGTCCGGGCCCTTGCCCGGATGGCCGAAATCCGGGACCCCGACATCGAAGGCCACCTCGAACGGATGCAGCACGTCGTGCGGTGGCTGGTGGGAAGCCACGAGGCATGCGGCGCCTGGAGCCCCGAGGAGCGGGAGGGCGTCGCCCTGCTGAGCATGCTGCATGACCTCGGCAAAGTGGCCATCCCCGAGGGAATCCTCTTCAAGCCTGCCCCCCTGAGTCCGGAAGAGCGCAAGCTGATGGAGCGCCACACGGTGGTCGGCGAGGAGCTGATCCGCCGGCACCTGGAGATTCCGGGCCTGGAGTCCTGGATCGCCCGGGCGGCCGAAATCGCCCGCTGGCACCACGAGCGCTGGGACGGAACGGGCTACCCGGACGGCTTGGCGGGGGATGCGATTCCGCTTGCGGCCCGCATCGTGGCGCTGGTCGACGTGCTCGATGCGCTGCTGAGCCGCCGGGCCTACAAAGAGCCCTGGCCCTGGGAGAGGGCCGTCGCGTACATCCGGGAGCAGCAAGGGCGCCAGTTTGACCCGGCCGTGGTGGACACCTTCCTGAAAGTCTGCGACGCCGTACGGGCGTATTACGCATCTCGCGGCCTTGCTTTGCGGCGGCCGCCGGGAGATGGGCCTGCCGCTGCAGCGTCGCCGCGATGAGCGGGGTGAAGGCTTCACAGGCCGGATGCGGGTTTCCCCCTCGACGACGCAGGGGCAATCCGTGACCCGCCGACTGGCCAAATCCGTGAGCCACCGGAGCGCTCAAGCCCCGGTCCGTTTACGGGTGGCTGACGACCGAGCCGTACCGTGCCGGGAGCGAACGTGTGACGATATCCCATACCGGCCCCACGACACGCGGGTCGAACTGGCTACCCGAACCGCGACGAAGCTCCTCCAAAGCCTCCTCCGGGGTCCGAGGCGGTCGGTAGGGGCGGGGCATGGTCATCGCGTCGTAAGCGTCGACCGTCGCCAGGATTCGGGCCAAAATCGGAATGGCCTCGCCCGACAGCCCGTCGGGGTAACCCTTGCCGTCCCACCGTTCATGGTGGTGGCGTACCGCCTGCACGGTCCGGGGATCCAGGCCGAGGTTGGCCACCATGAACGCTCCTAACTCGGCATGCTGCCGCACCTGCCGGCGCTCCGTTTCGGATAGGGGTCCTGGCTTGTCGAGGATGCGGCGGGGCACCGCGATCTTGCCCACATCGTGGAGTAGGGCGGCCTGCCGAAGAAGCCGCAGCTCCTCCTCGTCCCGTTGGAGGACCCGACCCACCTCCGCGCCCAGGGCCGCCACCCGAACCACGTGGTCCGCGGTCTCCCCGCCGACGGTGGCCATCACCACCAACAGCGGCCACGCCTCCGCCGGAAGGTCCTGGCGAATCTGTTCCCAACCGTCCAGGCCGGGCAGCGCAACCGCCAGGGCCACGCGATTGCACCCGCCCAGCTTGGCGCCATACAATAGCGCCCTGTCGGCGCTGCGAATCAACTCCTGCGGCGTGCGGCCATGATCCGGGTACGCGGCCACGCCGACCGAAACCGTCAGCCCGTTCTCTCCGGCCTGGTGGTCGGCCAGCTCGGCCGTCCGCTGGCGTAGCCGCTCGGCCAGGGCGGCCGCTTCTGCAGCGCCGGTATCCAGCAGGGTCACGGCAAACTCGTCGCCACCGTATCGGCAGAAGGTACCGTACGGGCGCAGTGCCTCCGCCATGCCCCTGGCGAAGCGCTGGAGCACCCGGTCTCCCCCTTCGTGGCCCAGGTTGTCGTTGATGGACTTGAAGTTGTCCAGGTCCAGCAGCAGAAGGCTGAAGCGGCCGCCTTTCTTACGGGCTCGCTCCCACGCGGCCACAACGGCCTGGTACAGCGCCCGGCGATTTCCAATCCCGGTCAGCGGGTCCGTCAGGGACTCCCTCTGCAAAGCGTACAGCCGCCGGACCCCGAAAACCGCCACCCCGAAGGCGACACCGACCAGCCCGTTGGCCACCCAAAAGCCCAAAGACGCCATCTCGGTGACATGGTGGCCCAGGTGGGCCTGCAGGTTCGTCAGCAGGCCCCACGTCCCCAGCCCCAAAAACGCAGGCAGCGTGGGCAGTTCGAGGGCGGCGGTGAGCACCCCGACCGTATAGAGGCCCCACCAGTACG
>CAYQLT010000081.1:0-5491 GCA_964418425.1 uncultured Clostridia bacterium
GGGCGGGACAGGAGTTGGTCGCCCGGCGGCGGCCGTCGAGCGGGTAGCGCCACTATCCTGGCCCCAGGGCAAGCGCGCCCCCGTTGCGGGCCGTGGGGCGGAGGGTGCGGGCACGCGAGGGCGCGTGGGACTACAGGGCTGGACGGGACACAAGGTGGTTCCTCGCCGCCCGCCCAAGGACGGCGTAACGTCTTGACGCTATAACGACAAAGCGGTAAGCTCCTCGACGGGAGGGGGTTCGTCGTGAGGCAGCGAACCAAACGGGTGACCATTTACTTGGAGCCCGAGCTCCACCGAGCGCTGCGTTTCAAGGCGGCCGCCACGAACCGTTCGGCTTCTGAGCTCGTCAATGAAGCTCTGCGCGAGGCATTCCGGGAGGACCAGGAGGATCTGGCTGCGTTTGACGAACGTGCAGCTGAGCCCACGCTATCTTACGAACAACTGCTCAATGACCTGAAGGCGCATGGCAAGCTATAGGCTCCTCTTCAAGGAATCGGTAGCCAAGGATCTGAGGCCCCTGCCCAAAGCTGATGTGGCCCGAGTCCTCAGCCGTATCGAGGCACTGGCAGAGAACCCGCGGCCTGCGGGATGCGAAAAGCTGTCAGGCCAGGAAAAGTATCGAGTGCGCCAGGGCGTGTATCGCATCGTGTACCAGGTCGACGACGAGCAGCGGCTTGTGGTGGTGGTCAAGGTGGGCCATCGGCGCGAGGTGTACAGACAAAGGTAGTCCGCAGTCTGATAGCTCTCATCATCCGCGTCCCTTGGGCCTTCAGCACGCCACGACAAGCTGGGTCTGCCGGCGCGTCCGGGCTGGTTCGGAAGGATACCGGCAAGCGAGGGCGTCTCCGGTTGCTCGCTGTCGGGCCGCTTCGCGGCAAAGGCCAATGCGTGGGACCACCTCGGTGCGCGACGTGGTCTACGACAACTACCGCCAGCGTTGATTCCCTGGCGGGGACCGTCGAGCGGGTGGCGCCGGCTATTGAGGGGGGAAGCATGCCGGCCCCGCTACCCGGGATCAGCGGGGTCTGAGCGGAAGGCGCGACGGCAGGCGCGCGGGAGGAACAGCGGCAGGCGCGTCTTCCGACACTCCTCCCCCAAGCAGCAGGAACCCGGAGCGGTAGGTCGAATTCTTTCGCTCAGCTGCAGGACGGTGTCCCGCCAGATGGAACGGCCCCCGCAAAGCCAAAACCGGTCGCTGGTGCGGGCAACGGCGCTTCTGGATGCCCTGAGCGCTGCTGGCAAGCCCCTGGGTGTACGGGAACTGGCCAGGCATCTGGGCATGCCTTCCAGTACGGTCCACCGTTTGCTGCAGGTCCTTGAGACGGTGGGTCTCGTCCAACGGCAGGAACCGCCGGGAGCGTACGCGCTCGGCTACAAGGTGCTGCAGTGGGGGAGCGCCTACCTTCGCCAGGCGAACCTGCGCCGCTACGCACTTCCGTACATGAGCCGTCTGAGGGAAGCCACGGGAGAGACGGTGGGATTGAGCGTACGGGTCGGCCGAATGCGCGTTTACATGGAACAGCTCGAGAGCCCCCACGATATCCGCATGACCGTTGAAGTGGGCCGACCGTATCCGCTCGTCGCAGGGGCCCCCGGCAAGCTGTTACTGGCCTACGCCCCCGAGGAGGTGGTGCTGGAGCTCTTGCGGGAGGCGGACCGGAACGGCGCTCTTAGGGAAGAACTCGCGTCGATTCGGTCCGCTGGGTACGCACTCGCCGGCGGAGAGGTTGTGCCGGGCTCATGTACGATTGCGGTGCCGATCGCGGATCACACCGGGACGGTGGTGGCGGCGCTCAGCATTTCTGGTCCTGACAACCGGTGGACACGGGAACGTGCCAGGCAAGAGCTGCCGCGACTTTGGAAAGCTGCCGAGGAGATTTCCCGGATGCTGGGGTGCGTGCGTCAGTCCGCGACGGCTCCGTCTCAGGCTGGTTCCGCCTCTCCACCGCGCACGGAGCACAGCCAACAGGTCGCGTCGGACCAGCCGAGGACGTTCTGAGAATCAGTCTCGTTGAAAGCAGACAGGAGGGGTTCATCATGCTGCGACGCATCATCGAGGTTGGCCTTGCGGTGGTTGCCTTGCTCATCGCCGTTTCCACGTCGGGACTCACAGGTGCTCCATCCGACACCGTCCGGTGGTCTTACCGTCTGACGCCGGAGGACATCGTCTTCACCAAGGGAAAGTTCGCCGAGCGCTATGGGGTGACGGTACAGGCGGTTTTATTCGCCACCGGGATTGAAGCGCGAGACGCTCTCATCGCCGGCGCCATCGACGTCGCCGAGCTGGGTGTCACCCCTGCCGTCACCGCCCTGGCCAGGGCCGGGCGCGACCTGGTGATCATCTCCGGCGACGAATATGGTGGCGGTAAGTATCGAGTGGTCGTGCCCAAGGACTCGACTATCAAGAACGTAGACGAACTTCGTGGGAAAAAGGTGGCCATCAAGGTAGGTTCGGGAAACTACACCGCCTTCGTGCAGTGGGCTCAGTCGCGCGGTTACAGCGTCAGGGACTTCCAGATCGTGGATGCCGGGGATACGGAGGCCATCGCCGCGATGGAGTCGCGGTCGGTGGACGCGGTCATCTATTGGGAACCCATTCCCGCCATCCTCGTGGCAAGGGGCATTGCCAGGGAGATCTTCGATTTTGAAGGCTACGTGACCAACCCGGTATGGGTCGTGGCACGGCGGCAGTGGGTTGAAAGGAACCCGGAACTGGTCGCGCGCTTTCTCGCGGGCTGGATTGAAGCTCTGGCCTTCATGACGGAGAAGCCCGCCGAGGCAGCCGAAATCATCTCCAAGGCATTGGCCGAACGGGGTATCGACATCCCCGCGGCGGCCTACACCCAAGCTCTCAAGCACGACCGCTACGAACCGTGGATGCACCCGTTCCTCATTCGTGATACCATTGAGGTGCACCGCTTCCTCGTCAAGGAAAACAGGGCTCCGGCCAACATCGACTGGAAGGCGGCCTTCGACCCGAAGCCTCTCGCCCGGGCTATGCAACTCGTGGTCGAGCGCGCGCTTGCTGAGCCGTGAAGGCCTCATAGGACGGCTGGCACAGCATGAGCACCGTGCGGGGACAGGTAGAAATGGGGGTGGGGGCAGTCCGCCGGGCATCGCCCCTGCCCCTGATGTTGGCGCGCCGGATGGTGCGCTTCACCGGCCCGATTGTAACGCTTTTGGTGGTCTGGGAAGCCCTCGCCCGGCTTCGACTGGTTAGCTCCGTGCTCTTTCCCCCTCCCTCTCAGGTAGTCGCCACCGTGGTTGCGATGGCGGGTCCCCAGGGAGAGTACATACTGTGGAGCCACATGGCACTGAGCCTTTACCGGTTGGGAGCGGGGTTTCTGCTGGCAGCCGTCGTGGCAGTGCCCTTTGGAGCGCTCATCGGACTGTCACCGCGCGCGTACGCCTTTTTCTCCCCCATTCTCAGCATCCTGATCCCGATTCCCAGCCTTGCGTGGGTGCCCATCGCGATCCTGTGGCTGGGCATTGGCAACTCGACGCCCATCTTCATCGTGTTCTTTACGGCTATCTTCCCTATCATCTACAACGCTGTCATGGGCGTGCGCTCCGTGGATCAAAAGCATCTCTGGGCAGCCCGTATCATGGGCGCCAACACTCGCCAGCTCTTCTTCGGCGTGATCCTGCCCGCCGGCCTCGGACACCTCATCACCGGCCTCAAGCTCGGGCTTTCCTCAGGATGGCGGGCTTTGGTAGCCGCAGAGATGCTGGCCGCGACGGCCTATGGCCTGGGGCTGATGATCTTTGAAGCCCGCACCTTTCTGCAGGTGGAGGTGATGTACGCCGGTATCTTCACACTGGCGGTCCTGGGCTTTCTCCTGGAGAACCTCCTCTTCGGGACCGTCGAGGTTCGGACGTTGCAGCGTTGGGGCCTCGTCCGGGGAATGGAGTAGACGCTATGGATGTTGCCAGGATCGTGGCCGAGAAAGTCACGAAGGTCTTCGTCAGTCGTCACGACGGGCGCCAGGTAATCGCTCTCCGCAACCTCGATCTCGAGGTTCGGGCCGGGGAGTGCGCGGTCTTGCTGGGCCCCAGCGGGTGTGGAAAGAGCACGTTCCTGTACATGGTCGCAGGTTTCGAACGGCCGACCTCTGGACGCCTTCGGCTGGACGGCCGGGACATCCAGGGGCCGGCACCCGACCGGGGTATCGTCTTCCAGGAGTATGTCCTGTTTCCCTGGAAGACAGTACTGGGTAACGTCCGCTTCGGGCTGGACATCGCCGGGGTGCCCCCAAGGGAGGGCAATCGGCGGGCTATGGAGTACATCCGCCTGGTCGGGCTGGCGGGGTTCGAAAACGCCTATCCCCATACCCTTTCAGGCGGCATGAAGCAGCGGGTAGCCATTGCGAGAGCGCTGGCCTATGGTCCCGACGTCTTGCTGATGGACGAGCCGTTTGGGGCCCTGGATGCCCAGACCCGCAGCCTTCTCATCCGGGACCTGGTACGGGTTCACCAGGAGACGCACAAAACCATCCTTTTCGTCACCCACAGTGTGCAGGAGGCGGTAAGCCTGGCCGACCGCATCTTCCTGTTCTCAGCACGCCCTGCTTCGGTCAAGGAAGTCTTCACCATCGACTTCCCAAGACCTCGCAACCTGTACACGCCAGAGCTGGTGCGGCTACAGGAGAAGATCTTCGAAAGCCTGTCGGTCGAAGTAAACCAAATGATGGCGCAGCAAGACCGCTGAAGTACGATGGGGGAGGCGCTTCGCGCGTATGGAAGCTGGGACGGAAGACGTCGAACGCGCGCTCTGGTACGGACACGCCACGATCTCGCCCCGAGTCCCGGTGCAGGCTGGAAGCTTCGGAACTTGGACCATCACGTACACCGTCGGCCGTTACGGCGTCGACAGCGGGGGCCGGCTGAAGGTGGCATGGCGGCTTGCCAGTGATTGGGGCCGCCCGCAGTCCCGTGACCCCAAGGGGGATGACTACGTGACGGTGGAGGTGCGGGGTGATGCCAAAGCCTCCATAGCATACGATCCCAAGGGGCACCTGCGTCCGTGGTTCCACACCCTTTGGGTTCGGATTTATGACGGGTCACTGCAGGAGGGTGACCAGGTTCTCATCACCCTGGGCGACCGGCGGGGTGGCAGCCGGGGGTCACGGGCGCAAACGTTTCGGGAACGGCGGTTCGAGTTCAAGGTGTGGGTGGAATCGTTTGAGACAGGCGTCTTCGTGGAGGTGCCTGGCGACACCGCGCTTGAGGTGGTCAGCGGGCCTCCCGCACGGCTGGTGTTGCAGGCCCCTTCCGAAGTGGAGCCCGGCGAAACATTCGAGGTACTGCTGCGGGCCGAGGACCAATGGGGCAATCCAGCAGCTGACTTTTCCGGCATCGTGACGGTCGAAGGGCCCGGAGGCCTTGCCTTGCCATGCCGGTTCGGCCCGGCCGATGAAGGCGTGCGCAGGCTTTCAGGCTTAGTGCTGCCTGAGCCCGGCGTATGGCGGCTTCAGGCAAAGGCGGACACCGG
>CAYQLT010000081.1:5591-9803 GCA_964418425.1 uncultured Clostridia bacterium
GCTTAGTGCTGCCTGAGCCCGGCGTATGGCGGCTTCAGGCAAAGGCGGACACCGGGCTTACTGCAGAGAGCAATCCCATTCTATGCAGGGTGCCCCAGAGCCCGTTCCGGCTCTTCTGGGGCGACATCCACGGCCAGAGCCAGGAGACGGTTGGGACAGGCAGCGTGGAGGATTACTTTCGCTTTGCCCGGGATGTAGCGGGATTGGACTTCGCAGCGCATGCGGCCAATGACTTTCAAGTGACCCGGGCGTTCTGGAACCGGCTATGTCAGCAGGTCCAGGCCTTTTACGCGCCCGGCCGATTTGTGACGTTCCACGGGTACGAGTGGTCCGGTACGACCCCGGCAGGCGGCGATCACAACGTATACTTCCTTAGCGACCACCCAGAACTCCACCGCTCGAGTCACTGGCAGCTCGAGGACCGCTCCGATGCAGACAGTGACCGTTACCCGCTATCTGAGCTCCTCAAGACGTTCCACGGGCGGAGCGACGTGATGCTTGTCCCCCATGTCGGAGGAAGGCACGCGAACCTGGACTTCTTCGACCCGACCCTTGAGTCAGTGGTGGAGATCTGTTCCACCCACGGTCACTTCGAGTGGTTGCTCCAAGATGCGCTGGCTCGGGGCTACCGGGTGGGGGTCATCGGGGGGAGCGACGACCACACAGGTCGCCCGGGGGCCAGTTCGGCCACAGCAGATGAATTCGCGGTGCGGGGCGGGCTCGCAGCGGTCTACGCCCGAGAGCTGACCCGCGAGGGCATCTGGGAGGCGTTGAAGGCGCGGCGCTGCTACGCGACGACGGGCTCCCGGATCATTCTCTGGATGACCGCTGACGGGCATTGGATGGGGGAACAGTATTCCACTTCCAGCCCGCCCCGGCTGAAGGTGGCCGTGATGGGAACGGCACCTGTTGAGAGGGTCGAACTGGTGAGGGACGGCGTCACGCTGGGCAACCTGGTGTCGGCCCCGGCAGATGCTGGCCACCCGATGCGAATCCGGGCGGCGTGGGGTGGCGCGCGGGTCCGTGGGCGGGGACGCCAAACCAACTGGGACGGCCAGCTGCGGGTGGAGGGTGGGAAGCTGGTCGGCGTCAGCCCATTTGCCTTCGACTGCCCGTTGCACGGGGTAGTCGGGTGGGACGAGGCTCATGTTCGCTGGCGGTCCATGACGGCGGGGGACTTCGACGGCCTGGAGCTCCTCATAGAGGGTGACGATTTGACGCGGCTGCACTTCGAGGCGGCGCCCCTTTCCTTCGACTGCCGACTGGGGGAGATCGAGCGCCGTCCCCGTCGGTGGGAGGCCGGAGGGGTTGACCAGCACGTGAGCATCTGGCGAGCTTCGGCGACCCTTTCCAGAGACGTAACGGTAGATTTCGTCGATTACGAGGTCCAGGACGGAGCTCACGCTTACTACGTGAGAGTCGTCCAAGTCGACGGTGAGATGGCTTGGAGCAGCCCGGTGTTCGTAACAGTGCGGAAGGAAAGCCCGTAAACCTGATTATGCCCAGGGCGCCGGTCTCCACGGTGAAGCTCGCCGAGATGCGCCTGGGGTGCAGACCCTAATTCTGGGACAACTTCCTCTGCCCCCCGGTTGCCTCGCGGTCGTAGGCTTTCGCCCGGGGGTTGCTCGGCATTCATGGCGTACGGGGACACCCTGCGCGACTGCGGAGGGCGCCAGGCGGGCCTTGCGGCCCGGGCGGCTGCTCTCTTCGTCCTTGTCGCGCTGGTCGTCTTCACCCATCCCGAAAGCCTCCGGCACGGGGTCGATATCCCCCTGTGGCTGGCGGCGGCAGCGGGTGGCGGGCTCTGGGCGGTGGGGCTGCGGCGAGGTCAGCGGGAAGTGGCGTGGGGTGGGTACTACGTTGCTTGGATGGCCCTCGCAAGCCTCGTGGTTCACGGGCACCGGCCGCCCGAGCATGCGTACTGGTGGGGCCTCTATACGGTCGGGGTGCTCACCGCCGCCCTCGAACTGCCGACGCTGCCTGCGTTTTTGGGGCTGGGGACGTGGGGCCTGCTGACGAACTTGCAGGCCCACCTGGGCCATCATCCTGCCGAGATGAGGTCCTTGGGCTTTTGGGTGGCCAACTGGTTGGTCGGTCTCGCCTTCGGAGTGGCGGTTTTCGGGGTCCGGCGGCTGTATGCTTTGCAGAGGGAGTCCCTGACGGATCCGCTGACCGGGATTGGAAATCGCCGGGCGCTGTACCAGGCCGTTATGGCCGCATGGGAGCGAGCCCGCAAGAAAGGCGGCCGCTTCAGCCTTCTGCTGCTGGACCTGGACAACTTCAAGTCCATCAACGACAACCTGGGCCACGAAGGGGGAGACCGGGTGCTCCAGCGCTTCGCCAGGGGCATGGCGGAGGCACTGCGCCCGTACGGTACCTTCTGCCGATACGGTGGCGACGAGTTTGCCGTGACCCTGCTGGATACCGGCGCTGCAGAAGCGGCCGCCCTGGCCGAGCGGCTACGCCAGCGGACGGCCGAGCTGGCCGACCACCAGGCCGGAGAGAACGGGCTGACGGTTTCGGTCGGCGTGGCCGCGTACCCGGATCATGGCCGCACGCCGCAGGAGTTGATTCGCAGCGCCGACAGGGCGCTATTGTATGGCGCCAAGCTGGGCGGGTGCAATCGCGTGGCCCTGGCGGTTGCGCTGCCCGGCCTGGACGGTTGGGAACAGATTCGCCAGGACCTTCCGGCGGAGGCGTGGCCGCTGTTGGTGGTGATGGCCACCGTCGGCGGGGAGACCGCGGACCACGTGGTTCGGGTGGCGGCCCTGGGCGCGGAGGT
Organism: uncultured Clostridia bacterium; assembly: GCA_964418425.1. GTDB lineage: Bacteria > Bacillota > Limnochordia > Limnochordales > Geochordaceae > CAYQLT01. Next base: position 8,374 of record CAYQLT010000081.1, read on the forward strand.
GGGTCGGGTCCTCCAACGGGACGAGGAGGAGCTGCGGCTTCTTCGGCAGGCCGCCCTACTCCACGATGTGGGCAAGATCGCGGTGCCCCGCCGCATCCTCGACAAGCCAGGACCCCTATCCGAAACGGAGCGCCGGCAGGTGCGGCAGCATGCCGAGTTAGGAGCGTTCATGGTGGCCAACCTCGGCCTGGATCCCCGGACCGTGCAGGCGGTACGCCACCACCATGAACGGTGGGACGGCAAGGGTTACCCCGACGGGCTGTCGGGCGAGGCCATTCCGATTTTGGCCCGAATCCTGGCGACGGTCGACGCTTACGACGCGATGACCATGCCCCGCCCCTACCGACCGCCTCGGACCCCGGAGGAGGCTTTGGAGGAGCTTCGTCGCGGTTCGGGTAGCCAGTTCGACCCGCGTGTCGTGGGGCCGGTATGGGATATCGTCACACGTTCGCTCCCGGCACGGTACGGCTCGGTCGTCAGCCACCCGTAAACGGACCGGGGCTTGAGCGCTCCGGTGGCTCACGGATTTGGCCAGTCGGCGGGTCACGGATTGCCCCTGCGTCGTCGAGGGGGAAACCCGCATCCGGCCTGTGAAGCCTTCACCCCGCTCATCGCGGCGACGCTGCAGCGGCAGGCCCATCTCCCGGCGGCCGCCCAGCGACGGCCCCATCCCAGGGCCAGGGCTCTCAGGCAGAGCTAAGAGGTGGGCGTGATCGGAAGCGTTCACGTGGATTTCCCCCTCGCACGCATTCCAGCCCTCCGGATCGAACGAGGCAGCCGCTGCCGCTTCGCACGTCTTGCCATTCACCCTGCGGGGTGACCTGCGCTCCTGTGCACAGATCCGCCGGAGCGAGGCCGACCCGGCTGGATTCTATCACGCCGAACCCGCCTGTCCACGGAGCGCCGCGCAGGTAGCGGCTCTCCCCAGCTGACCGGCGAGCGGTTGACGGACCCACGCCGCAGCAGGTTCCGCCTGTCTACGACCTCGTCATCATGCCCTCGGACGGCCACCGCTGGGACCAGGTGAGGCACACGCCGCCGCGTGGGCCTCCTTGGGAAAGCGGGGGGTTAGACCGACCGCGGATAGCCCGACTCGGGTTCGGCGCCTCGGGGTCCATGACAACGGGGTCGTCCGAGGCACTGGTGACCACGGGCCAAAGTGCGTCAACTTCGTCAAACTTTCAGGCGTACAGTCTGATCATTGTTCGAGACCCCGAGCGCAAAAGTCGCATCCAGAGCCTCTGCGGGCAAGAGGCGCACTTTATCACAGAGGCCCCGCTGTTCATCGCTTTCTGTCCGGAGGTCCATAGGCTACGCTGGATAGCTCGGCACCAGGGATATCCGTTCCGCTCCACGGTTACGCGCCGTACGCCTCGGGCGGGCTACAGCTACTGGCGTACCGTGCTCTCCCGCGCAGGGCGCCGATCGCC
>CAYQLT010000082.1:0-1806 GCA_964418425.1 uncultured Clostridia bacterium
CCATCATCGTGCGGCACATCCTGCCCAACGTGGCGTCGCTGGTGCTGGTTCAGTCGACGCTGTACATGGGCGTCGCCCTTCTGTACTCGGCCGGGCTGGGGTTCCTCGGGCTTGGGGTGCAGCCGCCGACGCCCGAGTGGGGTGCCATGCTGGGTTCGGGGAGGGACTACATCTACTCCGCGCCCCACCTTACCCTGTTTCCGGGGCTGGCCATCTTCCTGTCCGTGCTGGGGTTCAACCTGCTGGGGGACGGGCTGCGGGACACCCTCGACCCGCAGCTGAAGGGCCGTTGAGCGCGGCCGATGGGCCACCGGGGGCTGCTCGGGCGGCGGGCAGAGGCGACCGGCCCTCGCCGGCACGTGCCCTTCGGCCCTCGCCGGGGTGTTCCCCGCAGCCGTCGCGGTCGTGCACCCCCCGGCCCTTACCGCCGTGCCCGCCCAGGCGAGGAGAGTGAAGCCGCTTGCGAAGTCAAGTCTTGATGGAAGCGATGACCTGGCCGGAGATTCGCTATGCCCTGCAGGCCGGTAAGACCACCGCGGTGCTGGCGGTGGCTTCCACGGAGCAGCACGGCCCGGCGTTGCCGCTGACGACCGATGAGGAGATCGGGCGGGCGCTGGCGGTGGAGGTGGCTTTGGCGCTTGGCGATGCGCTGGCGGCCCCGGTCGTCGCTCCCGGCTGCTCGGATCACCACCTGGCGTGGCCGGGGACCGTATCGATCCCGCCCGACCTTCTTGCGGAGCTGGTGAGCCACCACCTGCGCAACCTGGCAGGGCACGGGTTTCGGGAGATCGTGCTCTTTTCGTCCCACGGGGGCAACTTCGGGCCGCTGGGCAGCCGGCTGCAGCAGCTGCGGGCGGCGGCGGGCAGCGCTCGGCTCATCGACCTGCTCGACCCGGACTGGTTTTTCGACGCGTGGTTCACCGTGCTGCGGGCGCACGGGCGGCAGGAGGTGACGCTGCCCCATGCGGACGTGATGGAGACCGCCATGATGTTGTACCTGCGGCCCGAGCTCGTGCGGCAGGACAAGCTGGAGCCAGGGTTTACGGGCACGGTGCGGCTGGACGAACTCACGGCGCGGGGGCTTTCGGCCTTCACCCCCAACGGCGTGCTGGGCGACCCCCGGGGGGCGACCGCCGAGCTGGGCCGAGCCCTGCTGGAGGGCCTCGCCCGGGCCATGGTGGCGGAGATCCGGCGGCGGCGCCAGATGCCCGTTGTAGGCCCCGAGGGGAGACCGGTCGCGTGACGGCGCTGCGGGAGCTCGTGTACCTGATCGCACTCGCATGGTGGACGGGGACGGCCCTTTACTTCGGGGGAAGTGCGACCCCCTCCATCTTCGCCCGCTTTCCCAGGGGGCAGGCGGGCCAGATCGTCGAGGTCATGTTTCCGGGCTACTATCGAACAGCGGTGGGGACGGCCCTCGTCCTGGTCGCAGTGGGCCTGTGGCGGGTGGCGGCCGGGCGACCCCGGGCCGCCCTGGCGCTGGCCCTCATTGTGGTCATGCTGGTGTTCGACCTCGCCGGCGCCTTCGTGCTGCAGCCCCGGATCCACGCCCTGCGGGTTCAGGCAGCGCAGGCCGGGCCTGAGGCGCCGCTGCCCCCCGAGTTCGGACGGCTCCACGGCCTTTCGGTGGGCGCCAGCGCCATCTCGCTCCTGTCGGCCCTCGCACTGTGGGGCCTGGCCGCATTCAGCGGTCTGTAGCCAGCCAGGTGCGGGGGCTGTCGGCAACGGGCCGCTCACGGCTTTCGGGCGACCGCCACAACCCAGCTCTTGGTGAAAAGCCGCCCGTCGGGCAGATAGGTGACGATC
>CAYQLT010000082.1:1906-9661 GCA_964418425.1 uncultured Clostridia bacterium
GGAAAAGGGGCTTGCGGCCAGTATGTCGAACCCCCGCGCCGGCCGCTGAAGGGCTTTTTCCGACAAACGGACAGTGCAAACCATTCGGGGGGAATATCGATGCGACTCGTTGCAGCCAGGCCGTTTTCCGGCCTCCGCCCGGCCCCGTCGGGCGCTCTGACCGCTTTGCCGCTCGCCGCTGCCCTTGCCATCTCTCTGGCGATGCTCTCGGTGCTGTTGCTGCCGGCGCTCTCCCTGCAGGCGGCCGGGGTAGCGGCAGGCAGCCCGGCCCTTGCCGCCCAGGCGCCTCGCACCGGCGGAATCCTTCGGGTGGCAATCCCGGGGGATCCCCCCAGCCTCGACCTGCACCACACGACCGCCTACCTGGCGGAAATCATCGCCTGGCACGTCTTCGAACCGCTGTTTACGTACGATGCCCGCTACGAGATCGTCCCGATGCTGGCCGACTCCTACTCCGTCTCCGGCGACGGCACCTCCTACACCATCCGCCTGCGGTCCGGGGTGCGCTTCCACGACGGGCAGGAGATGACGGCCGAGGACGTGGCGGCGAGCCTGCGGCGCTGGCTGGAACTCTCCCAGGTGGGCGGGCGCTACATCCGCCCCATCCTGCGCTCGCTTTCTGCCACCGACCGCTACACGGTGCGCATCGAGCTGACCGAACCCTCCGGCGTCCTGCTGCCCGCCCTCGCCCAGCCGGTTCAGATGGCGGCCATCTACCCCGCACGGATCGCGCAACAGGCCGGAGGTTCGCCCATCTCGGAGTTCGTCGGCACCGGCCCCTTCCGGTTCGTGGAGTGGCAGCCCAACCGCTACATCCGCCTCGCCCGCTTCGACGCCTACCGCCCGAGGCCGGAGCCGCCCTCGGGCTACGGGGGCGCCCGGGCCGCCTACGTGGACGAACTGCGGTTCATCCCGGTGCCGGACGTGGGCACCCGGGTGGCGGGGGTGCGCACCGGAACCTACCACGTGGCCACAGACATCACCACCGACCTCTATGACTCCCTGCGGGCCGACCCCAGCCTGCAGATGCTGGTGATGAAGCCGTACGGGTGGGCCGTGGCTGTCTTCAACAACCGCAAGGGGGTGATGAGCAACCCGAAGATGCGTCAAGCCTTCCTGGCGGCTCTGGATATGGACGAGATTCTGGCCGGCACCTTCGGCAACCCGGTCTTCTACCGGGCCGACCCGGGGCTTCTGTTTCGGGAGACCCCGTGGTGGACCGATGCCGGAGCCTCCCGGTACAACCAGAAGGATCCCGCCCGCGCCCGCCGCCTGCTCCAGGAGGCCGGCTACCGGGGCGAGGTCGTCCGTTGGGTGACGAGCCAGCAGTACGACTGGGCCTACCGGCCGGCCCTCATCGCCTCGGAGCAGCTCAAGCGGGCAGGCTTCAACGTAGTGCTGGAGGTGGTCGACTGGGCCACGGTGTTCCAGCGCCGCTCGAACCCCGACCTGTTTGACGTCTTCAGCACCTCCTTCATCTTCAGCCCGGGCGTCAGTCCGCCCACCCAGCCGGTACTGCTCAACGCCAACTACCCGGGCTGGTGGGAGAACCCCGAGAAGGAGCGGCTGGTCGCACAGCTGGTGCGCGAGGTGGAACCTAAGGCACGCTACGCTCTGTGGGCCCGGATCCAGGAGCTGTTCTGGGAGGACGTGCCTGCCGTCAAGTTCGGCGACTTCTTCAACTTCAGCGTCGCCCGCAGGTCGGTGCAAAATTATCAAAACACGGCGGACATGTTCTTCTGGAACGTCTGGCTGCAGGAGCCCTAAGCAGGCCGGACGGCCGGTGAGCCTGGCGGTGGCGAGCGCCGGCGGGCGGGGTGGGAGCAAGGCCGGGGACGGGGCCGCAGCCGGCGCCGCCTTTAGGGCCGGGGTCGGGACGTGAGCGCCTATCTGGCGCGGCGCGTGCTGGCGCTTTTCCCCGTCATGCTCATCGTCGCGGCGGTGAGCTTCACCCTGTTGCACCTCACGCCCGGCGACCCGGCGAACATCCTGCTGGGCCCGGACGCCGCGCCCGAAGCCGTGGCCCGGCTCCGGGCGGAGCTGGGCCTCGATGCGCCGCTGGTCGCGCAGTTCGGGCGGTTTGTGCTGCGGCTGGCCCGAGGGGACCTGGGCCGCTCCATCTTCTTTCAGGCCCCGGTGGCGCAGGTGCTCTGGAACCATCTCGAGCCCACCGTGCTTCTCGGCGTGATGGCGATTTGCGTGGCAGTCGCCATCGGCGTGCCGGCAGGCGTGAGCGCGGCCGTCCACCACGGCCGCGCCAGGGATCAGCTCTACATGGGCCTGGCGCTCATGGGCGTCTCCATCCCTGAGTTTTGGTTGAGCCTCAATCTCATCTGGATTTTCGCCGTCGGGCTGAGATGGCTGCCGGTGGCCGGGTACCTGTCGCCCCGGGAGGCCGGGCTGGCGGCCCTTCGGTACCTCATCATGCCTGCCGTGGCCATGGGGTTTGTGCAATCGGCCCTCATCGCCCGCATGACCCGGGCTGCGGCGCTGGAGGCGCTGAGCCAGGACTACATCCGCACGGCCCGGGCCAAGGGAGCCAGCGAGCGGGCCGTGATCTACAAGCACCTGTTGAAAAACGCCATGGTCAATGTCATCACCGTGATCGGCATCTCCTTCTCCATCATGGTGGGAGGAAACCTGGCGGTAGAAACCATCTTCGCGATCCCCGGGCTCGGCCAGCTTCTCATCTCGTCGGTGCTGCGGCGGGACTATCCCGTCATCCAGGGGATCGTGCTGTTGTTCACCGCCAGCTACGTGCTGGTGAACCTGCTGGTGGATCTGGCCTATGCGTGGATTGACCCCCGGATCCGGTATGCCTGACGGTGGTGCTCCCGGCGGCGCTGCCCGTGCCGGCATTGCTGCCCCGCCAACCCGGGCGGCACGGGCCAGCGAAGCGCCGAGCCCGATGAAGGGCTGGCGGAGACTGTTTGCCCGCCGCCCGCTGGCGGCGGCAGGCCTCGTGGCGCTGGCCTGCGTGGTGGCGCTTTCGGTGGCGGCGCCAGCCTTTCCTGGCCTTAACCCCCAGACCATGAACATCGCCCGGCGCCTGCACCGGCCGGCACCCGGCTTGTGGCTCGGCACCGACGAGTTTGGGCGCGATATCCTGGCCCGGGTCGTGCACGGGACCCGCCTTTCTCTGCTGGTGGGTGCAACGGTAACGGTGTTCTGCGTGGCGGCCGGGGGGATGGTGGGCCTGGCGGCCGGCTATTTCCGGCATCTGGACAATCTCCTCATGCGCATCATGGACGGCTTCATGGCCTTCCCGTCGGTCATCCTGGCCATCGCCCTCATGGCGGCCCTCGGGCCCAGTGTGGTCAACGTCATCGTGGCGCTGGGGGTGACCTACACGCCCCGGATGGCCAGGGTCGTGCGCAGCTCCGTGCTGGTGGTGCGCGAGCTGGACTACGCCCAGGCCGCCGTGGCCATCGGCTGCCCCACCGGCCGGGTGCTGTTTCGCCACGTGCTGCCCAACTGCGTGTCGCCCATGACGGTTCAGGCGACGTTTACCTTCGCCTACGCCGTGCTGGGCGAGGCGCTTTTGAGCTTCCTGGGCGTCGGGGTGCCGCCTTACGTTCCTTCGCTCGGCACCATGCTGTCGGCCGGGCGGGTCTACATCCAGGTGGCGCCGTGGATGACGATCTTTCCCGGCCTCATGGTGTTCGTGGTGGTGCTCGCGCTGAACCTCATCGGGGATACCCTGCGGGATGCGCTCGACCGCCGCCTGCAGAAGGTCATTTAGGGCGCCATGGACAGCGCTCCGCCCCATGGATAGCCCCTGGCACGCCCTTTGCCCCAGGGAGGGAGGGACCCCACGGCACGCCGTCACGGCTTCTGTGGTTCCGGCCTCAGGAGGTCCTTGCACAGGCGGTAGGTTGTGTCGGCAACCCAGCGCTTCAGTTCCTCAGGCTGCATGGGCTTATACAGTTCCAGACCCGCCAGGCTGACGTCCAAACCCTGGCGAAGCGCGACGCAAAGCCAGTACACGTCAAACCCTGGATCCTTCTGGGCAGCCCAGGCTACAAGCTGCTCCAGGGAATAGTGCTCTCGGATGAAGTATAGGTCCACGAAGTCTCTCGGCTCGGCGCGCCCGAAGAGGGCGAGTAGCTTATTGACAGCAAGGTCCTGGAAGTTTTCCACCCACAGGTGGCACCCGCCTATTTCAACGCTCTTGGGTGGTCCGAAACGGAAAGGGGCGTCCTTTGCCAGATCCAAGCGGAGCCGTTCTCTCTGGTATTCGATCTCCATTCGCACGAAGCTTTGAGTGCGCAGCCTCACCCTAACTTCCAGGCCAGCTCGGGTAACCAGCTCTTCGACCTCGTAGGAATAGGGCGTGACCGTCGGCAGGTCCCCCGTGAACAAGTCCAGATCGTCGGAACGACGATGATAGAGGTAGTAAGCCGCCAAGGCGGTACCCCCGCTGAGAATGAAATGAGTTGTATCTTGGGCCTGTACCAGCTGCTCAAGCACCCTTCGTTGAAGCGCCGTCAGTCGGGGCTCGCCAGGCTCCAACATCGGTGATGGCTTCCTTTCGCCGGTTCCAGCCTCTCGCCGGCGTCGCTCGGCCAGGAACCACTCCCACAGGCGCCTCACGCGCTCTGGTAACCGCAGTTGCGGAAGGAGATCCTCGACCTCTCGAAGGTCGAGCTGCTGCACGTCCTCCGCCCTGCCCTCCCGAAGGATGGCAGCTATGTACCACGCCCGTGTCCCCGGGTCGGAGAGGTCGACCTCATCCGGACGAGCGAGATACCAGAAAAGGTGGAAGGGAAAGCGTTCCCGCGCTTCTCGAGCCTCTTGCGGTGCCATCCCGCCTTCTTGCGAAGCGGGCCGGGCAAGCGATGAATTGCCCGTGGGGGCGAAGGACAATGCCTGATCCCTCCTCGCCAGCTGACCGGAAGGTACCCAAGCGGTAGCGCTCAGCGCCTCCCGCCATGAATCATACCACCGTCCCTGTCGCCCCAGCCAACCCGGCGCGCATCTGCAGCCACCTGCGCCGGCTTTCCCCGCGGGCGAGACATGCCGTGGCGCTTTGCGCAGAGCACGGCTCAACCCTACCCGCCCGGCTCGTCGATCATCTTCAAGAACGCTTCGACGACCTTCGGGTCGAAGTGTCGGCCGCTCTGCTCCCGGATGTACTCCAGCGCCTTTTCCCTGGGCCACGCCTTTCGGTACGGGCGGTCGCTGGTGAGCGCGTCATAGACGTCCGCCACCGCAAAGATCCGTGCCGCCAGCGGTATCTGCTCCCCCTTGAGCCCTCTCGGGTAGCCCGTCCCGTCCCATTTCTCGTGATGACAGTACGGAATATCCAGGGCCGGCCGCAGGTAATCGATGGGGGCGAGAAGCTCGTAGGCCAGCCGGGGATGGCGCTGGATGATGCGCCGTTCTTCCTCCGTGAGAGGTCCCGGCTTGAGCAGGATGGTGTCGGGGACCCCCATCTTTCCGATGTCATGCAACAGCGCGCCCCGCCGCACTTGCACCAGCTCCTCGTCGCGCATCCCCATCGCCCGAGCCAGCCGCAGCGTCAGCTCCGTCACGCGCTGGGTGTGGTGCTCGGTCTCCTGGTCCCGCAGGTCGAGGGCGCGCGCCCATCCCTCGATGGTCGCGTCGTACGCATCCAGCAGGGCGCTGTTGGCCCGCTCCAGGTCGTAAAAGAGGCCGGCGTTGTCCATGGCGATGGCCGTCTGCCCGGCCAGGGTATGCAAGAATTCCACCCACGCCTCGTCCCCTTCCAGCGGCGCGCGGTGAAACAGCTCCAGAACCCCCAGCACGCGGCCCTTGGCGATCAGCGGCACGGCATAGTATACCTTGAACCCTTCCTCGGCCAGCGTGGGCAGAAGGACGCGCTCGGTACCGGCCGCCTCCAGGTCCGGGATGTGCACCATCCGCCGATGCAGGGCCGCCTCCCCCGCAGGCCCTTCGCCGACCTTCATCCGGCGCTTCTCGATGCTCGCCGTCCGGAAGCCCCGGCCCACGGCGTATTCCAGGGTTCGGATGTGAGGGTTGAGCTGCAGGATGCAGGCGGCACTGATGCCAAGCTGGTTCACGATCTCGTCCAGGGCGACGGTGAAGGTGACGCGCAGGTCCAGGCTTCCCGTGATGGCCAAATCGATGTTGCGAAGCGCCTGGATGTGGGAGAGCCGGCGCTGCGCCTCTTCAAACAGGCGGGCGTTTTCCAGGGCGGCGGCCGCGTGGTGGGCGAAGGCCTGGAACACCTCGACCCGCTCCTTGGTGAAAAACCCGGGCCGGTCGCTGTAAAGCTTCAGGAGCCCCAGCGTGTGGCCGCGGCGCAGCAGGGGAAAGGCAGCGCTCGCTTGGGCTCCCGTCGGCGCAACCACCTCCCCTGGGGTAAGATCCTGCGGGTACTGAGCTAGCACGGTCACCCGGCCGTCGGGCTCGGTCCGCTCCAGGCTGGCCAGCCGGGTCTGGAACACATCCGCGCAGATGCGTACCACCTCGGTGGCCACCGCCTGCACGTTCAGGTTCTCGGAAAGCCTCTGGGCTCCCCGATACAGACCTGCCAGCATCTCCAGCTGTTCCTGGATACGGGATTCGGCCTGTTTTCGCTCGCTGAGGTCTCGGGCGATCGTCGAGTAATACTGCACGCTGCCGTCCGGCGCCTTGTGAGCGATCACGACCTGTGAGACCGGCACCTCCCGGCCGTCGTGGGTCAGCATGGCGGTCTCGCCATGCCAGGTGCCCTCCCGTGCGGCCGCGGGCAGCGCCTCGTTGAGAATCCGCGAGCGCGCCCATTCCGGATGGGCCTGGGCGATGCGCAGGCCGCTTATCTCTTCCTGCTCCCCGTACCCCAAGAGCTTGCGGCCGCCCCGGTTGATGTATACGATGCGGGTCTCCAGGTCGGCCGTGGCCACCAGATCCGGCGTCGCCTCAAGGATGGCGCCCAGCCGGTTCCGAACTTCTTCGGCCCGTTTGCGTTCGGTGACGTCCCGCACCACGGTGATCACGGCCCAGTGGTCCCCGGTTCGCTGCAAGAGACGGGTGTGCACTTCGGCCCAGACCGGGCGCCCGTCTTTGCGGCGCAACGGCAGCTCAGCCAGCACCTCGTTACGGCCTTGCTCCAGGGCCTCAAGAATCCGCTGGCCGTACTCGACGAACTTCTCTTGCGACGCATACAACACCCGGGTCGTCTGGCCGATCAGCTCCTGGGGCTGGTAGCCGAAAATCTCCGTGACGGCCCGGTTGACGTACTCGATGCGCCGCTGGGGCATGCGAACCGTGAAGACCCCGTCGCCCAGCGCATCGAGCAGGGTGGAGAGATACGCCTTCTGTTCCGCCACCACCGCTTCCGCCTGCCGCCTTCCCGCCTCCCGCTCCTCGAGCCGGGCCCCCATCTCGTCGAAGGCCCTCCCCAGCTCGCCCAGCTCCCCTACCCGGACGGCGAAAGCGCTCCGGGCGCCCAGGTCGCCGGCCGCCACCCGCCGGGCGGCCGCCAAAAGGGAGCGAGCGGGCCGTACCAGGCCAAACTCCCCAAACACCCACGTCGCCAGGAGCGCAAAGGCCGCTACCGCCCCCATGGCGACCACATTGGCCCGAAACACCCGGTTCGCCGGGCCGTAGGCCGTCTCGAGCGGGATGCCGATGGCGACGTATCCCCACCTTTGGGCGCCGCTCGCCAGCGGGGCAAAGCCGTAAAGGCGTTCGGCGCCGTCCAGACCGGCCTCCCGCACCGTTCCCGGCGCCTGGCGGGAGAGGATGCTGCGGACTGCAGGCACCTCTTTCACCGGCTGGCCGATCCAG
>CAYQLT010000083.1:0-9207 GCA_964418425.1 uncultured Clostridia bacterium
CCCGAGCTGGCCCTGCTCAAGGCGGAGCTGGAGGGTACGGTGAAACCCTGGCCGGCCCACGTGAGGGTGTACGCCACCTCCAACCGTCGTCACCTGGTGGCGGCGGGGCCGTCGGACGGGGAAGATCCGGCCCGGCCCATGGATGCCCTGCACGAGCGACTGGCCCTGGCCGACCGTTTCGGCCTGACCGTCATCTTCCCCTCACCGGACCAGGAGCTGTACCTGCGCATTGTGGAGGGTGCGGCCCTGCAGGCGGGCATCCGGGCCGTGGACGAGCCGCCGGAGGCGCAAGGAAAGGTTCAGGACGGGGAATTTCTCATCCACCGGGCCTCGCTGCGCCAGCAGGCGCTGCGTTGGGCTTTGTGGCACAACGAACGCTCGGCGCGCAGCGCCGTTCAGTTTGTGCAGGACCTGGTGGCCCGCCTGGCCCGGGAGCGGGAACCGGCGTGGGCTGGCAGCTCTCGGCCAACTTTTCCCGCTATTGACGGGAGGAACCTTCCAGCGCAGGATTGAAATTGCACCCGGTCGCTCCGCCGGGAGCGTCATCCGCATCGGAGAGAGCGTCATCCGCATCGGAGGGGGGCCCGTTGGCATGTGTGCGCCGTCGGTCATACAGCAGGTGGGGCAGGAGCTCTCTCGCCGCCAGCTTCTCCGGCTGGCCGCGGGGGCGTTGGCCGGGGCCGTGGTGTCGGGTTCCACAGGGCGGGCGCTGGCGGCGTCGCCTTCTTCGTCGGCACGCCGCCTGGAGTTTGAGCACGTGGCCGACCTCACCCATGTCCTCTCACCGGACTTTCCCGTCTTCCCGGGGTTCGAGCCCATGAAGGTGACCAACCTGGTGACGGTGAAGGCCAACGGTTATTACGCCAACCGTTGGGACGTGGGCGAGCACACCGGCACCCACATGGATGCTCCCGCGCACTTCGTGGATCGGGAAGGGATCTGGACCGCGGAGCAGGTGCCTCCCGAGCGCCTCATCGCACCCCTGGTGGTCATCCACATTCACGAGCGGGCCGCCCGCGACCCGGACGCGTGGGTGACGGTGGACGACCTTTTGGCCTGGGAGCGGCGATACGGGCCCATTCCTGACGGGGCGGCGGTCTGCATGCACTCCGGGTGGGAGTCCCGGGTGGGGGACGTGGCCCGCTACCGCAACGCGGATGCCGGTGGCACCATGCACTTCCCCGGCTTCAGCCCGGAGGCTGCCCGGTGGTTGGTCAACGAGCGACGGGTGGCCGGTATCGGCGTGGACACCCTGAGTCTGGACATCGGCCCGTCGAAGGACTTTGCCGTACACCTCATCGTGCTGGGCGCCAACATCTGGGGGCTGGAGAACCTGGCCAACCTCGCCACGGTGCCGCCTGCGGGTGCCACTCTCTTGGTGGGCGCCCCGAAGGTGGGGCGGGCCTCCGGCGGCCCGTGCCGTGTGCTGGCCGTCTGGTAGGCAGGGGCGCATCCGGTAGGGGCCCAAGGTCAAGGCAGGCCGGCGGCCGGACCGGAGTCGGCTTCTCGCAAGGGCCCGGCCGCCGGCAGCGCGGGAGGAGAGGGGCTCCTGGCGGCCTGTTGCCGGCCCTTGTGCGCAGCAGGCGTCCTTGACAGGGGGCAGGGCGTTTGCTACAAAGCTACCGTAGCTAAGGTGTTCGCCTGCATCCGGTGGCTGCCATGACGCGCAAGCCCAGGCGCTTTGAGCCCCATACTCCTCGTCAGTGCATCTGTCCCCGGCGGCGACAGGCCGCCCGGGGGTGTGAGTGCGCGTAGGCCGCTTGCCGGACGCCTGCATTCCTCCGTGCCGAGGGCGTGGGCCCGGCAGGGCCCGACCCCGGCGGACCATCTCCGGGCCGCTGTCGCCGCCGCCACGCAGCGGCATCCCTGACCGGCCTGCGTGTGGTTGCACGCCGACGCTTTGGAGGAGGTGTCCCCATTGTCCGTTCAGGCGGTTGAGCCCGCCATCGAGGTGAAGGGGTACGCGCATCCCCAGGCGCTGGTCACCACGGAATGGGTGGCCCGGCACCTGCACGACCCGAAGGTGCGAATCGTGGAGTCCGACGAGGACCTGCTGCTGTACGAGATGGGGCATATCCCGGGTGCGGTCAAGATCGACTGGCACACTGACCTTCAGGATCCTCTGGTACGGGACTACCTGGACGGCGGGCGCTTCGCCGAGTTGATGGCGTCCCGTGGCATCGCCGAGGACACCACGGTGGTGTTTTACGGGGACAAAAACAACTGGTGGGCCTGCTACGCCTTCTGGGTCTTCAAGCTGTTCGGGCACGAGGATTGCCGGATCATGGACGGAGGGCGCAGGAAGTGGGAGGCGGAAGGCAGGCCGCTGACCAAAGAGGTTCCCTCCTACCCGCCTACCGGCTATCCGGTGCGTGAGCGCAGGGATGCTCCCATCCGCGCCTTTCGCCAGGACGTGGAGGCGCACATCGCCGCCGGAAAGCCGCTGGTAGACGTCCGGTCGCCCGCGGAGTACCGGGGGGAACTGCTGCACATGCCCGAGTACCCCCAGGAAGGGGCCCTGCGGGCGGGACACATCCCCGGGGCCCGTAACGTGCCCTGGGCCCAGGCGGTCAACGACGACGGGACCTTCAAGACCGCCGAACAGCTTCGGGCCATCTACGAGGGTGAGGCGGGGCTTCGGCCCGCCGACGACGTGGTGGCCTACTGCCGAATCGGCGAGCGCTCGTCGCACACCTGGTTCGTGCTGACATACCTGCTCGGTTACCCGAGGGTTCGCAATTACGACGGCTCCTGGACCGAATGGGGCAATCTGGTCCGGGCTCCCATCGAACGCTGACGCTGGGTCCCGCCAGCGGGTTCGCAGCAGCCTTCGGTCCGGGCGGCCGGCCACCGGGCCGGCCGCCCGGGCGCGGGGGATGGACGCACGCGCCGGGAGGCTCCGGACATGGGCGCGGAGGGACGCAGGTGCAAGAAGGGGTAGACCCGCAGCTACGGCTGGCCATGATCGGCGAGCACTACCGCAACCCCCGCTGGCGCGGCGCGCTGGCGGATGCCGACGTCGTCATGCCGGGTGGCAATCCCGGGTGCGGGGACGTGGTGGTCGTCTACCTCAAGGTGGACGGCGATGGGCTGGCGGACGTGAGGTTCGAGGGCCGGGGTTGCACGGTCAGCCAGGCGGGCACGTCGATGCTGCTGGAAGACGTGCGGGCCCGGGACCTTTCGCTGGCGGCCATTTTGGAACTGGATCACCACCACATGGAGACCCTGCTCGGCTCTGACGTGGTGCGGGCGCGCCCGCGCTGCGCCACCCTGGGCCTCGCCACGCTCAAAGGAGCGGTGCAGGCCTATCTGCGAAGGCAGCAGGCCTTGCAGGCGGGCGTCCAGGTGCCACCGGCAACCCTGCCGCCGGAGGCCCGGGGCCTGGTGCTGGGGGACGACGTATGGCAGGCGATTGGTGACAACCCTGCCCACGGCGACCAACCTCCGGATGCGGCCAAGCCCCCAACAGGTGGGACGGCTGGCGCTGGCGAACGATGAGCCGCTCCTGCCCGGCGTCGGGGGGGAGGCGGCCGCGTGGCTCGGGCGAGGCCCCCGGGACGGGGTTGGCCGGGCGCGCCAGGGGGCCCGCCGGAGTCAGGTTACGCGAACCTCGGCCTCTTGCGAGGATTTCCGATTTGTAAAAAACCCGGGCCGAGTAAAAGATCGGTGTCGAGCAAAATTTCGCTTGACCGGCCGGGTTCGCCGCGCGTATACTGGGTGCAACCGCTGTGCCTACCGTAGCCACCCACCCAACGGGGCCCGCAGGCCCCGGGGAGGCGGCGTGCGGCAAGGCGACGACGCTACCCGGCGCCGGCGGCGCGGGGCCCGGCCCGGTCGAGCTCGCCAGGGGGGAAGGCATGGTGGGCGAGGTCCAGGTGGGTTTCGGGATGGTGGGCCGGGTGCCCTCAGAGCTTGAGGAGGTGCTCACCCCGCAGGCGGTGGAGTTCGTGGCTCGCCTGGCTCGGGAGTTCGAGGGGGAGCGCCAGCGCGTGCTGCAGCACCGGGCGAGCCGGCGGGAGGCCATCCGCGCGGGCCGTTTACCGGACTTCCTGCCCGAGACGCAGAGGGTGCGCCAGGAGGCGTGGACCGTGGCGCCGGCTCCGCCGGATCTGCGCAACCGCCGGGTGGAGATCACGGGTCCCACGGATCGCAAGATGATGATCAACGCGCTCAACTCCGGCGCCCAGGTCTTCATGGCCGATTTCGAGGATGCCAACTGCCCCACCTGGCTCAACATGCTGCAGGGACAGCTCCATCTCAAGGAGGCGGTCCGCCGCACCCTTCGCTACGTCGCCCCGGACGGGCGGGAGTACCGGCTGGGCTCGTCCCTTGCGACGCTGGCCGTAAGGCCGCGAGGGTGGCATCTTTTGGAGCGTCACTTTCAGGTTGACGGGCGACCGGTGGCGGGGGCGCTGTTCGACTTCGGACTGTTCGCCTTTCACAACGCAGCCCGGCTGCTGGAGCAGGGCAGCGGCCCCTACTTCTATCTCCCCAAGCTGGAAGGCCACCTGGAAGCCCGCTTGTGGAACCGGGTGTTCGCCTTCACCGAGCAGGAGCTGAAGCTGCCGCCGGCCAGCATCCGGGCTACCGTCCTCATCGAGCACGTGCTGGCGGCCTTTGAGATGGACGAGATCCTGTATGAGCTACGGGAGCGCATCACCGGGCTCAACCTGGGCCGCTGGGACTACATCTTCAGCTTCATCAAGACCTTCGCCGACGACGAGCGCTACGTGCTGCCGGACCGGCGCCTGCTGACGGTGCCGGCCACCCCGTTTTTGCGCGCGGCGGCGCGGCTTTTGGTTCACACGTGCCACCGGCGCGGCGCGCACGCCATCGGCGGGATGTCGGCGTACATTCCCCGCAAGGACGACCCTGAGGCCAACCGCCGCGCCTTTGAGCAGGTGAGGGCTGACAAGCAGTGGGAGGCGGAGCAGGGGTTCGACGGGGCGTGGGTGGCGCATCCCGGGCTGGTGGAGCCGGTTCATGAGATCTTCTCCCGGGCTTTTTCGGGCCCCCACCAGATCGAGCGCATCCCCGAGCTGGACGCAAGCGCCTCGGAGCTTCTGGCCGTGCCGGAGGGTCCGGCCACGGAGGAGGGCCTGAGAACCAACGTAAGCGTGGCGCTGCAGTACCTGGGCGCCTGGCTGGGCGGGCGCGGGGCGGTTGCCATTTACCATCTCATGGAGGATACGGCCACGGCCGAGATCTCCCGTTCGCAGATCTGGCAGTGGCTCCGGCATCGCCGTTCCCTGATCGACGGCCGCACGGTAGAGGCCGACTTGTATCGCTCGGTGCGCCAGCAGGAGCTTCAGAAGCTGGCCGCCGTGCCCCAGGAGGAGCCGGTTCGGTTGGCCGACGCGGCGCAGTTGCTGGATGAACTGGTGCTGGGCGACGGGTTCGTGGAGTTTCTCACCATCCCCGGCGCCCGGTACCTGCAATAAAAGCCCGCCGGGCTCGGGCACCGGCGTGCCGGAAAAGCCCCACCCGGCCGGAGGAGGGACATGGATGGGGCCTGCAGCAGTCTGCACGAACCGCCAGGGGTTTCCGCCGGGGGAGAAGGCCGCCATGGCAGACCAAATACATCGACTGGAGCGAAGTTGGCGGGAGGATCCGCGCTGGCGCGGCATCCGGCGGGATTATTCGGCTCAGGATGTGGTGCGGCTGCGGGGCTCCGTGCAGGTGGAGCACACGCTGGCGCGGCTGGGCGCCGAGCGGCTGTGGCGGCTGCTGGAAAGTGAGCCTTATGTGGCCACCTTCGGTGCGCTGACGGGCGCCCAGGCCGTCCAGATGGTGAAGGCGGGTCTGCAGGCCATCTACGTGAGCGGATGGCAGGTGGCCGCTGACGCCAACCTGGCCGGGCAGACGTATCCCGACCAAAGCCTGTACCCCTCCAACAGCGTGCCCGCCCTGGTGCGCCGGATCAACCAGGCGCTTTTGCGGGCCGACCAGATCCACTGGAGCGAGGGGGATGCCAGCGTCTTTTGGCTGGCCCCCATCGTGGCCGACGCCGAGGCCGGCTTCGGGGGAGCCATCCACGCCTTCGAGCTGATGAAGGCCATGATCGAAGCCGGAGCCGCCGGGGTGCACTTCGAAGATCAGCTGGCTGCCGAGAAAAAGTGCGGCCACATGGGAGGCAAGGTGCTGGTGCCGGGCTCTCAGTTCGTCCGGACCCTCAACGCGGCTCGCCTGGCGGCCGACGTCCTGGGGGTGCCCACGGTGCTCATCGCCCGCACCGACGCGCTGAGCGCCCGACTGCTCACCACCGACATCGACCCCGAGGACAGGGAGTTTCTGACCGGCGAGCGGACGTCCGAGGGCTACTTTGTGGTGCGGGGCGGGCTGTCCATGGCCATTGCCCGCAGCCTGATGTACGCCCCCTACGCCGACCTCCTGTGGTTCGAGACGTCCCGGCCTGATCTGGCGGAGGCGAGGAGGTTCGCCGAGGCCATCCACGCCCGATTTCCCGGCAAGCTTCTGGCGTACAACTGCTCGCCCTCGTTCAACTGGCGCAAGAACCTGGACGAGGCTTCCATCGCGGCTTTCCAGAGGGAGCTGGCCGCGATGGGCTATCGCTTCCAGTTCGTCACCCTGGCCGGCTGGCACCTGCTGAATTTCCACACCTTCGCTCTGGCCCGTGCATACAGCCGGGAGGGCATGGCGGCTTACGTACGGCTGCAGCAGGCCGAGTTTGAGCTGGAGCCGGCCGGTTACACGGCCACCCGCCACCAACGGGAAGCCGGAGCGGGCTACTTTGACCAGGTTGCCATGGCGGTCTCGCGGGGCGGCGCATCCACCTCGGCCCTGGAGGGCTCGACGGAGGTGGAGCAGTTCACACCGGCGGCGGTTCGCTGAAGGGGCGGTCTCCCTCACACCGCGCCCGGGCTGGGGGGCGTGGGCAGGTTGGCGGGGCCGCTCGATACCGCACCGACGCACTGCTGCAGACGGAGCGCCTCGCCCAGGGTCGTGATGCCCCGCGCCGCCAGGATGGGTGCCAGGCGCAGATAGATGCACCCGGCCGTGATGGCGTCGCCGGTGGCGGTGTGGCGGCCCACCACGGCGACGCCCAGGCGCTCGGCCACCGCCTCCAGTGACAGTGTCGGCCAGCTCGGCCAAAGCGCCCGGGTCAGCGCGGCCACGTCCAGGGCCGGCCCGTCCAAGGGCGGCAGCCGGGCCTGCCGGGCCAGCCGGTTCAGGGCCGCCAGATCGAAGCTCAGATGGAAGCCGACCAGCGCACGGGCGGACGAGCAACAGGCCACAAGCCCCAACAGCACCTGGTGGGGCGGGGCTGCCCGGGTGAGTTGCCTTTCGTCGATCCCGTGAACCCGGCGGGCTGCCGGCCGCACGCGCCGCCCCGGCCGCACCAGGCTGGAGTATGCGAGGTCCAGCCGGGGCCGGCCATCTATAAAGGGCACCGCCGAGACGGCCACCGGCAGGTCCCGGAGCGGGTCGGGCCCGGTGGTCTCCGTATCGATGGCCACGAAGTGGTCCTGAGGAAGCGGCTCGTCCATAGCGACCTCTGGGGGCTCACCCATACAGCGCCTCGGTCAGATAACGGCTGCGCAACCCATCCTGCAGCCGTTGAATGGTGAGGAAAGCCTCCCGCAGCGCGGCCCGGTCGGCCCGGTTGAGGGCTCGAACCACCACCCGGCTGTCCGGCTGCCGGCCTACCTGCAAATCCGCCAGCTGCTGGCGCAGCCTCAACCGGGTGAGCACCTCGTAGGCTGCCGCCAGCTCCTCGGCCTCGGCCCGCTGGAAGCGGCCGCCCGCCTCGGCCGCCTGCTGCACTCTCTCTACGGTGTTGGTGACCGGCAGTCCAAGCTCCAGCGCATAGACCCTCACACCGCTCACCAGGGGGAGCATCCCCTGGAGCTTGAGATCCACGCTGCCCCGATGGGGCCCGAAGCGAGGCGTGACGATGCGCCCGAACGCGCCCAACGGGGGGCCCGTGTAAACGGCGGTCCAGGCCATCAACCGCAAAAAGGCTCGCCAGGCCTCCACCTCGGCCCGCAGGTGCGCGTGGAGAGCGGCCGCCAGCGCGGGATCACCCCACACCGGCCGAAAGTCAAAGAAAATGGAGGCCATCAGCAGATCCCGGGTGGACGATTGGCGAACCCACCGGGAGAAGTAACCCTTCCACACGTCCAGGGGCTGGCACCAGGTCGGGTTGGAGGCCATGATCTGGGCAGGGCAGGGCGGAAAGCCCAGGCGGATGAGGCCCTGCACCGCTCGCCCGGCGAGCTCCCTGAAATAGCGTTCCAACCCCCACTCGGGGAGGCCGGGCAGTTTTTCATACACCAGGGCGTTGTCCTGGTCGGTCTTGAGGGTCTGCTCCCGTCGCCCCTCGCTGCCCAGGGCCAACCAGCAGTACGGGCCCGGGGGTTCGCCGAAACCCTCGGACGCCAGCTCGTGCTCCGTCAGCTTCAGCACCCGCCGGACCACCCCGTCGTGGAGTTCCGCGGTGATCCGGGCCACGTCCACCGCCCAGGCGCCGCCCTCCACCAGGTGCCGCACCACTTCGTTGAGCTGCCCCACCCGCACGTGAAGCTCCGCCAGGCCCTGCGCCTGCTCGATCTCCCGAAGCAGATGCAGGGGGCGGACGTCCCGCACCCCCACAAAATCGTTGCTGGAGACGACCCCGACGAGCCGGCCCCGACCCGGAGCGCTCCCGCCCTCGCCGGCGGCCCTCCGGGCCGGCGCGTCCACCACCGGCAGGTGGTGGATGTTGAGACGAAGCATGGTCAGCAGGGCTTCGATGGCCGGCGTTTCGGGCGAGACCGTCTCGAGGGGAGCGCTCATGATGCGGGCCACCGCCTCACCGGACGGCACGCCCCCGGCCACCACCTTGGCCCGCAGATCCCGGTCCGTCACGATCCCCACCGGGCGCCCGTCGCCGTCGACGACCACTACGGAGCCGACCCCGTATGCCTGCATCCGGCGGGCCGCCTCCGCGATGGTCAACTCCGGCGGGCATGTAACAGGGGGCCGGCGCACCAGTTCGCGCACCGGCCTTCCCAACCACGAGGCATCCCGGGGCGGCGCCCAGGGCAATGGGGGCGACGAATCCTGGCCCCGGGGCGCCGCCCCATCGGGTGTCCGGGACGGGGCCGGGAGGTGGCCTGCGGCCGGCCCGGCCCCCGCGTCGTTTTGCATCTTGCGCTCAGCGGAAGAACGCTACCATGAACAGCACCACGAACAGGATCGTGCCGA
>CAYQLT010000084.1:0-9001 GCA_964418425.1 uncultured Clostridia bacterium
ACGAAGCTCCTGGGCACGTGCGGGGACATCAACGTTCCCGTTCTATGTGGGGGGGTCGTTGTCCATCCGGGGGATCTCATCCTGGGGGATGACAATGGGGTCGTCGTGGTCCGGCCGGATGCGGTAACCAGCTTGTTTGAGAAGGCCTTAGCTGCCCAACGGCGCGAAGAAGCGCTCAGGGATCAACTGCGCGCAGGCAAGCCTCTTTCCCGGCTTTCCGGCGCCAGCGAGCTGATAGGGGGTAAACTCAATGCGCCGCCACGTCCTTAAAAGTGCGTTGGTTGTGGTATCGGCGATGGTGGTATGCGTCGGTACTGCCGCAGTGAGCATGGCGGCGGCAACCGCTACGATCCGGGTCGCGAGCAAGATGCCGCCCGAAAGCCCGGAGGGCATAGGGTTTCAGCGCTTCGCCGACCTCGCCCGGCAGTACGGTGGGGGGCGGCTGGAGGTGATCGTCTACCCCTCGGAACAGTTGGGAGGCACAGACGCAACCCTTGAGCAGCTTCGGGCTGGGACCATCGACATCTATGTGGAGGGTGCCACCTACCTGCAGCGCTATGTCCCGGACATGAAAGTGGGGGCGCTTCCCTTCCTGTTCCGTTCCCGAGAACAGTGGGTTCGGTTCGTGCAATCGGACCTGTATCGTTCCTGGGTGCAAAGGCTCACCAACCAATTCAACATCACAATCCTCGGCTCGGAGTCGGATTTCGTGCGAGGTCCCTATCGGGTCCTGCTCACTCGCAAGCCTGTTCACAACCTGGCCGACCTTCGTGGCGTCCGCTTGCGGATGCCACCTGACGAGACGTCCGTTCAGGTTTGGGGCTATCTCGGCGCGGTGCCCCAGATCCTGGAGTGGACGGAGGTCTACGAGGCGATCGCGCGGGGTATCGTGGAGGGCGTCACATCGCCCATCGCCCTGGTGGAGAGTATGGGGTTTCACGAGGTGGCTCCCTACATTGTGCGAACGAACGAGTATCCCCAGGGCATCGCCTTCATGATGAATGCTCGCAAGTGGAGGTCTCTCTCTCCCGAACTGCAGGAGGCTCTCCTGAAGGCGCACCAGGGCGCGTCGGCCCTGAGTCAGGAGCTCATGGGCCGGGCGGCCGAGGAGTCCATCCGCCGGATGGTAGCCAAAGGAGCGGTCTACTCGGAGGACTTCGACTACGACGCCTTTCGGCGGCGCTCCATGGAGCTCTACCGTCGGTGGGAGGCGGAGGGTAAGCTGCCAAGGGGAATCCTCGAGTACGTGGATCAGCTCTGACCGGGTGGTTTCCAAGGCGAAGCCGGGTGGAGGAGAGCGGGTTACCGTCTCCCGACTCTCCTCCACTTCGACGGTCACGGTGGAACTCGCAGGAGGCAGCGGCGGTGTCGCAAGATTTGGCAAGACAGGGCCAGGACCTCGGTGTCAGGCGGGAGATCGCCACAGCTCTTCGCCCGCTGGTTAGCCTCCTCTCGCGCATCTATCTTGCGGCCGCCATAGCAGCCATCGGGGCGATGACGTTGATCTCCTTCGCTCAGGTGGTGCTCCGATACATGTTCAACACCGGCTGGGTGTGGTCTCAGCCACTGGCGTTGATACTTTTCGAGGCCGGTAGCTTCCTGGGGGCGGCGGTGGCATTTCAGCGAGGCCGGGATATTGTGGTAGAGGTGGTGTTCAAGGCGCTACCGGACTGGCTGAGGCCCTGGGTGGCGATGCTTGCAGACCTCCTGGGTCTGGCCACAGTGCTTCTCCTCCTTGCCCAGGTTCCCAGGCTGGTGGAGATGCAGTCCCAGCCCATGCAGATCGTTCCGCTGCCGCGCTACGTGCTCTCCTATCCGCTGGTCGCGGCTTTGGTGCTCATGGCGTTAACCTTGCTGGACGGGATTTTGGCCCGCTTTCGGGGAGGTAAAGGCTCATGAGCGGCGCCCTTATGATCGGAGCATTTCTGGTGGCCATTGCCCTGCGGGTTCCCGTCAGCCTGAGCATGGGGGCGGCGGCTGTGGTGGCCCTTCTCGCAGCCGGCTTGAGCGACGCCTGGTACGTCATACCTCAGCAAATGGTGGAGGCCGTCTACAGCGTACCTCTCATGGCTGTGCCTTTCTTCATCCTTGCGGCCACGATCATGAACGAGACAGGGCTTACCGAAGAGCTATTCAATCTGGCGAGCGTCCTGGTAGGCCGGTTGCGGGGAGGACTCGCTCAGGTCAACGTCGCGGCAAGCTTGATTTTCGCGGGGATCACCGGCGCCGCCGTAGCGGACGCGGCTGGCCTGGGAGCCATTGAGGTGAGAGCCATGACCGCCCGGGGGTACCCCCGGGCCTTCTCAGCTGCCATCAGCGCTGCCTCCTCCGTCGTGGGGCCCATCATTCCGCCCAGCATTCCCCTCGTAATCTACGCTTACACCGCCGGCGTGTCGACGGGCAGGGTGCTGCTGGCAGGAATCCTTCCGGGCTTTCTCATTGGAGCGTTTTTGATGCTCATGAACCATTTCATCGCCATTCGACGGGGTTTCCCCAGGGAAAACCCTGTTTCGTTGGAGCAGGCGCTTAAGACTCTCAAAGCGTCTGCCCCTGCCTTGCTGACCCCCGCCATCATCGTGGGGTCCATGCTGACCGGGGTCGTGACCGCCACCGAGGCGGGAGTTCTGGCCTCGGCTTGGGCAGCGGCTGTGAGCCTGTGGACCAGGCGGCTCACCCGGGAGAAGCTATATCGAATCCTGGAAGAGACGACTCTGATGAGCGGCATCATCATGTTCCTGATAGCTGTCGGCAAGCCCATGGGGTGGGCCCTGGCCTTCGAGCAGATTCCGTCCAAGGCGGCCCAGGCCATGTTGCTGCTCAGCAGCAGCCCCGCCGTCTTTCTGCTTCTCCTGATCGTCTTCCTGCTGATAGTGGGCACCGTGGTTGAGGGCATCCCGGCCATGCTGATCACCCTGCCCGTACTGTTGCCCATTGCCGACCGTTTCGGGATTGACCGGGTCCACTTCGGCCTAATAGTGGTTTACGGCCTGCTCATCGGGCTTGCAACCCCACCGGTGGGCATCGGGCTTTACATCATGACCCAGGTAGCCGGTGTGAGCTTCGAAGAGGTGACCCGCGAGATTCTGATTTACCTGATCCCGCTTGTGGCCGCCCTCTTTGTCATTGCCTACTGGCCGGCCCTCAGCCTGTGGATTCCGTCGCTGGTCTTTCGGTGACGCATGCCGCTGTCAATAGCCCACGGCCTGCCCGTCCTTGCGCGGGTCCGACGCGCCGGTGTAGACCCCGGACGTCTCATCGTACCAGATGATCTGGCCGCCCCCAAACATGGACGGTTCCTGGTCAGCCAGTACCGGGTGGCCCAGGGATCCCAGTTTGCCGGCCACATCAACGGGAAACCCCTTCTCCAGCGCCAGCCGGCCCCCGGGCAACACCCGAAAGCGGGGTGCGTCCAGAGCCGCCTGGGGGTTGAGGCCGAAGTCGATGAGCGCGCTGATCACCTGGACATGCCCCTGCGCTTGCATGTCTCCGCCCATCACGCCAAAGGCCGCCAGCGGCCGCCCCTGGCGGGTGAGAAAGCCGGGGATGATGGTGTGGAACGGCCGCTTGCCGGGGGCGAGCTCGTTGGGGTGGCCGGGGATGAGGTTGAACCCGGCACCACGGTTCTGCATGGCGATGCCGGTGCCGGGCACCACGACGCCCGAACCGAACCCGTAGAAGTTCGACTGGATGAAGGAGACCATCCGCCCGCCGGCGTCGGCGGCGCAGAGGTAGACGGTGCCGCCTGCGGCGCTGCGGTCGGGAATGGGCTCGGGGATGGCGGCCTGTTCCTTGATGCGGGCTGAGAGACGAGCGGCCTGGTCGGGATCGGTGAAGCGTTGCACGGGAACGGGCGCCATCCGCGGATCCGCGACGTGCTGGTACGCCTCGTGCAGGGCGAGGCGCAGCGACTCCGCCAGGATGTGCACGTGGCCCGGATCCAGGTGCCGGCGCCCCACCCGGCCGGCTGCACCCTCCCCGAACGAGAAGTGACGGGCGATGGCAAGCGCCAGTAAGGCCGCGCAACCCTGCCCGTTGGGCGGCAGCTCCCAGACCTCGACGCCCCGGTACGAGACCGACAGGGGTTGCACCCACTCGGGCTCGTAGCCCTTCAGGTCCTCCAGGGTCAGGTAGCCGCCCGTGCGGGCGGCGTAGCGGGCGATGGAGTCGGCCAGTTCGCCCCGGTACATGGCCTCGCCCCAGGATTCGCCGATGAGGCGAAGGGTGCGGGCCTGGTCCGGCTGGCGAAACACCTCGCCGGCCTTGGGCGCCCGGCCGCCCGGGAGAAAGGCCGAGCGGAAGTCCTCACGGTGTCCGAAACGGGCGGCGGCCGCCTGCCAGAGGGCCGCCGTGTGCGGCGGAACCGGGTGTCCGTGCTCGGCGTATTCGATGGCGGGCGCAAGCACCTCGATCAACGGCATGGTACCGAACCGGCGCACCAGCTCTGCCCAACCCGCCACCACGCCGGGCACCGTGACGGATTCCCAGCCCTCGGTGAGAACCTGGCGCAGACCTCGGCGCCGCAGGGCCTCGGCGTCAAGGGCGGCAGGGGCGGGCCCGGAGGCGTTGAGGCCGTGCAGGCGCGTCCCGTCCCAGACGATGGCGAACGCATCGCCGCCCAGGCCGCACGACGTGGGTTCGACGACGGTCAGGCAGGCGGCGGCCGCGACAGCAGCGTCGACCGCGTTGCCGCCCCGCAGGAGCATCCGCAGCCCCGCCTGAGCCGCCAGCGGGTGGCTGGTCGCCACCATGCCCCGGCGGGCGAGAACGGGCATGCGGGCGGATCGATAGGGAAACCGGGTGTCCACCGTAACACCTCCGACGGTGGCGGCCGGCGCACGCAACCGCGCGCCGCCCGCACACCGACCGTCAGGGGCCCTTCATGGGTGCGCTCGGCCCTCTTCGGGCTGCTTCCCGCCCCAGGTCGGCTTCCCGAAGGCTCGCACCGCTGCGGCGAGCAGGGGCAGGGAGGCGATCTGTGCGCCTGCGGCGAAGCCCGCCGCCCACGCCGGCGAGCGGTCGTAAAGCAGCCCCATCGCGGCGCTGCCGGCAAACCACGCGGCCCCGAAGGCGGCGTTGAAAGCTCCGTACGCGCTCCCTCTCACCTCGACCGGAGCCAGGTCGGCAACCGCCGCCCGCATGACGCTCTCCTGGACGCCCAGGGCCACGCCCCAAAGGAGCACGCCGGCCCACACGGCCGGGGCGCCGCCCGAAAAGGCCAGGACGGCAGCCGCTGCGGTGCCCAGGGGCAGGATTACAAGGGATCGCAGCCCCAGGCGGTCGTAGCCACGCCCGGCGGCCAGGGCCGCCGCAGCGTCCGCCGCCATGGCCGCCGCGAAGGCCAGCGGAATGACGGCGTCAGCCATGAGCCCCAGCTTCTTGGCATGGAAAGAGATGAGCTGAAAGTGGACGAACCCCATGGTGCTGACGGAGGCGAAGGCGACGTACAGCCAGAAGGGTCGGGAGAACAGACGGCCCGGCACCGGCCTGTCCGCCGCCGCCCCCGAACCTCCACGGGTCGTCGCGGCCGCTCCCGTGCCCGCACCGGACGCCACCGAGGGTAAAGGGCTTTCGAAACCCGCGGGGGAGGGGAAGGCGAGCCGGGCCGAGGCCAACGCCATCAAGGCCAGCGTGGCGGGCAGCGCGAGGGCGGCAAACCCTGACCGGTACCCTTCCCCCCGAAACACCGCCGCCGCCACGATGAGAGGCCCCGCCACCGCCCCTATCTGATCCAGGGCTTCATGCAGGCCGAACCCCACGCCGCGCCCCACAGCCCGGGACGCAAACGAGAGCATGACGTCCCGGGAGGGCGTGCGGATGGCCTTGCCCACCCTTTCCAGGACTACCAGGGCCACGGCCATTGGCCAGCCGGTGGCCAGGGCCAGCAGAGGGACGGCCAGCAGGTTGACGGCGTAGCCGAGGCCGGTGAGCATCCAGTAGCGCCGGGTGCGGTCCGCGGCCACACCGGACGCCAGCCGGATCGCATAGCCGGCCAGTTCGCCCAGACCGGCGGCCAGCCCCACCACGGCTCCGCTTGCGCCGAGCGTCAGCAGGAACGGGCCCGTCGCGCTGCGGGCGCCCTCGTAGGTCATATCCGCAAACAGGCTGACAACGCCCAACAGGACGATGAACCGCATGGCCCGAGAGCGCAGCGGGGCTGCAGGAGCCGGTTCGGCCCGGCCGCCAGAGCTCTCCACGTGGACTTCCCGTCCTTCCGGGCCCTAAGTTCAGGGTCGGCGCTCCTAAACCTTCCCGGTGTGGCCACCCGCCGCTGGCATCGTCGTGCTCAGGCCCGCCGGCCGTAGGCCTCCCAGGATACGACCTCGTCGAAGGGCTTCTTGACCCCTTTTCGCGTCGGCCCGCCTGCCCGGGCGGGGTAGCCGAACGCCAGCACCGTCAGAACCTTCCAGCTGCCTGGCAGGCCGACGAGCGAGGCCACCCGGTCGCCATCGAAGCCCCCGATCCAGCACATCCCGACGCCCTCGTTCCAGCCGGCCAGCTCCATCTGCTGCACGGCCCGGGCGCCGTCGATGGTGTGGTAGCAGTGGGCCGGGTCGACGGCCACGACGACGGCGAAGCCGGCCTGTCCCACGAACCGCCCGGTGGGGCACATCTCGGCCAGCGCCTCAAGACGGGAGCGTTCCCGCACGACGACGAAGTGCCAGGGCTGGCGGTTGAGGGCGCTGGGGGCCAGGCGGCCGGCCTCGAGAATGCGCCGGATGGTGGCGTCCGGCACGGGTTCGGGGCGGAAGTCACGGGTGGTGCGCCGGGTACGGATGCAGGTCCAGGTCTCCATGTCGTTCGCCCCCCTTCCATTATGGGGCCCCAACGAGCCGGACCCGTTCGTCGAGCAAAGCTCGTAGGGCGTCCACGGACAGCCGGCCGTGGGTCACGAGCGACGCCCTTGGCTTGCGTCACCTTCGGCCTCCCCGCGAAGTCCGGCGGGCAGGGCTCTTGTGGTCACGATGGAAGCGGGGGGTCGGCCCGGTTTGATGGAACCGGGGGGCCGTCCCGCTCCGATGCCGGCCCGGTAGCAGGGCTGTGCGCCTGCCTGAACCACCTCTCGTCGCCCAGCACCACCGACGCCTCCATCTGGCGGCGGGGCACCTTCCAGTACCGGCGCAGGAGGCGGTCCTTCTCCTCCTGCGGCGTGACCAGGCGGAAACCGTGCTTTTCGTAAAACCGGATGGCCCACGTGGCATCCGCCCAGGTTCCCACCAGCACGGGCCGGTCCGTCTCGGCCAGGAGGTGAACCAAAAGCTTGCCGCCCAGGCCCTGCCGCCTGCAGGCGGTGCGCACGTACGCGTGGCGGATGAGCGTGACGTCCCCGACGTGCTGGATGCCCATGACGCCCACCAGATGCCCGTCCTGCTCGGCCCCCCAGAACAGAACGCCGGAAGCTATCTCCTCGGCCAGCTCCTGCCTGGGCATGTAGGGCTCCTTCCAGCAATCCTCCGGAATGACGCCCCGGTAGGCCATCGCCGCGTCGTTGATGATGGCGTAGATGGCCTCGAAATCCTCCGGGCGGCAGCGTCGCAGCATGGCAGGGCACCCCCGCGAGGTGGATGGCTCGCAGCCGGTCGGCGACGACAGGCCGGGCGGCGGCAACAGGATGTCGGCTGCTGCCAGGAGAATTCGGCGCCACGCACCGTGAGCCCCTTCTGCCGGGAGAACGACACGCCGGCCCCGCCCTGCAGCGCGGGGCGGCCGGGCTACGGAGCTTGCCGTCATCCCGGTGCGCGTCGCCCGCGGCCGTCCGCGCGGGGGCCGGGGCGCCGAACCGCTCCTGCGCGAGGCGCTCTGGGCCGAGGCCCTCGGAAGAGAGTGCCCCGGGCGGGCCGGCACGCCTGGTAGCCGTCATAACCTCATGGAGGTGACCCGGGCGCATGGCCGGGAAGTGTTGCGAACGTGGCCTGCCGCCTCGCTGGACCGATTCGGAATCGGAGGCGTTCCTCGAACCGGGGCCCGTCCTCACGCCGTGGCGCGACGAGGTGGCGGCCGTGTTGTGCGATCTCATCCCGGCGGAACCCGATGAGGCGTTCGTCGCCGTCGACCTGGGCAGCGGAGACGCATGGCTGAGCCAAGCCGTGCTCGAGCGGTTCCCCCGGGCCCGTGTCATCGCGTTGGACGGCTCCCCCGTGATGCTCGATGCAGCTCGAAGCCGCCTGGCCGCCTTCGGCCGAAGAGCGGAGGTAAGGCCGTTCGAGTTGGGTTTTGCGGTGCTGCACAGTCGCCTGGAGCCGGGTGGCGGCCTGCTTATCGCCGACCTCGTGAGGCCCGCCAGCCGCAGGGGGTGGCGTCACGCGGCGCGGATGTGGGACGAGGATGTGAGGCGGCGCTCTCTGCAGCTCACGGGCAACCTTGAGGCCTACCAGCGCCTGGCCGGGAGCGGCTGGAACTGGTTCGAGCACCCCGACGACCCGATGGACAAGCCGGCCGCGCTCCTCATTGCGTCACAGCAGCGGTTCAAAGTAGCCGGCGCCAAGCAGCGCCCGCTTGCTCAGCCAGTTGGCAGCCCAGATGACGCCGCAGACCGTCGCCCAAACAACAGGCGGGATTTCCGCCCCACCCCGCAAGGCCAGGCCCACCGCCAGGGGGGCCACCATGCCCGCCCAGAGGGCGAATTGGAAACAGCCCTGCCACCGGCCGCTCCACATCTCCGCCGCGCCCAGCCGGGCCGTGCCCCTCCTGGCAAAGGCCGAGATCAGGTGGACGGCAACAAAGATCAGCCAGGCCAACAACGCCAGTACCGTCACCTGCAGGGCCGCCCCGGCTTCGGCGGGAGCCGGGGAGAGCACGCCCAGGGAGCCGGCGCTGGCGAAGGCGGCGGCCAGGAATTGCAGCGGCAGCGAGGCGTTGTTCCAAAACGGGATCGACGGAAACGCGGCCAGCACGAAGGCCGGGTAGACGATGATGAACGCCGCCGAGACCGCGGCGACAGCGAGCATCGCGGCATCCACCGGGCCACCGCTGCCCCAAGGCAGCCATGCCAACGGCTGCCGGC
>CAYQLT010000085.1:0-8768 GCA_964418425.1 uncultured Clostridia bacterium
GCCACTGCCTGGCTTCGAAGCTTTCCGAGGTCATGTCTTTGGGCATTATAAACCGCTGCGGCCGAGCCGGTCAGCCGCTCACGCACGCCCGGCCCGAGACGAGGGCGTGGTGGTCTCCGTCCTGGTGGACGACCTGGAGCCCTGCCTGTGCTACGGGCATCGCGAACGTGAGCCGGGCAGGGCGCCTCCGCCGTGTCTACCGCCGCACGCCTTCACCTCCGGCGCCGTCGCGTGCAACGAACGCGACCGCTCCGGGGTTCCCGGTCGGCCGGGCTGCCGGGCGCCTGCACCGCCAGCCGGCGGAGGGCACGCAGTGCCTGGGACCACGCGTCGGCGAAGTATTCCTCCATATCCTTCCGACGGTCGACCGGCAGGCCCTCGAAGCAGTGTTCAAGCACGACCCGGGTGCGGCTGCCCTGCTCGACCAGGGTAAACTCGATCACGTCCGAGGGCGCGGGAGACCCCGGGGTGAGGCGGCGGATGGCCAGGCGCCGCGGAGGCTCGTAGACGGTGACCGTGCCCTCGACGTGGTAGGCAAGCCGCCCGTCGTCGTAGTGCTCCTCGAAGCGGCCACCTGTGCTCGGCTCGAACGCCAGCCGCACCGATGGCGAAGGGCACCACCACCGGCTGAGCTGCTCGGCTGTGCCCGGGTACGCCCGGACGGCGTCCGCAGGGGCCCCAACCGAAACCTCCCGACGAATGCTCCAGGGACGCACCGCAGGCCACCTCCTGTCCGCAAACTCTGGCTGGCACACCCTGGCGCAGCTTCTGCCGCGCCCGATGAGGCCGTTGACACTCTGGCGGAGCCGATGCTAGACTGGGCACGGCCGCGGAGGGGTCCGCTAGTTTCGGCCTAGGCGGGCAGTTTGCTAAACTGCTGGGCGCCCGAAAGGCGCCTCGCGGGTTCGAATCCCGCCCCCTCCGCCACTCGTTTTCAGCTCGTCCCTCCGTCTGGCGGCCAGCAAACCTCTCGTGCCGCGAGAGGGTCGTGCTCTGGGGGAGTCATGCAGCTTCTGCAAGCCGCGCTGGACGCGACGCCGGTTTGGCGGTGGCCCTTGGCGGCAGCCCTGGCGCTGGTCGGGTTCGTTCTCCTGAAGTTCGTGAAGAGCCGGACCGAGCGTCACCTTGCCGCCCTGGCCGCCCGCACCACCAGCCCCATCGACGACTTTCTGGCCGACCTGCTGCGAAGGCGCACCAGCGCCCTGGTCATGCTGATCGTGGCCGCTTACGTGGGTTCGCTGGTCGCAGGATTGCCCCCTGCGGCGGCGGAGATCCTGCGCAAACTCGCCCTGCTCGCTCTGTTCTGGCAGGCCGCGCTGTGGGGCGACGAGGCCGTCGGTTACTGGCTCAACTATAGCCTGAAACAGCGGGTCGCCACCGACCCGGAGAGCGCGTCGGCGTACGGGCTTATTGGCATCGGCTCCCGGGCGGTTCTCTGGGCTGTGGTGGTTCTGGCCGCGCTGCACAACGCTGGCGTCAACATCACCGCGTTGGTGGCAGGCCTGGGCGTGGCGGGCGTGGCGGTCGCCCTGGCGGTTCAGAGCATCCTCAGCGATCTGTTTGCTTCCCTTTCGATCCTGTTGGACAAGCCGTTCGTGGTGGGCGACTTCATCATCGTAGGGGATTACCTGGGCACGGTGGAGCGTATCGGCATCAAGACTACCCGGGTGCGCAGCCTGTCGGGCGAGCAGCTGATCTTCTCCAACAGCGACCTTCTCAGCAGCCGCATCCGCAACTTCAAGCGGATGCAGGAACGGCGCGTGCTGTTTACCGTCGGCGTCACGTACCAGACTCCGTACGAGAAGCTGAAGACCCTGCCCGGCCTGATTCGCTCCATCGTGGAGTCGCAGCCGCAGGTCCGCTTCGATCGTGCCCACTTCGCCCGGTATGGCGATTTCGCTCTCATCCTGGAGGTCGTCTACTACGTGCTGACGCCCGATTACAACACCTACATGGACGTGCAGCAGGCCATCAACCTGGAGATCTTTCGCCGTTTCGCCGCCGAGGGCGTGGAGTTCGCCTACCCGACCCAGACCATCCACCTGGCCCCCAGGCCTGCCCCCTCCTCCGACAGCGACGCCGGCGTTACGGCGCTGGCAGCTCCACCCGGCGGCGGGCCCAACGCTCCCCGGACGGACCGGCCGGCCTGAGGGATGCTAGCGGCCGTGGGCGAGGCGCTCGGCCAGGACCACCGGAAGATTGGCCTGTAAGATGGCCTGTTGGACGCTGCTCACGTCGTAGGGTACCCTGCGGGCCCACATCTGCCCTGTGGTCGGATCCAGAAGGACGTAACCCGCCTGCGGGAACCCATCTCTGGGCTGGCCCACGCTCCCCACGTTTACGATACAAGGAGGCTCCAGCGTCAAGTCCGCGCTGGCGTGCAGGGGCCGGTATCCCCGGCGGGTGAAGACGCCCATGAGGTGCGTGTGACCCACCAGACAGACGTCGAACTGCGGCCGGGCCAGGATCTCCTCCGCCGCCTCGGGGTCGATGTATTCGGTGACCGGATGCCGGGGCGTCCCGTGCGCCAGCAGCAAGCGCAGGCCCCCCGCCGTATCCACCCGGTGCAGATGGGGTCGCGTCCTCAGCCAGAGCCGTTCATCGTGGTTGAGCTGGCGGGCCGTCCACTCGACGGCCTCCCGGGCCCACGGGTTAAACCATCGCAGGTCCAGCATGCCCACGGCCGCGGCATCGTGGTTGCCCAGCAGGGAGACGGATGCGTGCTGGCGGGCCCACAGCAGGCACGCGTTAGGCTCGGGGCCGTAGCCGACCGTGTCGCCCAGATTGTAGACGACCTCGGGAGCGAAGCTCTCCATGTCCGCCAGAACCGCCTGCAGAGCAAGCCGGTTGGCATGGATGTCGGAGATGACCGCCACAAGCCCCACAGCGCCAGCCGCCTACGGCGCCCGCCGTGAACGGGTCGCGATGTCCCCTGCCCGGACGGCCCGGTGCGGTGGCGGAGGGGGAGGGATTCGAACCCCCGGAGGGACCAGGCCCTCAACGGTTTTCAAGACCGCCTCTTTCGTCCGCTCAGACACCCCTCCGCGCGGGCTCCCGTCCTTGGAAAGGAGCGTTCTCATTATACCACGACGGGGGTACCCGTCGGGGCGTCCGGGCGCGCCGCCGCACGGGGCAATGCTGGGGCCGAGGTGGAGTCGGCGAGGCCTGCGGGATTCTCAGCGGTTTGCCGACCCGATGAGCCTGCCGGCGGCCAGGGTCGCGACCAGCGCCCGAACCTCCCGGTCCACCTGATCCCGCACGGCCCGGAACACCGGCATGACCTCTTCCTCGCTGCCTGCCATGGCTGCAGGGTCGGGAAGAGGCCAGTGATGGGAGCGGGCCCCCTGCGGCAGAACCGGGCAGCGATCCCGGGCGTCCCCGCAAAGGGTGACCACCACGTCCGCCCAGCGCAGGTCTTCCTCGGTCAAGGCCTTGCACCGCTGATGGGAGATGTCGATGCCCACCTCCGCCATGGCCCGTACGGCCAGGGGGTGAAGCCCTTTTGGCTCCAGCCCTGCCGAGCGCACCTCAGCCACGTGTGCGCCCAGGGCCCGCCCGAAGCCCTCGGCCATCTGGCTGCGGCACGAGTTACCCGTGCAGACGAACAAGACCCGCCACGGGCGGTCCCGTCCGGGTACACCGGTGGCCTCCTGTCCGCAGCCTATCCCCCCGGAGACTTGCGTCGCCGACCCGCCCGGTTCCTCCGGGCTCGCCGCCCTGGTCATAGCGGCTCCCGAACCCCCCGCCCGATGCCTGTGCCCCAGCCGGGACACGCCAAGGCTATGTCAGCTGTCCTACAAAAGCATTGCCGGACGGTTACAGCTCCGTTGAGGCCGGGCAGTGCATCGCCTGGCCCCGTCCGGCGCCCGATCCGCCCCGTTGACACCACCCCACCCCGCCCGTTACCCTGCCCGGGGGTACCCGTCATGCAGCGCGGCAGCTCTCGCTCGCCGGCCACCCTGGAGCCCATAGGGCCGGACTGGGCCCTGCAGGGCCGGCGTACGCGATTACGCCTTCTCGGCGAAAAGGACCTCCCCGCCCGATTGGCCATGACCAACGACCCGGCCGTCCAGCTGGAGACCGTAGGCATGGCTGTCGGGGAGCGCACCCCCTATGACATCCGCAGCTGGTTCGCCGCGCTGTCGGCCGACCCCAACAGCCGTCAGATCGCCATCGAAGACGAGTCGGGCCGTTACATCGGCGACCTGGACCTGCACAGCTTCGACCCCTCCCGGGGGGAGGCCTGGGTGGAAGTGCTGCTGGGTGACCCCGCCCTTCGGGCACGGGGTGAAGCCGAGGCGGCCGACTGCCTGGCCGATGCGCTGGGCACCCTGCTGACGTTCGCCTTCGGGCCGCTGGGCCTGCAGAAGGTTCTGGCAGAGGTGCTCAGCACCAACCCCGTTGCGCGCCGGGCCCTGTCGGCCCTGGGGTTCCGCGAGGTCGGCCAGATCGATCACCTTAACGGCGTGATCTCTCATATCCTGGAACTCACCGACTCGGAGTTCCATGGATCTCCCGCGGCCGCTCCACCCGGCCCACCGGCGAACCCGTAAACCCGAGTCCGCACTCTGCGGGAAAGAGCGGGCGGCTTGCGGATGGGTCTCAGTCCCGGATCTGCAGGAGCCAGAAGACCGTTCCCTGATCCCAGCCCACGTCCCACGGGACCAGGTTTCGGTCGGCGGTGTGGGAGTTGACCAGCACGTATCCTCGAAAATCCCTGCCTGTCACGGTCGCCAGGTGCACGATGCGGCCTTCTTCCTGATACCCGACGACGTCGCCGGGTTTCAGGGCGGCCAGGGCACCGTCGGGAAAACCGTCCCGAGGCTTCATCACTTCGGCAAAGGGTCCCCGGGCCAGGAGCCTGGCCTGGCCTGTGGCCAGAAGGTAGCGGGCCAGCGCGGAGGTCTGCACCCACGCCCGGCTGCCCCCTGACCCGCTGCGGTAGTACCACACCGAGTCCATGGGCAGCCCGCCGGCATGCAGCACCTGAGAGGTGAAGTTGGTGCAATCTCCGCCAATGTCAGTGTAGTCGCGGTAGCGCCGGTTGTAGGCGCCGCCGTTGCCGCATCCCCAGGCTGCGCCGCAAAACTCTCGGGCGTAGGCCACGGCGGCCTCGCGATTGTACCGGCCGCGGCCACCCGCTCCCCGTACCCGCGCTATCTGCGGCCCATGGGAAGCTGCGCCGGGGGGCGCAAGGTCCTCCACACCCGGGGGTTCGCAGCGCTGTACGCGCTCTTGCTGAATGCGGGCGAGCCCCGAAAGCAGGCCGCCGGATGCCGTAAGGTCCGCCGGCAGGACCTCCGGAACCAGGGCGTCTTCGTCCAGGGGATCCGTGTACCAGTCGCGCCGCAAAATCCAGCCGCTGCCGGCTCTGACCAGCTGCATGGTGTGGCGTGTCCCGATGCCAAAAAGATGCTTCTCCAGCGTGGGGTCGTCCTCGTAGACGTATCCAAGCCGGGCGCTTTGGACGAGGCTCACCCAGGCGTCCTTGTCGGAGACCCGCATCCCGGGAATGCGAAAGCTTACGGCCGCGCTGACGAGCCTGACCCCGCGTTTGGTCGACCACGCTTGCAAGTAGCGCAGCCGCCGCTTTTCGTGTTCCAGTGACCACTTCCCGTAGGTGGAGTCCAGGTCGTAGTGTTCGGCCAGGGATTGGTCGTCGAACCGGATGAGAGCCTGCGCCCGCTCCGCCAGGATGCGTTCGACAGCAGCCTGAACCTCGCCGCGGGGGTCACCCCTGGCGTCGGCTTGGCGGTTCTGGAGCCACACCCATACCGCTCCCAGCGCTGCACCCACCACCGCGACGGCCAGCGCGAGCAGCGCGGGCCGCAGTCGAAAGGCGGCGAACATCATGACCAGGCACGACCTCCCGGGGCATAGCCTCTCAGACAGGATCGACCCTATGCGGCCGGCGTTGCCATCAAGCCTGGCCCCGCCGCCCGGGGGTGAGGCGCGACTGTACGAAGTGGTTCTGGCCCTGTTTGGAGCCGTCTGCTGGGGGCTGGCGCCCGTCGCGGGTAAGGTGGGGCTCGCCAGCATCGATCCGGTGGTGGGACTGGCCCTGCGAACTTTGATGGCGTCCGCCCTGGTGCTTGGGTTCCTCACCGGCACGGGAGGCTGGAATCATCTGGACGCCATCCCCTGGCGTGCGTGGCTGCCCATCGGGATCGAAGCGCTGCTGGCCACGCTCGCGGGGGATCTGGCATATTATGCCGCGCTCAAGCACGGTGACGCCTCTGCGGTGGCTCTGGTGATGGCTGCCTCGCCCCTGGTTACGGTGGCCGCTGCCGCCTGGTGGCTGGGGGAGCCGCTTTCGTGGCCCCGGATCCTGGGGGCGGTGCTGATCGTGGCCGGGGTCATCCTGGTGGTGCGAGACATGGGGGGAGCGGCCGGGTAGAATGGGCTGAGAAGAGGTGGAGGGGCCGGCCCGGGCCCAAGGGCGTAAGCGCGGGGCGGTTGCGGCGAGAGGACGGAGGTGGGAGCGTTGAGTGACCATAGTAGCGTCCGGGCGGGCGACGAGCGGATGGACAGCTTCTTGCAGGAGCCCCGGGTTGCCGTGCTGATGACCTACCGGCCGGACGGCTCGGTGCATGCCGCGCCGGTGTGGTTTGAGTACGGGGACGGCGAGTTCCGGTTTTGCACCGACCCCACCTCCGTCAAAGCCCGCAACCTGGCGGTCCGGCCGCAGGCCGCTGTCTGCGTGGCCTCCCACGAGCCGCCCTACCGGTACGCCTTCGCCGAGGGGGCGGCTTCGGTGGAGCTGCACCCCGGGCCCGCCAGCGAGGCCCACCGGCTTTTGCGGCGGCTGGCCGAGCGCTACCTGGGCGCCCAAGAGGGGGCGCGTTACGCGGATTCGCTGGGCGGGGATCCCCTGACGCTGGTGAGGCTGCGGCCCCACCGGGTCAAGTGGTACGACGAGGGCTAGGCTTGCGCAAGCGGGCGAGGGCTCTTGCGCCGGCCTTAGGCCGGTGATGAGCATATACGGCAGCTGTTGAAGGAGGTCTGGCACCATGGCGGTCTGGGTGTGCGCACAGTGTGGGTTGGAGAAGGACGCCCGCTGCAAGCCGAAGAAGTGCCCGGAGTGCGATGGCGCGGAGTTCCGCAAGAAGGAGGAGGCGCCGGCGGCAGCCTCGGCTTCGCAAAAGGCAGCCGCAGGCTCACGCAAGCGGTCCTAAAGACATCCGGACTTTCCGCTCCTGCCCGTGCCCGGTCGGCCGCAGCCCCGTCCCGATCCGGCCCGGGCCTGGCAACGGGCAGGTGCGTTCTAGCTTTCGCTGGCGCGAGCCTTCGACGGGTTCGAGTCGGCCGGCTTCGTGCAGGTGGCTCGCCGTTCGCCCAGGTGGCGAGTGATGCGCCTCGCGGTGGGCAGCGACCCAGGGGCGCCTTCCCTGCGGCCGGCCCGGGGGGTCGGCCTACGGCCTCCGCCCCTGAGCGCCTGTCCGGGAAGCAAGCGTCACACCTTGAACTGTGCAACCATTTGTTGCAACTTCTGAGCCATGCCGGCGAGCATCTGGGAGGAGTTGGATACCTCCGTCACCGCGGCGTTCATCTGCTGCGCCGAGGCGCTGACCTCCGCCGCCGAGGAGGCTGTCTCCCCCGCGGCTCCCGAGATGCTTTCGATCAGCGCCGCCACCTGCTGGGCGACCTCGGTGTTCTGCCGGGCGGCGGCCGAAATTTCCTGCACCTGCCGGGTGGTTCCCTCGAGGGCAGCCAGGATTTCCTGCAGCGCAGCCCCCGCCCCCTGCACCAGTTGCGTCACCTCCGTGCCGGCCTCAACCGTCTCGACGCCCGCCTGCATCGCCGAGACCGCCCTCTGGATCCCCTGACGAATGCTGTCGATGAGGGTCGCGATCTGCCTTGCGGACTCAGCCGACCTCTCCGCGAGTTTCCGCACCTCCTCGGCCACCACCGCAAAGCCCCTCCCGTGCTCACCGGCGCGAGCCGCTTCGATGGCCGCATTCAGCGCCAGGAGGTTGGTCTGTTCAGCGATCCCGGAGATGACCTGTACGATCTCGCCCACCTTTTGGGAGTGCACGTCCAGCTCGCGCACCCTCTCGGCGGTGCTGGAGATCGCCTCGCGGATGTGCTGCATCCCCTGAACCGTCTGGCGCACCGCCTCCGCGCCTTTCGCCGCCGTGGCCGTGGCCTGGCTGGAGTAGGCCGCGAGCTGCTCAGCGTTGCGGGCGGTCGACTCGATAGCCGCGGACATGCGGCCCACCAACGCCGCGGCCTCCTGGACAGCGCCGCTTTGGTCGGAGCTGGCGGCCGCCACCTGACCGATGGTCATGACGATCTGCCGGGTGGTCCGCGCGGCTTCTTCGGCGGTGGCGGCCAACTGCTGGCTGCTGGCGCTCAGCCCCTTGATGGTTTCTACCACTCCGTTGAGCATGTCGCGCAGGTTGTCAATCATGGTGTCAAAGCTGGCGCTCAGGCGGCCGATCTCATCCCTCCCCGAGACACCCGTCTTCTGGCTCAAGTTCCCCTGGGCGACCACCTCGGCGATGGACGTCAACCGGCGGAGAGGCCGGGTGATCAGCAATGCTATGAGAGTCGTCGCGAACATGACAACGGCTGCAACGACAGCTATGCCCACGTATTGAAAGCGCGTCGTGGCCCGCAGGGACAGGTAGCTTTCGGTTTGGTCGCTGGCCGTCACCAGGTGCGCGACAGGTGCGCCTGCGGCGTCCGTGAGCGGCTGCACGGTGACGTAGTATAGTGGCTCCTGATAAAATCGCTCGTCGCTCAGACCCAGCTTTTCGGAGGGAGGT
>CAYQLT010000086.1:0-8743 GCA_964418425.1 uncultured Clostridia bacterium
TTGGCCGCCGCGATGGCCTGCCACGACAGCCCCAGCCGCTGCCCGATCAGATACAGCGTGTCCCCCGGCTGCACCACGTACGCGCCCGGCTGCCGGCCTTCGCCAGGTCTCGTCCCCGGGGGCTGCGACGGCGGCTGCTGCCCCGGGGGTTCGGCGGGGGGCGGTTGGGAGGGGGGCTGCTGCGAGGGCGGCTGCCCCCTGCGGGGGCCCTGGCTGCCCAGCAGCTGCTCCACCACCGTCCAGACGCCGGGGTCCTCAAACCCCAGCCGCCACAGGGCGATCCCGCCCAGCTGGTGCTCGACCACCAGGTTCAACTTGTGCTGTGTGCTCCGGGCGTCTTCGAAGTAGACGGTGTGCGCCTGGCCGGCTTCAGTGTATCGGAAGTAGGGGACCTGCGCCTGATCGTCCCAGAGCAGCTGGACGCCTTTCTGCACCGCGAGGGTGGGCGCATCCCGCCCCTTGATCATCAGGCCCAGGCCGCCGGCAGCCGACCAGTCGTACCCGTAGCCCGCTATACCCACCAGCACCTTCTCTCGTGGGATCACCTGGGCCGCGTACGCCACCACGTCCCGCACCCAGGGCAACGAAGCGATGGGGCCGGCAGGCGCTCCCGCCCAGTGTTCGTCGTAGGTCATGAGAGAGACCGCGTCCACGATCTGGCCCAGAGCCCGGTAATCAAACGCCCCGCTCCAACCGTTGTTGGGGTCATCCCAGGTCTTGGCCGGAACCGCGATGCTGACCGTGAACCCCTGAGGCCTCAGCCGTTCGACCACCCGTCGCATGAACTCCGTCAGCTGCGCCCGATGCATGGGATCCACGTTTTCGAGGTCGATCTGTACACCCTGGTATCCTTCGGCCTTGAGCAGCCGCTCGATGGAGTCAAGGGCCCTGTCCTGTACGGCCCTGTTGGTCAGCACCGCGCTGGCGATCCCACGGTCAAACCCTCCCCGGTAGTTGTGGATCACCGCCTCCACCGACAGGTTCCGGGCTTTGGCCAGTTCCAACAGCGCGGGGTCCGAGCGGCCGAGGATGTTGCCGGATTCATCGAACTGGAAGAGAAAAGCGCCGACCGCGTCAACCCGCTCCCACCGCGAAAGAGAGTCAAAGGCCGCCCTGTCTCCCGGGAAGTCCACGGGATAGTAGCCAAAGACGAGATAGAGCTTCGTCGGCTGGCTCCCTGCTGCTCCCGCGAGGGTCGCGAGAATGGAAACTGCGAAAAAGGTTGCCAGTGCTACCAAGACCACACGCCGCTGCATTAGCTTCCTCCCTATTCACGAGATTTGGCGCTTCAGCCATTCCATGCGGGATATGGCATGCCTTCAAGGACTTTGTGGCGCGAGTGGCATTGCATGGAGGCAAAGGCGGTGGAGGGCCGCATAAGGTGAGTCAGGAGGACGCTGACGGCGGTGGAAGTCCGAGGCCCGTGGCGGAAGGCGATCCCTATCGCGGCCGCGATGTTGGTGGCGGCAGTCCTGGCGTGGCGGGGGCTCGGACCCGGCCGCCCGCTGGAGGGGTACTCCGACGAGGAGCTGGGAGAAATGATCCGGCTCGCCCGCAATTTCCAGGATAACCTTCGCGTGGCTCTGGAGCCGGCCTTCAAGCCCTTTGTGGCCGCATACGTGCAGGACAAGTACCGGTCCGCAGGTGCTCACGTGGACTTCCGAAGCATCTCGGTACGCGACGACGGTCGGTTCCCCGTCGTGGTGGAAGTGCTCGGTGCGGTGGAAGGCCTGTACCTGCAGGCGAAGTTCCTCTTCTGGTGGGACCGGGGCGGCTGGAACATGCGCTACGTGGAGGGAGACCTGTAACTCGGCGGACTCCCCGGCCTAGCGGGGTCGGCCCCTCCAACCGGTGAGTCCCGGTCCGTTCGTGGCCCCGTGCGGGCCATCTGATAGCTCCACCATTCCATGACCGCCCAAGCGATCCGCTCTGCCGCCGTCTGCCGGTTCTGGGTCTGCTGGATCCAGGCCACATCCTGGGGGTTGGTGAGAAAGCCAACCTCCACCACCGCGTGGGGGACGTCCAGCTTGTCCAGGTACAGGCCGCTGACGGTGAACGGGGGTGACGAGTCCGGCAGGAGCTGCACCAACTGGCTGTGGATCAGGCGGGAAAGCCTCAGGCTGGCGTCCACCACCTCCCGAGCCGCCCCGCTTTCGGAGTACACCACCGTCACCCCCCGCACCCTCGCCCCGGGCGAGGCGTTGAGGTGAATGCTCACGTACGCATCGGCCCGCTCCCGGCTCGCGTGGGCGAAAAACTGGCGCAGGTGCACCGCCAGATGGGCGCGATCGCCATTGGTCAGCTCCCCGTCGCCGTCGAAGTCGCCCGGAAGGTAGTCGCCGTCCCGGGTGAGGTACACCTCCGCCCCGCGGCTTTGCAACGCCGAGGCCACCCGGCGGGCGATGTCCAAATTGAATGGATCCTCGTGGAGGCGCAGCCTTCGGTTGTACGCTCCCGTGAAGCTCCCATGAACCGGATCCCAGCCGTGGCCGGCATCCACCACCACCACGGGAGAACGGCTCACCTGGGCCGGCATGCCTGAACCGCCCCACGCCAGTCCAAGGGTGAGCGGTGCAAGCCAGACCGGCCGGCATGCCCACCGCCTGGCCGGCATCCCTCACGGACGCACCCTCCCGCCGCCTCTGGCCCCTGCAGCCCCTGCGGGGGCCGCCGTCCCGTTCCGGCGCCTCGCCGCGCCGGGCGGCTCCACGGCGCAGCCTGCACCGCCATAGCTATGACGGGCAGGCTCCGCTCATGAGCCCGCCAGGCCGCCCCCCAAGGCGAGCCCGGGAGCGCACCCGCACACCGATGCGTCGGCCCCGTCCCCGCCGGCCGGCGCAATCTGGTAGATAGCCACCAGAATGGCGGCCAGCAGGCGCCCGTCGAATCGGGCCCGGCACCGGGCGTACAGGAGGCTTTCAGCCCCTACGAGGGAGGCAGCCACCGCGGGTGGCTGCAAGCAAAGCTCGATGGCGACGGCCACCCACCGGTAGGCGTCGAACGGCAAGGTGATCCCGAACAGGGTGGTGGTGACCACATAGAGGATGGTGGCCACCGTCAGCGACAGCCGGTGGCGCCCCAGACACCCCGCGGCCCCCAGGGCGCCCAGGGCCAGGCCCGCCGCAAGCCACCTCATCGGCCCCTGGCGCTCTACCCAGCCGGCCGAAAGGCCCCGGGCGACCGCCATCCCGTCCCGGGCGGCGGCCACCAGGGTGTCCTGGAGCAGTTCGGGGCCCGCAGTCCGGGATTTCAGGCCGTAGCCTGCCGCCAGGTGCGCCACCAGAGCGTTGAGAAAGGCCTCCAGCTGGGGAGGCGACCCCGCCGTTCGCACCGGGAGCCGGCGGCGCATGCCCAGCACGGCTTCGCAGGCCATCTGCTCTCGGCCCATGCGGCGGTACCGGTCCCTGGCCTGTTCCCACTGCCGCCTCAATGCCTGCGGCGTCCCGCCTCCCGGTGCGCGCAGCCAGGCTCCCAGCAACGCGGCGAAGGTGAACACCTCCAGGGCCGCCGCCACCTCGGCCAGCCGCTGCTCGGGAAGCCTGGCCAACGAGCCCACGAAGCTGCGGGTGCAGGCCGACACAGCGGCGGCACGTTGCACCAGCGGCTCGGGCGGCCGGCCGGGCGGCGTCCGGGCCGCACCAGCAGCGCCTCCTGCGCCGGCCAGCGCGGATTCCAGGGCCTTCGCCAGAGCCGGGTCAAAATGGCAACACCCCAGCCGGTATCCTCGGTGGACACGCCGGGCCAGCTCCCATTCGGTGGGTCGCCGCGGTAGACCGGCCCTATCGCTCCCCACGCCTGCCCGCTCACCGCCCTGCACCCCGCCGCCGCGCCCCCGCCCGGCATGTAATGCCAGCGGACGGGCTTCCGTTCTGTGACGCCAGCGCCATTTGGTATCGCCCCCGAAGAGGACCCACGGGTGGCGGTCCCGGGAGCAACTACGAGTCCCGCGGAGCATTGGGCCGCCGGGCAGCGTGCCGCCACTGGAGTGAGCACCAGGGGGACGGCCAAACGGTGTTCAGCGGGAGGGACCGCGGGAACGGGCGGGCCGCTCTGCCAGCACCTGCTTCACGTCGTGAGCCATGTCGGTGGCGCCCATGCCGAACGGGAACATCACCCGCAGCCGCCCCTCGGGGTCGATGAGATAGACGAGGGCCGTGTGATCCATCAGGTAGCCCGTGGCGGAGCTCTCCACGGGCACCTTCTGGGCGAAAATCCCGTAGGCCTTGAGCACCTCGGCGACCGCGCCGGGCTCTCCCGTCAAACCGACGATGGCCGGGTCGAAACGGGACAGGTACGCCCTAAGCTGCTCCGTGGTATCCCGCTCGGGGTCCACCGTCACAAATACCATCTGAACCCGATCCGCCTGCTCCGCGAGCTGTTC
Source organism: uncultured Clostridia bacterium (assembly GCA_964418425.1). GTDB lineage: Bacteria > Bacillota > Limnochordia > Limnochordales > Geochordaceae > CAYQLT01. The sequence goes on from CAYQLT010000086.1 coordinate 4,382, forward strand.
TCGCACCTGGCCGAACAGCACCATCGTGGCCGGGCAGGCATCCGGGCAGAACGTATAGCCGAAGTACAAAAGCACCGCCCGCCCTCGGTGGGAGGCCAGTGAAAACGGACGGCCCAGGTGATCGATGAGGCTCAGCTCCGGTGCCGGTTGAGGCGGCTCCATCGCCATGCCCCGAAACGACGGCGCCCGGGATTGCCACAGGCCGCGGCCCCAGGCGACCCCTGCGACCACCAATGCCGAAGCGAAGAGTCCGAAAACAAGCTTTCGCCGTTTCATGGACGCCGAATTCTCTCCCCGACCGGACACTTCGGGCTCACCGGCCTCGATCCTCCGAACCTGCCCCGCAGGGTACAGGCGCCGGACGGCGAACCTCCTTCGTGCAGCCGCAGGGCAGGCGGGCTGCCGTCTTGCGGTTCGAGCTGCCCACCTTCAGCTTGCGGGGGAGGGTGAGGGCTTTGCACGGGGCATGGCGCGCGGTGGTGGTGGCAGGCGTGGCGTTGGCGCTGGCCGCTTCCGTCGGGTGGGCTGCGCCCATCCAGGTCGGCCAGGTCACCGACGTGGGCGGTATCGATGACAAGAGCTTCAATGCGACGGCCTGGAAGGGCGTTCAGGACGCCATCGCCAGGCTGGGGGTCCAGGGGCGCTACCTGGAGTCCCAGCAGCAGACCGACTATGCCAAGAACATCCAGGAGTTCATCTCCCAGGGGTATGACCTCATCGTCACCGTTGGGTTTTTGCTGGGCGATGCCACCAAGGAGTTCGCCGAGCGCTACCCGCACCAGAAGTTCGCCATCGTGGACTTCGCGTACAGCCCGCCGCTTCCCAACGTGCTGGGGCTGACGTTCGCCACCGACGAGGCGGCCTTCCTGGCCGGGTACCTGGCGGCCGGCATGACCCGCAAGGGCGTCGTGGGCACCTTCGGGGGCATCAAGATCCCGCCGGTGACCATCTTCATGAAGGGCTTCGAGGCGGGCGTCCGTTATTACAACCAGGTACACGGCACCCGGGTGCGGGTGCTGGGCTGGGATACGAGAGCCGACCGCGGTCTGTTCACGGGTAACTTCGAAAGCACCGACGACGGGCGGCGTTTCGCCGAATCCCTCTTCGACGAGGGCGCCGACATCGTCCTGCCGGTAGCCGGGCCGGTGGGCCTGGGCTCCGCAGCGGCGGCCAAGGAGCGCCGGCTCAAGATCATCGGGGTGGACACGGACTGGTACATAAGCGCCCCGGAGTTCAAGGAGACCTACCTCACCAGCATCATGAAGCGCATGGACGTGGCCGTCTTCGACGCCATCCGTGCGGTGGTGGAGGGTCGGTTCACCGGCGGCACCTACGTGGGCACCCTGGCCAACGGCGGCGTGGACATCGCCCCCTTCCACGACTACGACAAGGACGTGCCGGCCTCTTTGAGAGCCGAACTGGAGCAGGTACGCCAGAAGCTCGTCTCCGGAGAGCTGACCGTCGACGGCGTGCTGGGGACGGGACGCTGAGCGCGACCGGCAGGCGGCCAAGCCCGCCGTAGAGCCCTGGCGACCGGCTCGTGATGAGGTGAGACGTATTCCCACGGATCGGCCGGGCGAGCCTCTCGCGCTGGAGCTGCGCGGGATCGTCAAGCGCTTTCCGGGCGTACTGGCCAACGACCGCATCGACCTGAGCTTGCGCGCGGGCGAGATTCTGGCGCTTTTGGGGGAAAACGGCGCCGGGAAAACCACCCTCATGAACATCCTGTACGGCCTGTTGACCCCCGATGCCGGAGAGATCCGGGTCGACGGCCGGCCGGTACGCCTGCGCAGCCCGGCCGACGCCCTGCGGCTGGGCATCGGGATGGTGCACCAGCACTTCACCCTGGTGCCCGTTATGACCGTCGCCGAGAACGTCATGCTGGGCGTCGAACCCACCCGAGGACGCTTTTTCCTGCGCATCGACGAGGCGATCCGTCGGGTACAGGACATCTCCGCCCGCTTCGCCCTGCAGGTGGACCCGAAGGCGTACGTCAAGGACCTCCCCGTGGGCGTCCAGCAACGGGTGGAGATCCTCAAGGTCTTGTACCGGGAGGCCCGAGTGCTCATCCTGGACGAGCCCACCGCCGTACTCACCCCTCAGGAGGTCGAGGAGCTGTTTGGCATCCTCCGGGGCCTGGCCAAAGGCGGGCGCAGCATCATCTTCATCACCCACAAGCTCAAGGAAGCCCTGGCCCTGGCTGACCGGATCGTGGTGTTGCGGGCGGGCAGGGTGGTCGGGGAGACCACGCCCGGCCGGACGACCGAATCGGAGCTGGCGGCCATGATGGTAGGGCACGGCGTGGAGCGGGTGGCCCGGGAGCGCCGGAGCCGGCCGGGATCGACGGTGCTGGCGGTGCGTGACCTGTGGGTGCTGGATGAGCGAGGCTTGCCGGCGGTTCGGGGCGTCAATCTGGCCGTTGGGGCCGGCGAGGTGGTGGGCATCGCCGGGGTTCACGGCAACGGGCAGACCGAGTTGATGGAGGCGCTGGCGGGCAGGCGGCCGGCGAGTTCAGGGGTCATCGAGGTACTGGGACGCCGTCTGACCCGGTTCTCGCCCCGCCAGCTGGTGGAGATGGGGGTGGGCTACGTCCCCGAGGACCGCCACCGGGACGGGCTTGTGCTCAACTTCACCGTCTACGAGAACCTGGCCCTCAATACCTACTACCGCCCGCCGGCCCGCCGGGGCCCCATGCTCCGGATCGCAGCCCTCAGGGAACGGGCCCGCCAGCTGGTGGAGGCCTTCGACATCCGTACCCCGACGGTGGAAGCCCGGGTTGCGACCCTGTCGGGTGGCAACCAGCAGAAGCTGATCATGGCCCGGGAGTTCTCCCGGCCCATCCGGCTGCTTTTGGCCTCCCAACCCACCCGAGGCCTGGACGTGGCCTCCGTGGAGTACGTGCACCGGCAGATCCTTCGCCAGCGCGACCAGGGAGCGGGCGTGCTCTTGGTCTCCACCGAACTGGACGAGGTGCTGGCGCTTTGTGACCGCATCGCGGTCATGTACCGGGGGCGCATCGTGGCCGAGTTGCCCGCCGAACAGGCGAGCCGGGAGCGCCTGGGATTGCTCATGGCGGGGGCCGCCGCGTGAATAGCGCGGCTGGCCCTGCCACGCCAGGAGCCGACACCCCTGGCCGGCTGGCCGGGCCCGTCCGGGCCCGGCTGCGGCGCGTGCTGGGAGAGGCTCTCTCGTCGCTGGCCTTGCCGGCGCTGGCCATCCTCACCGGCCTTGCCATCGGCTCTTTCATCATCGTTGTCACCGATCTGGAGGTTCTCCAGGCCTGGCGACAGGCTCTGCGCGCGCCCGGGGCGGCGCTTTCGGCCGCCTGGCGTAGCGTCGCCCGGGCGTATGGAGCTCTGCTTGAGGGCTCGCTGGGTTCGGGCTACGCGATCTCGGAGAGCCTGGTGACCACCACCCCCTACATCTTCGCCGGGCTTGCCGTGGCTGTGGGGTTTCGGGCGGGGCTTTTCAACATCGGCGCCGAGGGCCAGCTCTACGTGGGGGCCCTGGCGGCGGTCTGGGTGGGCTACTCGGTGCGCAACCTGCCGGCCATGGTCCATCTCCCTCTGGCCCTGGGCGCGGCCGCGGCGGCCGGCGGCTTGTGGGCCGCGGTGCCGGGATACCTGAAAGCGCGCACGGGGGCGCACGAGGTCGTCAACACCATCATGATGAACTACATCGCCTTTCGCCTCAGCGAATGGCTTCTCAACGGCCCGATGAAGCGCCCCGGGCCGGGGGGTACGCCGGGCTTCGTGCCGGTCAGCCCCGAGGTGCTGCCCACCGCCTACCTGCCCCAGCTGTTCGAGCCTCCCATCCGTTTTCATGTGGGCTTCTTCCTGGCCCTGGCGGCGGCAGGGTTCGCCTTCTGGCTTGTCTTCCACACGCCCTGGGGATTCGAGATGCGTACCGTCGGGGCCAATCCCCACGCCGCCCGCACCGCGGGAATCCCTGTGGCCCGAGTCTACGTGGTGACCATGGCCATAAGCGGAGGTCTGGCGGCTCTGGCCGGCGCCACCCAGGTGCTGGGAGTCGACCACTGGGTGGGCCAGGGTTTTTCGCCGGGCTATGGTTTTGACAGCATTGCCCTGGCCCTTCTGGGCCGAAGTCACCCGGGCGGCGTGGTGCTGGCGGCCTTGTTGTTTGGCACTCTGCGAAGCGGCGCCACCCGCATGCAGTCGGCGGCAGGCATCCCCATCGACATCGTCACCATCCTGCAGGCGGTCATCCTGGCCTTCGTGGCCGCGCCTGCGCTGGTGCGGGCCCTGTTTCGCCTGCCCAGGGTGGAAGGTGTTCAGACCGTGTTTACCCGGGGGTGGGGAAGGCAGTGAGGCTGCGGGCCCATCCGGCCGAAGCGCTGGGCGC
>CAYQLT010000087.1:0-8723 GCA_964418425.1 uncultured Clostridia bacterium
GTCCGTCAAGGGCGCATCGAGTCTCCCGAGGTGAGGGCCCCTCTTTTTCCTGAAGCGTCGCTTCTGTCGCCGCAGGTGCGACGTTGGAGAGGTAGCGTCAAGACGGGGCCCCGACCGGAAGCTTGGAGTGCCGACTTCGCGAAGAGGAGAGAGCGGCCGTGCGGTGCAGGGGAACATGACCGGTGCGGCCAATTCTCTCCTCGCCACCCAAGTGAGCCAGGCGGTTCGGTGAACCAAGCCCCATCGAGATCGGCGGAGGGACGGGCCCGATGAAGCCGGGGCAACCTGCCCGGCAGCAGTGCCGGGCGTGGTGCCAATTCCCGCAGGTATCGGCCTGAGAGATGGGAGCTGGGAGACGTGCTGCGACGACTGAATGCCCCTGCTCCCGCAGGGGCTGTTTGTTTGGGGGTGTCCCGCCCCGGAGCGCGAGGCCCGCCCTCGCAAGTGCGGGCTGGTGGGTTCGAAGGTGAACAACGCGTCCGGGAGGGGCGAGCCATGGCCAGGCACAGGTATTCGCAGATCAGGACCGAGTTCGTGCGGCGGGAGCTGAGGCGGACCCGCTGGGAGGAGCGCGGATACATCCACACCCTCATGCTCATCGAGGAACTGTTCGCCAAGGGCGGCCCGCAGCACATGCCCGAGGGCATGTGGTTGCACGCTATCAGCCAGAAGTACCCCGCAGCCGTGCATGCTATCCGCAGTGAACTGCTCCACGGCAAGGTGCTCACCGATGAGGAGCTGCAGCAGTGGATGAACGAACGCCGGCTCGAGGAGGAGCGCAAGCGTAAAGAGTGGGAAGAAGAACAGAAGCGTCGGCGCGAGGAGGAGCAGGAGCACGGGCGCCTGGACCGCGACGAGTGGCTCGCCATGGGCGGCCTGCCGTGATGGGCGACCCGTGGGCATCTGCAAACTGGCCGTTCGCTTGGCGTGGCGGCGCTCGGGGCCGGAGGGGCCGCTGTGGCGGAAACTGCGCCGGACCGGCGGTCACCCCCCCTCCTGCCGCCTCTCGACGACCGTATCGGGGCACCGCACCGCCTCGCCTCGTTGGCGGGCGGGCCCTCGCCCGCGGGGCGGGCGCCAGCGTCGGGTGGGAACGGGACGCGCTCTACGTGTCCGGTGTTCCCATGGGGGAGATTGAGCGTTACCCCGAGGGCGCCCACGCGCCGGCGGGGAGCCTGGTCGAAACGCTGGGGCTGTGGGACCCCCTCCAGCGTCCACGTCCGGGCCCGCTCCGCTTTGAGTTCGTGGACATAAACCTCGTACGCGTGCGTCACCTCCGCCGGCCGAAAGACGCGATCGCGAGGGAACCGGTCGGGCAGCGGTTTCAGCCCGGCCAGCCTGGTGCGACAGCTCGACGCAGTGGAAGCGGAGCTGCGAGCCGTTGACGCCGAGATGCCCCGGCGGGCGCAGGAGGTTGCGGAGGTGCAAGCTGTTGTCGAGCATTACCGGCATGGGGCTGGTCGGGGCCGCGACCGTGTGGGCGGCCTCGCGCCCGCTTTCGCAGCCCAAGGGCGTCACCCGGTACGGCGGGCTCGATCCCTCGGGTATCAGTCGGGGGAACGCTCCGGCCAGGGCCACATCAGCAAAAGTGGCTCCCCGATGCTGCGCCGGGTGAACCGGACATGGGGGCAATAGGCGGCTCGTTTTGTCCTCCTCAGCGGCACCCCATCCGGGGATTAGCAAACTCTTACTGGAACGAACTGGCGCGACCTATGGATGCCGTTGGTCCCCCCTTGACCGGCGAGGCGCAGCTGGCTCGAAGCGGAGCCTCCCTTGACGCCCGAGGAGATCGCCGACTCCGAGGCGGCCTGGAGGGAGTACCAGGCCGGCCAGGGCAAGCCGCTGGAGCAGGTAATCCGAGAGCAGCTACATGAGCGGCCAGACTGAGCCCTCTTGGGCGGTCAACGTGCCTCGGCAAGTGGAGGGGCTATCGCCAGGCTCCCCCGGCCCGAGCGGGAGCACCTTCTTCAAGCCGTCCGTCAGCTCACCCGAGGTCCATTCGGGCTCCACGTCAAGCGCTTGGCTGGCCGCCCCGACTGGCGCCTGCGGGTCGGGAATCGACGAGTGCTGTTTCGGGTTGACGAGCAGGCCCGCGTCGTGGGTCAGGTCCTCGGGCGCGCTGCGCTTTCGGCTTAGCACGTCGGCCGCCGCCTCGGCGAAGTGCGGCGGCCGCCAGTAGGCCTGTGCCCGTTCGACCCGCCGGGCCACCTCCGCAGTGCACCCTCCGATATCCGGCAGGGTAGGGCGAAGACCCGCAAGATACTCCTGCAACGCCGCCCAGGCATCCAGCCAGGCATCCTGGGCCGTCTCGTGGGCGAGCAGGCCGAGCCACTCGATCTGGCGGAGCGCCCGGCGCAGGATGCGGGCGGCGGCCCGCGCATGGGCCCGGCCAACGGCCCCGTGAAACGCCGTCAGGCTCTCCTGGAGACGTGCGAGGCGGGAATGGATCTCCTCGTTCGGCATCTTGGGGCTCCCTCCCGAGGTTGATGGGGAGAGGCCCGCCCGCCTACCATGAAGGTGCTGGCGGGCCGCTCGGCCCGTCGGCCGTGGGCCAGAGAGGGAACGCAGGAACCGTGGCCTCCCTGGCCCTTCTTACTTGCTTCCGAGCCACTTCTCTCAAGGGCTTTGGCCGGCGTCGTCGCCCCCTCGTGGGCGCGGGCGGCGGGACGCCTGCGAAAGCTCAGGGGACCGCAGCGCCGCCCGGAGCAGCTCCTCGGCCAGCATGGCGAGGCTTTTGCGCTCCCGCAGGGCCCGTTCGAGCAGCGCATCGTGCAGCTCGACGGGGACGCGCAGATGCAGCGCACGCCACGGCGTCCCGGCCAGCTGTCGCTGGCGGCGCCCCGGCACCTGGGACACAGGCCCTGCGCCGGGCAGAGCAGCCCCGCTGCGGGTGTCGCGGTAGGCTTGACAATCGCCCTTAGACTGGAGTTGGAAGAGGCCTGCGGCCTCCCGGAAAGGATCGCTCACGATGCACGAACATGCTCCTCCTTCAGGCCTCGTCACGCTTATGGCGCACCCGCCCAACGCAAGGGGCGAGGCCCACGACCTCCTGGCCCACCTTCGCGAGGTGGCCCGGCTGGCCCGCCGCTTCGCGGAGCCCTTCGGGGCGGGGGAGTGGGCGTACCTGGCCGGCCTCTGGCACGACCTCGGCAAGCCTCGCCCGGAGTGGCAGGCCTACATACGGGCTCGTGCCCTCGGACAGCGGCTTCCCTCCCCCGGCCATACCCGCGAAGGTGCCTGGTGGGCCGCCCGATTCGTGGAACCCCTCGCCCTGGTCGTGGCGGGCCACCATGGCGGGCTCCCCGCCCTCACCGACCTCAAGGCGCAGCTGAAGGATCCCGCGCTGGCCGCTCGAGCGCAGGAGGCGGTACGTGCCGTGCAGCTTTACCTTCCGGAGCTGAGTGCCCCCGTCAGGGAAGCCGCATCTGCGCTTCCCGAAACTCCCCAAAGTGCGGAGATGCTGCTTCGCTTCATCTTTTCGGCCCTCGTGGATGCGGATTTCCTGGACACCGAGGCGCACTTTCGAGGGCAGCGACCGCAGGGCTCGCAGGCCGACACCGTGGTGCTGGCCCGTCTTTGGGACCGGCTCCAAGCCGCCCAGGCCCACTTTTCCCCAACCGAACCGATGGGCCCAATACGCCGGGCGGTTTACGAGCGGTGCGTAGCTGCAGCGCTGGCGCGCCAGGGATGGTTCCGGCTCGCCGCTCCCACAGGAGCAGGCAAGACGCGGGCCGCCATGGCGTTCGCACTTCGCCATGCGTTGCGGCACGGGCTGCGCCGGGTGATCGTTGCGGTGCCCTATACGAGCATTACGGAACAGACCGCCAGCGTCTACCGGGACATCTTCGGGGCCGCCAGCGTCCTGGAACACCACAGCGCGGCGCCACCCGTCGAGGACGAGGAGCTGGCCGAAAGGGCCGAGCTGGCCGCGGAGAACTGGGACGCCCCCATCGTGGTCACCACTACAGTCCAGCTCTTCGAAAGCCTGTTCAGCAACCGCCCGGGTGCCTGCCGAAAGCTGCACAACATCGCAGCAAGCGTGATCCTCCTCGACGAAGCCCAGGCCCTTCCCGCGACCCTCATGGAACCCATACTCGATGCCCTCCACGAGCTGTCCTCCCGGTACCGATGCACCGTCGTGTTCTCCACCGCCACGCCCCCGGCCTGGCGCCAGCCCCCCTTTGCGGATTGGCTCAAAGAGGCGATGGACCTCGTGCCCGACGCGGAGCAGTGGACGGAGACGGCCCGCCGGGTTGCCTACGAGTGGTGGCACCTTGATGGCCCGACCAGCTGGGAGAGCCTCGCTGCAAGCCTTCGACCGCTCTCGCAGGTTCTGGTGGTAACCAACACGACGGCGGACGCGGCGGCCCTTTGGCGGACGCTCGACGACCCGCAGGCGCTCCATCTCTCCCGACGCCTCTACGGCGCCCACCGCCGCCGAGCCCTGGCCATCACCCGGGAGCGCCTGAAGGGGGGGCATCCCTGTCGGGTCGTGGCGACGCAAGTGGTGGAAGCAGGGGTCGATGTCGACTTCCCTGTCGTGTATCGGGCCCTGGGCCCCCTTGACCGAATCGTGCAGGCCGCAGGGCGATGCAACCGAGAGCGCCGGCAGCCCTCCGGCCGTGTCGTGGTGTTCGATCCGCAGGGCTCCCATCCGCCGGCCGGGCCATACCGCACGGCGACAGACCTCACGCGGGTGCTCATCCGCTCGCCCCATGCCATTCCGGACCGGCCCGCCTGCATCGCCGAGTATTTTGCCCGGCTATACGAGTCCGTGCCGACGGATGCACCCGGCATCCAGGGCCTGCGCCGGCGCTTCGACTACCCCGCCGTGGCACGAGCGTTTCGGATGGTCGAGGAGGGGCCCCAGCAACCGGTGGTGGTTCGAGACCCCGCTCACGAACCTTCGCGGCGGGCGGTCGATGGGCTGCTCGGATGGTTACAACGGGCCGACAGGGCGCCGGGCCGCAGCTGGTGGCGAGCCGTGCAACCCTACGTGGTCGAGCTTCCCCTGCGGGAGTTTCAAGCGGCGGTTCGCAAAGGCTGGGCGCAGCGCGTTCGGGGCGAAGTCTGGGCGTGGGTCGGCCCGTACCACCCGGCACTGGGGCTGGCGGGCCTGGAGCTTGCGTAACGAGCCAGGAGAGGGGGTGACCAAGCGGTGGAGCGCTATCCGCCTCTGCTCGTGAAGGTATGGGGACCGTGGGCATGCTTCACCCGACCCGAGGCGAAGGTCGAGCGGGTCACCTATCCCGTTCCGACGCCTTCGGCCGCGCGCGGAATGCTGGAGGCCATCCTCTGGCGGCCGGAGTTCCGTTGGCGTGTCGAGGAGATCTGGATCCTCAACCCGGTGCGATACTTTTCGCTGACCCGCAACGAGGTGACGGAGAAGCTCAATCCCGGCGTGGTCCGGCGCTGGCCCCAGACGGGCGGCCACTTCTACGTCGAAGACCACCGGGCGCAGCGGCACACCGTAGCGCTGCGGGACGTGTCGTACATTTTCCGCGCGCAGTTGATCCCAAATGACCCGGCGGTTCACCCCGCGAAGTACCGAGACCAATTCCGACGACGGGTGGAACGGGGGCAGTGCTTCAGCCGGCCCTACCTGGGCTGCCGGGAGTTCAGTGCGGAGTTCGCCCCGGCGGAGGGAACGGAGCGGCCCGTAGACTGGACGGCCGACCTGGGGCGGATGCTGTTCGATTTCCGGTTCGAAGGGCCGGGTCGGGCGACCCCGATTTACTTTGAAGCGAAGGTTGAACGGGGGGTCTTGCGGGTGCCGCAGGAGCTCTACGGATGCGATGAGGAGGGAGGGCCTTGCCATGCTGGCGGCGCTGGTGGAGCTGGCTGAGCGCCTGCATCTGCCGCCGCCGCATTACGCCCCCCGCCCGGTTCGCTGGCGGATCGAACTCGACGCGAGCGGGACCTTCCTCGGGTTCGTGGAAATGAGGGGGGCCCAGGATCGGCCGGGTCGCGGGGGAGCCCAAGAGCGCGGGCTCACCATGCTCGTGCCGTACCGGCGACGCACGTCGGCCATCAAGCCGAGCCTGCTGGTGGAGGACGGTCGCTACGTGTTCGGCTGGGCGACGAAACCCACCCAGCGGCGCCGGGCCCGGGCTGCGCGCGAAGCCTTCCTGACACTCGTGCGCGCCTGCTTTGAGGCGACCCAAGAGCCGGCGGTGGGCGCCTGCCTCACATTCCTGGAGAGGCATGCTGGCCGGGTCGCGCCGCCGCAGGGATGGCGCCCCGAAGACCTGTTCACGTTCAGCGTCGACGGCTCCCTTCCGACGGAGCGGCCATCCGTGCAGCACTTCTGGGCGAGCGCAGCCCTCGTGGAGGACGCAGCCGACCTTGTCGTGTTGCCCTGCTCGGATTGCGGACGGCAAGGCCCCGTGCTCAGCCGGCTTCCCATCCCCCTGCGCGGCGTGCCCGGGGGGCCACCGGGCGGTACCGCCCTAGTGTCCGCGAACAGCCCCGCGTACGAGTCGTACGGGCTGCAGGCGTCCACGGGGGCGGCGCTTTGCGCCCGGTGCGCGGAGCGCTCCCATCAGGCGCTCAACGCTCTCCTGGCTGGAGAGGCGGGGGCACGAATCCGGGTCGGCGGCTTGGTGTACGTGTCCTGGACAGCAAGACCCGAGGAATTCAATCCGTTGCGGCTGCTCTCGGCGCCCAGTGCCGAGGACGTGGCGGCCCTCGTCCGCGCCGTGCACTCGGGGCAGGCTGGGGCCGTGGCCATCTCCCCCGCCGACTACTACGCCTTGGCCTTGGGGGCCAGCCGAGCGCGAGCCGTGCTACACGACACGCTCGAATCCACCGTGGAGACCGTGCGCCGCCATGTGGCGCGCTTTTTCCAACTGCAGCGGGTGGTGGACGAATGGGACCGCGGCCCGGGACGCCCGCTGGGAGTCGAGACCCTGGCCGCTTCCACGGCTCGAAACGGGGATGAGCCCCGTGCCCAACTCGTAGTCGCCCTGGTCAGGCTGGCACTGGACGGACGTCCGCTTCCCCCGGCATGCCTGGAGATGGCCGTTCGGCGAGCAAGGCAGGAGCAACGGCTGACCTACCCACGCGTTGCCCTGATGAAACTGGCGCTCGTATCGCTGCTCGCCAGTGACCCCGGTGGAGAGGAGGAGTACCTGGTGGATCTGGACGAGGCCCGTCGGGACGCACCTTATGTCTGTGGGCGGCTACTGGCGGTGCTGGAAAGCCTGCAGCGCGCGGCGCAGCCCCGAATCCGCCAGACGCTGGTCGACCGCTTCTACGGTAGCGCCTCTACGGCACCGGCCTCCGTGTTTGGCACCCTGTTGCGGCAGGCCCAGGCGCACCTGTCCAAGCTGCGGCGGGACAACCCGGCGGCTTTCGCCGCGCTAGCGGAACGGCTGGAGTCGGTTCAGAGCCTGCTCGACGGCTTTCCAGCTACCCTCACCTTACAGGAGCAGGCCCGCTTCGCCCTCGGCTACTGGCATCAGCGGGCAGCGGATCGGGCTGCGGCCCGAGCCCACCGCTTGGCCGCCTCCGAGCCGCCCGCCCTGACCGAGCCCGACGAGACGGAAGGGACGGGTGATGCGGTGTGATCGCGTCAGTTCCTGAGATCCTCACCGACCCGCGTCGGCGCCACGACTTCGTGCTGCTGTTTGACGTAACCGACGGCAACCCCAACGGCGATCCCGACGCCGGCAACCTCCCGAGGGTCGATCCCGAGACGATGCAAGGTCTTGTGACCGACGTCGCCATCAAGCGTCGCGTCCGCGACTGGGTGGATGTGACCCGGGGGGACACGCCCCGCTACGCCATTTACGTCCAGAGCCGGGGGATTGCACTCAACGACCTCCACCGGCGTGCCTACGAAGCGCTCGGCCGAACGCCGGCCGGCTCCCAGCAAGATCCCGCCACAGTGGCCGAGGTCCAGCAGTGGATGACCCAGAACTTCTTTGACATCCGGATGTTTGGGGCGGTGATGACCACACAGGTCAACTGCGGCCAGGTACGCGGCCCCGTGCAACTCACCTTCGCGCGCTCCGTCGACCCGGTAACTCCTCTGGATCTCAGCATTACGCGCGTTGCTGTCACCCGCCCGGAGGATCTGGTTCGGGTGGAGGAGGAGACGGGCGAGGCCGCAGGTAAGCGCACGGAAATGGGCCGCAAGCCGATCGTGCCCTACGCGCTCTACCGGGCCCATGGTTTCTTCATCCCGGCCTTTGCGGCCCGCACGGGCGTCACCGGGGAGGACCTGGCGGTGCTGTGGAGTGCGCTGGTGAGCATGTGGGAGCTGGACCGCTCGTCGAGCCGGGGAATGACCACCTGCCGTGGGCTGTACGTCTTCACCCACGACAACGGGCTGGGGCGGGCCCCCTCCCATCAGCTGTTCGAAAGCATTCGGATCCGCCGACGGGAAGGAGTGAACGTGCCCCGGCGGTTTGAGGACTACTGTGTGGAAGTTCAAGAGCCGGGGGTCGAAGGTGTGACCCTGACCCGGCTGCTTGCCTGAGGGGAGAACGCCGGTGCCGCGACCCGGCAGGCCGTCTGCGAGAGGTTCGGTGACGAGCGAAACCCGGGAGGCGCTCGAAAGCCCGTCACGACGTGGTTTGCGGGCGGCGAGCGGGTCCTTGCGAACCCTTTGGGCCGCCCGCCCCGAGGGGGGTCTCGAAACAGAGGCTGCAACCTCAGGCGTGACGCGGTCCCGTGAGCGAGCTGTGGCGACCACCGCAGAGGTGGTCGGGGATCGAAAC
>CAYQLT010000088.1:0-6320 GCA_964418425.1 uncultured Clostridia bacterium
CGCAGGCGCAGGCCTCCCCGTGCCCCGATGATTCGGCTCACCGGAGGGCCTTCCTCCCAGAACGCGCCATCCCCCCGGCTAGCCGGGGGGATGGGTTGGGTCCTGCCGGAGATCCCCGCGCTCACCGTACGCGCGCGATCCCCCCTCCAGATCGCTCAAAGAGCGGGGGACGGGACAGGGGGGGGAACAGCCCCCGCGACGCTGCGGCGGCTGCTCCCTGGAAGCAAGAGTCGCCCCCTCTTGGGGGGCGACTCCTCCTCAGGAAGGCCTGAGGTAGTATTAGAAGCTGATGGCGAACTCTGCCGTGACGCTCAGCTTCAGGTCCTTCTGCGCGTTGTCATTGTTGCCGCCGAAGTACAGGGTGACCCCCTGCGCCACGCCGCGGCTGAGCTGGAACGCGTAAGCTTGCTTGGTAACACTGTACTCCACCCAGGCGCCCACGCCGACGGACTTGAGCAAGTCGATGTTGGCGCCCGCGATAATGTAGTCCATCCCGCTTGCGTTGGTGTTGTTGGGGTTCTCCCCGACCTCGGCATACACGCTGCCAAGCCCGGGCACGTTGGCCTGTCCGGAAACACCGTACCCAAACCCGCCACCCGTGGCCAGCAACATGTCAGCCTTCCCTGCCACGTCCAGGCTCAGCCCGCCGGCCCCGAGCTTCGTGGTCAGGCGAGCCGCCACCCGCTCGTCGGAGAAAAGCTTCTTCGCGGTCGCCGAATTGTTCACCTGATAGTAGGCGTTGATGCTCGCTGAGCCCGCCGAGTAGTTGAACACCAAACCATCGACGGACTTGTAATCGAACCCACTACCGTTGAAGTAGTTGAGCCGATCCCAGTCCACAAACTCCCGGCCCAGGGTGACCGACAACCCCGGGATCACGTTCTTGTATGTCGCGTTTGCGCGTACCACGTTTGCTCCAGAGTTCTGGTTACCCTGGACGCGCCCGAAGTAACTCAGGTTATCCGACACGTTACCCGACACGTTCAGCCGCAAAAAGCTGGAGCTGGCAAACGTGTACGGCGAGGTGGCGCCCAGCTCGTACGTCACAGTATGGTAGAACAGCCCTGAAACCTTCGGTTCCGCAAGTGCGACTTGCGTGGACAGAGCGACCAACAGTGCGACGACAAAAGTCAGCAGGATCCGTCGCATCGACCTGCTCCTCCCCTGCGACCGAAGTCGGGGATCCGCGTCCGCCCGAGCCGCGTGGGGATCACCCTAGCTACAGCAGACCGTCCGCCTGCTGCCCGACCCGTGCGCGGGGAAGTCTCCCATGTTTCCTTCACCCAAGCTGGGTCGAGACGGCCTAGCAGACAACGGTTGCTCTCGGAACCGCTGGACAACGTCGGGCTTGTCCTGCCGGCCTCCTTTCCCGCCCTGCTTGGCCCTGTCGCAGCGGCCACCCACAGCGCGGCAGGCGGTATCCGTTCCCCTGGAGCAGCGTCATTCGATGCCTTGCCGGAAATTCCTTCTCCTGGGTGCGCCCTGACACCAAAGAAATCGGTGGGCCGGGGGAGCCTGGCAGCCGCCCCCGGCCCACCACACGCTGGGGCGAGGCGGTTGTCAGAACTGCGCGCTCAGCCCCGCCTGCACCCACGCCCCTTTGGCCGAGTCGTGGCTGATGCCTACGGCCAGCCCGTTGGGCGCCCGGTAGCTGAGCCCGGCGCCGTAGCTCCACTGGCCGTCGGCCGAGCGGGCCACGTGACCCCGGGCCTCCAGGCCGGGGAAGTACGGCACCCGGTCGGTTCGGGCCTCGGCGGAGAGGGTGTGGGCCACCCCGCCGGCGGCGTCCACCGTCAGTTCATACTTGGGCTTGACGCTCAGGCCTGGCATGGCGACCGGGTAGGCCGCAGAGAGCTGGGTCTCGGTTCTGCGGATCCCGCCCATCAGGTCGAAGCGGCTCAGCCCCGAAAGCTCGACGCCGCGCAGCGTGGTGGAGGCCGCAAGCTCTCCGTCCCGGTGCCGGGTGACCCCCTCGGGGCCGACCGGATTGCCGCTATCGTCCAGCCAGCGCTCGTAGCTGTCCACCATGGCCTGCACCGTCACGCCCTGCTGGACCGTCCGGACCCCCAGGGTGACGCCCTTCTCGCCCCGGTTGTTGGCAAGCCAGTCGATCCGGTTGCCCTCGTCGTCGGTGACCATTTCCTGGTACAAGGGGTTGAAGGCCGCATCGACCTGGCGATAGCCGGCCGCCACGCTCAGCTCCGGCGTCAGGCGGGCGGCGCCCTCAAGCCGCATCATCCGGGGCGCCTCGCCCAGCGACGGCCTCGGGCCGCCGGGCACGTCGCCCGTGGCGTCCACGGCCGCTGCGCCCCCCACCACAACCCCGGGGTACGGCGAGGCCATGGCTCCCAGCTCTACCGCGTAGCGCCCGTCCACGCTGAGCCCGGTCAGCGACGCCTCCGCGGAGACCGGCCACAGCACCCCCTGGCTCGCCGCCGCCTGAGTGGCCAGCCGGCTCAGGTCGGCCCGAAGGCGAGCGCCGGAGACCGTGAACGGGGCGCTCCAGTACTCAAAGCCGTTCACCTCGTAGCGGCGGGCGTCGCGCCCCACGAACGCCGCCGCCTCCACCGGGCCGTAGCGCAGCCCGGCGACGGAGAGCCCCTCCCGGGCGAACGTGGCGATGTACGGCGACAGGTTCATCTCCAGGGTGCCGATGCGGGCCGTCACGGGCTGCCCGCCCTGCCACAGCTGCCCGTTGGCCTCGATGTACGCCTTGCTGATCCCCAGGCTCTCGAAGCTGAAGCGTTCGCTGGGGTCGAACGCTTTGGTGGCCTCCATGGGCGCCAGCTCCAGCACCGCCCGGACGCCGTTGTTGGCCGTCCCCAGGGTGCCGTTGAGCTTCAGGGTGGTGGCCGCCGAGACGCCCCTTTTGTCCGTGGTGGCACCCTGTTCGTCGGTCCAGTCCCGCTGGCGCCATACCATCGAGCTTTCGATGGAGCCGCTGAGCTGGAACTCCGCCGCCAGGGCCGGCGCCGCCAGAGCCGCCACCGCCGCGCCCGCAAGCAGCCATGCCAGTGTTCTCATGAGATCTCCGTTCCCCCCAAAAGCATCCAGCGCTGCGATGCCCGTCCCGATGACTGCCCCACCAACTGCCCCACGGGGAACTGCCCGACCGGGCCTCCCTGCCGGCCCTCGCCGCCCGGCCGGACGAACCTGCGGCCGGCCCCATCCCGGCTCGCCGGTCTCCGCCCGGCCCGAACCCGCCCTCGGCCTGACCCGGCCCGGCGGTCTTGCGGGGAACCCACGCGGAGTGCCCATGTTTCCTCAGCGCCGGCGCCCCCGACCCCCGAACCCCGCCCTGCCGGGGCGGTACGGCTGCGGCCTTTCCAGACCCGGCGGCCTGGGGGATGGCCTGCTGCGTCGTCCCCCCCTCCCCGGCCCCCGCGCCCGCCGGGCCCTGCCCCGGCGCCCGCCAGGGCATGCCTCCCTGCGCCGGCCTCCCTGCACCGACATGCTGCGGGCCGCCTCCCGTGGCGGCCCGGCTTCCCTGCAGTGCTCGCCGCTGACAGTTCTGCGGCCCCTCTCCTTGCGCCGCAGAAATTGGTGGGGCCTGTTTAGCGTTCCTGCCCCGATCGTCTGTATAACTGCTGGGGGCGCTGCCGCCGGGACGCAGGCTTTCCGGGAAGCACCGCCTCGCCCGGATTTCGCGCGGCCCACCAGCCGTTGGCGGCGCACCGGCGGCTGCCGTCCGCCGGGCGAGCGCAAGCGGCGCGGGAGCGGATGTTCGGGACGGTGCGGGGATCCTCAGGCAGGTCCGTTCGGGCACCCTCAGGCAGGTCCGAGGATTTCCTCCAGCATGAACCGTGTACGCGGCAGCATGCGGGCTTCGGGGTACAGGTCGAGGACGACCTGCAGCGCTTGGTCCACCCGGGTGATACCGAGATGAGTGAGCAGAAAGCGGATGTCGTCCTCATCTTCCCGGCGCGCCGCCAGAAGCTTCATGGCCAGCAGGTATCTCGGTGACGCCGCAAGCACCCTGAGGCCGGGAAGGTCGAGCACCGGCAAGGCATGCGGGTCGGGCCCCGCCAGAAACCCCTTCACGGCGTCGTTGAGCCAGTTGGGGGGAAGCCCGCACTCCTCGGCAATTTCCCGACTTGCACGGTAGACGGCGTCCTTCGGCGCAAACACGGCGTCGATGTCGCGCGTCGCTCTCCGGGCGTCGTAGGCTACAGCCATCGCGGCGCCCCCCACGAGGTACATCTCGCCCTTGACCCCTTGTCGGGCCAGTCGGTCCGACAAAAGCTGGAGAAGCCGGAGGATTTCGGCTCGGTCCACGACCGAAGGCCCCCTACCCGCTCAACACCGCTGAAACTCCGTTTCGTCCACAAAGATGCCCCGGCGGCGGAAGGAGGCCGGGCTCTGGACGATGGCCATGGCGTGCAGGCTCTGGAAGCGGGTGGGAAACCACCAGCGGTCAAGGAAGCGCTCGGGCTCGTGCACCCACGCCGGAACCTTCAGGCCGTAGTGTACGGCCAGGTGCTCGGCCAGGGCGGCCAGGTACGCGTCAAAGCGCCGGTCGCCCACCCACTCGGGCCGCTCCTCGAGCAGCCGCTGGCGGGTGGGAAGGTCGGCCGCGTAAAAATCGTCGAGAAACTCCCGGATGCATAGCCAGGGCTCCTCGCCGCTTCGTATCCGCTCAGCCGTCCGCTGCAAACTCAAGGGAACGTAGGCGCTCAACGCGGATGCGCCTGCCCTTCCTCGGCGCCATTGTACCATCCTGCCCTACCAGCCTTTCCTGCCGCTCTTCGCCGGGGCGTTGCGCCCAAAGCCGCCCCCCGGGACACCTGAGGACCGACATGTGATAAGTTGGGAACCGAGAGGTGCGGGCCGTGACCCGGCAGGAGCTTCTGGAGAGCGTGGAAAACGGGGAAAGCTCCCGCATCGAGTTTAAGCTCGAGGCCGTCTCCCCCGCCGCCCTGGCGGAGGTGGTGGTGGCGTTTGCCAACACGGAGGGCGGCGCCGTCCTGATCGGGGTGGCCGACGACGGCCGCATCGAGGGTGTGACCCGACCCGACCTGGAAACCTTCTGCATGAACGTGTGCCGCGAAAACGTGGTGCCGCCGATCATCCCGGTGTATGAGTCCATCAAGCTTGCGGACGGCAAGCGAATCGCCGTCCTGACCGTGGGCAAAAGCCCCTTTCGACCGCACCGCACCCAGCGCGGGCACTACTACCTGCGCGTGGGCAGCACCAACCGGGAGGCCAGCCCCGACGAGCTGCGCAGGCTTTTCCAGGCGACCGGGCAGCTTTACTACGACGAACTGCCGGTTCCGGGGGCTGGCATGGAGGCCATCGACCCTGCCGCCGTCTCCCGGTTCTTCCTGACGTTTAACGGCTTTGATCCCTTCGCCCGGGAACCTGGCGACACGCTGCGCACCCTCGTCAACGCGGGTATTCTCACCGAACGGGCCGGTCCCCCGCCCGTCGCCACGGTCGGGGGGCTATTACTGTTCGGCCGTTACCCGCAGCGCTGGCTTCCTCAGAGCGCCGTCCAGGTGGCGCACCATCGAGGACGGGACCTGACGGATCCCCTCCTGAGCCTGGCCACCGTCGAGGGCCGTCTGGAGGACCTGCTGGAGCGGACTCTGTCCGCCATTCGGGCGGGCGTGACCCGCCGGGTGGAGATGCAGGGGGCCCGGCGAGTGGACCGCGAACCCTATCCCGTATCGGTGCTGCGGGAGGCCACGGTCAACGCCCTGGTGCACCGGGACTACAGCCTACCGGCCATGACGCGGGTTCTCGTCTTCGAGGATCGGATCGAGTTTCACAGCCCCGGGCGCCTGCCCAACACGGTGACGCCGGAGCGCATGCGCCTGGGGATCTCGGTACCCCGGCACCCGTTCCTTTTGCGCTACGTGCAGAACCTTGGCTACGTGGAGCGGCTCGGCCGGGGCATCCCCAGCATCCTGCGCACCATGCGGGAACTGGGCGCTCCCGAGCCCCGGCTGCAGGAGCAGGGCGACGAGTTTGTGCTGACCCTCTTCGCCGCTCCGCTCGTGTGAGCTGTCACCCGGCGCCAACAAGCCCGGGCCGGCCGTGGTGGGCGCAGGCCCGCTGTGGTGCCCACCGAGGGATGCGACCTGTGGTACGGGCCTCAGGATGCGATGCGCCGCCAGCCACCGCCCGGGCATAGGAGGAGCAGCGCGCCGCTTCCCTCAGGTCTGCGGGTCCCGGACGAGCTAGCCGATGGCCGCGCTCACCAGGCTCAAGAGAATGCTTCCCCAAAGCGCCGCCCAAAACCCCGAGACGTGGAACCCGGCCACCACGCTGGCCGTCAGCCACAGCATCAGGGCGTTTACCACCAGCGTGAACAGCCCCAG
>CAYQLT010000088.1:6420-8594 GCA_964418425.1 uncultured Clostridia bacterium
AAACAAGAGTGCCACGCCGTTGACCAGCCAGCGCACCACCCAGCCCCGCATGCCCCTGCCTCCCCACCGCAGGCCCGGGCAGCCGGCGCAGCCCGATAGCGACCGCACGCCTGTGCCTCGAGCATAAGGCACGGCAGAGTCCCCGGGGTGAGGCGGCCGCCCGGCTCCGCTCGGTGCCGGAAGCCGCAAGCGCAGCCAACCGGAAGGCCGCCCCGGGGTTACTCGACCGCGATCTCCACCCGGGCGTCGTCCTCCAGGACCTCCAGGATCTTACCGTACGCGCCCTGTTCAATCTGATCCAGCAGGCCGTGCAGGTCGATACCCTCCATATAGCGCGCCGCCGACCGGGGTATGAGCCGCAAAGCCGACCGGGCCAGCCCGAGGGGGATGGCAAGGCGAACCCGGTCCTCGCCGCCTTCGAAAATCCGGATGCGAAGCACCCGGCCCCGCCCTCCGGCGGCGGGCCTCCCCGATGCTGCCTCCCGTCCGGCTTCGGAGCCCTGGCCCGTCCCTTCGCCGCTACGGCCGCCTGTCGCCCCAGCCGTTGCGCCGCCGGGGCTTGCCACCTCCGCGGTTTCGCCGCCTCCCTGGGAGGACCCGCCAAACCCGAGCGCCTCCAGCAGCTGCAGGGCCTGCTCGGGGCTAAGCCGGCCCTGCTGGACCATCCGCAGGACGGAAAGCCGCTCGTCGCCTTCCGGTTCGTCGCGCGCAGGGCCGGTTGCCGGCTGCGCTCCCTCTCCCATCCGCCCCCACCCCTTCCGCGATGGCCATCGGGCGGCCGCTTCGCCGCCCGATCACCTCCCACGGACCACCGTGCGCCAGTAAGACGCAGGGCGCGTGGGCGTCTCAATCGGCCGTGATGGCCACGCTTCCCATGCGAGCACTGGCCTCCACCCGCAACGTCCGGGCTGCCCGCTCCAGGTTAGGCGTCTGGTAGGCAACCCGCTGTCGCCCCACCGGGCCGCTCTGGCTCACCAGCACGGTTCCGGGCACCTCGATGCGGGCGGAGCCGGCGCTGCTGTTGGCCTCCAGGGCCAGCCCCAGTTCCTGCCGCTGGGCGGCCTCCCGCACCCGGGCGGGCAGGATGACCCGCACGCTGCCGTTGGAGGCCTCGGCGGCCACCCGCTGGTGGGCCGGGCCGTCGGGGCGGTCTTCGGGGCGCAAGGTGATGGAACCGTTGGAGGTGCTCACACGCACCTGGGCGCCACACAGCGCCCCGGTGACCGAACCGTTGATGGTGGTCGCCTCGACGATCTCCCCGCGCAGGCCGTCCAGCAACAGCGTGCCGTTGCTGGCGCGCACCACCGCCCGCCGCGCCTCGACGTGGCTCACATCCAGCCGCCCGTTGGTGGAGCGAGCCTCCAGGCTGTCGGCCCGCACCCCGCGCAGGGCGATGGAGCCGTTGGCGGCTTCCGCCCGCAGGGTGACCTCCAGGCCGGCCGGCAACGTCAGCTCCAGGTCCACCGACCCCGCCATCCACCCCTCGCAGCGGGCCGACAGGTGCGAGGGGCCATGCGTCACCGAGATCAGCCGTGCCCCGAGGCTCTCCGCGTCCTCCCGGGTTCGGCCCCGAACCTGCTTGCGCAGAACCAGGCGCCAGCGCCGGCCCGGCGTCAGCTCGCGGGCCGCTGCCGCCGCCGGCTCGCCAGGGGGTCCGCCCGCCGCGGCTCCCGCCGCCGGTTCGCCGGACGGCACGCCCGGCCCCGATTCGCCCGGCGCCACGGCAGCCGGTTCGGTGAAGACGGTGATGGAGCCGTTGCGGTTGAGCAGCTCCAGGTGGGGGACGCCGTCGCGCCCGAATTCGCCCGACAGCTCCTCGGTGAACGAGTAGGTGGGAAGGCCTACCGCCCCGAGCTGGCCGAACGCCTGCGCCAGGCGGTCCGCCACCGTCCGGCCCACCTCCTGCAGGCGCTCGCCCAGCTCGCTCAGCCGTTCGGTGGCCTCCCCGGCTCGCTCGCCCAGGCCGGCCCGGCCCGAAACGGCCCGCTCCACCCGGTCGGCCAGCTCCTCGGCCAGGTCGGCGATGCGGGTGCCCAGCTGTTCGACCCAGCCCACCACATCCGGCCCGCGCTCGCCCGGGCCGGGCTCGCGGCCGCCGGCTCCCGCGCCTGCCCGCCCCTGACCCTCGGCGCCCGCGGCCGTCCTGCCGCGTGCCGCCGCCCCAGCTTCGCCCC
>CAYQLT010000089.1:0-8565 GCA_964418425.1 uncultured Clostridia bacterium
GCCCGGAGGAGCCTGCCATCCCTCGTCGAAGGAGACTCGTGCTCGCTACACATATCGTCCCTGGGAGCCAGGCGGTGCCGGCTAGCGGGGAGGCCAGCACCGTGAGGCATCACGATGGGAGGGCCGTGGATGCAGCGGATGGATGCTCGCAACGTTCGGGCTCGGTGGATGCTGGCCGCGGTGCTTGCCGGGTTGCTGCTGGCCCTGACAGCCGTGCAGGCGCTCGGCGCGGCGCGCAACGTTCAGCTCAGCATTGTAACCGGTGGCACAGGTGGGGTCTATTACGTGCTGGGCGGCGGGCTGGCCAACCTGCTGACCCGGCGGGTGCCGGGGGTCAACGCGGTGGCCGAGGTGACCTCCGCCTCGGTGGACAACATCCTGCTGATCGCTAGCAAGGAGGCCGACATCGCCTTCAGCCTCTCCGACACGGCGTATCTGGCCTCTACGGGCATGGGGCCGTTCCAGAAGTCGGGACCGGTGCCCATCCGGGTGCTGACCGTGCTCTACCAGAACTTCAACCACCTCGTCACACGGGCCGGCTCCGGCATCCGGAGCCCAGCCGACCTGCGGGGCAAGAGGGTCAGCACGGGCGCGCCGGGCAGCGGCACCGAGGTGACGGCCCTGCGCATCCTCCGGGCCTACGGCCTGGACCCCGACCGAGACCTGCGCCGCGACTTCCTCGGCGTGGCCGAGTCAGCCGACGCACTGCGGGATGGCCGGATCGATGCGTTTTTCTGGTCGGGGGGCTACCCGACGGGCGCAGTGATGGACCTGGCCAGCACGCCGGGCTTTGACGTGTTCGTCGTGCCCATGGGCGACATCGTGCCCAAGCTGGTCGAGCAGTACGGGCCCTTGTATGCGGTCGCGACGTTCCCGGCGGGCAGCTACAACGGCGACGTGAAGCAGCCGACCCCGACCGTGGGCGTGCCCAACGTGTTGCTGGTGCACGCGGACATGGACGAGCAACTGGCCTACGACATCGTCAAGACCATCTTCGAGCGCAAAGACGAGCTGGTGGCCGTTCACCCGTCGGCCGCCGAGATCACCCTGGAGGATGGCCCGACATCACGGGTAGCGCCGTATCACCCAGGGGCCGTCCGCTATTTCCGGGAAAAGGGCGCGTGGAAAGACCGCTGACGGCCGCATCCGTCGCCGGCGCGGGCGGCGCGTTGCTGGCTCTGATCGGCGCAATGGTGGCGGTGGCGCCGGTGCTCGCTCTGGCGGTCCTGTCGGGGCAGGCGCAGAGCGGCTCGCCGTCCGTGCTCGTGGCTGTCGACGACCGGGCGAGCGTGGCGCTGGCCTACCGCCATTCCATCTGGGGCGTCATGGTCGTAGAGCGCTTCGAGGTGACAGCAGACGGGTTACGGCTGGTGCGAGTCGACTCGCCCGCCCCCCAACTCGACAGCTACTACCATATCCCCGGGGCGCGGCTTGTCCGGCAGGGGAACGTCTACCGTCTGGAGGTGCCCCGCGGGCCTCTCCTGCCGGAAGTGAGGGTGCGGGCGACGCAAATGGGCATGCGCACGCTGGTGGTCGGCCCTCGTTGCCTGCTGCTGCGGCGGGTCGGCCCGAAGGTGCTCATACGCCCCTTGCGGGTGCCGCTTTGGCAGGTGTGGCGGGCCGGGTGGGGCCGCGGGTCTGGGGGCCTGCTGGAGCGGTGCACGGAGGAGGTCGTCCGCCCGGGAGGAGCCCGTAGTCCGGACGGAACGCCAGCTCACACAGGTCGATAGGCCAGAGGGTTTTCGAGGAGGACCGGGCGGTGCAGGGCATGGAGCAAGGCGTCCAGTCCCGTGTCGCGCAAGCCGATGGGGTAGACCACGAGGCCATCCTCGAGCGCTACGAGGGGGCCACCCGGCGTCCCAGGGGCGTGCCCGGGCACCTCGTCGGCGCGCTGGCCGCCGCCATGTCGGTGTACCACCTGTGGGCCGCTCTGGCCTATCTTCCAGCCCACCAGATGCGCGCCATCCACCTGGGCTTTGGCCTGGCCCTCATCTTCTTGCTGTATCCTGGCACCCGGAGGGCGGCGCGCGATCGCATCCCCTGGTACGACCTGGCGCTGGCTCTCGTGGCGGCCGCCAGCATGGCATATATCGTGCTCAACTACCGCGAGGTGGCCTACCGCATCGTCCGCCCCACCAACACCGACCTGTTCTGGGGCGTGGTCACGGTGCTCCTGGTGCTGGAGGCCTCCCGACGCACCAGCGGCCTCGCGCTCCCCCTGATCGGCATCGTCAGCATCGCCTACGCCTTCCTGGGTCCGTACCTGCCGGGCCTGTGGCAACACCGCGGCTACAGCCTCAACCGGCTCATGGGACAGCTCTATCTGTCGTTGGAGGGCATCTTCGGCATCCCGCTCGGGGTGTCGGCCACGTTCATCGTGCTGTTCACGTTGTACGGGGCGGTGCTGGAGGCGTCGGGGGCGGGGCAGTTCTTCGTGGAGCTGGCCAGATCCACGGCAGGCGGTCACCGGGCCGGGGCCGCGCGTAGCGTGGTGCTGGCCTCGTTTCTGCTGGGCGGACCGTCCGGCAGCGGGGTTGCCACGGCGGTGACCGCGGGGGCCGTGGCGTGGCCTCTTTTGCGGAAGTCGGGGTACACGCCCGAGGCGGCCGGGGCGGTGCTGGCGGCCAGCGGGATCGGGGCCGTCATCTCCCCGCCCATCCTGGGGGCGGCCTCGTTTATCATCGCTGAAATCCTGCAGATCAGCTACCTGGAGGTCATCAAGTTCGCCGTCATCCCGACGCTTCTTTACTACCTCTCCATTCTCCTGATGATCGAGATCGACGCGCTGCGGATGGGCGTCCAGCCGGTGGAGGTGGCGGCCCAGCCTCTGGGCCGGCTCTTGCGGCGCCAGGGCTACCACCTGTCGTCCCTGGTCGTCATCGTCATCTTTCTGATGATGGGGTTCACGGCCACTTACGCCGTCATCTGGTCCATCCTGGTCGCCTTCGCTCTCAGCTTCCTCTCCCGGGAGAACTGGCTCACGCCACCCCGCATCTACCGGGCCCTGCAGGACGGCGCCCGCTCGGTGCTGACCGTGGTGGCCACCACCGCGGTAGCCGGGATCATGGTGGGCGCGGTTAACCTTACAGGGCTGGGCCTGAAGTTCGCCAGCATCATCGTGGCCCTGGCGGGTGGCAACCTGGTGGCGACCCTGTTTCTGGCGGCGCTCATCTTGCTGGTGCTGGGGCTGGCGCTTCCCATCACGGCCTCGTACATCGTTGGGGCGGTAACCGTGGCTCCGGCCCTCATCCGGGTGGGCGTGCCGGAGGCGGCCGCGCACATGTTCATTTTCTATTACTCCATCCTGTCCGAGGTCTCGCCGCCGACGGCCCTGTCGTGCTTCGCCGTGTCGGCCATCACGGGCGGCAATCCCTTCAAGACCATGTGGAGGACGTGGCGCTATTCGCTGCCGGCTTTCGTGGTGCCGTTCATGTTCACGCTCGATCCGCTGGGCATGGCCCTGCTGCTGGAGGGGCCGGCGATCCAGGTGGTGCTGGCCCTCATGACCGCCGTCCTGGGGGTCGCCGCGCTGGCGGCCGGAGCAGGCGGCTGGGCCCTGAGGGCGGCCAGCTGGTACGAGCGGATCGCTCTGGTGCTGGCCGGCCTGCTGCTGACGTACCCGGCGCCGTGGGCGGACGGTCTGGGGCTGGCCCTGGGGCTGGCCACGGTGCTCGCGCAACGGTGGTTGCCGGCTCGCAGAAATCTCGCCCCCAGCAATTGGTAATTGGGCCCCGCACTGCTCGTTGCTCCCGCCCACGGTCCCGTCCGAGCGACGCCAACAGTCAACCCCTGCCCGGTGAGGAGGCAGGATACGCCGGCGACCTACCGAATGCCAGGCTGCGAAACGCCCCAGGCGGCGGGGGTCTGGATGCAGCGTCCGCGCTCCCTGCAGGGGGCAGCCCGTTATGTGGTGTGGGCGATGGGGCTGGCCGCCGCAGGGTTCACCGTCTACACCACGTGGGCCGGCGTGCTTGAGCCCAGGCTGCAGCGGGCCCTTCATGTCCTGCTGCTGGTTCCCATGGTGTTCCTGCTGTACCCGGCGACCCGCCGGTCGCCGCAGCAGCGGCCGACCTTCTGGGACTGGGCCTGGGCTTTGGTGTCGGCAGCGGGCGCAGCCTACATCGCCCTCAACCACCGTCGCCTGGCGTTTCGCTACGAGGGGATCAGCCCGGTTCTGCCGGTGGAGGTGGTTCTCGGGGGGGCTATGGCGCTGGCCGTCCTGGAGGGGGCCCGGCGGGCCGTATCCCCGTGGCTTCCGTTGACCACCCTGGTCGCCGTCGCGTACCTCGCCCTGAGCCGGTACCTACCCGGGGTTTTGTATTACAAGGGATTCCCGCCAGAGCGCATCATCGAGATGCTTTACCTTCGGGGGGCCGAGGGCATCTTCGGGTTTCTGATGGGCATCTCGGCCAATTTGCTCGCCATCTTCATCCTCTTTGCCGCGTTCATGCTCCACTCGGGGCTCGGGCGCTATTTCATGGACCTCGCGACGCTGGCCGCAGGGCGCTTTCGCGGCGGGCCCGCGAAGGTGGCCGTGCTCTCCAGCGCCCTCTACGGGAGCATCAGCGGCAGCTCGGTGGCCGACGTGTACGCGACCGGCTCGTTTACGATTCCGGCCATGAAGCGCATCGGGTACCCGCCCTGGCTGGCGGCGGCCATCGAGGCTGTCGCTTCGGCGGGCGGCTCGCTCATGCCGCCCATCATGGGTGCGGGAGCCTTCATCATGGCCGAGATGACCGGCATCCCGTACTCCCGGATTGCGGTCGCGGCCTTCATCCCGGCGGTGCTGTACTACATCGGCATCCTCTGGGTGGTGCACCTGCACGCTGCGCGCCTGGGCATGCGGCCCGCTGCCCCCGAGGACGTGCCGAGGCTGCGGGAAGTGCTGCCGAAGGCCTACTACCTGCTTCCCCTGGGGGTGGTGGTGTACTACCTGCTCGCCGGCTATTCGCCGGCGAAGGCGGCACTGTACGGGCTTGTTGCCAGCGCGGGCGTGGACTTCGTGGCCTGCGGGCTGCGGCCGGACATCCGGGGCGTCGCCGGGGCGGTGGTCCGGGCGGGCCGCAGCATGGTGCAGGGGGCCCAGAGCGCGGCGGTCATCGCGGTGGCGCTGGCCTGTTCGGGCATCATCGTGGTCGCCCTGACCCAGACGGGGCTGGCGCTGGCCCTGTCGAGCATGATCCTGAAGCTGTCCGGCGGCCACCTGCTCCTGGCCTTGTTCCTGGTGCTCGCCATCGTCTCCGTGCTGGGAACCGGCATTCCGACGACCCCGGCCTACGTCATCACGGCCACCATCGCCGCCGGAGCCCTGCACCAGATGGGCGTCCCGACGCTGGCCGTCCACCTGTTCATCTTCTACTATGCGGTGCTTGCGGACGTCACCCCGCCCGACGCCGTGACCGCCTTCGCTGCCGCCCAGCTGGCCGGCAGCGACCCCGTGGTCACCGGGTTTCGGGCTCCGCTCATCGCAGTGGCCGGTTTTGTGACGCCGTTTCTGTTCGCCCTGCGGCCGGGCCTGCTGCTTCAGGGCGGGCCGCAGGACGTGGCGGTGGACCTGGCTGTGGCCGTGACCGCCACGGTGGCGCTGGGCGTCGCGGTGACGGGTTGGTGGACGGGGCCGGTAGCCGTGTGGCGGAGGCTCCTGTGCGCCGGCGCGGGGTTGTCCGCCGCCCTGCCGGGGGCCGGGGCTCTAGCCGCAGCCGGGCTTCTTGCGGTGGCCCTGGCGCCGGACGTGAAGAGTCTGGTCCTCAGGGCTCGCCAGAGGGTCGTGCGGGGCAGCGGGAGCCCGGGCGCCTCGTCGGGCCACGTTGCGGAAAGCGCCCGGGGCGAGTTCCCGTAGCCGTACAGACGGTTTCCGCAACCGTCGGGCCGAGGGATTTCCATAACCGTTGGGCCGAGGGAGGAGATGCAGGATGGAGCACGGATGGGGATGGTTCGGGCGGGGTGCGGTCGTGGCGGCGGCCCGGCTTGCCAGGGCGCTTGCCAGGCGGGGGGCGGTGGTCGCCCTGGCGGCTCTCCTGCTGGCGGCGGGGCGGGGGCTGGCCGGCCCGGCGTCAAGGCCGTCTCCGCTGACATTGACCTGGGCGGCCGGCGCGGTGGGCGGCGGGTGGTACCAGCAGGCGGGTGGGCTGGCAGAGGTGCTGCAGCGCCGCCTCCCCTGGCTTCAGGTGAGGGTGGTTCCGGGTGGGGGGGTGCAAAATGTCCTGGCGGTCGCGTCGGGTCAGGTCGAACTCGCCTGGGGGCTTCCGCCCATCGTCGACGCCGCGATCAAGGGCCAGGAACCCTATGACCGCCCCGTTCAGGGGGTGCGGGCCATCCTGGCCGGTCTCGGGGTCAACACCTTCCATGTGGCGGTAGCCGCGGACAGCCCGCTGCGCAGCTTTGACGACATCTTCCGGAGCGGGCGCAACCTCCGGATCACCACCCCTGTGGTGGGGTCGTCGGACGAGTGGGTGTTCCGGAAGATCCTGGCCTATTACGGCACCAGCTACGACGAGCTTCAGCGCACCCGGGGCTTTCGGTTCTTTCCGGTGAGCTACCAGGAGCAGGCCACGTTGTTCAAAGACCGCAACGTGGACGTCTTCTTCACCCAGCTGGCGGTTCCCGCGTCGGCCATCCAGGAGGCGGCGCTGGGGCGACGCATGAGGCTCTTGTCGTTCCCCGAGGGGCTGCGGGAGCACCTGCGGGGCTTCGCACTCGGGGTGGGCACGATACCGCCCGGGGTCTACCAGAACGTTGAGAATACGGCCCCGGTCGTGACCATGACCATGGGTAACGTGATCCTCGTGCACGAGTCGGTGCCGGCCGACGCCGTCTACGAGATCACCCGCGTGCTCAACGAGACCGCCCTTCAGGAAGTCAAGGCTGTGCAGGTGCAGTTTCAAACTTACGACCCGGCCTCGGGATGGCGGGACACCGGGGCTCCTCTGCATGCGGGAGCGGAGCGCTGGTACCGGGAGGCCGGGCATCTCAGGTAGGGCGTGGGGGCGCCGGGGAAGGTGGAAGCGGCAGTCCCTCGCGCACGGCCCGGATGAGCTGGAGGATGTCAAAGACGGGCCGCCCGGTGGCCAGGGCAATCGCCTCCCGGTAGGGCGGCATGTTGGTGCACTCGAGCACGAAGGCGGCGACGTTCGGCTGCTGGCGCAGCAGGGCGGTCGCCGCCTGCTCGTGCTCTGCTCTGGCCAGCTCGGTGTCCAGGTGTGGCAGGTCCCCCGCGATGGTGCGGTGGAACGCGGTATCCTCCATGCCCCGCACCACAAGACGGCCGCGGGCCACCAGTTCTTCGAAGCCGGCCACCCCTACCCCCTGGAAGTGGCGAGCCCCGAGGCGGCGAGCGTCGAAGGTGAGGACGCCCACTGCGGAAGATGGGCCAAGGCAGGCCAGCAGCAGGGGCACCCACAGCAGCGCGGAACTGGCCACCGGCACCCGCACCGCGTCGGCCAGCGCGGGCTGAAAGGCCGCCAGGAACCCGCAGCTTGTCGCGATGAGCCCGGCGCCTTCTCGCTCCAGTTCGACGGCCGCTTCCACGAAGGGGGCAAGGAGCGCTTCGTCCGGCCCCCCTACCACTCGCGCCACGGTCGCGCGGGGTACGACGCGGTAGCGCACCGGAAACGGAAAGCTGGCCGGGTTGCCGATGTCCCCGGGAGGCCTCGGGAACCGGGTTTGCAGCATGATGATGCCGACAGGGGCTCGGGCGCCTTGCATGTCCCGGGAATTCAATGGCTTCCGGCTCCCCCATCCGCGGGCCGCCGGGCTCTGCATGGCTCCAATCTACCACGCAGGCCGGCGGGAGGCCATGCGGGCAATACCGCCTTGACTGCCTGCGGGAGACCGGTGCAGCATCGGAGTTGACGGGCCGGGGAAGGGCACGGGGAAGATGAGCGGGTGGGCACTTTCGACTTCCTCAGCTCTTTGGAGCACCAGCTGAAGCCGTACAGAAGCACTTTTGCGACGATGACTCGCCTGCCCGCGGCCGGCATCGCGCGCGGTCGGAGATTTTGCGCCAGATGGAAGCCCCCTTCGTTCCCGCATGGCGTCATCGATCCTATCCAGGATCTGGCGGCGCTGGCCCGGGAGCACGAGATCGGCTGCCACGTGGACGCCTGCCTGGGAGGATTCGTCCACGGATATGCCCCCAAGGGCAGTTCGGTGATTCTGTACCGGGGCCGCACCCTTCGTCGCTACCAGTACTACACTGCGGCGGAGTGGCCCGGCGGTCTGTATGTCTCACCCACCCTGGCGGGAAGCCGCCCCGGGGCCTTGAGGGCCGCTGCGTGGGCGGCCATGGTGTCCATGGGCGAGGAAGGATATCTGGAGGCCACCCGCCGCATTCTTCAAACTGCGGAGTTCATCAAGGCAGGGCTGCCCGAAATACCCGAACTGCGCATCCTGGGAGACCCGCTGTGGGTGATCGCGTTCTCCTCCGACACACTGGACATCTATCGGGTCATGGATCGCATGGCCGCGCGCGGCTGGAGGCTCAACGCGCTGCACAGGCCTCCTGCCGTTCACATCGCCGTCACCCTCAGGCACACGCAGCCTGGTGTGGCCCAACGCTTCTTGTCC
>CAYQLT010000090.1:0-8451 GCA_964418425.1 uncultured Clostridia bacterium
AACGCCGGTCTAAAACTGATCCACTGGAGCCGGTTGGGAACTGATCCACCCCTCCGGGGATCCAGGGCCCTTGGTGCGTAGCACCAAGGGCGCCGTCAGCGCTCGGCTCTCACCTCCTCTGGTGCCAGCGGGCGCGGCCCGAACAGGCCGGCCCGCTTCTTCTCCCGCAGCCGATAGCTGTCGCCGCGGATGTTCAGAACGTGGCTATGGTGCAGCAGGCGGTCCAGGATGGCGGTCGCGATGACGGGATCCCCCAGCACCTCGCCCCATTCGGCGAACCCCTTGTTGGAAGTCAGGATGATGCTGCCCCGCTCGTAGCGGGCCGAAATCAGCGTGAACAGGGCCGTCGAGGCCAGCCGGTCGTACGGCCACACGCCAAACTCGTCGATGACCAGGAGCTTGGGCGCCAGGTAGACCCGCAGCCGCCGCTCCAGCCGGTGGTCGGCCAGCGCCCGGCGCAGATCCTCCACCAGGTCGTGGGCCCGCACGAAGTAGGCCCCATAGCCGGCTTCGATGGCCTTCAAGGCCAGCGCCACCGCCAGATGCGTCTTACCCACTCCCGGCGGACCGAGGAACAGGACGTTGGCCGCCTCCCGCACGAAGGCCAGCTGCGCCAGCTCCCGCACCTGCCGCTCGTCGATGGAGGGCTGGAAGGCAAAGTCGAACTCCTCCAGCGTCTTGTGATAGGGCAGGTGGGCGAGGCGGGTGCGGGCTTTGAGGTAGCGCTCCCGCCGGGCCCCCACCTCTACGGCCAAAAGCTGCGCCAGAAACTCCGCATACGAGCACTCCTGGCGAGCGGCCTGGTCGAGGCGCTGGTCCAGCACCGCCGCCGCACTCTCCAGGCCGAGGCTTTCCAGGTAGGTACGGGCCTGCTCAAGGGCGACCATCGAGGATCCCCTCCTCCAGCAAGGCCGCATAGGCGCTCAGCGGACGGATTTCGACCTGGCCCGCAGGTACCTGGTGGATCATCGCCGGTCGTCGCCGCGCCGGGGACCCGGAGGGCAAGCCGGCCCACTGACCGGGCAGCACGAAGCGCTGGCCCGGTGCCTGGCCCCGGGGATGGACCGCGATGCGCTGGGAGCCGGCCCAGATCTCGACCCGGTCCTCCTTCGCCTCCAGTTGCACCGTCTGCCCGGCGAACGTCCAGGGCACCCCGTAGGCGCAGCGCTCCCACAGCACAAACCCATCCCGACCCACCTTGCGCTCTTCCCGCACAAACTCGGCCAACGACTCCAGCGCCGGCAACGGCGCCAGGCTCTGCCGTTCGATGCGGAGGCGGTCTGCCGGCCGCTCGTGCGTGGTGCCGTGGATGCGTTGGTCGGCCACCTGGACGCACCACGAAAGCGCCTGGCGGTTGAGATCGTCCAGGTCCGTGGGACGTACCGAGGGAAGGAAGTTCTCCCCCACGTAGCGCAGGCCGCGCTCGACCTTCCCCTTGGTCTGGGCCCGGTAGGCCCGGCACAGCTGCGGATCGAAGCCCACCCGCAGTGCAAAGTCCAAAAACCGGGCGTTCCAGATGACTTCGCCCTGCGCGTCCCGGCCCAGCACCACCTGCTTCGTGTTATCGTAGAGGCAGCGGCGGGGCACGCCGCCGAAGTGGGCGAAGGCGTGGAGGTGGCACCGGATAAACAGGGGCAGGGTCGCTTTGGCGAGGAACTCCAGGAAGATCGCCCGCGACCAGCTCAACACCATGCAGAAGGCCCACAGGCGCTGAAGTTGCCCGTTGAGCCGTACCAGGGTGACGACCTTGAAGTCGACCTGGGCCTGCTCACCGGGCTCGGTCTCGAAGCGCACGGTGGCCTTCGGCGCCCGAGGGGGTCGTAGCGGCTTCAAGAACTCCTTCAGGATGCTCCGGCCGCCGGTGTAGCCCTGTTCTCGCAGCTCCCGGAGCAGCACCTCGCTGTTCGTGACGCCGTCCACGCGGACCCGCTCGAGGAGGTAGTCCCGGAACGGATCCAGCTTCGACGGCCGGCGGGGACGAGGCCGCGGCTCGGGCAGCCCGGGGTGTCGTAGGTAGCGGCGAACCGTATTTCGGGACACCCCGAGGCGGTCAGCAATCCGCCGGATCGACATACCTTCCCGACACATGCGCCAGATGGTCTTCACCATTCCACCCCCCAGCAAGTTCCCTGCACCTCCGACTCCGTGGCGGGATGTCGGAGACCAGGGTTCGGCGGGGGGTGGATCAATTCTTGGCCGGCTGACGTGGGTCAGTTTATCACCGGCTCCAACAGGCGGGCTGGGGACCGCAAAGGCAGGCGGTCGTGCGGGAAGGGGGGGGGGCGAGGGTCGTGCGATGATACGCGAAGGTCTTTTCGGTGGCCTTCAGCGGACGCCCCGCTGGGAACGTGCGGCGTCTGCGCTGTTGTCCTCGTGCCCCGACCCCTTGCTAGCGACAACCTGCCTCACGTTCCGGGGCCCTCGGGGCTGATCGATAGGGGCCCGCAAGGGCCGGGAGCCGTCTCGCGACCCGCCACAACAACCGGCGACTGGTCGCGCCCGGGGTGGTGGCCGTAGCATGGGAACGCCGCCTGCAGCCACGGCCCCATCGTCACCGTTCGTGGAAGCCCTGGAACGGGTTCGCCCCTTCTTTCAACCCCTCGTCAGTTTGCGCCAGCGCCGCGTCGTCGGGTACGAGGCGCTGGCCCGCGGGCCGAAGGAGACGGCCTGGGAGTCGCCTGCCGCCCTGTTCGCCGAGGCAGAGGCTCAGGGTCTGTTGAGCCCCCTCCAATGCCGCATCTGGAAGGCGGCTTTGCAGGTGTGGGAGGCGCGCTTTCCCGCACTGATGCTGTGCCTCAACGCTTATCCGGGGCACTGGTGCGAGTTTCGCTCGCCGCACTGCTCCGCCTGCCCGCTGCCCAAGTTGCTGGCCACCGGGCGGTTCCACCAGGGCATGCGGCTGGCCGTGGAGGTACCCGAACGCCTGACGCTCTCCCAGTCGGCCGAGGCTCAGCGCCAGGCGGACCAGCTCCGGGCCGCCGGGGTCCAGCTGTGGCTTGACGACCTCGGCAGCGGTTCGGCGGGACTGCAGTTTTTGCCGCTGCTGAGGCCTGATGGCATCAAACTGGACCGGCTGCTGGTAGATGGCGTGGACGCCGATCCGTACCGCCAGGCCATGGTGCGGGCGCTGGTGGGGGCCGCCCGGGAGCTGGGCCTCACCCTCGTGGCGGAGGGAGTCGAAACGGAGGCGGAGCTTGCCTGCCTGGCAAGGCTGGGCGTGGACCTGGTCCAGGGCTTCTTATTGGGCCGCCCGGCTCCAGAGCCCCGGCCGCTTGCGCCTGACGTGGCAGAGTTGCTGGCCCGGCTGCCCGTGCCGGAGGCCCCCGAGATCGCGAGGCGCCTGCGCCGTGGAAGGGCCCGACGCGAGCGCACGCCCGTCTGGCCCGCGCTGGCGGCGCTCAGCCGAGCCCTGAGCCAGGCCCGGTCGTTGCGCGACGCACTGGGCCACGTCGCTCGGGCATTGACGGACCAACTGGCCTGCGACGGGGTACTGCTGCTGGGCGAGTCCGTGGAGGCGCAGCCCTCTCAGCCATCACCTCCTCTCTCCGCCCACGGCGAGGTCTCGGTGGTGGTGTTGGACGGGGTGCTGTGGCCGTCGGTACCCGGGCTGGACCCGGTCGCCGGCCCGCCCGGGCGATGGGCAGTGCCCCCCGAGAGCAGCCTGCGGGGGCTGCGTTTCCATATCGACTTGCACCTGCACGATCGGGTCTGGGGACCGCTCTACGCCCTGAGCGCTCGGCTGGGCTTTTCAAGCCTGTTGACCATACCGGTGCCGGGCAGCGCGCCCCGGGTGCTGGTCTGGGCCGCAGGCTGGCGCAGGCCGGTTCGGCTTGACGCCGAGGCCTTCGCCGTCGCCACAGTCCTGGCGGACTACACTGCCCTGGAGTGGCGCCGGTGGACATGCCCGCCCGCCGGGCCGACCCTCGGGCAGGAACGCCATCCTGCAGGCCCCGGTTGACTGCTCGCCTCTCGGGCTTGCGGGAACCCGAACGGTGGAACTGGGGGCCTGGTTGGACGTGAGGGGCAAGGGGATCCGGAAGGGCCCCGTGCGGACTCGACTCCTCGCCGGGACGGCCTGCATGCTCCTGCCCACCGCAGTCCTCGGGATCGTCTGCGTTGCCATCCTGCGAAGCGTCGTGTGGGGCTTCGAAAAGGTGGTCGAAGAGGCGAACCAAGAGATCCATCCCGTGGTGCATCTCCAAACGCTCCTTCTGCAGGCATCCATGCCGGCCAACGACTACCTCATCCACGGTTCGCTTCCGGAGCGGGACGCCTTTGCCCGCTTGAGCCAACAGATCGACGAAGCCTTCCAGGAACTCCTGGCCCGCCCGTTCGGCCTGGCCCAAGAGCGAGCCCTGCTTCGGGCCGCGCAGCAACAATGGCGGGAGATCCGCGCCGTCAGCGAGGCGATCCTGGCCTTGCCCGATCCTGTGAACAACGCCTCCGCGGCCCGAGAGATGGAACACCTCGACACCCTCGTGGAGCGAACCGTGCAAGACCTCGCGCAGATCCACGAACTGGCGCACCGGGAGATGGAGGCCCACCTGAAGGCGGCCCAGGCCTTCTACGGGCGGATGGTGCTCGCCATCTTGGCTGTTCTTGGGGCCGGGCTGGCCGCCGCATCGGCCCTGGCCGCCTGGCTGGTGCGCTCCGTCCTGGGCCCTTTGCGTGTACTCGAAGAGGCCGCCCGTCGCCTGGGGGCGGGAGAGCTGTCCCATCGTGTACCCCCGTTCGCATGTGACGAACTGGACCGGGTCCGGTCGACCTTTAACCTGATGGCGGACCGCCTGGCAGCAGACCGGGCGGCGTTAGAAGAACTCGCCACCCAGGACGCCGTGACGGGACTGTACAACCACCGCGAGTTTCACCGGCGCCTGCAGGAAGAGGTGGAACGAGCCCGGCGCTACAACCGCCCTCTCTCCCTGCTGTTGCTCGATCTCGACCACCTCAAGGCTTTCAACGACGCGTACGGGCACCAGGCCGGAGACGAAGCCCTGAAGGCTGTCGCCGCAGCGATCCGCCGCCATGTGCGGCCGCCCGACGTGCCCGCCCGGTATGGGGGAGACGAGTTTGCGGTGATCCTCCCGGAAACGCCCCTGACGGGCGCGATCGTCGTTGCGGAACGCATCCGAGCCAGTGTGGCCGCCGTGCCCGTCGCCGAGGACGTACCGATGACGGTAAGCGCCGGAGCGGCGGCGTTTCCCGACGACGGGGAAAGCGGAGCCGACCTCGTGGCCGCCGCGGACCGGGCCCTCTATGCGGCCAAACATGCCGGCCGCAACCAGGTGGGCGCCACCCGACCGCACGCGGTCCGGCCATGAAGGGAGGACAACCGGCGTTCCGCCTCCCTGGGGCCCTTCGGCGCACAGATCCTTCACCACCTGCTCGAGTCCGCGGAGTCCATGCTCGCCCGGGGTTACCAGTACTATCCGCAACCCGATCCTTCACCGGTGCTGCCGGCTCCCCCGCAACGACCGGCACACGAACTCGAGGGTCGCTTGCGGAAAGTAAAGAAAAGGAGAAGTGAGCCAGGGTCCGGTGCTTCACCTTGCCGCGGTCTTGGCAAGCCTGGCGCAGCAGCTTGCAGGCGTAGACCGTGTCGCCTGCCGGCGGCAGGCGGTCTCAACGCGCACGGCATCTGACAAGCGCTTCAAAGCCCTATCGATCCAACTGCGGGTTGTCCCCTGCCCCTCCCCCGACGGGCCGGACCCGCCGAACACCCCCCTGCACCGGCTTTGCCCTTCCCGGTGACGCCTCAGATGTCGGGGGGTACGGGTAAGAGACGACCTGGGCCAGCACGTCGGCGACGGCGCGGCCGTACCGTTCCTTCGTGAAACGTTCTCTGGCCACGCGGTATCCGTTGGCCCCCATCTGCATGGCCAGCTGCGGGTGCTCGAAGAGAAGGCGCAGGTGCTGCGCCAGCTCCCGGAAGTCGCCCGGGGCGTACAGCAGGCCCTCAACACCATCCCGCACCAGTTCGGGTGTCGCCCCGCTTCTAGCCCCCACCACAGGTTTCCCGGCCAGCATGGCCTCGACGGTGACCCGCCCGAAACCTTCATAGCGGGAACACATCAATGCCACGTCCGCCGTCCGCAGCAGTGGATACGGGTTCGTCACGGTTCCGGTGAATCGTACGCGGCCCTCGAGCCCCAGTTCGGCAACCAATCGCTTGAGGTGAGGCCCGTAGAGGCGGTTCACTTCGCCCACCAGTAGCAGTTCCGCGTCGATGCCGTCTCGGACCAGTTCACCTATTGCGCGGACGGCGTCGGCCTGTCCTTTCGCCTCCGTCACTTCCCCAACGACGATTGCTCGAAACGCCCGGCCGCTCTGAGCCCTGTCCCGCCACGCTGCCTCTTCCGCCTGGGGGTCGGGCCTTACCGTCACCGACTGGTACACAACCTGCAACTTCGCCGGCGATAGCAGCGGCCGGAGCTTCGCCGCCAGCGCTTCCGAAACCGCCACGACGGCCGCCGACAGGCGGTCCACGCACCAAGCCGTTCCTTGAAAGCCCAGATCGAAGCGCAGGCGGTGGTGTTCATACCCGAACTCATGCACGTGCCACACGTGGGGTATCCTCATAAGCTTTGCCGCCATCGCGCCAACGGGTACGGTGATGGTGTTGGTGTAAACCACGTCGCAGCCCAGCGTAGCGAATCTGGCCACGAATGGAGCCAGCATCAGCAGCGTGGCCGCCGACCGACCGAGGCGGTCCCACGGAGCCGCAGCCTGTCCCGCCCACCACGGGCAGGGCAACCAGCTTACCCCCACCCCGAGCTGCCTCAGCTCATGTAGCAACGGCCCTTTCCCCGGCACCACGACCTGGCACCGGATGCCCAGGCTCTGCAAGGCGTCCACCAACTCGATGAGTGCTCGGCTGGCCCCTCCCAGCCCTGCGTCATGCGACACGAAACATACCCTCATAGCGCCTCGGCTCCTCGGTCTCGGCGCAACACTGTATCGACCGCTCAGTGAGCGCCCCTGCGAGCAGACTCTGCATCATACCTGCGACAGCTTTGGCCGTTGATCTGCCGATGACCTGGCCGTACAAGTGCCGAAAACGCCTCGGCCCGCCGGGCCAGCTCTTACGAACCCCGCCTGGCCTCGTGCCGGGACGGCTCGCGCCGCGGCCCCAGTGCAAACACCGAACAGCCTCCTGCCGAGCCATGCCGGCCCCGAGGCCCACGGTTACGTGCCCCCGGGTTCACCCGGCGATGGTTACGATGCTTGCGAACTTCGCGATTCGTTTGGGAGCGCGTTGTGCTCCTTCGCTGACGACAGTGTGGTCTTGCTCCGCCGAACCGACGGAAAGGAGCCGAACTACGCAGTGTTCATAATTCGCCAGGACCACCGAGGAGCGACTCCTTGCTCTCGGCCGCAAATGTCGCCTTACCGTCTTGGTCAACGACCCGTAATCCGTCTCGTTGCCCCATTCCCTTCTCCCACGAATCCGGCCCTCCTGCCACACCTCCGATCTCTTGGGCCAAAGCACGGTGACGCGTCCGGGGCAGGGCGAACACCTCGTCGTTCCCATGGTAAACTACGGCCGGGGAGCAAAGGAGGTCGCGACCCGTGGGCACCATCAGGAAGAACCCCTGGACCGCCGAGGAGCTCAGCCGGCTCCCGGAAGGCTGGCGGTATGAGATCGACGAGGGGGAGCTGGTCATCATGGCCCCGGCGGGATGGCTGCACGGGAGGATCACCAGTCAGGTCGACTTCCTCCTCCGGCGGTTTGTCTACGAGCGACACCTCGGTGAAGTGCTGGCCGGGGAGTCCGGCTTCTTTGTCCGCCGGGGTCCCGACGTCCTGCGCGCCCCGGATGTGGCCTTCTATTCCGCCGAACGGGCCGCCCGCATCGCCGACGTGATGGGCTTCCCCACGGTCCCGCCGGATCTGGCCGTCGAGGTGCAGGACCCCTCGGAGCCCGATCTGACCCGCAAGATCCAGCAGCACCTCGAGGCCGGCGTCCGGGCGGTATGGGTGGTGGATCCTCGCACTGGCACCGTGGTCCGTCATGCGCCGGGCGAGCCGCCGCGCACCTGGTCAACCCCGGAAGCGGTCATCGAGGAGCCTGTCCTTCCGGGGTTTTCGTGCCGGCTGGGAGAGCTCTTTGGAGAAGCCCAGGCCCAGTGAATACGCCAAGGGACATTAGCGACCATACCTCGAATCGAAGGGCCGGCGGCCGCGGCAATCGCAGCCGTTGGTCACGCAGCTCCCCGACCCACACAGGCACGACAGCCCGGGCGGCCCCTCGGTCGGCATCGCCAACACAACTGCCCTTACGCTGCGGTTGCGCTAAGATCCGACTCACCCGCAAGGCTGGCGTCGTGGTCAGCCCCGGCGACTTGCAGCCTGCTGGATTTGGTCAAGCTCTTCGACAGCATTCTCCACTTCAGCCCTCGTAAAATGCGGCTTTAGCGCCAGAACCGCATTCACCGCGGTCGCGAGGTCACG
>CAYQLT010000091.1:0-8336 GCA_964418425.1 uncultured Clostridia bacterium
CGGCTTCCTCCAGACGGCGGGCAAGCTCAGCCTCCGGCTCGCCCGGCCCTTCGCCGGCGGGTTCGGCCGCAAGCTCCAGCCAGTCCCGGTAGTTCTCCTGGCTCACCCGGGCCACCAGGCGGGCAATCCCCGGCACCGCCCGGGCCAGTTCCTCGATCTGGTGGGGGTAGACGAACATGCCCCGCACCTTCACCCCGCTGCCCACGCGCCCCAGCACGCCCGCCAGGCGTGGCGACCGCCGCCCGCAAGGGCAGAGGCCTGGCAGCACCCGGGACAGGTCGCCTGTGGCAAGGCGCAGAAGGGGGTAGGCCGCCCGCAGGGGCGTGACGACCACCTCGCCGGTCTCTCCCTCGGGCACGGGCCGGCGGGTCTCCGGGTCCAGGATCTCCACCACCGCGCGCCCTCCCAGGTGCCACCCCTGGCGGACGGTGCACTCGAAGGCGACGATGCCCACCTCCGCCGTCCCGTACCCCTGATACGCCTCGATGCCCCAGCGCTCCTGAAACTCCCGCCGCAGCTCCTCGGGCAGCCGCTCGGCCGCCAGCCAGGCCCGCCGCAAGGAGAGAGCCGCCGGCCGCCCGCTGCCGCCGCCCGGTTGCGGCTCGCCGGAAGCGCCCAGCTCGTCCAGGAGCGCCTTGAGGTAGCTGGGCACACCTGCGTACCCCGTGACGGGCAGCTGGCGCAAAAGGCGCACCTGCTCGGCCTTGGCCGCCGTACCGGCCGGGATGACGGCCGCCCCCACCGCCCGCAGGCCCGACTCCACCATAAACGAGGCCGGGCTCAGGTGGTAGCTGAAAGTGTTGAGGACCAGATCCCCGGGCCCGAAGCCGGCCGCCCGCACCGCCTCCGCAGTCCCCCAGTCGTCCGGCTCCGTCCCCTCGACGTTGTAAATGGGGCCGGGCGACACGAAGACCCGCCGCACCGCCTGGACCCCCCCGGCCACCCAGCCGCCGAAAGGGGGCTCGGCCTGCTGGCGGGCCGACAGCTCCTCCTTGGTCATCACCGGAAGCCGCTCCAGCCACTGCGCCGGCGGGGGCAGGGCCCGCACGTCCAGTCCGGCGGCATCCAGCAGCCGCCGCACGGCCGGCGCCCGCTCGTAGGCGGTTGCGAAAAACGCGTTGACGGCATCGTCGGGGACGGGCACGTAGCGCATCAGGCCAGCCACCTCTTCCGCCGTCGGTAGTGCTTGACGTCGTGGTAGCTCTTCTGGCGGGAGCCACCCAGGTAAAACTCCTTGACGTCGGGGTTCTCCTTGAGCGTGGAGGACGGCCCGTCCATCACCACGCGGCCGCCTTCCATCAGGTACCCGTATCCGGCCACCTCCAGGGCGGCGGCCGCATTCTGCTCCACCAGCAAGACGCTCACGCCCTGCTCGGCGTTGATCCGGCGGATGATCTGAAAGATCTCCGCCACCAGCGCCGGTGCCAACCCCAAACTGGGCTCGTCCAGCATCAATAGCTTCGGCTCGGCCATCAGCGCCCGCCCGATGGCCAGCATCTGCTGCTCACCGCCGGACAGGTACCCGGCCCGAACGCCGCGCCGCTGGTACAGCCGGGGGAAGTAGTCGTACACCCGCTCCAGGGCCCGGCGCACGCTTTTGCCGTCCCGGCGGGGCAGGGAGGCGGCGATCAGGTTTTCCTCGGGGGTCAGGTGCTCGAAGATGCGCCGCCCCTCCAGCACCTGGGAGATGCCCAGCCGCACCCGCTCCGGCGGCGCCAGCGCTCCCACGTCCTGCCCGGCGAACCGGATGCTGCCCCGGGTCACCTGGCCCCGCTCCGGGCCCAGAAGCCCGCTGATGGCCTTGAGGGTGGTGCTCTTGCCGGCCCCGTTGGCTCCGAGGAGTGCCACCACGCTGCCGGCCGGCACCTCCAGCGAGACGCCCTTGATGGCCAGGAAGACCCGGTCGTAGATCACCTCGATGTTGTGAACCGAAAGCAGCGCTTGCGCTCCGTTCACTGCCCGCTGCGGCGGAACTCCTCCGCCGACTTGTACACCAGCTCCCACACGAGATCCCGATACGCGCTGTACCAGCCGGTGCGGGGTACCCAGCGGCTTCCGTCCCACTGGGAGATGCGCCCGGCCCCGCCGCCCTCATGATCCCTGGGCGTGAGGGTGATGGGCGGCATCAGCCCGCCGGCATCGTAATTGGTCAGGCTCTCCAGGCCCTGCCGGATCTTCTCCACGGTCATGGGGCCGCCGAAGCGCTGCTGGGCGATGCGCACGGCCTCCACGATGGGCGCCACCGACGTGATGCCCACCACGTAGTACGTGCTGCCCACGTTTTCCACCTTGCCGTAGCCCCGCCCGGCCTTTTCGTACACCTCGCTGAGGATCTCCCGCACGATGGGGTGCTCCCGCCCCGGCACGGCCGCCTCAAAGCGCAGCACGCCCCGGGCCTGCTGGGCGCCCACGATGTTCATGTCCTTCTCGTCCAGCCAGATGACGGAGACGAG
Organism: uncultured Clostridia bacterium; assembly: GCA_964418425.1. Classification (GTDB taxonomy): domain Bacteria; phylum Bacillota; class Limnochordia; order Limnochordales; family Geochordaceae; genus CAYQLT01. The sequence continues at coordinate 2,454 of CAYQLT010000091.1, forward strand.
ACGGTTCAGCGGGAAGCCGTTGCGGATGGCCTCGCGAACCGCCACCGACTGGCTTCCTCCCGCCGACCACAGCAAAATCCAGTCCGGCCGGAACCGGCGCACCTGGGCCCATGTGGCCGACTGCTCGGTTCCGGGGGACGGGAAGGGGAAGCTCTGGAACGCAAAGCCCAACCGCTCGCTGAGGGCCGTCAGGATGGGGATGGGCTCCCGGCCGAAGGGCGAGTCGATGTGAACCAAAGCCAGCTTCTTGCCCTGCAGGCTACCGCCCTCCTGGTCGACGATGTAGCGGACGATGACGGTGGCCTGGGACCAGTAGTTGGCGCCCAGCGAGAACAGGTAGGGGAAGGTGGTCCCATCGGCGGCGTCGGAGCGCCCGTGGAAGGGCATGATGACCAGGAGCCGATCCTCCAGCGCCCGGGGCGCCACCGCCCGGGAGACCGGCGTGCTGATGAAGTTGAAGATCTGCACCCCTTCACGCTTGAAGCGCTCGTACGCCTCGATGCCCCGCTGCGGCTCGTTGCCGGTGTCGACCACCTGCCAGTCAAACCGGTATCCCGCCACCCCGCCGCGCAGGTTCATCAGCTGCAGGTAGTCCACCATTCCCTGAACCCATTCTTCGGTGACGAACGTGTAGACGCGGGTGTAATCCACCGGAAACCCGAAGCGCACCACGTTCTCCGCGGCCCCCGCCGCACCCGAACCCGCCGCCGCAGCCGCCAGCGCCACCGCCACCGCAAAAGCCAGCCCCAGCCTCATCGCGCCGAACCTCGCCTTGCCCATCCGGACTCCTCCTTTCCCGATCTCCCGCCCGCCTGCAGCGGCCCGCCTCCCTAAGCCGCCTGCTTGCGGGTGTAGCCGAACGGCCAAACCAGCAGGTAGTTGCGAACGTTGTCGTACAGCTTCGCGAGCCCCAGCGGCTCCACCAGCAAGAACCCCACGATCAAAAGCCCGTACAGCACCAGCGGCAGGTGCGACAGGGTGGTCACGGGAACCCCCACGCCTGCCGCGGCCGCCGCCCAGCGCAGCAGCCGCTCCAGGAAGATGGGGGCGAGCAGGATGAACCCTGCCCCGAAGTAGCTTCCGATGACGCTGCCCATCCCGCCCGTGATGACCATCGCGGCCGCCCGTATGGAGACGTCCAGGCCAAACTGCTCCGGCGTCACGGCCCGGTAAAACCAAAACGCCAGCGCCGCCCCGCTCACGCCGCCGATGAACGAGCTCACCCCGAACGCCAGCGCTTTGTAGTAGTAAACGTTGACCCCGATGACCTCGGCCGCGTAGTCCTTCTCCCGCAGGGCCAAAAGCGCCCGCCCCAGATCCGTGCGCCGGACGTTGATCATGAAAAGGGTGACCAGCATGCAAAAACCGAGGGCCATCAGGTAGCGGGCCGTCGCGGTGCTCAGGTCCACCCCGAAGGCCGCCAGCCGGGGAGCGATGAGGGTGGCCTGCGCCCCGCCGCTGATGGAGGGGACGTGCACGATGACCCAATCGACGATGGCCTGCAACGCCAGCGTGCTCATGGCCAGGTAAAGCCCCCGCACCCGAAGCGCCGGCATCCCGAAGATGGAGCCTGCCACCGTCGCGGCCAGCCCGCCGCCCGCGGCTGCCAGCACAAACGGCGCTCCGGCCCGGGCGAGGTGGATGGAGGAGTAGGCGCCCACCGCCATGATGGCCGCATAGCCCAGGTGGATCTGGCCCGCCCATCCCATCAGGAGGTTGAGCCCCAGCGTGGCGCCCGTCCATAGGAGCCACGGGGTGAGATAGCTCACCACATACAGCTCGGGGATGAGCCACGGCGCCGCCACCCCCAGGGCCACCAACAGCCCCACCGCCCGGCGGTCGGCGGGGATGACGGCGATGGCCCGGTCCGACGCGTAGCTTGTATGGCGCACCCCGCAAAGCCGGTAAATCAAAGCGCTCTCCGCTCTCCTTTTCCGTCCTCGCCATCCACCCGCCGCCTTCGCCCTTCCGGCGCACCCGCCGGCCGGCCGCATGAGCCCCCGGCCGTCTCCAGGGCCGCGGCGGGTCCGTGCGGGCCCGGCCGCTCCCGCACCGCTCGGCCGGGCGCTGCCCCCTCAGATCCGCTCGATGACCTCCTGGCCAAACAGCCCGTACGGGCGCACCAAAACCGTCAGAAAGATCACCAGGGCGGCCACCACCTCCTTGGTGCCCCCGCCCACCAGGGGGTCCAGGTAGCCCGAGATGACGCTCTCCGACACCCCGACCAGCACGCCCGCCAGCACCGCCCCGCCCGGGCTGTCAAGCCCGCCCAGCACCGCCACCGACAGCGCCTTGATGAGCAGAAGCGAAAGGCTCCAGTCCACCCCCTGCACCAGCGCCCACAACACGCCCCCCGCAGCCGCCACCACCCCGCCGACCGCCCAGCTGAAGGCGATGGCCCGCTCCACCGGGATGCCCACCGCCCAGGCGGCCAGGTGGTCGTCGGAGACCGCCCGCAGCGCGGTGCCGGGGCGGGTCCGGAAAAACGCCATCAAGAGCGCCACCACCACCAGCGCCACCAGGCTGCCCAGGAGGTACGTGCGGTTGAGGAGCACGTCCCCCAAGAAGACCGGCGCCTGGGAGACCGCCACGGGAAGGGGCTTGGTGTCGGGGCCCCACAGCCCCGGGAAGAGCCCCCGCAGCGTCACCTCCAGCCCCAGCGTCAGCATCAGCAGCATGATGACGGGCTGCCCGATCATCCGGCGCAGGGCGAGCCGCTCCACGAGCCACCCCAGCGCGAACATCCCCACGGCCGCCGCCGCCAGGCCGCCGGCAAACCCTATCCCGGGTACCGAGCCCACCGCCCAGGCCACGTACGCGCCCGCCATCACAAACGCTCCCTGGGCGAGGTTGACCACGCCCGAGGACTTGTAGATGAGCACGATGCCCAACGCCACCAGCGCGTACATGAGCCCCACCGCGGCGCCGTTTAGGGCCAGCTCAGCGAGGAAGAGCATGGCTCGCCTCCACCTCGGCGACCCGCAGCACCCGCTCGATGACGCCCACCCGCCCGTCCTCGTACACCACCGTGGCGGCCACCGTCACCTCCGGCCGCCCGCCGTACAGCGCCTCGATGACCTCCCGGTAACGCTCCTCGATGACCCGCCGCCGCAGCTTGCGGGTGCGCGTCAGCTCGCCGTCGTCGGGGTCGAACTCCTTGTGCAAGTTGACGAACCGCCGGATCTGGAGCCCCTCCGGCAGCTCCGCATTGAGCGCCCGGATCACGCCTGCCACCAGTTCGTACACCTGCGGCTTCTGGGAGAGATCCGCATAGGAGGTGTAGGGGATGCCCCGCAGCTCGGCCCAGTGGCCCACCGCCTCCAGGTCGATGCAGACCATCGCGGCCAGGTACGGCCGCCCGCCGCCCAGCACGGCCGCCTCCTTCACGTAAGGGCTGAACTTGAGCTGGTTTTCCACGTACTGGGGCACGAAGCGCACCCCCGAGGCGGTGGTGGCCACCTCCTCGGCCCGTCCCAGGATGACCAGGTGTCCGTCCTCGTCGAAGTAGCCCGCGTCGCCGGTTCGAAACCACCCATCCTCGAAGGCCCGGGCGGTCGCCTCCTCCTTGCGGAAGTAGCCGTCGAACAGGCTGTCGGAGCGCAGCAGAATCTCACCGGACGCAGCGACTCGCACCTCAACGCCCGGCAGGGGCCGCCCCACCGAGCGCAGCTTCACCTCGTGGTTCGCCTGCGCGGCGGTGAGCGCGCTGTTTTCCGTCTGCCCGTAAAACTGCTTGAGGTTCACCCCCAAAGCCCGGAAAAAGACGAACGTCTCCTCCCCGATGGCCTCGCCGGCCGTGTAGGCGTGGCGAACGCGGCTGAGGCCCAGGTGGTCTTTGATGGGGCCGTAGACGAGCAACTCTCCGGCCGCCCGGGCGAGGCGCTGCCACGGTCTTGCGCCGGCCCGAGCCCGCGGCCCGCCTTCCCCCTGTGGTCGGCGGCCCTTCAGCGTCTCCCGCTCGGCCCGCACGGCCAGGGGCATGAAGAGCTGGAAAAGCCACCGCTTGAGCCGGCTGGATTCCTGCATGCCCACCTGGATGTGGGTGAGCATGTGATCCCAGCTGCGGGGCGGCGCGAAGTAAAGCGTGGGCCCGATCTCCCGAAGGTCCCGCAGGACGGTCTCCTGGCGCTCGGGGATGTTGACGGTGAACCGAAGGGCCAATGCGGCCGCCACCGAGAAGATGAAGTCGCCCACCCAGGCGACGGGGAGGTAGGCGACCACCTCTTCTTCCGGCCCGAAGTAGCCGGCCTGCAGGGCGTTTCGTACCGCCGAGAGCACGTGCCGATGGCGAAGGGGCACCCCCTTGGGGTGGCCGGTCGTGCCCGAGGAGTAAAGCAGCACGGCCACGTCGTCGGGGGTGACGGCCTGCGCCTGGCGTTGGGCGAAATCGGGGTTTTCCTGCAGATAGCCTTGGCCCTGCCGCTCAAGCTCGTCGGCGCTCACAAGCCCCGGCTCGTCGTAGCGGGCCAGGCCCCTCGGGTCGTCGTAGAGGATGTGCTCCAGGTGGACCCCGTGACGGGCAAGACCGAGAAACTTGTCCACCTGCTCCTGGTCTTCGGCCAGCGCGAAGCGGGCCTGCACCTCCTGCGCCACGTAGGCGACCTCGTCGGGGATGGCGTCGGGGTAGACGGGGCAGGGGATGCCCCGCAACAGCTGCGCGGCCAGCATCCCGAAATAGATGCGGGGGCGGTTATCCCCCATCACCAGCAGGGCTTCGCCCTCGCGGAACCCCGAAGCGGCCAGCCCCGCCGCCATCTCGGCCACGTGGCGGGCGTACGACGCCCAGGTGAACTCCTGCCAGATGCCCAGATCCTTCTCCCGCATCGCGACCTGCCGGGGATGCAAGCGGGCGTTTTCCATCAAAAGCGCCGGCAGCGTGGTCGCAGCCAGGTCATGCGCCGCCCACGACTGCGCGACGGCCCGCTGGCTCAGCCGGCCCGATGCGCTTTGCGTCACGACCATGGCATGGGTTCCCCTCCCGGCGGGGCCGGGCGTACTGGCGACAGCCCGAGTTGCCCCCGGGTCATCCTGCCGTCCCCGGGGCTCGCCCTGGGCCGTCGCCGATGGGCCTCGGCTGTTGACCGCTCAGGTCCGGGCCGCCCCGAGGTACGCCTGGATGACAACCGGATCCCGAACCACCTGCTCCGGGCTTCCCACGGCGATGGGCACCCCGTGGTCCAGCACGGTGAGGCGGTCGCAGATGTCCACCACCACGTCCATGTGGTGCTCGATGAGCAGCACCGAGACCCCAAGCTCATCCCGGGCGTCCAGCACGAAGCGGGCCATGTACTCCTTTTCCTCCTGGTTCATGCCCGCCATGGGCTCGTCGAGGATCAAAAGCCGGGGGCGGGCCGCCAAAGCCCGCGCCAGCTCGACCCGCCGGCGCAGTCCCAGGGGGAGCAGGTCCACGGGTTCATGCCGCACCGCCTCCAGTTGCAGCAAATCCAGGATCTCCTCCACGGCCCGGCGGTGGCGCACCTCCTCGGCAAGCCCCCACCACCAGTACAGGACGGAACTGAGCACTCCCGAGCGCATGTGGACGTGGCGCCCCAGCAGGACGTTGTCCAGCACGCTCATGGCGCTGAACAGGGCGAGGTTTTGAAAGGTGCGGGCAACGCCCAGGCGGGCGATGACGTGGGGACGAAGCCCCGTGACGTCCCGGCCGGCGAAGAGCACCCGCCCGCGCTGGGGCCGGTAAAAGCCCGTCACCACGTTGACCAGGGTGGTCTTGCCGCTGCCGTTGGGCCCGATGAGGCCCACGATCTCGCCGGGGTGGACACGCAGGCTCACGCCGTCGAGGGCCTTGAGGCCCCCGAAGCTGCGCTCGATGCCCTCGCACTCGAGAAGGGGGCCGCCCCCGCCGGCCTCCCGGCCCGCCATCCC
>CAYQLT010000092.1:0-8195 GCA_964418425.1 uncultured Clostridia bacterium
GGTCCTTGAGGCTGCCCGACGGGCTGAAGTACTCCAGCTTCACCGCAACGGTCGCATGGATGCCCTCGGTCACCCGGCGCAGCCGCACCATGGGGGTGTAGCCGGCCGTATCCAGGATGTTGTCCATGAGCCGACCCCTCGACTGCCAGTCCAGCACAGTGCGCACCTCCTCTGTCCGTCCCACACCCTCCGCCTGGCGTCCCGTGCCCCGGCGTGGCCTGCCAGTCCCGTACCCCGGCGTGGTCTGCCTCGCTCCACCCGCCGGCAGCGCCCCACGTGATTTCAGGGCCGCTCGCCCTGACGAGCCACAAACGCGCCGTACCCCGCCTGGCCGGCAAATGCCCCGTCCCGCACCACCGGCCTACCCCGGACCAGCACGTGGCGCACCGTCCCCTGCACCTGCATCCCCTCGTATGGGGTCAGATCGGCGCCGCAGTGGTGCGCCGCCGCCGACCACGTGCGCTGGGGAGCCGGATCCCAGACCACCAGGTCCGCGTCGCACCCGGGCGCCACCGTGCCTTTTCGGGGGTACAGCCCGAACCGGCGCGCCGGCTCGGTGCTCAGCCGGGCCACCATGGCCTCCAGGGAAAGCCGCCCCGCCAGCACCCCGTAAGTGTAAACGAAGGGCAACCTCTCCTCCACGCCCGGCGCTCCGTTGGGTATGAGGTCGAAGCGCTCCCGGCCCCGCTGCTTGTGGGTCACGGTCCACGGGCAGTGGTCGCTGGCCACCACCTGAAGCTCCCCCCGGGCAAGGGCCTGCCAGAGGGCCTCCCGGTCCGCCTCGGCGCGCAGGGGTGGCGACAGCACCCAGGCCGCGCCGGCGAAACCCGGCCGATCCAGGTCCGACTCGGTGAACAGGAGGTAGTGGGTGCAGGTCTCGGCCCACACCCTTTGTCCCCGTCCTCGCGCCCGAAGGATCTCCTCCAGGCTTTCCCGACACGTCACGTGAACCACGTACAGGGGCGCGCCCGCGATCTCGGCCAGGCGGCACGCTCGGGCGGTCGCCTCCGCCTCCGCTGCGGCCGGCCGGGTGGTGGCATGGTAGCGGGGCGCGGTCTCCCCGCGGGCGACGGCTTCGGCGACCAGCTGGTCGATGACGTCGCCGTTCTCGGCGTGCACCAGGGCCATACCGCCGGCCTGCGCCACCGCCCGCAGCACCCGCAGCACGTCCCCATCCTCCAGCATCAGCCCTCGGCTGCGGTAGGCGAGGTAGAGCTTGAAGGTAGGGACCCCCGCCCGCACCATCTCGGGGATCTCGTCCAGCACGGACGGGGTGGCGGAGATGATCCCCATGTGAAACCCGTAGTCCACCACCGCTCCGGCCGCCGCCCGGCGTCGCCAATCCTCGAGGGCGTCCGCCAGGGTTCCGCCGCGCTGGGGGGTGATCATGTCGATGACCGTGGTGGTGCCACCCCAGGCCGCCGCAACCGTACCGGTGTACCAGGTGTCCGCGTTGTAGGAGCCGTCCCCCGCTGGCATCTCGATGTGGGTGTGGGGGTCGACCCCGCCCGGAAGGACGTAGCAGCCGCCAGCGTCCAGCACCCGGTCCCCGGGCTGGCGAACGGCTCGCCCCACCGCCTCGACCTGCTCGCCCTCCACACGCACGTCGGCACGAAACAAGCCGCACGCGGTCACCACCGTGCCGCCCTGTACCACCCAGCCCATCTGCGGCCCTGGGTCCCCCTTTCCCGCACCACCCCGGCCTTGCCGGGGAAAGCCCCGCAGAGCTGGCCCGCGGTCGGCTTAAAACAGAGGCGGGGTGATGGCCGCCAACACCACCAGCTCCCGCTGCCCCGGATTGCGGATCCAGTGGGGGATGGAGGAGCGGATGTGGATGGCGTCCCCCTCGCTCAACCGGTACACCTCGTCCGCCACCGCGATCTCCATCTCGCCTTCCAGCACCACAAAGCACTCCTCGCCCGGGTGGGTGGTGAACTCGTCCCCCGACGCCTCGCCCGGGGGAAGCCGGGTCAGCACCACCTCCAGCTGAAGGTGGGGATCCGGAGGGGAGAGCAGTTCCCAGCGGGCCTCCCCGCCGGGCAGCTTCAGCACCCGGCGCCGGTCCCGGCGCACCACCGGAGCCGGCGTCCCCTCCTCCAGCAGGAAGTAAAAGACCGGGACGCCCATCGCCTGGGCGATCCGCCGCAGGGAGGAGATGGATGGTTCCGTCACCCCTCGCTCCACCTGGCTGAGGAAGCTTGCGGTCAGGGCGGTCCGCTCCGCCAGTTCCTGCAGGCTGAGCCCCAGCTGCTGCCGCCTCTGCCGCACGCGCTCGCCCAGCCCCGAGGGGCCTGTTCCGTTCCTTCCCAATTCCCTTCGCTCCCGTACCCGCAAAACCTCGCCCGAGCGCCCCGCGCCGTCCCGGCGGCCCTGCCCCGCCCCGTCGGGCCACCGCCATGGCGGGAGGCGCCCTCACCCGCCCGCCTCGATCCTCGCCCAGACCGCGGAGGCGACCCGCCGGGCTTCCCGAGCCAGTTCCGCCTCATCGATGCCGACGATGCGCCGGTTTTCCATCACCGGCAGCCCGGCCACCACCACCGACTCCACGTGGGCGACCGACATGCCGTAAAAGAGGTGAAAGGCGGCGTTCTCCGCTGTCAGGGGCGTCGGGGGGCGATACGAGCTTACCACCAGGTCGGCCGCCGCCCCCGGCTCAAGCCGCCCCAGGGACACGCCCCACAGCTCGCCGAGCAGCGAGGGGTTCGCCCGCAGCAGGATGTCCGTGAAGTCCGCCACGCCCGCGGACGGGGTGGCGGTGCTGTGGCTGTGCAGCGCGGCCGCCGTGCGCAACGTCTCCAGCATGTCGCAGGTGTACCCGTCCGTGCCCAGCGCCACCCGCACGCCCCGCTCCCGCATGGCCAGGATCCGGGCCCAGCCTACCGCGTTGGCCATGTTGGAGTGGGGTTGGTGGGTGACGACGGTACCTGTGGCTGAAAGAAGCGCCACCTCTTCGGCGTCGAGGTGGACGGCGTGCGCGGCGAAGGTCCGGGGGCCCAGGATGCCGGCCGCCGCCAGGCGGTGCACGGTGCGCCGCCCGCTGCGCAGCAGGCTGTCCGCCGGATCCTCGGGGCCTTCGGCCAGATGCACGTGGAAGCCCGGAAACCGCCCGCCCAGCCCCTCGGCGGCCCTGCGGCAGGCCTGCAACGTCTCGTCGGACAGGGTGAAGCTGGCGTGCAAGCCGAAGCGGGCCGCCACCAGCGGTCCGGCGGAGGCGGCCGCCTCGATGAACCGCACGTTTTCGTCGATGCCCGCCCGGGCCCCTTCGGGGCCGTGGCGGTCCGTCACCTCGTAAGCCAGGCAGACGCGCACCCCCAGGGTGGTCGCCGCCCCCGCGATCTCGTCCAGGATCCCCGGTATCGCGCCGGGGCTGGCGTGGTGGTCATTGACCGCGGTCACGCCGCAACGCAGGCAGTCGGCGAGCCCGTAGAGGGCGCAAAGTCGCACCGCCTCCCGGGTGAGGGCCCGATCCAGGCGCCACCACACCCGCTCCAGCACCTGGCGGAAACTCCTCGGGGGAGGCGGCCCGAAGTCGAATCCCCGGGCGAACAGCCCGTACAGGTGCATGTGCGCGTTGGTGAGCCCGGGGATCACCACGCCCCCGCCTGCATCCACAACCCGGGCGCCCGGGTGAGCGTCCCGAAGCTCCTCATACGGTCCCACCGCGCCCACACGATCCCCTTCGATCAGGACGCCCCCCTGCTCCACCACCGGCCGCCCGGCGCTAAAGGTGATCACCGTGGCGGGGCCCACCAGCAGGGTCATGGGATCCCTCCACCATCCCTCTTCCCAACGAAAAAATCGCCCACCCAACCCTCGCAGGCCGCGCTGCGCCCCTCTTTGCCACGGCGCAGGGGCAGCGGCAGAGGCGACCTTACAGCGCCAGGCCTCGCCGTCTGCCTGCGCCGGCGCCCGTTTACGGCGGCGGCAGCATGGTGACCGCCTCTCGGGGCCGGAAGAGCAGCGCATCGGTGGGGCAGACCGACACACAAAGCCCGCACTGGAAGCACCGGGCCGGGTCGATGACGGGAAGCTGCCGGCGTGGGGCCACCAGCGCGTCGTAAAAGCAGACGGTCTCGCATACGCTGCAGCGCACGCACCGCTCCTCCAAAAGCCGCGGGGCCTCCTCGGCCACGGTGACCACCCGTTGCCCGTGCCCGAAGCGCTTCACGTACAGCCCGCACACCTCCTGCACGGAGTGCCGCCCATTCCCGTCGAGCCACTCGGAAAGCCCGCGCGCAAGCTCCCCGAGCACCCCCGGCCCCCGCAGCAGGACGGCGGCGGTCACCTGCACCAGGCTGGCGCCCACCTCGAGGAACTCCACCACGTCCCGGGCCGTCATGGCCCCGCCCGACGCGATCACGGGCCGGCGCACCCGGCGGGCGACCTCGAACACCGTTCGGGCGGCAATGGGGTGCACGGGAGCCCCGCTCAACCAGCCGTAGCCCCAGGTCCCCCCCAGCCGGGGCTTCCCGCCCGCCTCCACGTCCAGGTCCAGCACCGGGCCGAAGCCCGCCATGCAGGTGAACGCGTCCACGTACGGCTCCAGCGTCCGCGCCCGCTCCGCCACATCCTCGCCGTGGGTGAGGGAGAGCTTGGCCCAAATCGGCACCTCCACCGCGGCCCGAAGCTCCCTGGCTGCCTCCGCCGCCTGCGGCCACTCCAGGAAGAACGTGGAGAGCTCCAGCGCCTGCGCCCCCGCGGCCACAAGCTCTCGGCCCGCCTGCCGAACCTCCTCGGGCGAGCCCGCCAGGCTGGCGATGAGGGGCGCCCCGTGGCGGCGCGCCGCCTGCGCGGCCCTCGGAAGCTCCCGGCGTAGCCACGCCTCCAGCGGGAGCGGCGAGCCGGCCTGCGCGCTCAAAAGCCCGTCGCTGCCGTAGGGAACCAGGGAGGGTTCGGGGGGCGGCGGGGCCGGCCGGGCAAAAATGGTGCGGGTCACCACCCCGGCCGCCCCGCCCTCCAGGGCGGCCTCGATGGCCTGCGCCCCGTCGGTGCCCGGCCCCGGGCCGGCCAGAACCGGGTGGGAAAAACGCAAGCCCGCAACGCTCACGCCCAGCTCCGCCACCCGCGCACCCCCTAGCGCACAAGCCCCAGTCGCTTCAGGTAAAGCCCCTGCACCTCGGCGATGTCCCGATAGCCGTGCGCATCCAGCCAGTCGTTCACCCCTCGGGCCAGGCGGGCGAAGTACCCCTGCCCCCGGTAGAGGATGACCGTGCACACCTCCACCAGCGACGCGCCGGCCATGAAAAACTCGATGACGTCCCGGGCGGTGGTGATCCCGCCCACCCCGATGACAGGCTTTCGCACCCGGCGGGCGACCTCAAACACGCTGCGGATGGCCAGCGGCCGAAGCGGCGGCCCCGATAGCCACCCGTAGCCCAGCTCGCTGCCCAACGTCGGCTCGGCCCGCTCCACGTTGACCAACAGCGCAGGCCCGTAGCTGTTGATGCAGCAAAACGCGTCCACGTAGGGCTCGATGGCCGCGGCCAGCTCCCCCAGATCCCCCTTGTGGGGGCTCAGCTTGGCGATGATGGGGATGCGCACCGACTCCCTCAGCGCCCGGGCCGTCTCCACCAGCCGGGCCGGGTCCAGGTAGTGGATGCTGAACTCGATGGCATCCACGCCTTTGGCCTCCACCAGGGGTCCGATGTAGCGAAGTTCGTCGGGTGTATAGCCCATGGAGGCCAAAAGGGGGATCCCGTGGCGGCGGGCGGCCTGCAGGGCGATGTCATACTCCCGCTCCAGCCAGTCCTCCAGGCTCAGCTCGGTCCAAAGCTCGGTGTTGAGCATGCCAAGCCGCCCGAAGCGCACCATGTCCGGCCGGGGTACATCCGCCGCCCGCACCGAGACCGTCTTGGCCAAAAGCCCCCCCGCTCCGCCTTCCGCGGCGCGGCGCAGCTGCTCGCCCGTGCCGACGTTGGGGCCGGCGGCCGGGATGATGGGATTGCGAAAGCGCAGGCCCAGAAGCTCCACCGCGAGGTTGGCCACATCCCTCACCCCCCACCCGCTGCGGCCGGGGTGCCGGATAGCAGGGCGGCGGCCTGGCCCGGCGCCACCGGCAGGACCGGTTCGATGAGCACCTCCGCGGCCCCACCGCACAGGGCGTCGCTGGCATCGTCGTACTCCGCCCGCAGGACCTGCGCCCGGCCCGAGGCCATGGACTGCAGGCACCGCCGCAGCACCTCGGCCTCCCAGCGGCCGCCGCCCACGCTCCCGACGAACCGGCGGTCGGCCCGCACCAGCATCCGCGCACCGGGCCGCCGCGGCGCGCTTCCCGAAACCGCCACCACCGTCGCCAGCGCGCAGGGTTGAGCCTCCTCCAGCCACCGGGCCATGGCCGACCACACCTGCGAGCTCTCCGGATCCCCCGCCGCCACGCCCCCGCCCGGTCGCAAGCCCGGCTGCGTCGGCTCGTCGGCGCCCGCACCCAGGATGCGAGCCCCTCGGCGCACGGCCACCAGCTCGGCCACGATGGCCACCGCGATCTCCGCCGGCGTCTCGGCCCCCAGATCCAGACCCACCGGACCCCGCAGCCGGCCGGCCCCCGGAGCGGACGGCCCCCCTGGGGGTCCGCCCTCACCGTCCAGCCCCAGCTCCTGACGCAACCGCTGGGCCCGCTGGCGGCTTGCCAGCACGCCCAGATACGCCAGGGGACGCCCGACCAGGGCCCGCAGAACCGCCCGGTCCAGCTCGTGGCTTCGGGTCGCCACCACCACAAACGTGGCAGGCCCCACCGCCGCCTCGGCCGTCGCCTTGACCGGGTCTCCCAGGACCACCTGCGCCCCGGAAAACCGCGCCGGGTCGGCCATCTCGGGACGGTCGTCCACCACCGTCACCTCAAAGCCCACCGTTCGAGCCAGCGGCGCCACGGCCGCCGCCACGTGCCCGGCGCCGGCCAGCACCAGCCGGGGAGGCGGCAAGACGGGATCGGCCACCAGGCGAACCGGCGGATCCCCGGCCACCTCCAGGTGCAGCCTTCCATCCCCCATGGCCCTGCGGGCGGCCCCCTCGCTGCCAGCCCGCCAGGTCTCCCGGGACCCCGCGGCCCCGGGCTCGCCGGAGGTCTCGACGCCCGCGAACAACCACTGCTCCCCTGCCTCTGGCGAGCCCACCACCACGGCAAAGGTTCCGGGGACGCTGCCGTCGCCGCCCACCGGATCGATGCAGGCCAGCCGGCAGGCCGGCCGACCTTCCCGGGCGGCCCGGGCCAGGGTGCGCCAGAGTTCGCAGGGCGCACTCATCCGCCGGCCTCCCCGCCCGCGAGCCGCCGGGCGGCCAGCTCCACGGCCTCGAACACCTTCTGGTAGCCGGTGCACCGACACAGGTTACCCTCCAGGCCCTCCCGGATCGCCTCGGGCGTGGGATGCGGGTTTTTCTGCAAAAGAGCCCAGGCGCTGACCACCATGCCGGGCATGCAGTAGCCGCACTGCACCGCCCCCGCCTCCACGAAGGCCTGCTGCACCGGGTGCAACCGCCCGCCGGGACCGCTCAGGCCCTCCACGGTGAGCACCTGCGCGCCCTCCGCCTGCGCCGCCATCACCAGGCAGGCATTGACCGTGCGGCCGTTCATCACCACGGTACAGGCGCCGCACTCACCCTTGCCGCACGACTCCTTGGTGCCCACCAGTCCCAGCCGCTCCCGCAGCACCTCCAGAAGGGAATCGGTAGGCCGGGTCTGTACCGCCACCGGCCGGCCGTTGACCCTCAGACGCAACACCACCCGCGCCACCCCCACCCTGCTTCACGAGCCGTCCTCGGGCCCGGCGGGACTCGCATACCCCTCTCCCGAGACCTGCCGGATCTCCGCCTGAAGCCCGGCCCGGCAGGCCGCCTGCAGCCGGGCCCGAAGCTCGGGCGTATCGTCTGCCGGCCCCAACCCCTGGCGGCGCCGCTCCATGGCCTCGTACACCCGTTCGGGGGTGGCCGGGGCCCGCAGCAGCCGCACGCCCACCGCGTCGTGGATCGCGTTGAAGATGGCAGGGGCCGTAGGCACGATGGGTACCTCCCCCAGGCCCTTGACGCCCAGGGGCCCCGTCTCCTCGGGTACCTCCACGATCCGGGTCTCGATCTCCGGCGCGTCGGCCGCCGACGGGATGATGTAGGTGGCCAGGTTGGGGTTGCGGAAGAGCCCGCCGTCGATGACGGTGTCCTCCATGAGGGCCAGCCCCATCCCCTGCACCACACCGCCGTCCGATTGC
>CAYQLT010000093.1:0-7902 GCA_964418425.1 uncultured Clostridia bacterium
CCCTGGCGGAAGGCGACCGGCTGCATCTCATTGACGTGCACGCCGGGCAGCACTTCACCCAGCCACCACCCCGTTTTAACGACGCCAGCCTGGTCAAGACCATGGAGGAGCTGGGCATCGGACGTCCCAGCACCTACGCCCCCACCATCGAGACCCTGCTGGAGCGCCGCTACTGCCAGCGCCAGGGGCGTCAGCTGGTGCCAACGCCGCTTGGCCGAGCGGTGGTGAGGCTGCTCAAGGAACACTTCCCGGACGTCATGGATGTGGAGTTCACAGCCCGGCTCGAGTCAGAGCTGGACGACGTGGAGGCGGGCAAGGCCCTGTGGAACCAGGTGCTGGCACGCTTTTACCCCCCCTTCGAGCAGCGGGTGCAGCAGGTCATGGCCCGGGTGGAACGGGTGAGCGTGCAGGAGGAGACCACGGCGGAGCGCTGCGAACGCTGCGGTCGCCCCATGGCCATCAAGTGGGGTCGTTACGGGCAGTTTCTGGCCTGTACCGGCTACCCCGAATGCAAGGCGACCCGACCTCTGTTGAAGACCGTGGAGGCCCGATGCCCGCGTTGCGGGGCAAACCTGGTGCAGCGGCGAACCCGAAGGGGCCGCAGCTTCTACGGGTGCGCCCGCTACCCCGAGTGCGATTTCGTGCTGTGGCAAAAGCCGGTGGGCCGCAACTGCCCCCGCTGTGGGCGGCCGCTGGTGGTACGTCGCAGCCGGCGGGGTGAGCAGGTGGTCTGCTCGGGATCGCTGAAGCGAGGCGTCCCCGGGGGCGACGGAGGCCCGTGCGACTACGTGGAGACCGAGGAACCCCAAGCGGCCCCGCTGCCGGTGGGCGGGCCGGGGCGCGACGACCCCGGCAGCTCATGATGGAGCAGGCCTCCGGGGTTCGGCCGGTGGTGGCTGTGTCCGCCGCCCCCCAGGGGCTGCGGGGAGTGGCCGGCGATGGGTGACCCTCCTGTGCTCACCGTGGTGGGCGGAGGGCTTGCGGGCACCGAGGCGGCGTGGCAGGCGGCACGCCTGGGCGTGGCCGTGCGGCTGTATGAGATGCGCCCCCACCGCATGACCCCCGTGCACCGCACCGGGCTCCTCGGGGAGCTGGTCTGCAGCAACTCGCTGGGTGGCGCAGGCCTTGACACCGCGGCGGGGTTGCTCAAAGAGGAGATGCGTCGGCTTGGTTCCGTGGTGCTCCAGGCCGCCGACCACGCCGCCGTTCCCGCAGGCGCGGCGCTGGGAGTGGATCGGGAGCGCTTCAGCGGGGAGCTGACCCGTCGCCTGCAAGCCCACCCCCTCGTCGAGGTGGTGCGGGAGGAGGTGCGGGAGGTTCCCCGCCGGGGGATCACCGTGGTGGCCACGGGCCCGCTCACCTCCTCGGCCATGGCGGCCAGCCTGGCGGAGCTGACCGGGTCGGAGTACCTCTACTTCTACGATGCTGCCGCCCCCATCGTGACCGCCGAATCCCTGGACCTCACCCGGGGGTTTTGGGCCAGCCGCTACGGCAAGGGGACGCCGGACTACCTCAACTTTCCCATGGACCGGGAGCAGTACGAGGCCTTCGTGCAGGCCCTGGCCGGGGCCGAGGCGCACCAGGGGCACCTGCCCGATGAACGGAAGTTCTTCGAAGGGTGCGTCCCCGTCGAGGAGCTGGCGCGCCGGGGGGTGGACACCCTCCGCTTCGGGCCCATGCGCCCGGTGGGGCTGGTGGATCCGACCACAGGGCGGCGGCCCTACGCGGTGGTTCAGCTGCGCAAGGAGGACCGCGAAGGCCGGCTGCTCAACCTGGTGGGGTTCCAGACCCGGCTGCGCTGGGGCGAGCAGGCCCGGATCTTCCGGATGATCCCGGGGTTCGAGAAGGCCGAATTCGTGCGGTTTGGGGTGATGCACCGCAACACCTTCGTCAACTCCCCCCGGCTTCTGCTGCCCACGGGCCAGCTGCGCCAGGCCCCGGAGGTGCTGCTGGCCGGGCTCATCGTGGGGGTGGAAGGGTACGTCGAGTCCGCAGCCAGCGGCCTGCTGGCGGGCATCAATGCCGCGCGGCTGCTGCGAGGAATGGCCCCCCTGACCCTTCCGCCCGAGACCATGATGGGTGCCATCCTCCAGTACGTCACCACGGCGAACCCCGAGGACTTTCAGCCGATGAACGCCGCATTCGGGTTGCTGCCGCCGCTGCCTTCGGCGCCCCGCTCCAAGCGGGAGCGACGTCTGGCGCTGGCGGAGCGAGCTTTGCAACGCCTGGAGCGCTGGATCGAGGAGGTCGGGTTGTGGGAACTGGCAGGCTCCGGTGCCCTGCGGACGTGAGCTGGCGAGCCACGACGGTGGTGGGCGTGGTGCGAGGCGGACGGGCCGCCGTGGGCTCCGACGGGCAGGTCACCGTGGGCGACCGAACGGTCATCAAGCAGACGGCGCGCAAGGTGCGCCGGCTGCTGCAGGGGAGGGTGCTGGCCGGGTTTGCGGGCTCTGCCGCCGACGGCCTGACTTTGCTTGAGCGTTTCGAGGCCAAGTTGGAAGCCCACGGGGCCAGCCTGACCCGGGCCGCCGCGGAGCTGGCCCGTGACTGGCGCACGGATCGGGTGTTGCGCCGCCTGGAGGCATTGCTGCTGGTGGCCGACGGCACCCACCTGTTGGTGTTGTCCGGAAGCGGCGAGATCGTCGAACCCGACGACGGGGTGGCGGCCATCGGCTCCGGGGGACCGGTGGCGCTGGCGGCCGCCCGGGCTCTTTTGCGGCACACTGCCATGGAGCCGGCCGCGATCGTCCGGGAGGCGCTGCGCATCGCCGCCGAGATCGACGTTTTCACCAACGACGCCATCACCGTGGAGGAGCTTTAGGCCCGGCCCGGATGCTTGCGGGGTGGTGAAAGCGGTGGGTATTGCCGTGGAGGAGCTGACCCCGGCGCGCATCGTGGCGGAGCTGGATCGCTATATCGTCGGCCAGCAGGCCGCCAAACGGGCGGTGGCGGTGGCCCTTCGCAACCGCTACCGCCGCCAGAAGCTGCCGCCGGAGCTGCGCGATGAGGTGACGCCCAAAAACATCCTCATGATCGGACCGACCGGGGTGGGCAAGACCGAGATCGCCCGGCGCCTGGCCCGCCTGGTGGATGCACCTTTCATCAAGGTGGAGGCCACCAAGTTCACCGAGGTGGGCTACGTGGGGCGCGACGTGGACTCCATCATCCGGGACCTGGCGGAGGCGGCGGTCCGGATGGTGCGCCAGGAACACATGGACAGGGTGAAAGACCAGGTCGCCCCGGCCGTGGAGGAGCGGTTGCTGGACCTGATGGCGCCCCTGCCGCGCCGGGAGCGAAGTCTTCACCCGCTGGCCGCCCTGTTGGGGATGGCGGGAGGCCAGACGGAGGAGAGCGGGGACCTCGACGGACGGCTGGCCGAAGCGCGGGCGCGGCGGGAGGAGCTTCGCCGTCGGCTGGCAGCCGGTGAACTGGAAGACCAGATGGTGGAGGTGGAGGTCGAGGAGCGCCAGGTTCCCATGGTGGAGGTGTTCTCCGGGCAGGGTGTGGGTGAACTGGGGATCAACCTCCAGGACGTCTTCGGGCACCTCTTGCCCCGCCGCAAGCGCCACCGCCGGGTGACCGTCGCGGAGGCCCGGCGCATTCTGGCGCTGGAAGAAGCGCAAAAGGTGATCGACATGGATGAGGTGACGGCGGAGGCCATCCGCCGGGTGGAACAGTCCGGGATCGTCTTCATCGACGAGATCGACAAGATCGCCGGCCGTGAGCGGGGCGTGGGGCCCGACGTCTCCCGGGAGGGGGTTCAGCGGGACATCCTGCCCATCGTGGAGGGCTCGACGGTGATGACCAAGTACGGTCCCGTGCGTACCACCCACATCCTCTTCATCGCCGCCGGTGCGTTTCACGTCTCCCGGCCCTCGGATCTCATCCCGGAGCTTCAGGGGCGCTTCCCCATCCGGGTGGAGCTGCAGCCGCTGTCGCGCACCGATCTGCGGCGGATTCTGACAGAGCCTGCCAACTCGCTGACGCGCCAGTACCGTGAACTCCTGGCCACCGAGGGGGTGGAGGTGGAGTTCACCGACGACGCCCTGGACGAAATCGCCCGGCTGGCAGAAATCGTGAACCAACAGACGGAGAACATCGGGGCGCGGCGCCTGCAAACCCTGATGGAGAAGGTGCTGGAAGAGCTGTCCTTCCATGCGCCGGACTGGCGCGGCCGCCGCAAGGTGATCGATGGCAACTACGTCCGGGAGCGCCTGAGCGAGATCGTGGAGGATCGGGACCTTTCCCGTTACATCCTGTAGCCTCTGTGTAGGTGCCCATCCCGGAACGACGCGCCAAGGGCCTGTGCGGGAAATGAACTGTCTGATAATTCGGATATAGGGAAAAGGCGCATCTGGTGGCAGGAGTTACGGTTTATGTGGCGTACCTCACGCAGTGACATAAACCGACATTTTTACCTTGGGCCGGGGTTGCGACGGCCGCGACGGCCCGGTGCATGGCCGGCCAGGAGACCGGCCGGGTGGTCTTGCGCCGACCGGTTGAGTGGGGCGCTTGGGCGGGTCGATATGGGTACGGGAGCGATCCCCGGCAGGGGGCGACCCCGAGGAGTGACGGTTTTGACCCGAAGGGCGTGACGGCTTTGGAGCAGGCAGGGCTGATGTGGGGGCGGACCGAGGCCTCGCTGGAGGGCGCCTTGCAGGCAGCCGCGTTGCGGCAGCGGGCTATCGCCCACAACCTGGCCAACGTGGAGACGCCCGGGTACCGCCGGTTCGAGGTGGTCTACGAGGAGATCCTCGCACAGCGCCACCGGCGGGAGCAGGCCCGGGTGTTGCCGCTGGCTCGCACCCATCCCCGCCACCTGGGAGCTCCGGAGAGGCCTCCGGTTGCGCCCGCCCTGGTGCGCGACGGGACCAGCGTGGTTCGCAACGACCGCAGCAACGTGGATCTGGAGCGGGAGATGACCGCGTTGGCCAAAAACGCCCTGTTTTATCAAGCGCTCACCCGGGTGATGGCCTCCCGCATGGGTGCGCTTCGAGCGGCCATCTCCGAAGGCCGCCGGTGATGGAAGTGGGGGGGCGGTGAGCCGTGGCTTTCTTGCCTTCTCTAGATATCAGCGCCTCGGGCCTGACGGCCGAACGGCTTCGCATGGACGTCATCGCCAACAACCTGGCCAACGCCTGGTCCACGCGCTCGGCCCGAGGCGGTCCGTATCGTCGCCAGATGCCTGTCTTCGCCTCCCGTGAGCTGTCGTGGCCATGGGCGGTGGCCGCAGGGCTGCCGGCGACCGCCACAGCGGGCGCCAGGATGGCGGGGTTCACCCGACCTCTGGCCGCCGCTGCCGGTGCTCTGGCGGCTCCGGGGGGCGGGGTCGAAGTGGTGGCCATCGTGGAGGATCCCGGGCCGCCCCGGCTGGTGTACGACCCGGAGCACCCCGACGCCAGACCGGACGGCTACGTGGAGTACCCCAACGTGGATGTGGTGACCGAGATGGTGGACCTGCTGGCCGCAAGCCGCGCGTACCAGGCAAACCTCTCGTCCATGGCCATAAGTCGCGACATGGCTCGGCAGGCGCTGGAACTGATCCGGGTGTAGCCGCAGGTCCGGCCACCTCTTCTGCGGCAGAAGAGGCTTGCTCGGGCCGCGCTGGCAAGGTGTGCGCTGGCCGGAAGGGTGGCGGCGAAGCGGTGGCATCCATCCCGAGTGCATCTCTTCGATTCCCTGAGGGCGCCGCGCGGGGGGCAGGGGGGCTTGTGCCGGCCTCCGACCAGGCAGCCGGCGCTCCCCGCCCCTTCGCCGAAGTGCTCAAGGAGGCGTTGCAGCAGGTCAACCGCCTGCAGGTGGAGGCACAGATGCAGGCCGAGGCTCTGGCCCGGGGTGAGGTCACGGACCTGCACAGCGTGGCGCTGGCCATTGAGCGGGCGCAATTGGCTTTGGAGTTGACCATCGCCGTGCGCAACAAGCTCCTCGAGGCCTACCAGGAGATCAGCCGCATGCAGGTGTGACGGCCGGCGGTCGGGGGCCGCTTTTGGGACCGAGGTGAGCGGGGTCTATGGGCCAGCTGTTGCGGCAATTGTTCCAGCAGCTCCGAGGCGTCTGGTCCGGCATGAGCCGCCGAGCGCGGCTTGCCAGTGCCGGCGGCCTGCTGTTGGTGGTGGGGGGCTTGGTCGCCGTTGCGTTGTGGCTCGGCGAGCCGCGATATCAACCGGTTTTCACCGGGCTTTCGTCCGACGACCTTCGGGCGGTGCTGGTCTCCTTAAGGCAGCGGAACGTGAGCTTTCGGGTCGATGAGGCCGCCGGGGCGGTATATGCACCGGAGTCGGTGGTTCACCAGCTCCGGCTCGACCTGGCCATGGAGGGTCTCCCGAAAAACAGCGTAGTGGGTTTTGAGGTGCTGCGGGAGACGAACCTGGGGTTGACAGACTTCGAGCGGCGGGCCCGATATTACTGGGCCCTGCAGGGCGAGCTTACCCGGACCATCCGCAGCCTGGACGGCGTTACGGACGCCAGGGTCCACATCGTCATACCCGAGCGCAGCCTGTTCGTCTCCGAACAGCGCCCCGCCACCGCCTCGGTGCTGCTCAGTTTGGTGCCCGGCGTGACTCTGAGCCGGGAGCAGATCCGCGGGATCGTCAATCTGGTGGCCAACAGCGTGGAGGGCCTTCGGCCCGAAAACGTGACGGTGGTGGACGCCCGGGGCAACGTGCTCTCGGACCTGCTTGCACCCGAGGGCCAGGGGCCGGGCGGGGTCGGCGTGGCCGAGCGCCTTCAGCTCAAGCGGGCCTACGAGCGGGAGCTGGAGCGCAGCCTGCAGGCCACTCTGGAGCGGATCTGGGGAGAGGGACGGGTGGTCGCCCGGGTGACGGCGGAACTGAATTTCGACACCCGGGAGGAGCGCCACGAGATCTTCTCGCCGGTCGTCAACGGGCGAAGCGGGATCATCCGAAGCGAGCAGCGAACCGAGGAGAGCTTTGCCGGAGAAGGTCAGCCTCCGGCCGGGGTGCCGGGCATCAGCTCCAACGTCCCCGGCTACGTCCAGCCCACGGGCCTGCCTGCCGGCCCCACCCAGTTTCAGAGGGTGGAGACCGTCACCAACTACGAGGTGAATCGGGTGGAGCGGCGAGTGGTGACGGCCCCGGGCGGGATTGAACGCCTGTCGGTGGCAGTGTGGGCCGACGCGGACCTGGACCCGGTCGAGCGCCAGCGGGCCGAGCAGCTGGTCGCCTCCGCCATGGGCCTCAAGCCCGAGCGTGGGGACCAGGTGACCGTGGAGAGCATCCGCTTTGCCCGCATCGCTGCGCCCCCCATCTCGGAGGCGCAGCTTTTGGCCGTGCGACGAGAGCCGGCCGTCCGGGGTGTGGCCTGGTGGATCCTTGCGGCCGTCTTGGTGCTGGTGGCATGGTGGTGGGTCCGCCGGCGCATGCGCCAGGTCCGCCGCGTGGCCGTCACCGTGCCGCCGACGGTGCCTGAAGAGGCCGCCCGGGAGGCCCCGGCCCCGGCGGAGCTGGAGCGGCGGCGGCTTCGGGAAGCCATCGAGCAGCTCGCACGGGCCCGGCCCGAGGAGTTTGCCCAGCTTCTGCGGTCCTGGTTGCTGGAGGAGGCGTAGCGCATGGCGGTCGCGCGGGCTACCCGCTCTCCTGCCACCCTGAGCGGCAAGCAGAAGGCCGCCATCCTTCTCATCACGCTGGGCCCGGAGGTCGCCTCCCACGTATTCAAGCACCTCCGGGAGGAGGAGATCGAGCAGCTCACCCTGGAGATCGCCAGCGTGCGGCGGGTGTTGCCGGAAGACCAGGAGAAGGTGATGCAGGAGTTTCACGAGATGATGCTTGCCCAGCAGTACATCAGCCAGGGCGGCATCGAGTATGCGCGCGAGCTTCTGGAAAAAGCCCTGGGGCCCCAACGGGCGGTGGAAATCATCAAGCGGCTGACGGCTTCGTTGCAGGT
>CAYQLT010000094.1:0-4366 GCA_964418425.1 uncultured Clostridia bacterium
GGACAGGCCGGCGTGGTGGAGGAGGTGGGCGTGCGGGCGACCCGGCTGCGGGACCTCAACGGGGAGCTTCGCATCATCCCCAACGGCCACATCGGGCCGGTGGTGAACTACCCGGCGGGCTACCTGAGGGCGTCCGTCACCCTATTCCTGCCGGAAGGTGCCCCGAACCACGATGGCAGGAAAGGCGTGGAAGAGGCCTTGCAGGCGGTGGTCCGCCGGCTGCTGCAGGTGGGCCCCTTTTGGGAACCCGCCTGCCAGGTGCGCTGGCTGGCCGTGCCCGAGGCGGGCGCGCAGGCGGTGCAGGTGCAGGTAAACGTGGTGCCCCTTCGGCGGGCCCTCATCGAGCAACTGCTGGTGCCCACCTTGCGCGACGCCGTGCAGACGTTGGGCCTGTCCCTGCACCGGGACCGGGTGGTGGTGCACTTCGAGCCGGCGCAACCGGCGGGGGCGGCGCTGCCGGGCCGCGCCGCCGGGTGAACGCCCGGCGCAGGGAGTTCGTCCTGCGTGCCGAATCCCGCCTTCGAAGCCGGCGGACGGGGGTCGGTCGGGAGCGCGGCCTTTCCCGTTGGCGCCGGCCGGGCGGAGCCGGTTGCGAAAGCGGGGCCTGGCGGTTGGCCATCGAGCGGGTCGGCGTGGTGGGCTCGGGGCTGATGGGGTCAGGGATCGCCGCCGTCTGTGCGACGGCCGGATACCGGGTGGTGGCGTATGACGTGGCCCCCGAGGCGCTGGAGCGCGCCCGGCGGCGGGCCGAGAGGCTGGGCGGCGAGGCCGCGGCCGCCCGCCTGCATACCACGCAAGACCTCTCCGAGGCCGCCGTCGCCGACCTCATCATCGAGGCGGTGCCCGAGCGCCTGGAGCTCAAGCTCGACGTCTTCCGCCAGCTGGATCGCCTGGCGCCGGCTCACGCCATCCTTGCCACCAACACTTCCCAGCTTTCGGTCACCGCCATCGCCGCCGCCACCTCCCGCCCCGGGCAGGTGGCCGGCATGCACTGGTTCAACCCGCCCGAACGGATGCAGCTGGTCGAGGTGGTTCGGGCCGTCCAGACCGAGGAGAGCACCCTTTTGGCGGTTCGGCAGGTCGCCGAGCGGGCGGGCAAGCAGGCGGTGGTGGTGCGGGATGTGCAGGGCTTCGTGACCACCCGGGCCCTGAGCGCTTTTCTTCTGGAGTGCTTGCGAATCCTGGAAGAGGGGGTCGCCTCGCCCGAAGATATCGACCGGGCCATCCGCCTGGGGCTGAACCACCCCATGGGCCCCCTGGAGCTTTGCGACTACGTGGGACTGGACACCATCCTTTTCGTGGCCGACTCGCTGGAGAAGGCCCTGGGCGAGCGCTTCAAGGCGCCCACCACCCTGCGCCGCCTGGTGGAGGCCGGAAGGCTGGGCCGAAAAAGCGGCCACGGCTTTTACCCTTACCCGGCCCGGGGCTGATGGCGCACGCTATGCAGGAGCCTCCTCCCGAGCCTCGCGAGCAGGCCCGTGTCCCGCCGCCTTCATCATCGCTCGCGCCCGCCGCCGGGCAGGCGCCCGCATCGGCCGACTCGCCCGTGGCCCAGCGCCTCGCCGGCGTGCGCCGCCGGATCGCCGACGCCGCCCGCCGTGCCGGACGCTCGCCCGACGAAATCGTCCTGGTGGCCGTCACCAAGGGGGTTGAGCCCGAGCGTATTCGTGAGGCCTGGGCCGCCGGCCAGCGGATCTTTGGCGAAAACCGTGTCCAGGAGCTGGCCGCCAAGGCGGCTGCGCTGGCGGATCTCCCCGTGGAGTGGCACATGGTGGGCCACCTGCAGCGCAACAAGGCCCGGGATGTGGCCCGGATCGCCTCGGTGCTGCACTCCCTGGACAGCCTGCGCCTGGCCGTCGAGCTCGACCGCCGCCTGGAGGCGGTCGGGCGGCAGCTGAGGGTGCTGGTGGAGGTCAATATCTCGGGTGAGCCCGGCAAGTTTGGCGTGGCCCCGTCCGACGCTCTGGAGCTGACCCGGGCGGTCGCCGAGCGCTGCCCCCACCTGAAGGTGGAGGGGCTGATGGCCATCGGGCCCAACGTGCCCGATGAGCTTGCCATCCGCGGGGCCTTTCGCCGCTTGCGGGAGCTGTGGGAAGAAATCCGCCAGAAGGTCCCTGTGGGGCCCGCCTTTCGTCACCTCTCCATGGGCATGTCGGGGGACTTCGAGTGGGCCATCGAAGAGGGCGCCACCATGGTGCGCATCGGCACCGCCATCTTCGGCCCCCGCGCGGCCTGAACCCCGGTTTTGTCCCAGCAAACATCGGGGCTCGCAATTGGCTAAGCCGCCGAGCCGGTGGTACACTGCCGCCGGAAAGCGGGCGACAGGGTGGCTCCCGAGCAGGTCTTTCCGCAGCGCGACGGGGCGCAGAGGCCGCCCTTCGAGGGCGGCCCGGCGCAGGGTTCGTCGCCGGCAACGGTCCCGGATGCCCCGTCCGGCGCGCCGGCCTCGCCGGCAGATGGGGCCGGCGGGCGGGCGGCGGCGGGGCTGCGCGTGGGGCTGGTCACCATCGCCGTCAATTTGGCCCTGGTGGCGTTCAAGCTGGCCGCCGGGCTCGCCGGGCGCAGCTATGCGGTGCTGGCGGATGGCCTGGAGAGCCTGGCCGACACCGCCACCACGCTGGGTTTCCTGGCGGCTGTGCGCCTGGGCGATCGGCCCCCGGACCGCGGCCATCCTTACGGCCACCGGCGCGTGGAGTCCGAGGCGACCCGGGTGCTCACCCTGTTCCTGCTGGCAGGCGGCGTCCTCATCGGCTGGCAGTCCGCCCGGGGGTTCGGCCGCACCGAGCCGGTGGGGGCAGTCGCACTCCTGGCGGCTGCGGTCTCGGTGGGGGCCAAGGAGTGGATGTTCTGGTACACCTTTCGCGCCGGCCGGCGGCTGGGGAGCCGGGCGCTGGTGGCGAGCGCCTGGCATCACCGGTCCGACGCGCTCAGTTCCGTGGTCACCCTGCTGGCGGTTGCCGGCGCCCGGGTGGGGTGGTTGTGGCTGGATCCGCTGGCCGGGATTGCCGTGGCCGCCGTGGTGGTCTGGGTGGCCGTGCGGCTGTACTGGTCGGCCACCTCCGAACTGGTGGATGCAGCCCCGTCCCCGGAGATCATGCAGCGCCTGCACGATGCCGCCCGCCGAACTCCCGGCGTCGAGGCCGTCTCCAACCTGCGGGCCCGGCTGCACGGAACCTCGGTGCTGGCGGACCTGACCATCCACGTGAGCCCGGCCATGTCGGTCTCGGGCGGGCATGAGGTCGCGTCGGCGGTGGAGCGCTCGCTGCACCGGGCGGTGCCCGCCCTCATGGACGTGACGGTTCACGTGGAGCCCTTCCGGCCGGACGGGGGCAGGGAGGGCCGCAACGCAGGCCTCGCAGGAGAAGGCCCGGGGCGCTGACGCCGGGCGCCCGGGAGAGTTTACCCCCTCGGCGGGGCCCCGTTTTGTCACGAGTTTGCCGTTTTGTTGCAAGGGCTTCACATCCGCGGTGTAGAATTCACGTTCGATGGGCAGGGGAACCGGCCGTTGAAGTTCCTGTCCTGGTGGGCGCAGCCGGCCGGGCAGCTGGTGCGTGGGGGGCCTCGGCCGCTGGCGGCGCCGCTTCCCCCGCTGGCCGGCGAAGGTGCTGTCGGACGGGCGGTGGAGCAGGCCGAAGCCCGGGCGGCTGCAGCCGGAGCCGGATCTGTCGCCATCGCCGTGGAATCCCTCAGCGCCTGGTACGGGACGACCCAGGCGCTTCGCTCCGTCTCGCTTCCGGTGCGGGGCCGCACGGTCACCGCCATCATCGGGCCGTCGGGGTGTGGCAAGTCCACCCTGATCCGCTGCCTCAACCGGCTCCATGAGGTGATTCCCGGGGCGCGGGTGGAAGGCCGGGTCTGGCTCAACGGGGTCAACATCTACGACCCTCGGGTGGATCCGGTGGAGGTCCGGCGCCGGGTGGGGATGGTGTTTCAAAAGCCCAATCCTTTTCCAAACCTGTCCATCTTTGACAACGTGGCCGCCGGTCTGCGCCTGATGGGGGTGCGCGACCGCACCCGGCTGGCGGAAGCGGTGGAGCGCAGCCTGCGCATGGCTGCCTTGTGGGACGAGGTGAAAAACCGTCTGCACGATAGCGCAACGGCTCTGTCGGGCGGGCAGCAGCAGCGGTTGTGCGTGGCGCGGGCCCTGGCCGTCGAACCCGAGGTGCTCCTCATGGACGAGCCTACCTCCGCGCTCGATCCCGTCTCGACGGGCAAGCTGGAGGATCTGATCGCCGAGCTCAAGCGCAGGCTCACCATCGTCATCGTCACCCACAGCATGCAGCAGGCGGCCCGCATCTCCGATTTCACCGCCTTCATGCTGCTGGGCGAACTGGTGGAGTACGGCCCCACCGAGGCGGTCTTCACC
>CAYQLT010000094.1:4466-7800 GCA_964418425.1 uncultured Clostridia bacterium
CGGCTGGGCGTTGAGCCTGGTCGTAGAGGACCTCCACAAGCGCTTCGGGACCGTGACCGCCCTGAACGGGGTTGGCTTCGAGGTGCCCCGAGGGTCGGTGGTGGGGCTCATCGGGCCCAACGGCTCCGGCAAGACCACCACCATGCGGATCGTCCTGCGCATCCTGGTGGCCGACCGCGGTCGCGTCCTGTGGGACGGGCGGCCCGTCCAGGAGCTTGCGTTTCGCATCTTTGGATACCTCCCCGAGGAGCGGGGCCTGTATGCCCGGATGCGGGTGAAAGACCAGCTTCGGTTCTTCGCCCACCTCTACGGCCTGAGCCGCGCGGAGGCGGCCCGCGCCCTGGCCGAGGTGGGCCAGCTCCTGGAGATGGACGATATCCTCGGCCGGCGGGTGGAGGAGCTCTCCAAGGGCAACGCGCAGAAGGTTCAGTTTGCGGCCGCCTGCCTGCACGGGCCCGAACTTTTGATCCTGGACGAGCCGTTCAGCGGGCTGGATCCGGTCAACACCCGGCTGTTCAAGCGCGCTCTGGGGCGCCTGCGGGACCGGGGCACGACCATCCTCTTCTCCAGCCATCAGATGGACCACGTGGAGGAGCTGTGCGACAGCCTGGTGCTCATCGCCCGCGGCCGGGTGCGGCTGGCCGGAAGCGTGCAGGCCGTCCGGCAGGCCACCGGACGGCGGGTGGTGCGGCTGGCCTGGGATGGGGCCGACGGGGCGGCCGCCAGGGGCTGGCTGGAGGCGTGGCGGGCCCGGGGGGTACAGGTGACGGAGCGGCCCCACGGGGTCTTTGAGGTGAGCTACGGGGCCTGCGAGGCGGAGGTGGGCGAGGCGCTGGCCCGGGAGGCCTTCGAGCGGGGCCCCCTGCGGCTTTTCGAGCGGACCTACCCCTCCCTGGAGGACGTGTATGTGGCCGTGGTCGGGGAGGAAGGGAAGGGCGGCGAGCCGTGAAGGCCGTCTGGGTGGTGGCCGGGCGCGAGTTTCGGGCGATGGTGGAGTCGAGGGCCTACCTCGTGGGCAGCGCGGTGGGGCTTGCGGCCATCCTGGGGCTCTCACTGCTGCCCACCTTGTTGCGGCCCGAGCGGCCGCCGCAGCCGGTGGAGGTCGTGGTGGTGGATCCCACCGGGGCGACGCTTGTGGCCATGCGGGAAGCGGCGCGGGCCATGGGGCCCGGGCGCGGCGCTCCGGCTTTTGCCGCAAGAGCGTGGGAGGCTGCCTTTGCGGGCCACGAGGCCCCCAGCCTGCAGGAGCTGAGACGGCGGGCGGGGCAGGGGGCCATCCAGGTGTACGTCTGGGTGAACCGCCGGCCCGACGGGGAGCTGGAGTGGCGGGTGGGAGGACGCCTTGTACCGGCGGCGGTGGTGGGAGCGGTGCAGGCGGTAGCGGCTCGGGTGGCAGTGGCGGACCGGGCCGAGCGCCTGGGGCTGAGCCCGCAGGCGCTGGCCCTGCTCGAGGCGCCTGCGGCCCTGGTGCTGGAGAGGGTGAGGCCGGGAGGGGAGGTGGAGATGGACGGGCCGGCGGCAGCTGTGGCCGTGGAGGGTGGTTCGGGTGGCGACGCGGCCGAAGAGGTGAGCCGGGCGCTTTCGTTCGCTTTGATGTTCATCTTGTACTTGAGCCTGGTCTTCCACGGCGCGGCGGTGAGCAACGGGGTTTCGGCGGAGAAGGGCAGCCGGGTGGTGGAGATGCTGCTGGTGGCCGCACGGCCGGCCGACCTGCTTTTGGGAAAGTTGGTGGGGATCGGGGCCGCCTCGCTGGCGCAGTATGTGCTGTGGGGCGGCGCAGGTGCGCTGGCCTTTCCGGTGCAGCGCGGCTGGCTGAATGCGCGTCTTTCGCAGATGCTGGGCACTCCGGTGGTGCTGGCGGGGGTGCCGTGGTGGATGGGAGCCTATCTGGCGCTGTTTTTCCTTTTGGCCTTCTTCGCCTTCGGTGCCCTTTTTGCTGCCTCCGGCTGCCTGGCCAGCCGTCCGGAGGAGTCCTCCCAGACGGTCTGGCCGCCCGTGGTGCTCATCGTGACCGCCTACTTGCTGGCCTCCTTTGCGCTGGCCGACCCCCGCTCCAGGGTGGCGGTGGTGGGGTCGCTTTTGCCCTATGTGGGGCCGATGGTGATGTACACCCGCATCGTTCTCTCGTCGGCCCCGCCGGGGGAGATCGTGGCCTGCGTGGCCGTGTCGGCGGCGACGGCGTTGGCGAGCGTGGGTCTCGCCGCCCGGGTGTACCAGAGGACGCTTTTGAGCACCCGGCGGACGGGATGGCTTGGGGTGTGGCGGGCGGGGGCGCAGCTGGCCCGTTGAGGGCCTTGGTCGGCCACACCGGGAGGGCCTTTATCGGCCGGGTGGAAATAGAGCGGGCATGGGTCGGCCTGTTGGTCGTTTTCGCACGGGTACAAATGCGACGGGGGTCCTGTTAGCGGCCGGGGCGCTGGCGGTGGCCGGGATGCTGGCGGCGGTGCGGGAGGCGGGCGCAAGCCCGGGGGAGCCGGGCCCGGTGTCCGGCGAGCTGCGGGGGGCCGCGAGCGCGGCGACCGGGGTGCTTCCCAGCCCGGCGGTGGCATGGGTTCAGTCCACGGTGCTTCGCGCGGGGCTGCGGCCCGGCGGGGGAGCGGCGGGCTGGGCGGGGGCGGCGGTGGAAGCCGGCGCGTGGGTGTGGGCCGACGCCCGGACCGCACGGCGGCAGGCCATCGGGACGGCCGCAGGGGGAGGCGAGCCGGAGGGCAGCGGTGACGCCGTCTGGCAGGCCATCTCCGATACGGCTTCGGCCCCGGGCCTGGCGCTGGCGCTGGTGGCCGTGGCCGCGGTGGATCCGCAGGCGGCCGCCGATGCGGCGCTGGCGGTCTCGGGCGCGACTGGCACGGTCCTGGCGGTGAAGTGGGTGGTGGGGCGGGCCCGCCCGCAGGCCGCCCGGGTCCCCTTCGCGTACGCCGGGCCGTTAAGGGCGCTGGGTGAGGGCGACCCGTGGCAATCGATGCCCAGCGGGCATGCGGCTGCCTCCCGGGCCGCCGCGGCGGTTTGGGCCCGCAGCTTTCCGGGGGCGGCGCCGGCCCTGTACCTTTGGGCGGCTTTGGTGGCGCTTTCCCGGGTGGAGTTGGGGCGGCACTGGCCTTCCGACGTGGGGGTCGGGGCGTGGGTGGGCAACTGGTGGGGGGAGGCGGTGGTGCGCCGGTGATGACGCCACAGGCGGTGGGTCCCCAGCAGGAGCCGGCGGTAGGTTCCCAGCAGGAGCCGTCTGGCGGGCCGGATTGGCTTCGGACGCCGGTGGAGCGGTGGATCGTGGACTGCGACCCGGGCATCGATGACGCCGCGGCGTTGTTGGCCATCCTGGGCGCCCGGCGGTCGGGAA
>CAYQLT010000095.1:0-4247 GCA_964418425.1 uncultured Clostridia bacterium
CAATCCCGCGCCGGTTCAGGGAAATCTTGACATATAGGCTCTCTCCTGAGTAGCGAGGTCCGAATACCCACCACTCCTTCGCCCGACCCCTATCGTCGGCAAGGGGGCCCTCGCAATAATCGTCGACCGTCAACGACTGCAAGACCTGGCTGACTTCGCTCCGAGTCATGCCAAGACTGACCAGGTCGGCCAGGTTCTTGTCCCGGTCGGCCAGTATCCACCGACCTCGTGCGACAGCGATCTTCATGCTCAACAGAAACTGACGAACCCGCTCTGCATCCGCTGCGCTCACCTTGGCCTCCGGAAAGTGTGCCTCGGCACTCCCGACGTCCCTCCTGGCGCCGTCCTGCTATCATATGATAGCAGAACCTAGCTGTTCGGCAATCCGGGGATGGCGGATTCCAGGACTTGGTACAAAGATCCTCCTGGGCCGTAGCCCGAAAGCTCCCCCACCCGACGGCCTCACCGCTCAGATGGTGTCCCAGAGGTACGGGCCCAGCGGTTCCGTGGCCTCCGGCAGCGCGCGTTGCAGGCCCTTCGCCAGTCCGCAGTCCGTCGCCTCCACGTCTCGGCGGGGGCGCACCGGCCGGGCCCGAAAGCGCTGGAACAGGTTTAACCCCGTCACCAACAAGGCCCAGATGGCCTGCATGCCGGGTCGCAGACCCGTCGATGACGCTCCACGTCGTTGGACCCGAGTCCCCTGACCAGGACGGGGCCTTCATGCGGGGACCGACACGCCGAATGGCGGAGCGACTGCGACACCGTGCGAGATTAGCCGAACCTTCTCTTCGACCGCCGTCTCGGGCAGGGTCGGGCGTGATGCTGCAGCCGTCGAGCGATATCTGGCACGTCATATCCACGGGCCTCGATCTGGAGCAGCAGGTCGACAACCTCTTTCGGGGATGCGAGGATGGCATGGCCGTTTCGCTCCAGAAAATAGCTGACCCGCGCCCACGCCGCCCGCTTGTTGAAGTCGATAAACCCGTGGTTTTTCACCAAGGATTGCAGGATCGCTGCCGCCTTTTCCCAGCGGGTGCGATAAAGTTGCCGGCCGCCGAACCACGCTCGCGGACGCGCCAGCGCCGAGTCGATTAAGCCAAGTTCCCGGATACCCTGCAATCCGCCCGACCTGCGCAGGGCTTCATCGTGGAAGAACAGCACATCCTGTAACCGTGGGTAGCGCAACACCCCAGTGCTCTAGAGTTTGGCGAGCAGCTGGTAGAGTTCGCGGTTGGCCTCGAAGTGGGCGTTCGCCCAGGCCACTACCCGCGGGTGCGGCTGAGGGCCCCCGTGCGCTTCCAGCATAGGGGGGCGTCGAGACCGCTTTCCCAGACCCCGCACGCGCCGGAGCGGGGTTAGGCCACGAGCTTTCATTTTGTGGGTTGCGCTGGCGCTGGGCTTGAGCAGCCCCTTGAGTTTGCGGGGTCGTGACAACTGCTTATGCACCGCTGTGTGTCCCTTCATCAAAGCAAGACGCTCGCTATGCTTAGCCCGCCCGCCCACATTATCCACGGTGGCGCCCTCCCCGGCAAGTTGGAGCTGGCTTAGCCGCTGCCGGGAAATCCGGATGGGTAGGTGCCGTTTGGCCATCCCCGCCGCACATGCCGTCGCCACCTCATCCACGCCGGCAGCCGGGGCAGCTACGGGGCGCCGCGGGTGTGGGCGGAGCTTCGGAAGGAGCTACGGCATCCGTGGCTCCCGCAAGCCGGTAGCCCGGTTGATGCGCCTGCTGAGCCTGCCAGGTGGCCACGCTCCTGTCGATGAGGAACCTCATGGGACTGGCAGCAAGGGAAGTTGCCGCTCCCTAAGGGCCTCTGCGGCGTAAAGGAGGGCCTCCCGGATGTCCTCGAGTTCGAGATCGGGGTGCGCCTCAAGGATTTCCCGCTCCGACATCCCGTCCGCAACCATGGCAACAACCGTAGCGACTGGGATGCGCAGGCCCCGGATGCAGGGTACCCCACCCATCTGGCGCGGGTCTACGGTAATGCGGCTAAATCTCACATGGATCCCTCCCCGCTGACCCGCTCGATAAGGGACTCGCTCGCCGCCCGCGGCGCAGGCGAAGCTCGCTTTCGCTACGCTACCCTTTCGTACCAGGCAGCGCCCTCACGGCGCCCTAAGCTCCCCATCCCGGCCGCCTGCGATGTACCGGTGCCAAGCATACCACGAAGCCGCCGCATACCGAGCCGGTGTTCTTCCAACGCCATCTGGGGGCACGCCCACCGACCCGCCCCTTTGGCTGCCAGGTAGGATCGCCCGCCAGGTCTGCCGAAGGTCGGAATCGCCAAACAGGCTCCCTCCCCCGGGATAGCTCCCGATTCTTGGGAACAGCTGGAGGGCGCCCTGGTCAAGCCTGTTCCGCAAGGAGCACCGCATGATCGGCTTCTCTCCTGCCCTGGACGAGCAATACGATGAGTTCCTGCAGCTGGTGCGCGACGAAGCAGGTTCTTACCTCGAGCGTACGCTTGCGCTCATGCAGATGAACTGGGAGGACTTCACCCGCCTCTTCCGAACAGTGGGTCACGTATACGGGATATATAGCAGGGGCCGGCTCGCGGGGTTCTGCTGGGTGGAGCAACGTGACCGCGTATTGCACATCCACGGGCTGGTGCTCAAGAGCGAGTTCCAGGGTCAAGGCATCGGGAGTGCTGTGCTCCAGACACTGGAGAGCGAGTACAAGGGCAGGGTCGATACCGTAGAGCTCGGCGTACACCGCTCCAACCGTCGGGCCAAAGCCCTGTATGAACGGCTGGGGTACCAAAGTGTGCGGACGCTGGACGCTCTCGGGTTCGAGATTATGCAGAAGCGACTCACATCGGGGTCAGCCACGCCACCCGCCGTTCACCTCCAGCACCGCACCGGTGACGAAGTCCGCCTCTTCGCCGAGGAAGAAGAGGACTGCGTTCGCCACGTCTTCGGCGGTGCCCGGCCGACCCACGGGAACATCCGGATCAGAAATGCCTCGGGCGTCTTCTCGTGACCGGTCAGGATTGCGCACGACCCCGGGGCAAACCACGTTGACGGTAATACCGTGGCGAGCCTCTTCCAGGGCAAGGCAGCGGCTGAAGGCGATCATCCCTGCCTTCGCGGCCACGTAGGCCGCCATGTGCGGCGCCGGGCTGGTGTGCTGCCCGCCCGTGATGCCCAGGTTGACGATCCGTCCCCAGCGCTGGGCGCGCATCGCAGGGAGCGCCGCCCGGCAGGTGTAGAAGACGGAGGAAAGGTTGCTGGCCACGACGCTCTGCCACTCTTCGACGCTTTGGTCTGCCACGTCCCTCCACTGGAACATCCCGACGTTGTTAACCAGCGCGTCGAGCCGGCCGTGCCCCACGACGGTTGCGCCTCGGTGCCCCAGGGCTACCGCGATCCCTCTCCCAAGTCCCCGGGAACTTCCTGTAACCAGGGCCACCCTCCCTTGGCTCATACTACGTCGCATCCAGTCCACCGAACGTGAAAAGGCCGCTGGACAGCCCGAGCAGGGCCTTCACTTCCCGGCGGTCGGTCGAGGCTCCAAGGTTTTTGACCATGAGCGTTCCCCAACCGGCCGCCGTCTGTTGGAAGCCGGCGCGGCAAAGGCTGTCCAGATCGTTTTGCGCGATAGCGTATTGGTACAGGACGGGGGACTGAAAAGCCCTCCGCATCGCCATGAGCAGATCGACCCGTTCAATGCCGGGAAGCGCCTGCAATTCCCTGACGCAAACGTAGCCTCGCCGGCGCCCGGCCACGGCATAGCCAACGGGTTCAGAATCCCGGCGCACCACAAACAGCTCCTCCCAACTCAGATCACCGGCTGCCAGGGCCCCCTGGATGAACCCGTGCGGCCGCTGCGTGAAGCCGAGCCGGCCGCAAACCGACCGCTGGTAGAGAGAGTAGATCAAGGGCTCCTGTGCCTCTTCTGCCGGTACCAGCACGTACTGCCGGGCGGGGTCTTCCAGCGGTTCCTCGTCTACCCCGCCTGCCACGGCCTGCCCCAGGTCTGCGACGTCCACGTACCCTGCTTTTAGGTACAGCCCATGCGCAACCAGGGAGCGGGACGTGGTCAGAAACGACCAACGCAGCCCCCGCTCCCTCATCCGCCGGTGCGCCTCTTCCACGAGGGCCTCCGCGACGCCCTGTCTTGCCGCATCCGGGTGGGTGGCGACCGCCCAGAGCGCGCCGAAGCGTTCAGGCCCGCAGGCTGTCTGCACGGTCGTCTCCAAAACCCCGACCTGGCCAAGGACCTTGCCGCCGTGAACCCCGTAAAGAGC
>CAYQLT010000095.1:4347-7740 GCA_964418425.1 uncultured Clostridia bacterium
TCTCCAAAACCCCGACCTGGCCAAGGACCTTGCCGCCGTGAACCCCGTAAAGAGCCACAAAGGGCGCAAGGCGGGCTTCCCGCTGGCGCATGGCCGCGACCCGGGCAGCATCGAGCGCGTAGGCGAGGCTGAACAGGTTAAGCGCCAGAACCTGGTCCGGATCTACTCGATCATATTCCAGGATCTGCAAGGCCCGTCACCCGGCTTCCCGCCTTCTACCCCTCTACCGCACCACCCAGGTTTCGCAGGTGCTCGCCTCGCTTTTCGACGAAGCTCGCGAGCCGCTCCAGGAACTCCCGGGTTGACGCCTGTCGGATGATTCGTTGCCGCTCTTTCTCAAGCTGGCTTTCGAGCGCCGGCAGGAGAGCGGCGTTGAGCAGCGCCTTCGCACCGCTGTACGCCGACGCGGGGCCAGCGGCGAGTTGCAGGGCCAGCCCGCGCGCCCGGCCTGCCAGGGCTTCGAGGGGCACGACCTCGTGGACGAGCCCCCACTCGTGCGCCTGTCCGGCGTCGAAGACGGGGTCGAGAAGCACCAGCTCCGAGGCCCTCGCGTACCCCAGAATCTGGGCCACGATCAACGTCCAACCACCGTCGGGCACCAACCCGATGGACGTGTAAGCCTGCCTGAATTTTGCACCCTGGGCGGCCAGGCGCAGGTCACAGGCGCCGGCCAGGCTCATCCCCGCTCCCCCCACAGCTCCGTTGATGGCTGCGATGACGGGCTTTTCCATCCGGCGCAGGTCGACGATGGCGCGGTGAAGCAATACGGTGAGTTCGGCAAAAAACAGCCGGGGATCCCCGCCGCTCCGGATGTGCTCCCACGCGGCCTTCATATCTCCGCCCGCGCAAAAGCCCCGGCCGGCGCCGGTCAGTACAACGGCCCGCACGGCCTCGTCCATCGTGCACGCTTCCAGCGCCTGCACGAGTTCCCGGGCCATCGCGGCGTCCAGGGCGTTGAGCACCTCGGGGCGATTCAGCGTGACGGTCGCCACCCCTTGGCGGACCTCGTAACGAACTGCTTCGCCGGCCTGCTCACGCACTTTATTCCCGCCACCTCTCTTCACGAGGCTGCTGCGTGCAAGTCTGCCGCTTTTGCGTCTGTCCCGCCCGGGCTGCGGCGACAGCGGCCTCGACCCTCTGCTATGTATTCCTGGTCGAGGTAGGCGGCCAGCCGCTCCAACCCGGGGCGAATCCGGGGCAGAGTTACGCTCATCACCGACAGCCCGAGGTGGTTCCCGCCCCCGCCGTTCACGTAGCAGCGCGCCCCCTCCCGGAAAGCCACACCGAAGCGGGCCGAGGCGGCCGCGTTCGACACTGCCCCGTCGGGGCCGGCTTGCGGCAGTCGCACCCACACCGAAAGGTGGGCCTCCGTCAGCGACCAGTGGCTGCCGGGCGGAAGGAACTCCGGCAGCAGGGCGGCCAGCCGGTCACGCCGGGCGCGGTACTCCCGCCTCGCGGTGGCCAGGTGCGGGTCCAGGTACCCCTGGGAGGCATACTCGACGATCGCCGCCTGGCTAATGGTGTTGGTGAACGAATCGGTGATGGCCTTGGCGACGGTCAGCCGCCTCACCAGTTCGGGCGGCCCGGCGACCCAGCCGACCCGAAGGGCCGGGCAGATGACCTTGGAGAACGTTCCGATGGAGAGCACCTGGCCCGGTTCGGCCATGGCGTGGAGGGGCACGACGAAACATCCGCCGCACAGCAGCTCGTCGGAGAACAGGTCCTCCACAATTAGAACCCGGTGCCGCGCGCACAGTTCGAGGAGCTGCTGGCGGCGGGTGTGGGAGAGCGTGGCGCCGGTGGGATTGTGGTGCGTGGGAATGGTATAGACGAACTTGGGCTGCAGTTGCTGAAGCTGCGCCTCGAGGCAGTCGATGCGCATTCCTTCGTCGTCCACGGGTATCCCGACAATCCGGGCTCCGGCGTATCGGAGGATGTCAAGGGCCGCCGGGTACGTCGGGTCCTCCGTAACGACCGGGTCGCCCGGCTCGATGAGCGTCTGGGTCAGCAGGCTGAGCCCCTCTCGAAAGCCGTTGACCACCAGCAGCCCCTGCAGGCTGGCGCTGCGAATCCCGTGGCGGCGCAGGCGCTCGACGAGAAACTCCCGAAACGGTTCGTACCCTTGGGCGGGCGCATACCCCAGAAGGCGCGTGCCCTCCCTGGCGAGGACGTCCCGGAACGCCGCTCGCAGGCGCTCCACCCAGCTCTCGTCCTCGAGGACGGGCTCGCCCGTGAACCGGATGAGATCCGGACGGGCGTCCTCGCTCGGGTCAAGGCCTTCCAGGAATTCCGCCCGGCTGCCTTGCCGGGAAAGCAGCGCAGTCCAGGCGTTGGAAGGGTTGAAACCGGTGGTGACCGCTGCAGCCGGCCTGGCGGGGGGCGCCCCTCGAAGCCGGCAGCCCGATTCTACGAAGATGCCCTTGCGGGGGATCACCTTCAGGCAGCCGTCGGCCACCAGTTCGTCGTAAGCGCGCAGGACGGTGTTGCGGCTGACGTGGAGGAGGCGGGCCATCTCCCGGGTTCCCGGCAGGCGAGCGTCGGGGGGCAGGATGCCTTCTCCAATGAGCCTTCCGATCTGGGCGCGTATCTGGTCGTGAAGAGGGGTCTTTCGGCGCCGGTTCAGATCGACCATCATGAGGACCCAACCTCCGAGCTGTGCTTTGCGCCCGTCTTACGGGCTGCTGAGTGGCGGATCCCTGTACTCATCCCGGGGAGGCGAGAAGACGTCGATGGTCACCGTCCGCTCAAGGGCCCGTTGGGCGTGCGGCACATTGGGCGGCACCAGGTAGCTGTCGCCGTTGCGGCAGACGAGCGTCTGCGAACCGATGGTGACCTCGTACGCACCCTCGGTTACGTACGTCACCTGCTCGTGGGGATGGAAGTGTACGGGCATGGACGCGCCGGGCTGCATGACGAACTCCACGATCATCAACCGCTCGCCCGCGACAAGGGTACGCCTCGTGATACCCGGGAACATCTCCACGGTTCGGGTTTGGGACCGCGTGACGAACATCTCGCCGCCTGCCTCCTCTCCCATGGGGGGACCCGACCGCCACAACGCCGTCGGCTGACTCCGCGCGCCGGGCCGGCACCGGTGCGCCGGGCGTCCGGTTCGAGGATACACCTGCAAGGCCGGACGGGGAGGACCACGGCGCGTCCTTTTTTGAAGTTCCGTGGATCCGTCCTTCGAGATCCCTCCGCCGAGGTTTCGTGGAACCATTCGTCGAGGTTCGCTGGATCCATCCCATCCGCCCCCGTGAGCCGGGTAGGCGGCGGAACCGTCAGGCGCTGGTCGAGCAGACCCCGTGGGGGCCAAGGGGCGGCCACATTCGCCGGGCGGTGGATCTCGCCGGAACGGAAGCGGTGTGGGATGTTCGGGGTGCCAGGGCCGAG
>CAYQLT010000096.1:0-2558 GCA_964418425.1 uncultured Clostridia bacterium
CCAAAGCCTTGCCACCGGTAACCAACCCCGGCACGCGCCAGCACCATGCCCCGTACCCCATGCCGCTCGGCTGCCGAGCCTAGCATGATGGTCGCCACCAACCAGCTACACCCGCCCGTTGGAATGCCATCTCGGTGGAATAGGTCGAGCTACGTCGATAAGTTTAATAGTTCTTTGTATCGCTTGCAACGGAGGCGAGCGTCCTGGCGCTGAGCCTCGAGCACGCCCACCGACCTCAGGGCCGCGAGGGGCTGGGAGAGGTTGGCCGGGGAGACGCCGGGCCCGGTTCACCGTCCGCCTGAACCGCCTGCCGGCCCTGAGGCGCCGTGGCTGTCCCCTTAGCCTGCAGCCTGCGGTAAAATCGGTCTTCCTCCACGATGAACCGTTCGTGCACGGCCTCGCCCACCTTTTCGACGGGGTCGAAGGCCTCCACCTCGAACCACAGCCGCCGCCCCTCCTGCCGCGTCAGCCGAGCCCTCGCCCGCACCCGAAGGCCAACCGGCGTTGCCGCCAGGTGGCGCATCTGCACGCCCACCCCGACCGTGGTGAGGCCCGGGGGCAGGTGGGGCGTCACCGCCAGCACAGCCGCATGCTCCATCAGGGCCAGCAGGGCAGGCGTCGCGAATGCATCCACGGCGCCGCTGCTGAAGTGACGGGCCGTATGGGCCTGCGTCACCGTCACCTCGGCTTGCCCCTGAAGTCCCTCCGGCAGGACGGGAATCTCCGCAGGCCCCGGCGCGTCCGGGCTTGCAACCATCTCGTCGGATCACCCGCCCAGGTACAGGCGCCCTACCTCAGGGTCGTTGAGCAGGTCGCGTCCTGTCCCCTCGAAGCGGTTGCGCCCCGCTGCCAGCACGTAGGCCCGGTGCGCGATCTCCAGGGACCGGCGGGCGTTTTGCTCCACCATCACGATGGCCACGCCCGCCTGGTTGATGCGCTGGATCTGCTCGAAGATATGGTCCACCAGCTTCGGCGCAAGACCCGCCGACGGCTCGTCGAGAAGCAGGAGCCTGGGATCCAGCATCAGGGCCCGCCCCATGGCCACCATCTGGCGCTCACCGCCCGACATGCGCCCCACCCGCTGGCGGCGGCGATCCCGAAGGCGAGGAAACAACTGGAAGACCCGCTCCTTGCGCGCCTCCAGATCTCCGTCCAGGATGAAGGCCCCCATCTCCAGGTTCTCCTCGACGGTGAGGGACGGAAAGACATTATCCACCTGGGGCACGTACCCCATCCCGATGCGCACCATCTGCTGCGGGGGCACCCCCGTGATGTCGCGGCCCGCGTACACCACCCGGCCGCCCCACGGCCGCAAAAGCCCGAAGATGGTCTTCATCAGGGTGGATTTCCCGGCGCCGTTGGGCCCGATGATGGAGACCAGCTCGCCCTCCTGCACCTGCAGCGACACGTCGTAGAGCACCTGCATGTCGCCGTAACCGCCGCTCAGCCTCTCAACGCTCAACAGCGACATACTGGCCCCCCAGATAGGCTTCCAGGACCCTGGGGTCCCTCTGGATGACCTCCGGCGGCCCCTCGGCCAGCCGCGTCCCCTCGCTCATGACGATCACCGGGTTGCACAGGCTCATGACCAGGTTCATGTCGTGCTCGATGAGCAGGAAGGTGACGCCCCGCTCCCGCCGCCACCGGTCGATGGCGTCCACCAGGCGCCGCATCAGCGTCGGGTTGACCCCTGCACCCGGCTCGTCCAAAAGCACCAGCTCGGGATCGGCCATCATGGTTCGAGCGAGCTCCAGCAGTTTCTTCTGTCCGCCCGACAGATTACCCGCGTACTCGTCTTTGAGGTGCACCAGGTCCACAAACTCCAGCACCGCCATCGCCTTCGCCCGGATCTCCTGCTCCTGACGGCGAACCCGGTGCGGGCGCAGCCAGGGGTTCCACAGCCGCTCGCCCACCTGGCCCGGGGGAACCAGCATCAGGTTCTCCAGAACCGTCATGCTCCGGTGCTCCCGGGGGATCTGAAAGGTGCGGCAGATCCCCCGGGCGAAGATGCGATGGGGAGGCAACCCGGTGATGTCTTCGCCCTTGAAGCGAACCCGGCCCGCGTCCGGGCGGTAAAACCCCGTGACCAGGTTGAACAGGGTGGTCTTGCCCGCTCCGTTGGGCCCGATCAGGCCCGTGATGGTGCCGCGGCGAACCGAAAAGGAGCAACGGTTGACCGCCCGCAACCCGCCGAAGTCTTTGGTGAGGTCCTCCACCTCGAGCAAAATCCCGTCGTCCATCCGCGCCCTCCCGGCCATTGTCGGGCCGAAGCCGTGACGGCGATTCGGCCCAAGCCCCGACGGCTCGTCCGGCCCAGAACACAAAGGGCGGGCGGCCAGGGCCCCGATCGGCTGCCGCCTGGTGCCACCTGGCTGTCCGTGCCGAGCGCCGTCGGACGAAAAGCCTGCTTCGGCACCGGGCCCGGATCCCCTGCCTGCGACCCGGGATGGAGCCCGGGCCCCAAGGTCTCTATCGCGCCGTGGCAGGAGCTTTCGAAACCCCGGCGAAGTTCCTCTTCCGACGCAGGTTTTGTCGCCCGCTACCGGGCCCGCGCAGGC
>CAYQLT010000096.1:2658-7605 GCA_964418425.1 uncultured Clostridia bacterium
GCGAAGTTCCTCTTCCGACGCAGGTTTTGTCGCCCGCTACCGGGCCCGCGCAGGCATGCCACGAGCCCCGCAGCGGAGCCGGGCGGTCAATTTCTCAGCGCGAGGAGGTGGCGGTGCCCCTGGCGAGTTGCCTTCCGGTGACGCAGGGACGCAGGGTGGTTGGACAGGCGGTGGAAGGTTCGGTGAGGGCTCTGGCCTAAAATCCGCACAAGTTTTCCCGGGGATTGGAGGGAGTGGCTTCTCCATGGATAGCTTCAACCGGATCGCGCAACGGCGGCTCAACCGTCGAACGTTCGTCAAGGGGATGGGCGCGGCGGGCGGCCTTCTGGCGCTGCAGGGGGCGTCCGCGCTGCGGGCGTTTGCGGCACCGCCCATTGTCCGGGTGGGCACGCTCCTGGATTACACGGGCGCCCTGGCGGAGTTCGGGCCGGCGCACCGAAACGCCGCGGAGCTGGCGGCCGCACAGCTCAACGAGGCCGCGCAGGCGGTCTTCGGCGGGCCCATCATCCGGTTGGTGCATGAGGACTCGGGTACCACCGCCTCCATCGGCATCGACCGCGCCCGCAAGCTGGTCGAGGTGGACGGCGTGGCCGCCATCATGGGCTCGCTGGCCAGCGGTGTGACCGTGCCCGTGGCCGAGTCGGTGACCATCCCGGCAGGCGTTCTGCAGATCTCTCCGGCCAGCACCTCTCCCCTGATAAGCGTGCTGCCGGCCGATGTGGGCAAGGACTTCCTCTTCCGCACCACCGCCTCCGACGCCCTACAGGGCGTGGTCGCAGCCCAGCTGGCTGCCGGCGAGATCGTCCCGGGATACAAGTACAAGACCGCGGCGACCATTTACGTCAACAACCCCTACGGGCAGGGTCTCTCCAACGTGTTCGCCCGCTCCTTCCAGCTGCGGGGCGGCGTGGTGACGGCCCAGGTTCCTGTGCCGGAGGAGCCCAAGCCGACGTACACCTCCGAGCTGGCCCTGGCCCTCAAGGATCGTCCGGAGGTGCTGTTGGCCATCACCTACCCCGGCCAGGCAACCGTCTACCTCAAGGAGGCCCTGGAGGTTTTCGGATTCCGAAACTTCCAGTTCGTAGACGGCACCAAGTCCGAGGAGATCATCAAGGTGCTGGGAGCGGCTACGCTGGAAGGCAAAGTGGGAACGGCCCCGGGCTCGGATCCGGAGTGGGGCGGCTTCCAGACCTTCGCCTCCGCCTACGAGGGCCGCTACCGCACCCGGCCGCCGCTTCCCTTCATGGACTCGGCGTACGATGCGGTGGCGGTGATCGGTCTGGCCATCGCGAAGGCGTATGTGGATGGCGTCACCCGTATTACGGGGGCGGCGCTGCGAGACCGGCTGCGGCAGGTGGCCAACCCGCCGGGCGAGCGCATCGGGGTGGGCGAGTTCCAGAAGGCGTTCCAGCTTTTGCAGGCGCGGCGGGACATCAACTACTCCGGCGCCGCCGGCGAGCAGGACTTCGATGCGGCGGGGGACGTCATCACGCCCGTGGAGGTGTGGCAGTACACGGGCGGCGGCATTCGAACCGTCGGCATCCGGAGGTCGGAGCAGATCCCGGCGGAGTGACGCGCTGGTGGCGCCGTCCTGCATACGGGGGATGGCGCCCGGGCAGCTCAGTCAACCTGTCGTCTGAACCGTACATGAGGGAGCTCCTCCAGGAGCTCCCTCATGTTTACCCTCTGCGGCCTTACCCCTCCATCAGACGGGAGACCTGCTTTTCCTCACCCAGCAAGCCCTGCGGCCGAAAGAGCAGGATCATCTCCAGCAGCACAGCGATGAGAAGATAGCGGATGTAAGGGCTGCGGGCCGGCAGATCCGGGGAGATGGCCGAGAGCACCGGCTTGATGGCGTCGGTCAGAAACGTGCTGCCGGTCCACACTCCCCAGATGACGAAGGCGCCCACAATCGCGCCCCGATTGTTGCCGCTTCCCCCCAGCATCAGCATGACCCAAATGAGGAAGGTGGCGTACAGGGGCGTGAAGTGCCCGTAGTCGATGGAGACCATGTAGTGTGCATACAGGGAGCCCCCCACGCCCATGATCATGGCCCCCACCACCAGGGCCTGGAGTTTGAAGGCGAAGACGTCCTTGCCGTTCATGGCCGCCGAGTACTCTTCTTCCCGGATGGCCCGCAGAACCCGACCCCACGGCGAGCGGATGGCCCGCTCCACCGCCACGTACAGCAGCACCACCGCCACACTCACCACGATGAGGTAAAGATACCCGTAGTCCCGGGGCTCCAGGGCCCCCATCCACTCCCGCAGAGGTGCGGGCAGCCAGGCGCAGGGGGGCTCTTCCACGAGGCAATAAAGGGGCCTGGGGATCCCCCGCAGGGGCTGCGGGCCGTTGGCCAGCCAGCGCTCGTTTTGAAAGACCAGCCGGATCAGCTCCGCGATCCCGATGGTGGCGATGGCCAGGTAGTCCTCCCGCAGCCGAAGCGTGGGAGCACCCACGAGCAAAGCCACCACCCCGCTGACCACAGCGGCGGCCACGGTTCCCACCAGAAACGGGGCGCTCAGGCCGAAGGCCTGCTGACTGTATAGCGCCAGCGTCCCCGTCGGCCGAGCCGTGGTCACCAGAGCCGACGTGAAGGCGCCGATGGCGAAGAAGCCTGCGATCCCGATGTTGAACAGGCCCGTGTAACCCCACTGGACGTTGAGTCCCAAGCTGAACACCGAGAAGATGGAGGCCATGATCGCGAAAGAGACCAGGTACGCCAGGATACCCTCCGGCACCAGCCGCTCCACGACCAGCGCCCCTACCACGCCCAGGACGACGCCCGCAACCACTCGCCGCGGCGCGCCCCGCACAGGGAGCAGTCGGCCCGCCAGGATGGCCAGCGGAACCGCAAGAAGCAGGCTCTTTGCCACCGGCCCATCAACCCCCCGGCCGGCCGAACAGGCCCTGCGGCCGGACCAGCAAGAGCAGGATCATGATGAGCAACGCCATGCCGGCCGAGTACGCCGGGTTGATGAAGGCCGTCGACACCTGCTGGACCACTCCGATGACCAGCCCGCCCACCAGCGCCCCGTACGGGTTGCCGATGCTTCCCAGGATGACGGCTGCAAACAGGGGCAAAAGCAGATACCAGCCCATCTCGGGCCGCAGCTGCGCGTCCAGGCCCAGCATGATACCGCCGGCGCCGGCCAGCATGCCCCCCAGCATCCACGTCCAGAAGATGACCCGCTCGGTATCGATCCCGCTCACCCGCGCCAGGCCCGGGTTGTCGGCCGTGGCCCGCATGGCTTTGCCCATCTTCGTCTTCTCCAGCAAGAGATAGACGACCACCACCAGCGCCAGGGCCAGCCCCAGGATGAAGAACTGATCGGGACGCACCCGGATGCCCAGCGGAAGCGCCAGGGAAGGCCGAGGCCGCCCGACGTAGTAAAACCGGAAGTCCGCGCCCCATGCCAGGTA
Organism: uncultured Clostridia bacterium; assembly: GCA_964418425.1. GTDB lineage: Bacteria > Bacillota > Limnochordia > Limnochordales > Geochordaceae > CAYQLT01. The sequence goes on from CAYQLT010000096.1 coordinate 6,082, forward strand.
GACCAGGCTTCGCACAAAGAAGGCTGCCCCCAGGGCAGCCATGGCCAGAATGGCGGGCGAACTGCGCCGCCGCCTGAGGGGAAGGTACAGCAGCCGGTCCATGAGCACCGCCACCAGCCCGGTCGCCACCATCCCGGCCGCCATGGCCGCCAGGAACTCCCCTCCAAAAGAAAACGGCTGCAGAGGTGGGGTGCGGGGCATAAGGGGCAGAAGGGCGAGCACCACGTACGCACCCACCGTCATCAGGTCGCCGTGCGCGAAATTGGCGAAGCGCAGAACCCCATAGACCAACGAAAGCCCGATCCCGCCGAGCGCGATGATGCTGCCCAGCATCACCCCCCACACCGTCAGGGAGAGCAAGAACTGGGGGCTGACCTGACGAAGCTGGGCAACGCGGGCGAGCAAAACCAACAAGACGACGGCGGCTGCCCATCCCAGCGCCCGTCGGGCCAGGGCCCTTCGGTTCACCATCAGCCTGGCTCCAGGCAACGCGCCTGCGGCTATCTCCGGCTCGCCGGCCGGGGGCGCCCCCCGGTCCTCCCGGGCCGACTCCGGAAGGCTGCGGGCCTTGCCGGCCAGCACCTGTGGCTCCTCCACCGCACCGGACCCTTCTCGGCTTGAGCGGGCCGCTCAAGCGGGTTTTGGTGGGACAGTTTAGATGATCGGGCCGACCTTCCTCCCTGAACTTCGCCGCCGGGGCCAAGAGCGCCGAGAACCGCTCCGGTTGCGCTGGCCCGTGCAGAGCCTCGCTCCTGTTCCCCTGGCCAGTGCAGGACCCCGTCGCCTATGATGGAGAGGTAAAGTTCCCACAGCGGAGGTGGCCCGGTTGCACCTGGATGCCGCCTTTTACCCCTACCGGCCCGTGGTCTTGCTCCACGCCTTTCCCCTCAACCGAAAGATGTGGGAGCCCCAGCTGCCAGCACTTCGCCAGGCAGGGTTTAGCCCGCTGGCCGTCAACCTTCCCGGCTTCGGAGGCTCCCCCTTGCTGCCGGCACGGGCAACCCTGGAGGACTTCGCCCGGGCCGTGCTGGAGACGCTGGACCACCTGCAGGTCCCCTGCGCCGCTTTCGTCGGCCTCAGCATGGGCGGATACGTGCTCATGCGCCTTTTGGAACTGGCCCCCCAGCGGGTGAGCGCCGCGGTCTTTGCCGACACCCGCGCCGGGGCCGACAGCCCCGAAGCCCGTGCCCGCAGGGCCGACCAGGCCGCCCGGGTGGCGTCGGAGGGCACCGGGGCCATCGCGGAAGGGTTCCTGGAAAGCGCCCTCAGTCCGGCCACCCTGCGCGGGCGCCCCGAGGTGGTCCAGCGCGTGCGCGCGCTCGTGGAAGAGGCGCCGGCGGCCGCTGTGGTGCACGCTCTTCGGGCCATGGCCGGGCGGCCCGATTCCACCCCACTTCTGGCTTCCCTGACGGTACCCTCCCTGGTCATCGTGGGCGAAGACGACGCCCTGACCCCGCCGGATGTGGCCCGGGAGATGGCCGCCCGGCTGCCGCGCGGGCGCCTGGTGGTACTTGCGCAGGCCGG
>CAYQLT010000097.1:0-7324 GCA_964418425.1 uncultured Clostridia bacterium
CCGGGCCGCTTCTTGGGACGTGCACGGCCTCGACCCCCAGGCTCCCCAGGGAGCCGGGGTCGAGGCCGTGACGTTTTTGTGTCACTCGGCAGCAAGGCGTGGGCCTTGGGGTCGTTTTCGTGGTCGGCGTGGTGTTTTCCGGTGGCCGTATGTTGCCCGGAGCTTCCACTCCTGAGGGAGCCTGCCCTGCCGTCGCCGGCACGCGCGGGCTCCTCATCGCTTGTCGGGGGGCCCGGCGTTGGCCCGTACATGTGCCGGATTCCGGTTGTGGATTTCGTGCTCGAAGCGCTGGTGGTCATCGTGGGATGGGTTGGCTGTCTCCCGCGCCGACCACGGCTTATTAAGGCTTGACAGGCTATCACTGAATAACTCATCCTTGTGTTCAGCAAGACTGAATTAGGGAACCGAGGATGAAGAGAGGTCTAACGGGACGATACGAGACGTTCCGCATCGGGGGCGAGACGGTTCGGGCCTTCGTGCCGCACCCGTTACCCCCCGAGCCGCCCCTTGTTCTGAGCGGCGCGCGCCAGGTACTTCTCGAGCGAGCGCTCCTGGCCCTGGGGCGCCTCGACAGCATCGCCACCCTGCTGCCCGATCCCCATCTCTTCCTTTACGCCTATGTGCGGAAGGAAGCGGTACTTTCCTCGCAGATCGAGGGCACCCAGTCCTCCCTGTCCGACCTCCTGCTGTTTGAACTGGAAGAGGCGCCGGGCGTCCCGGTGGACGACGTGGTGGAGGTGTCCAACTACGTGGCCGCGCTGGAGCATGGCCTTGCGCGGCTGCGGGAAGGGTTCCCCCTTTCGAACCGCCTAATCCGTGAGGTCCATGCCAGGCTCCTATCGCGCGGGCGCGGAAGCTACAAACAGCCTGGCGAGTTTCGCCGCTCCCAGAACTGGATCGGGGGCACCCGGCCGGGGAATGCCCATTTCGTTCCGCCGCCTCCGCACGCCGTGGAAGAGTGCATGGGCCAACTCGAACGGTTCATCCACGACAGGGATGCGCCTGTGCCGGTGCTCGTCAAGGCTGCCCTGGCACACGTCCAGTTCGAGACGATTCATCCTTTCCTGGACGGCAACGGGCGGGTGGGGCGCCTGCTCATCACGCTGCTTCTGTGCGATGCCGGCGTGCTCACCCAGCCGCTCTTGTACCTGAGCCTTTACTTCAAGCAGCACCGTGCCGAGTACTACCGCTTGCTCGACCAGGTGCGCACGGAGGGAGACTGGGAGGCGTGGCTCGACTTTTTCCTGGAGGGTGTACAGACCACCGCCGCCGGTGCCGTCACGACGGCGCAGCGCTTGGTGGAGTTGTTTGACACCGATGCCGCACGGATCCAAGGCAGCGGCCGGGCGGCCGGTTCAGCGCTGCGCGTGCTGGCTGCCATGCGGGAGCGACCGCTGATCTCGCTCAGGGAGGCGTGCCGGCGTACCGGGCTCTCGTTTCCCGCAGCGACCACCGGGATGAACGTGCTGGTTAAGCTCAGCATCGCCCGCGAGCTGACGGGCAGAAGGCGCAACAGGCTCTTTGTGTACGACCGATACCTCAAGGTGTTGACCGAAGGGACGGAGCCGTTGCCATAAGCGGGGAAGGACATGACAGCGTTTGGGCGAATGACTCTCCCTGCGAGATCGGGGGGAGACAACGGATGCGAAAAGAGGGCCGGGCGTTCGGCTGCTGGCGGGTCGCTCTGGCGGCGGTACTCGTACTGGCGTCCGCGGGGGTTCCTGCGTTCGCGCAAAGCCGTCAGCTGGTGGTCGTCACGTCGTTTCCGAAAGAGCTCTTCGAGACCTACAAACAGGCTTTCGAGGCCCGGTACCCCGGCGTGGAGGTGGTCATCACCCAAAAGCAGACCTCCGCCGGCGTGACCTACGTGCGCGAGACGGCGGCGAGGCCCGTGGCCGATATTTTCTGGGCGAGCGCCGTGGATGCGTTCATGTATCTCAAACAGCTGGGCCTGCTGCAGCCGTACCGGCCGCCCGCCGCCATCATGCAGCGCATCGCTTCGCAGATCGGGAGCTTTCCCGTGCACGACCCGGACGGGTACTACCTGGGGTTTGCCGTGAGCGGTTACGGCATCATGTGGAACAAGCCCTACCTGCAGGCGCACCGCCTGCCCGAACCCCGGGAGTGGGACGACCTCGTGCGCCCGGAGTACTACGGGCACGTGGTCATCAGCAGCCCGTCTCGCAGCGGCACCACGCACCTGACCATTGAGGCGATCCTTCAGGCGTACGGCTGGGAGAAGGGCTGGGAGCTGCTTTTGGCCATGGGCGGCAACATGGGCACCATCACCGAGCGCAGCTTCGGGGTACCCGAGGCGGTCACCTCCGGCCAGTACGGCATAGGGGTCGTCATCGACTTCTTCGGCCTGTCCGCGATCGCCACCGGCCAGCCGGTCGGGTTCGCCTATCCCTCCAAGACCGCGATGGTGCCTGCCAACGTGGGCATTCTCAAGGGCGCGCCCAACGTGGACAACGCCCGGCGTTTCGTCGATTTTCTCCTGAGCGAGGAGGGGCAGCGGCTTTTGTTCAAGCCGGAGATCGGTCGGTTGCCTGTGGATCCCGGACTCTATGCGCAGGCCCCGCCGGGGTTTCCGAACCCGTTTGCGATGAAGGAGATCGGGATTGACTTCAACGCGGACCTGTCCTCGAACCGCTACCAGCTCATCAACATCCTGTACGACCAGATCATCACCTTCCGGCACGGCGAGCTGAAGGCCGCCTGGGGTGCCATCCACCGGGCGCAGGCGGCGCTGGCCGCCTCGCGGGGCGACCAGGCCCAACAGGCCCGGCCGCTCCTGGAGGAGGCTCGACGCCTGGCCAGCGGGGTGCCGGTCCCCGAAGGCCAGGCCAACGACCCGGATTTTAACCGCCGCATCGAACAGGATGCGTCGTTTCGGGCAGCCCTGGAGCGGGAATGGGACCAGTTCGCCCGCGACCGATACAACCGCGCCGCCGCGGCAGCCCGGGAAGCCGAACGGCTGGCCCGGCGCTGACCGCCGGCTAGCTGGCGAGCCGGCGCAGGTAGTCTCGCCGTGTCCATGTCTTCATCGGGTCAGTGGACGTCCGTGATGGCACCCGCAGCCGCCTGGGCTCGGCGGCTGCGGGCGTATGACGGGGCGCACCTCGCCCTGCTCGCGGGCCTGCTAGGGCTGTTGGGGATCTTCATCGCCTACCCGGTGGTGCGGGTGGTGTACGTAGCGGTCGCCGACCCGACCGCCGGGTGGACGCTGGTACACCTGCGGGCGTTTTTCCAGCGGCCCCTGTTCATGGAGGCACTGACCAACAGCCTTCTGGCCGGGCTGGTGGCGGTTCTGGGCGGCACGGTGCTGTCGCTGCCTTTAGCGTACCTGCTGGTGCGCTACGATTTCCCGGGGCGTAGCCTGGTGCAGACCCTGTCCGTCTTGCCGCTGGTTGTGCCGCCTTTTGTGGGTGCGATCTCCTTGCAGCAGGTCCTGGGGCGTACCGGGATGGTCAACCTGCTGCTTCTGCGGTGGTTCGGCACGACGGTGCCGTTCATGGAGGGCCTGGCCGGCGTCATGCTGGTACAGACCCTTCACTACTTCCCGTTCATCCTGGTGAACACGGCCGCCGCCTTAGGCCGTGTGGACCGCTCCCTGGAGGAGATGGGGCAGAACCTGGGGTGCCACGGCCTGCGGCTGTTCCGGCGCATCACCTTCCCGCTGGTCATGCCGGGGTACATCGCGGGGGCCGTGCTGGTCTTCATCAAGGTCGTCGACGACCTGGGCACGCCCCTGATGCTCAACTTCACCAAGATGCTGGCGCCCCAGGCCTACCTGCGGGTGACCACGATTGGGTTGGAAGACGTCTCGGGATACGTCATCTGCCTCATTCTGGTGGGCATCTCGGTCACAGCCCTTGCGGCGGCGATGAAGGTGCTGAGCTTGCGGGAGTACGCCTCCATCCAGCGGGGGCCCGCGGCGGAGGAAGCCCAGCAGCGGCTGCGGGGCTGGCGGCTGGCCGGCGGTTGGGCTCTGGTGGCTTTCGTGCTGGGCGTCGCCCTGATCCCTCACGTGGGCATCTTTCTCCTGTCTTTCGCCCGGCGATGGAGTTTCAGCGTCCTGCCTGCGGCCTACACCCTCAGCCATTACGGCGAGATCCTGTTCCGGGCGCCGCACTTCATGAAAAACACGCTGGCTTACGGGGTACTGGCGGCAGCCATGGACGTTCTGCTCGGGGCGCTTATCGCCTACCTGCTCCTGCGAGGGCGCATCCCCGGGCGAGGGTTGCTGGATGCCCTGGCTGTGCTGCCGCTGGCCATCCCGGGGGTCGTGCTGGGAATCGGGTACCTGCGGGCCTTCCATGGCGTCACCCTGCCCGGCGGCGCCAGCCTGACGGGAAGCTGGGTCATCCTGGTCATCGCCTACGCCGTGCGGCGCCTGCCCTACACGGTCAGGGCGTGCTATGCGGCCATGCAGCAGATCCACGTGGCTTTGGAGGAGGCCGCGATGAACCTCGGCGCACCTCGCACCCGAACCTTCCTGCGGGTGACGGTGCCCCTGATGGCGGGGGGCATGCTCGGGGGCGGTATCCTGGCCTTCGTCACCTCGGCGGTGGAACTCAGCGCCACCATGGTTCTGGTCAACCGCATGGAGCAGGGGCCTCTCGCTTACGGCATCTACGTCTACATGCAAAGCGCCCTGGGGCGAGGGCCCGGAGCCGCCATGGGGGTGGTCACCATCCTGATGGTGGGCCTGGGCACGTACCTGGCCAACCGGCTCTTCGGCGGCCGGGGCCAGGCGATGTTCCGGCTGTGAGCCAGCTGTCGGGGATGGCGCCTCAAGGTGGGGGAAGCGGTGCAGACGACCAGGGCTCAGACCAAGGTGGCCGCAACCGAAGAGGGAGAGGCGACGCCCCGGGGGGTGCCGGTGGCCGTCCGGCTGGTTGGGGTCACGAAGCGGTTCGGCGATACGGTGGCCGTGGATCGCGTGGACCTGGAAGTGCGGCCTGGTGAGTTCTTTACGCTGCTGGGGCCATCGGGGTGCGGCAAGACCACCACCCTTCGCATGGTGGCGGGCTTTGTGGAGCCGGATTCGGGGGATGTCTACTTCGGAGAACGGCGGATGAACGGGGTGCCGCCGTGGTCCCGCCAGACGGGGATGGTCTTCCAGAACTACGCGCTCTGGCCGCACCTCAGCGTTTTCGAGAACGTGGCTTTCGGCCTGCGGGAACGCCGGGTGGCGGGCCAGGTGCTGCAGAGGAAGGTGTGCGCCGCCCTGGAGCTGGTGGGCCTGGCGGGATTTGAGAAGCGGCGCCCTTCCCAGCTGTCAGGGGGCCAGCAGCAACGGGTGGCCCTGGCCCGAACCCTGGTGGTGGAGCCGGCGGTACTACTGCTGGACGAGCCGCTGAGCAACCTGGACGCCAAGCTGCGCTGGCAGATGAGGGAGGAGCTGGTGCGCCTGCAGCGCCAGCTGGGCATCACCACCATCTGCGTCACCCACGATCAGGAGGAGGCGCTGGCCCTGTCCGACCGCATCGCGGTCATGCGGGACGGCCGCATCCTGCAGGTGGGGACGCCGCAGGAGATCTACCAAGCGCCCGCGCACCCGTTTGTGGCCGAGTTCGTGGGGGTCGCCAACCGGCTGGAGGGGGTTGTGGAAGAGGTGGTGCGGCCCGGCGCCGCCGCGCTGTACCGGGTGAGAACCCGCCTGGGCGTCACCATCTGGGCCGCTCGGACAGGCCGAAGCGGCCTGGGCCCGGGTGTGCCGGTGGTGGCGGTGGTACGCCCGGAGGCGGTCTCCCTCGGCTCGGCGGCCGTCTCTGCAGGCCCGCCGGACGGCCGGACCGGGCCGCAGGCCCTTGATGCTCGCGAGCAGCAGACGCTCAACGCACTGGACGGGCGGGTTCGGCTGGCCACGTACCTGGGCGACGTGCTGCAGTATGAGGTGGTGCTGCAGGACGGTAGCGTCTTTCGGGCCAACGTTGTCAACCCTCGGGATCACCGCCTGCGGGCCGTGGGAAGTCCCGTGCGGCTGACGTTCGAGCCCCACGATGTGGTCCTGGTTTAACCCGGCGCAGCCCGCAAATGTTCATCGGTTCCCCTCCGATTCCTGACGTGACCCCGGCAGCGGGCTTCACTCCGGCTGCTCGCTCGGCGGAAGCGCTTGCCCCGGCACCGGGCCTCGGCTTGGGGGTTGGTCGCCCGGCACGACCTCGGTGACCCACCCGATGCCGCCGAACGGTCGCTGCGGCGTCGCGTTGCGTGGCCTCAGCGTCCCGGCTTCTGCCCGGGCCCCTCTGCTGCCAGGCCCTCCTGGAAATCGTAGACCATCCGCGATATGCGGGCGATGTCGGCGAAGCCCTCCTCGATGCTCGGGACTCCTTCCGACATGATCGTCAGGATGTAGGGCCGCCGGGCGAAGACGATGCCCACGTCGTCGGCCACCCCCGTGATGTCCCCCTCCTTGTGGGCTACCCGCACGTGGGCGGGGAGCTGCCCGGGAAGGCCGACGTGCCAGATGGTGTGGGACAGGTCGTCGAGCAGGCGCTCCCCCTCATCCGGACGACGGCGCGCGAAGTTCCAGACCGCTTCCATGTAGATGCCCATGTCCCGGGCCGTGCTGAGGTTGCGACCCTCGGGGAAGACCGTGGTTCCGCCGAGCCGGCGCATGTAGGCGGCGATGTTCTCCTTGCCCAGGTAGCGGGTCAGCATGCGCCACGCTACGTTGTCGCTGACGGTGATCAGCAGATTGGTCAGAACCCGCAGCGAATAGGTCTGCCCGTCAATGCCGTCGTACTGGAGCACGCCTGCACCTTCGGCGAAATCCAGGGATCGGTCGTAGCGCAAGCGGTCGCTCCAGTGCAACTCGCCCTTCGTTACGAGCTCATAGACATACAGGGCGATGGGGACCTTGACAGTACTCGCCGCCGGGAACGCACGGTCCCCGTCCAGGCTCCACGTAGCACCGCTGGTCAGCTCCTTGAAGTAAATTCCGAACCGCTGGGGGCGGCCCTTGGTGAACTCCAGGATCCGGCGCTGCAGGGGCTCGTACACGGTCCTGGGGGCGGGCCCGGCGCTGTGGCGGAGAACCAACATGAACGCCCCGGAAGCGGCAGCCCCGGCCGCCCAGCGGATCACGGCTCGCCTCGTGAACCACCTGCGCCCCGTTGCCGGCAAGCCCGTCATCCCCAAGTCCCCTTAGCCATCCCTGCCATAGCATGTGCGGGTACTCCCGAAGAGTTCCCCGGGTGGCTCGCTCCCTGGCTGGGGGAAAGGGGACCTCCCGGTTGCCAGGGAGCCGGTCAGGCCGGTTCGAGAGGGGAGATGGCAGCCAGGTCTGCCTCCTGGATGGAGAGGGGACGCCCGA
>CAYQLT010000098.1:0-7028 GCA_964418425.1 uncultured Clostridia bacterium
AGCCCGAACCGCAGCCTGCACCCTTTGCAGAGCCTTGCGAACCGTCACGCTTCGCTGAACCCCGCGAAGCTTCGCTGCGACCCAGGGTAGCACGCCCTCCCAGTTCTGTCCAGCCGCGTGAACCGGCGTGCGAAGCCGGATGGCACAGGCGGCCCGCCCGCCGGGGACGTTTAGCTCCCGACCGGGTGCGTGCCGGCCGAAGCAGGCTCCCCACCGGCGATGGGCGTGCGAACCGGAGATTTCCAGAACTCCGCGAAGAAAAGCCCGAAGACCGAGACCATGAGCCCCAAAAATCCGGCGACGGTCGCGTTTAGCAGCGGTCGCGGCCGGCTTGGCCGGTCGGGTGCGACGGCCGGCCGCACCAGGGTCAGGGTGGACTCGCCCAGTCGGCTCGCGAGAGCGGCCCGCTGCGCCTCCAGTTGCGTCACCGCCTGCTCATAATTTCGCCGGGCGAGTTCAGCCTGCCAGGTGAGCTCCTGCTGCTCGGCCCGGAGCTTGACGAGATCGCTGGTGAGAGCCTGGACTTCGGCGGCCAAGCGCTCGGCTGCCTGTTCCAGCTCGTTTCTCTCCGCTTCCAGCGCGGCCAGGTTCGCCTGGCGGATGGCCATCTGTTCCTGGAGGGTGACGTAGACCGGGTTCAGCTGCTGGTCCTCGAAGTTCAGAAACGGTCCGGCGGTGGCGCCCAGGTTCTGGAGGACCTGGCTCAGCGCCGCGCCCTCCGGGCTGAGTGCCTTTTTCAGGGCGACGGTTCGGGGTTGGCGGGCCAGGTCGGAGGTGAGCGACTCCAGGGCGGTACGCTCCGTGGCGATGCGCACCCGCAGTTCCGCGAGACGTTGCTGGTAGCTTGCGATCAGGTTGAGCTTGGACCACTGTTCGTTTTGCAGCTGCTCCACCGACGGGCCGCGGCGCGTGAACTCCTGAAGGCGGCCGATGGCCTCGTCCAGGTTGGCCCTGGCCGAGGCGATCTGCTGCTCGAGCAGGGCGAGAGCCCGGTTCATCCTCTCTTGATTGACGCGCTCGGCCTCGCGCAAAAGCAGGCCCGCTGCCTGGTTCGCACGGGTCGCCGCCTCACGGGCGTCCGCACTTTCGACGGTCAGCTCCAGCAGATTGGTCTGGGCGATGACCCGAGCGCTCACCCTGCTGGGGGGTTCGCCCTCTGCCTCCTGGGATGCAGCGTCTTTTTCTTCCAGAAGGGCCTGGAAGGGTGGGGACTCGACGATCTGCTTGAACGCCACCGGGTTAAGGCTCACCGCCTCCACCGGGGGCGGCGGCTGGGAGGCATCCGCCCGAGGGCGGGGGGCTTCCACCAGCAGGAGCACGGAGGCCTCGTACACGGGCCTCACCAAAAACTGGCTTGCGGCCAGGGCGGCCAAAGCGGCGCCCAGCGTGACCGCGGCCACCACCCAGCGCCCACGCCAGAGCACTTCCAGGTAGGCCCGAAGGTCGATCTCATCGTCGACCGGCTGCGCCGGCCAGCTGGGCTGCGAACGCACCTTTCCGCCACCTTCCGACATCCGGCGACAGACGGGTTCGGCAACGCTGCGGCCGCTCCTTCCCCGGCCTCGGCCCGCGTGCGCAGAGCGCGTCGCGGCCGCCCCTTCCCCGGCGCAGGCCGCGTCCGCCGCAGGAGAAGCGGCGCTCGGGGCGGAAGTTGTAGGCGACCCCCGGGGGCCGCCGTGTCGCCGCCCCTGCGGCCGCTCCGTGGCCCAGCAGGGTGCCGGGCTCCTGCCCGGGCTCGCCGTACCGGACGACTGCACCGGCGCTGGCAGGGAGCGCGCCGAAGTCGGGCCGGCTGTCCCGGCTCCCGGGAGGATCCGCGGCGTCCGGAGGAAGCCATGCAGCCCCTGCACGGAAAGCGCATCGCCATCGCAGGCCCCCGCCGGGCCACTGAGCTTGCCGCCCTGATCACGAAACTGGGCGGCATCCCGCTTGTGCGCCCCGCCCAGGGCACCGTGGTGCTGGCCCCCGACGAGGTGGCCCCGGCCATCCGGCGACTCGCCGAACAGGGCGCCGACTGGGTGGTGCTCACCACCGGGATGGGCCTGGACGCGCTGGAGCAGCAGGCCCGGGCCCTGGGCCTGTGGGACGCGGCGCTGGCGCAGCTTCGCCGGGCGCGGCTGGCCGTCCGGGGCTACAAGACCGCTCGGGCGGCGAAGCTCCGGGGCCTGGAACCTGCCGTGCGGGACGACGACGGCACCCTCGCCGGGCTGATGCGGGCCCTGGAACCCTGGGACCTGGCGGGGGCCCGGGTGGCCGTCCAGCTCTACGGAGAGCCCTCGGAACCCCTGGCCGCCTTTTTCGCCCGCAAGCGCGCCGCCGAAGTCTATGAGTTGCTCCCGTACCGCCACCTGCCGCCCCCGGCGGAGGCGCTGGAGAGCCTGGTATCGGACGTGGTGGCGGGCCGGGTGGATGCGGTGGCCTTCACCAGCGCCCCGCAGGTTCGCTTTCTGTTTGCCTGCGCCCGGGAGACCGGGCGGCTTTCGGCCTTGCAGGGCGCCTTTCGAGAGCGGGTGGTGGCGGCGGCCGTGGGCCGGGTGACGGCGCAGGCGCTTCGGGACGAGGGGGTCGAGCGCCTGGTGGCGCCACAACACGAACGCATGGGCGCCATGGTCATGGCCCTCGCCGAGCACTGGACGAAGCCGGACTCCTGACTCAAGCCCGTCGCAGCGGCCGGCCAGGGTGAGCACCGGGCGGGTGCCATCCCTTGACCGGTCGGCCGGGCCGCCGGCGCAGAAACCTGTGCGGGTGGGAGGGCTCGACTCGGGTCGCAACCTCGGCTATACTGGCGCAGGCGGCAGTTCGGGGGCCGAGGCGATGGAGTTAGGTTTTGTTCCACCCACCGTTGAACGGGTCGTCTTACGAAACTACAAGAACATCGCGGTCTGTGACGTCCAGCTCCGGGCTTTGACTATGCTGGTCGGCCCGAACGGCGCTGGCAAGAGCAATTTCGTCGATGCTCTGCGTTTCGTCTCGGACTCGCTTCGGACAACGCTTGAACATGCGTTACGCGATCGCGGCGGCATTAACGAGGTGCGCCGGCGTTCTCGCGGCCACCCCACTCATTTCAGTATCGACGTTATGCTCCGCTTGCCCGCAGGCGCCCATGCCGTCTATGGGTTCCGAGTTGGCGCTTACCGCAACGGTGCGTTCCGCGTCCAACAGGAGCAATGCCGCATTCGTCACGAGGGTCGCGAGTCGTATTTCGTCGTCTCAAATGGCATCGTGCAGGAGACTTCGTCGCCTCATCTACCCTCGACGATTGTCCCTGACCGGCTTTACCTGACTTTGGCGTCCGCTATACCGGAATTCCGATTGGTCTATGATGCGCTCTCACACATGGGCTTTTACAACCTCAGCCCGGAGCAGATCCGGGAGCTCCAGGATCCGGATCCGGGCGATCTCCTCAATAGGGACGGAAGCAACCTGGCCGCGGTCGTGCGCCGGCTGCGCCATGAGCAACCAAGGCTGGCGGACCGCATCAACGAGTACTTAGGCGCTGTTGTCCCAGGTGTGACATCGGTGGAGGCCCGAAGCCTCGGTCCGAAGGAGACACTGGAGTTCCGCCAAACCGTCGTCGGCGACGAGGCTCCCTGGCGGTTCCTGGCTGCGAACATGTCCGATGGGACCCTCAGGGTGCTCGGCGTATTGGTGGCTGCATTCCAGGGGTGGCGAAGACACCCTGGTATTCCGCTGGTAGCCATCGAGGAGCCGGAGGTGGCGGTTCATCCGGGTGCGGCCGTGAAGCTGATGGATGCCCTCCTGGAATCCTCCGGGCGGACACAGCTTCTCATCACGACGCACAGTCCCGAGCTCCTTGACCACCCGGGGGTGGATCCCGCTTGCGTTCTCGCCGTCGAAGCAGAGGGGAATGAGTCAAGGATCACTCCGGTTCGTCCGGAGTTACTCCAAACCGTATGCCCACGAGGATTGTCCGGCTGAGCTTGCGCCAAGGCTGGCCGATATAGCTCGTCGCGCAGCGCCAGGAGTCCCGGTCGGTGTTGTTCTGGCGAAGGCAGAGTACGAAGCGTGGTTCCGGGCCTCCCTGGAGGACCTCAGAGGGAAGCGGGGAGTTCGCCTGGACGCGTCACCACCTGAGGATCCGGAAGGGATCCAGGGGGCCAAGGAGTTTTTTCAACGTCAGTTGGAAGAGGGTCTCAGGTATTCGGAAACGTTGGACCAGCCAGCCTTCACGAGCCGTATCAATGTGACACGAGCGCGCGGTAGGTCTCCGTCGTTCGATAAGCTCTACAGGGAGCTACAAAAGCTCTGCGGCCCACGCTAGAGTCCCTGGCTACGAGTCCGCGCCCGGTTCGGCTTGCTCCGCGCGGAGCGCTACGCCGCCCCACGTGACCTGGGCGGCTTCCTCGACGAAGCTGGCCTGTTCCCACGTAAGCCCCCGCCGGATGTCCGCCAGGCAGAACCGGGCGCCCACGTGATCTTCGGGGTCAAGCCACAAAATCCGGCGGAAGGCGTCCCGGGCTCGCGCCGGCTCCCCGAGCCGCCACCAGGCCAGGCCCAGACCGTGCAGGCATCGAAGGTAGGGCCGGTTGTCAAGATACCCCCACGGCAGCAGGCCGGCAAACGACTCGCCCAGTGAAAGGTCGCCGACGGCCACGCCGACTCGGTAGTGGCGCAGCGCGGTCGGCACCATGCCGAGGCCACCCTCGAACGCGAACTTGCCCAGGTGCGCGTGGGCGTCCAGACAGCGCAGGTCGGCCTCGTGGCCCCGCCCGGTAGATGGCCGCAAGCTCCGGGTCGTTCTCCAGCGCGGCGTCGAGCTCGTCGGGCGCAATCCTCTCCCTCGGGTCCCACACGTCCCGCTCAAACAGCCGAAGCGGCTCCAGACCCAGCCGCCGGGCGTCCACCTGCCGGCGAACCACCCTCCCTGTCAGGTGCGGCGTGCCGCCCCGGGTCCACCTCCGGCCCGGCTGAACCTCCAGGAGCTCCCCCGGCACATAAGTGAGTGCCTTGCCCTGCGCACCTGGAACATGGGTGGCCGTGCGGCTTGCCGAGTCGTCCCCCACCGGGTACAGCACGCCGACGCGCCCGTCTTCTCCGTACCGCACCTTCAGGGACCTCCGCCTGACAGCCAGCACGATCACGGAAACCGGCTGCCTTCCGGAAGGATTGCCGAGGCCGGCCTGCCGCTCTGCGGCGGGCTTCCTGGGGGTAGCGTGCGAGTCCGAAGGAATCTGTTCAGGTCTCACGTTCCCCAACCTTCCGTCCCAACCCGTCGTTTGCCCGCGCACCCCGCGAGGACCTCCCGGTTGCAGGGGCCGCCCCCTCAGGGCTCGCCCGGCCCGCCCAGGCCCCGGCCGCCGCCGGGTCACTCCGGCTGAGGCCGCATCCTTCCGTAGGCCAGCGCACAGTCGCTGACGGTACGCGATGGTTCCGTAGGCCCACGCACAGTCCCGAGAGTACGCGCTGCTTGCGCCCGATGAGCAGATTTTACGGCTGTGACGCCGCCTGCCGCAAACCCCTCAGGACCTCGGCCGCCCACCTCGCGTCCTCTTCATCAAGAGGCGGTATGGGGGGCTTCGAGTAGTCGATGCGCAGGGCGAACCGGGCCCGGTCATACAGGCCGCCAAGAAGCGGGCCCAGCCGGATGGTCAGTTCGACTTCGTCGCGGTCGAGGGGTAGCGGGAACTCCGGGATGGGCTGGCGCACGGAAAAAGCATACAGCAGGGCCCTCGGGCGTTCGTGGGAGCGGCTTACGAGGATGCGGTAGTGAACCCCCTGAGGTTCCGGTACCATCGGCATCGGCGCGTAGCTGCGGAGTAGGTCTATCTCCACCAGGTGCGTTCGGCTCGCAAGCACCCGGCCCCGCTTTGCCTCGTAGGCGTTTCGCGCCCGGCCTGGGCGTTTGTTGCCGGGAGACAGGATTTCCACAAAGGTGACCACTTCGCCGCTTCCCACACGGCGGATCTCCAGGTATCGCTCCCGCATCTCCCTGGGCACCGGCACGAACACCGTTCGGGCCCCCTCCGGGGCAGGTGCTTGCCCGCCGCCTTCCCTGTAGGCCGCCGCCGCTTCCGAGGCGTGGCCGGCTTGAGGGCCGCTGGCTTCCGAGGGCCGGGGGGCGGCAGCGCGGTCGGCTTGCGGGCCCTGGCCGGCTGCAGCACGTCCGAGCGCCAGGTCCGGGTAAGCGAAGTACGGGTCGTCGTAGGTCGTTCGATAGACGCGCTCCTGCGCGGCCACGTAGTACCGCCCGGGTAGCCGCGTTCCCAGGTCGTCGTGCAACGCCATGATCAGGGCCGTATGGACATGCGGCCACAGCGTCGGGTCCTCCAGATACGGGTCCATCCCCGGGAACGGCGACGGCACGGTTTGTTCTCCCCCGGCCGGGCTGTATCCTGACATTACCAGGTTAGCGAACAGACGTTCACCCGTCAAGCCTGGCGGCTCCACCCGGCAGACTTCACGGGGCCGTTGGGGCGCAGTATTCCGCCCTGGATACGCGTTCGGCGGTCGCTCGGCCAGGAGCGAGCTCCGGCCCTTCCAGGAGAGTGGCCGCTCAGCCTTGCGGTTGCTGGTGAACTGGCGTAGCGAAACCATGTCGACATGGCAGCGGGGAGCAAACTGAGGGTCGCCCGACCGATGGTATACTGCAAGAGGAGTGCAGATTCGATGGCAGGTACCAAGCGAGCTCGTCCGGACAGTCTGCAGCCGAGCACGCCCGCCCCGCCCCCCGGGATGTCGCCGGAGGAGTGGGAGGGGTACCTGCGAGGCTGGCGACGGCGCCTGGCTCAGGAGGAGCAGGCGCTTGAGGCGCGGCGGCAGCAGGCTCGTTCGGCGCTCCCGGCCCTGGTGGAAACCCTGAGGCAGTACGGAGCGGTGGAGGTCTACCTGTTCGGCTCCCTGCGCACGGCTGTCTTCCGTCCGACCTCGGACATCGATCTCGGCGTTCGGGGCATCCCACCCGAACGTTTTTTTGCGGCGCTGGCCGCGCTGGATGCGGTCTGCGACATCCCGGTTGACGTGGTTGACCTCGACGAAGCCCCTCCGTCGCTCAGGGAGCGCATCCTCAG
>CAYQLT010000099.1:0-4299 GCA_964418425.1 uncultured Clostridia bacterium
CCGCCGGTGCTGGCCAGCTTGGTGGCCCCAAGCCCCCGCTCCACCAGGCGCTGGGTCAACCGCCCGGCGTCGGCATCCTGAACCATGGCGACGATGAGCTTCATGGGACGCTACCCACCCTGCTCGGTGACTTGCGCCGGGATCCGCCCCGTGGCAGCGCTTCCGATGCCGCTGCCCAGGAGAGCTTGCAGCCGGGCGCCCAGCCGTTGGTGGAGCAACCGGACCACCTCCTGGTGGATGGCCTCACGGCTGCGGCCTTCCACCGCCACCACCGCGAACCGGCCGGGCTCGGCCCAGGCCAGCTGGCGGTACCCTTCCCGGACCCGCTCGAAGTAGCTGTCCGCTCGGCTTTCGATCCGGTCTGCCGCCCGCCCTGCTCCCAGGCGCTCTCCCGCAGGCAGATCCAGCCAGATGGTCAGGTCGGGCAGGAGCCCCCCGGTGGCCAGCTCGTTGAGGCGCTCCACGACGCTTCGCTCGACGCCCAGTCCGAACGCCTGGTACGCCACCGATGAGTCCGTGTAGCGCTCACACACCACCACGGCTCCCCGCTCCAGCGCAGGCCGAATTACCTCCCACACGTGCTGGGCCCGGTCGGCCATCAACAGCAAAAGCTCGGCCTCGACCGAAAGCCCTTCCTGCCCCCGGTCGCCTTCCCCCCGGCCGAGCAGGATGGCCCGGATGCGCCGCCCCACCCGCGTACCGCCCGGCTCCCGGGTGTGCACCACCGCCGCCCCCCGGCCCCGCAGGTACGCCGCAAGCCGGCGGGCCTGGGTCGTCTTGCCGCACCCGTCCAGCCCTTCAAACGTGATCAAAAGGCCTCGCGGCGCGCTCACCGTCAGGGGATCTCCTCGGGGAGGACCAGCACGCGCCGGTTCGGCTCCTCGCCCACGCTGGTGGACCGCAGCCGGTAGCGTTCGATGAGTTCATGCTGGAGCTTGCGCACGTAGGCCGACTGGGGGCTCAGCTCCACGGGGCGGGAGAGGGCCCGGGCCTGCTCCACCGCCCGCTGGGCCTCCATGAGCGCCTGCCCCGGCTCCCCTTGCAGGAACGTCCGCTCCAGGAACTGCTGGATCTGGCTGGCGGTGTTGGAACGGATGACGTGGATGGGCAACCCCCGGCGCTCAGCATCCTTCAGGCGCTTGGGCATGCGGCGGTACTGCCCCTTGATGGTGACCACCATGTCGGCCGACTCCAGGTCCGCCGCGATCTGGATGGGCACCGGAACCGAGGCCAGGGCCCTTTGCAGACGGCTGGCGCTGACGGCGTAGGGATACAGGCGAACCGGCCGGCTTGCCCCCCAAAGGCGCGCCGCGAAGCGCTCCGCCTCCCCGGCCCCGGCCGCTGTCCCGGGGCTTTCGGGAGCCGCCAGCCGGGACGGCGAAAGGGTGCGGGCGGCCCCCCCGTTTCGGGTGGCCACCTCCCGGGCAGGGCTGAGCCGCTCGGCCCCGGACGGCGCAGCGCCGCCGGAAGGCACGGCGGATGGCGTCAGGCCACCTTCTCGGCCGTCCACCCGTTCGGCCGCGGGCTTGCCCGGCAACACCTCGATTTGCCCGTCGGGCTTTCGCACCCGCACCTCCGGGTCGGGCGGGATGCCCCGCAGCATGAGGTCCACCACCGTGGCGACGTCGTGGTGTACGGCCAGGCGGTCTTTATCTTGAATCTCCACCACGATGTCGAAGGTGGGCGGCGCCTTGCGCTCCAGCACCGTCTTCTGGGTTCCCCGCTTGCGGGCCTCCTCGTCGCCCAGGGTCACGGCCTGGATGCCGCCTACCAGGTCCGAGAGGGTCGGGTTGAGCACCAGGTTGTCGAGGGTGTTTCCGTGGGCGGTGGCCACCAGCTGCACCCCGCGCTCGGCGATGGTTCGGGCGGCCTGGGCCTCCGCTTCGGTGCCGATCTCGTCGATGACGATGACCTCGGGCATGTGGTTCTCCACGGCCTCGATCATCACCCGGGCCTGGAGGTCCACTCGGGGCACCTGCATGCGGCGGGCGTGGCCGATGGCCGGGTGCGGCACGTCCCCGTCCCCGGCGATCTCGTTGGAGGTGTCCACCACCACCACCCGCTTGCGGAAATCGTCCGCCAGCACCCGAGCCACCTCGCGCAAAAGGGTGGTCTTACCCACCCCGGGACGGCCCAGAAGCAGGATGTTCTTGCCGGACTCCACCACGTCCCGGATGATGTCGATGACGCCGAAGACCGCCCGGCCGATGCGGCAGGTGAGGCCGATGATGTCGCCGTTGCGGTTGCGGATGGCGGAGATGCGGTGCAACGTGCGTTCGATACCGGCCCGGTTGTCCTGCCCGAAGCTCCCCACCCGCTTCACCACGTAGTCCACGTCCTCGCGGGTTACGAAGTCGTCGCTCAAGTAGACGAAGCCGTCGGGAAACCGGGCTTCGGGCTGGCGCCCCAGATCCAGCACGATCTCCACCAGATCGTGGAGGTTTTCCAGCCCTTCCAGCTCCGCGCGGATGTGCGGCGGCAGCACCTCCAGCAGCTGGGCCAGGTTATCCACCACTTCCCTCCGCCTGACTGGCTTGATCAACCCGATGGCTCACCGTCCCTCTCCGGGGATATGGGGCATTCCACGTCATGCAGCGGGCGGCGCGTCGGCTGCCCCCCTACTTTCAGGACGCCCGTCAGGGCTGCGCCGGCGCGTCCACCACGTACACTCCCGACTCGGCCGAACCACCAGTCCCCCTCAGCTCCCACCCGCAGGCCAGCGCCTGCCGGGCCCACTCCACGACCTCCGCGCCGATCCGCTCGCCGGGCACCAGAAGGGGCGTGCCCGGAGGGTACGGGGTCACCAGGTCGGCGCTCACCTCTCCACACGCCTCGCTCCACGGGACCCGGCGCACCCGGCCCATGACGGCTTCGCGCGGCGTGAGCACCTGGGGGCCGGGCGGCGGGAGCCGCTGCGGAAGCATCATCCGCCCGGGCCGCGCCGCCCCCAGCCTGCCCTCACGGGCGGCCTCCCACAGAGCGGCGAAGGCGGACACCAGGCGCCCAACCGGGGATGAGGCGACAGCGGCTTCGGCGTCCCCAGCCAGCCCGGCGGTGGCAGCGTCGGCCTCGGCGAAAGCCGCCGCCTCACCGCCGGCGGCGAAGGTGTCGGCACGGGCGGCGCCCACGTCGGCGTCGGCGGCAGTGAAAATGAACACCACCCTGCGAAAATCCGCCATCTCCGGCCACACGTTGGCCTCTTCCACCAGGAACCGAAACGCCTGCAACCCGGTCAGCCCGGCTCCGGTTACGTCCACCACCAGCCGGGTCTCGTCCAGCGCCCACGGCCCGGGAAGGTCGGCCGGGGCCAGGCAGCGAAACGGGCCGGCGGCCACGATCCCCGCCCGGGCCTGCCGGGCGGCCTCCACCGCTGCCGCCACCGCCCGCTCCCCATTGCGCTGCAGCTGACCCCGAAGGGCGTCCAGCGACACCAGCAGGGCCGGCTGGGGGCTCGTGCTCTGCAGCATCCCCAAAAACATACCCACCCTGGACTCCGCCGGCTCGGCGGGATCGGCATGCTCCGTCTTCCCCAGGTGCAGCAGCGCCGCCTGGGTGAGAGCCGCCAGCGTCTTGTGGGCCGAGTGCACCACGAGCCTGGCGCCGCTGGCAAGCCCATGGGGCAGCGCCCGCCCCGGGTAGAAGGGCAGGTGGGCGCCGTGGGCCTCGTCCACCAGCACCGGCCGCGGGCGTGCCACCCTCACCATCTCCGCCAGGTCGGGACAAACCCCGTAGTAGGTGGGGTTCACCGCCAGCACCGCGGGTCCCCACCGGGCCCGAGACCCCTTCCGGTCGGCCAGGGCGGCCGCCACGTCCCGGGCCAGCGGCGGCAGGGGCAGCTCCCACCCCTCCAGCCATCGGGGAGGCACAAACACCGGGCGGCCACCGCTCAGGACCAGGGCGTCGATGGCGGAGCGGTGCACCTCCCGGGGCAGCACCAGCTCGCCGCCCGGCCCCACCGTCGCCGCCACCATGGCCAGGACCCCGGCCGTGGCGCCGTTCCACAAAAACCAGGTCCGCTCGGCGCCCCACACCCGAGCCGCCAGCCGGCCCGCCTCCTCGATGAGCTCCGCGAGGCGGTGGCCGTGGGCGGGGGACCAGACCGCATCACCGCCGTCCCAGGACCACAACAAGCCGGCCGCCGGCAGGACCGCATCATCGCTTCGCCAGCGGCCGCGTTTATGCCCGGGCGTGTGAAAGACGGCGGGCCTGCGCTCCGCCGCTTCTCGGACCGCCCTCACCAGGGGATAATGGCCGACCTCGGCCATCACCGACCGTCGCAAGCCCCGTGAACCGCCCCCC
>CAYQLT010000099.1:4399-6386 GCA_964418425.1 uncultured Clostridia bacterium
ATAATGGCCGACCTCGGCCATCACCGACCGTCGCAAGCCCCGTGAACCGCCCCCCAACCACTTTACCCCGTCCGCAAAGGCGGGTAAAGCGCCCGTTGACAGGCGCCTTCGCCCTGCCTAGGATGGCGCGCAAGGTGTGGGCCCTCACCCGTCCCACCGCCTGCCGGAAGGGGGGAAGCGGCGCCTTCACCCCGGCCTGAAGCTCGGGGGCCAAGGCGCTGCGAGACGGACTTGCGCCGCGCATCCGGCCCCGCTTTGCCGGATCCTTCCTGCAAAGGGCCATCCGGGGCGGCCACCCGGGATCGGCTGCTGGAGGCAGCCGTCCGGGTGTTTGCCCGAAGCGGCTATTACGGCGCCACCGTCGACGACATCGTCGCGCAGGCCGGGTTGTCCAAGGGAGCGTTTTATTTTTACTTCCCCAGCAAAGAGGCGCTTTTGGTCACCTTGCTGGAGGACTTCGCCGAGGCCCTGGCTCGGGACATCCAGCAGGCCGTGGAGGGCACCTCCGGGGCCCAGGCTCGGGTCGAATCGGCCCTCAAGGCCGGCATCGAAACCTTTACCGCCCACCCCGATCTGGCCCGGGTCTTTTTGGTGGAGGCGGTGGGCGTCAAGGCGGAGCTGGAGCGCAAGCGGCGGGAGTTGATCGGCCGTTTTTGCAGCCTCATCCAGGGTTACCTGGACATGGCGGTGACCGAGGGCGACATACCGCCGGCCGACACCGCCCTGATGGCCAGGGCCATTCTCGGCGCCATCCACGAGGTGGTGGTGCATCATCTCACGGCCCAGGACGCCGGCGACATCCAGGGGGCGGTGCGGCCGCTGGCCCGCTTCATCCTTCGGGGAGCCGGCTGGCAGATCCCGCCGTGACAATGGCCGCTGACCCCGCCCGGCGGAGCGGACCTGCCCGGCCAGCCGGCCCGCTGGTCGAGCCCCTGAGGCCCGGCGATGACAGGGGCGCTGCCCCCACCCCGCCTCCCCGGGGAGCCGGATGGGTGCTCGTCCCGGGTTGCGCGGTGGCGCTGCTGCTGGCAGCCGGCGGGCTTCCGCCGGCGAGGGCGGTGCTGTGGCTGGTGATGGCCGGGGCGGGCGCCGGGATGGCAGCAAGGGCCATCGCTCGCCTTGCCGACACCTACGCCTCCGGGCCGGGTGAGCCACCGACCGCGGCCCGGGGCATTCCACCCGCCATGCAGCCCGAACGGCTGCGCTCCACCCACTCAAGGGCCGCCGGAAGGCGGGCCCGTTCGGTGGACTGGGCCACCGCCCTGGGCGCGGCCCTGCTGCTCATCAGTGCGGCCCGTCAGATGGCTCCCCTGGCCGTGGCGCTCTCACCGGTGACGGTGCTTGCGCTGGTGCTGCACCCCGCCACGGACCGGTGGCCTGCTGCCGCCGCCGGGACGCTGGCCGTGGCCCGGGGGATGGTGCCGCTGGGGGCCTGGCTTTCGGTACGGGGCGGCCTGGAGGGGCCGGCCTGGCTTGTGGCGGGGGCGCTGGCCGCACTCACCGGCGCGCTGGACGTGCTCACCCCGCGCCCGCACCGGCCGGCGCAGCCACCGGCTGCGGGTTTGCTCACGGCCGTGTCGGCGGCACTGTGGGTCGCGGCCGGCTGGGCCGCAGGCCGAGGCTGGACCTACTTTGGCTTTCTGTCCGGAGCGGCCCTTGCCGCGGGCTGGGGGCTCGCCCGAGCGGTCCCCTATCCGGATCGGCCCCAGCGACTGCGCCAGGCGCGGCTTGCCGTCGTTTTGGCCGTCCTGCTGGTGTTGTTGGGCACCCTGGCGGACGTGGGGGCCGCAGGGGCACAGGCCCAGCGGGGCTCCGTGGGGCCGGTGGCCTGAGGGGGCCACCGCGGGGCCGGTCGTCCCCCGGCCGACCCGGGCAGGCTAGGGGTTCAGGCACGGCGGGGAATCTCCCCCATCATCCCGGGCAAGGCCCTCACACGCCCGAGCCGCCAGGCGGAGCAGATATACGTAGCGGCGCTCGGCGGCCTGCA
>CAYQLT010000100.1:0-4402 GCA_964418425.1 uncultured Clostridia bacterium
CCGGGGCATTGTAGATGTCCAGCTTGTGGTCTTTATCGAGGTTGATAGCATCATCAAGGAACTTCGGGTCGCAACTGGCCAGCACCCGGAAGTTGTCCCCCGGCTGTTTACTCACCCGAAGGTCCACTGATTTGACTTTGTCCCCTGCCTTGAATGTCACAGTGGCCGGGAAGTATTGGACTCCCTGAGGGTCGGTGAGAGCAGTCGCTGGCACCTCCACGTCGGGAGCCCGTCCTACAAACTGCCCGGACTTGACCCCGGCGCTGCCCCGGTTGTCCTCATGCGGCGTGTAGCGGATGGTCGTGTTGGGGAAGCAGTTCTCATTGGGAGCGTTTGGGCAAGGGTTAACCGCTCCGGTGATATCGTTTGGGTCCAACTGAGCACTGTCGGAGGACGGATCATCCACGTCGAGGGCGCGCAAGTAGAGCTTGAATTCTGCGGGGACCGGAGCGGAGAGTGTTACTTGTAAGGTGACTTTATCGCGGGCAGGCTGGCCTGGAGTAGGGGCATCCGGAAAGACCCGAATTCCAACTGTCCCGGTGGGATGTTTGTTCTTATCCTCCTCCTTCGAGAAATCCGGGTCGCCACTAAGGCTATTGCCCTGGGCCTTCCACCCTAGCTTCTGCACCGCAATCACGGTGAGGCTGACCTTGTCACTCTGGGGCTTCCAATTTGCGGGAGCCGCGGGCACAAGCTCCAGCTCCACATCGCGCGGCGCGGCGCTGCCGGCTACTCCCTCGATCCACACGGTGGTCGCTACGTTGGCCGGGAATTGCGCCGGCAGATTGATTTGATTCGCCTTGGTAGCAGAGTCCCAGACCCTGATCTTATTGCCACCCTTGTTGGCTTTCAGTTGCACTTGGGCATTTGGTGGGGCTCCGGCAAATTGCTCGATGACTAGCTTCACCAAGTCATCCTCTCCGTTGACGTTCTGCTGCTTGAGGTCAAATTGGCCATCGCGGTCGTCGTTGTCCAGGTTGACGCACATCCAGCCGCCGACGGTAGCTTGTTGGATACTGGGAAGCGGGAGGTCGCCCTGCCCCGGAACCCCGGCCCGCGGCCAGAGGGTGAGCTTGAGACGGCCAGCACCGGGATTGGCATCCATGCAAGCGATGCCCTTGAGCCGTGTCTCTGGGGACACGAAAGCCCCCACGCGGTCGTATGTGGTCTTGTTGGTCACTCCCTCGAGCTTGAGGCCGGGCTTGTCCACCTGCACCTCCACGTGTTTCCAATCGGCGTCTGGAAGGGCAACGTAGGCGGCATAACGGCCTTGCTTGTCCGTCTGTCCGTTCGCCGGTTTCTGGCTGCCCAGCGGCAAGGGATTTTTGGTTTGTGGGTCGAGCAAGAAGACGGCCGCATCTACCACAGGACTCTTGTCTGGGTCGCAGGGTGGGTTCACTTTGCCTTTGCCCACGTGCACGTTCACCAGGACCCATTTGCCCGAAGGCGGATCGTGCTTGGGTTTGTCGGGGCAATCCGCCTGAGGGCAGTTAGGATCTTGTTGTTGGCCTTGGCTGAGGGCCGGGCCCAAGAGCAGCCCCAGCCCCCAGCCGCCGATCACGATCAGCAGCACTAGTATCATCAGCGCTCGCAGCTTATGGACTCGCATCGTTGCACCTTCTCATTCTACGCACAAGTCTTGGATTTCTTCCCACGCGCTCACTTCAGCCTCCCCGGCACCAAAAGATCTCCCCTGAAGATGAAAGCCTGGCCACCTCGAATCCAAGTGTGGGCCCAGCTTGAGCCCCCGACGACGGCCTCACGGGGCTTGGTGAAGAAGCCGAAGGTGGCCGACTGGCCCGGCATCACCCCGGACCCGCTGGGCTTGTCCCACTCCGCGCCTCCAGGCGGCCTGCGACCGCAGCAGTTCATCTCCCAGCCTGAGGGCCCGAACTGACCGCTTAGCTCCTCTACTGGCTCGGCAAAGACAATGTTGAAGCCGCTGAAGCCGTTGCCGCCCTGAGGGTTGTAGCTCAGGTTGGTGACGCTGTACTCCCACTTGAAGCGGCTGTCAGACTGTGCCGTCACTCGCACTTCGATCTTGAGCTGGCCCTTAGTATCAGGGTCCGTCCAGGTGAAGGTCGTGGGCGTGCCGGGCGGCAGAGTCGAGGCTGTAATCTGCAACCCCACAAACAGCCTCTGGGGGCTGTTGGTCGCCTCGGGCGAGCTGACGGTGATCTGGGCGCTCTGGTTCCCTTCGGATAGCCCCGAGATCTCTACCGTCACGGTCACTTCAGCAGATTCTCCAGGCTTGAGGGCGCCGCGGTCGGGATTGAGTTTTACCCAGCTCTTGTCGGCTGAAGCGCTCCACGTCAGGGGCTGCCCGCCGCGGTTGCTGATGGTGAGGCGCTGCGGCTCAGGGTTGGGACCGCCGCGCGCGGCCTGGAAGGCCAAATTGCAACAGACGTCAAGCCGCGCCGGCAGGACCTGAGCCTCGGCGGTCGCCGTTGCGGCGCTGTCGGGGCTGCGGACCGTCAGCCTGAAGCTACCGGCGTCCTTGAATGTAAAGGAGAAGCTGAGGCGCGCCTTGGTGCCGGGGCGCAAGGTAAGGGACTGCTCGCCTTGGCGCTGGCCCTGGACCTCGAGCCAGACAGACTTTGTGTCCGGCCTGTCCCCACGGTTGCGCACCACAGCTGTGATTGTGGCCGTCGTGCCTGCCGTCAGGGGCGGAGGCGGCTGCACAGCCAGCTCTTCAATAGTAAAGCGGGCCGGTCTGGATTCACTGCGGGTCAGGAGGAGCTTGAGCCCCTCGGGGCAGAAGTCTTGTTTGTTGCCCGAGATCTGGTTGTTGAGGCCATCCAACTCCCCGCCGGGCGATGACCCTCCCACGGCGGGACAGATGGGCAGGGCCAAAGCGATGCCCAGCTCGTTGCCCGTGATCATGGTCTCCTCTAAGCGGGTGAAGCTGTGACCGGCCGCCAGCAAGCCCGTCTTGTAGCCAGAGATTCGGCTCCGTTGCAACAAGAGCTGGCTCTGACCCGGCCCTCCCAGGCCGAATGCCTGGATGCCCACTTCGGCACCTGTCCCCATCAGCTGGGTCTCAGTGAGCTCCGCTTCGATCTCTTGGCGTAGCGCCCACAGCTCCAGCCCACCTTGTAATTGACTAGCCCGTAGATTCAAGCGAGTTGGGGCACCCAGCCCCCACAGCTGGACGGGGCCAATGAGCTGGTTCTCTTCGCCCGTGAGCTCGCCGCCTTCTACCCAGACGCCCGCCAGTTTGGCCCGGCGGGCAACGAGTTTGACCCCGGGCGCCAGCCGCAGCTGGCCTACGCTCGCGTTGCTTAACTGCAACTCAGCGCCCGTCAATAGCGAAAGCACGGGAATCACCGTGTTATCCGGTCCTGAGCCCTCGAGGAGAAGCGGCTTGTCGATCACTGCTCCCGTCGGGCAGGTGCCGCGCAGTCGGAGCCGGCCTCCCGGTTGGAGGGAATCGATCGCTTTCTGCAGGGCCGTTCGGTCTTGGGGACAACTGAGATCCACGCTGCTCTGCTTCGGCTCAGCCTGGGGCGGTCGCAGCTCTTTGGCGAGCGGGCCACACAGATCCGCTCCGTTGGCCGTCAAGGCCCCCACATTGCCCTCGACCGTCGGCGTTCGTCCCAGTCCAGGCAGGTGCCCGGCAGCCCGTGGGTCTCTCCCCGGCTCAAAGGGATAGGCTGCCAGCCCGCAGCTTTGGTTCATAGCGATCGCGACTGGACCCTCGCGCAGGCGCACCGCAGGCCCGAAAAGAGCAATGCCATCGGCGCCGTTCCCCACGATTTCCACTCCTTGTAGGCGTGTGGAAGCCCTTCCTGTGAGGGCTATCCCACCGGTGCGATTCTGCCTGAAGATGACTCGTTGCAAACGGCTACCGGACGTAGCTTGCGCCCTTAGTCCCCAGCCTTCGTTCTGGAGGATCTGCACATCCCGCAGGAGGAGCTGAGAGCGTCCTCGGAGCTGCACCCCATCGCCGGGATCGACTTTGACGCATTTGTCCCCTTGCTTCTCCAAGCAGCGATCTTTAAAGCCCTGGATCGTGAAGCCTTCGAGAACGACCACACCATTCTCGACGACGACCCCCGGCCCTTCCTTCCCCTGGAGCACGACGCGATCAGCCTGCTGAGCTGCTGCTGAAGAAGCTGAAGAAGTTGCCGCAGTGCCCGAAGGTCGCCCCCGCCTTATGATGCGACTGCCGCTCACCCTTAGATTTTCCGAATAGACTCCCGGTACGACGACGATGACATCGCCGCGTTGCGCTTTGTCTAGGGCCTCTTGGATGCTGGTCGTATCGCAGTTGGGGCCGGGCTGGGGGCAGACCCGCCAGACCTTGGTGCTGAAGAGCTGTGAAGGGTAGAGCCTCTTCGCGGCCTCAGCCCTGGGCGCAGGCTTTGACCTCGCCGCTGATCTGAAAGCCGGCGATCTCCAC
>CAYQLT010000100.1:4502-6055 GCA_964418425.1 uncultured Clostridia bacterium
AGCCCTGGGCGCAGGCTTTGACCTCGCCGCTGATCTGAAAGCCGGCGATCTCCACCTCGCCACCTTGAGCTCCACACCCTACCGTGATCTTCCCATTCAGAATAGCCCCTACGCCCAAGATCTTCAGCTTCTTATCCCGCCTCTTATAAAAGTCGATGAAGAAATCCTCGTTGTAATCCCCTTCCAGGACGACCACGGTGCCTCCGCCGGCTTCTTCGGCAGCTTGCAGCGCGGCGCTGATGGTCATGTAGTCGGTGGGCACCACATAGAGCCCTATCAGCCTAGGGGTCACTTGCCCCAGCCCCGTCGCGATCCCAAGGGTCAACATTAATAACCCCAATAACGTCATTCGCAAGAAACGCATGCTCGAACACCTCCTCAATCACTTTTTGAAGTCCGGCGGGAAGTCCCCGCAGAGATCCCGCCCATTTCCGGAAATCTCGTTGCTCGACCCTGTCACCGTCATCGGCTCCAGCTTCTTCAACGCCCCGCAGTCCCCATTTCCCTTGATCTCGTTGTAGGAGATGTCCACCTCGCCGGAGCCGCCCAGCACCATCCCGTGGCGGCCATTGAACCCGATCGTGTTGCTCCAGACGAACCCGTTGAGATTCTCCAGGCGCACGCCGTCTCGCCCATTAAACTGAATGTCACTTTTTTGGACGCCCAAGAAGAAATTCGCCGGCCGAGTGGGATCGCCGGTCAGGTTGATCCCGTGCTGCTGGTTGAAGGCGATCTCCACATCGAGGAGATAGAGTGCTCGGGATTGCTGAGCTCCCTTGGTGCAGATCCCATCTTGGAAGCCCCAGATAACAGTCGAGCCCTGCTGGCTCTGCACCACGAGCACGCCTCTGCCGCTAAACGCCAGCTCGATCCCGCAGCCGCTGGCCCCGCCAGGCTGTATACACGAACCGCCGCAGAGAGCCGAGTCTAGAATCTCCACCAGACCTGCTTGGCCCACCCGAACTGCTGTCTCTTTGGACTCGATGGTCAGGTTCTGCAAGCGGGTGAAGACCGGGCCTAGGCTCGATGTCCCAACGCTGATGGTGCCTTGGATGTCTAGATCGTTTAAGATGATCTGAAATTCACCTTCCAGAGAGATCGTTCCCGCAACTTTCGGCCTCTGGGTCTCCCCACTCCGGATCTGCCCTTGAATCAGCAAGGCGCGGATAGAGCTACTTCGCAAGCTGAAGCCAGGATAGGGCTGCTCTCCAGCGTAGACTAAGATGGCCGCAGAACTGCCAGCCCCTCCAAGTGCCTCCTGGATCGAGCGGAAGCAAGGATAAGCCACCAACTCTGGACGCTGGCAGGCCTCGCCACTGCTGTCCACCACCAAGACCGGCTCACCGGTCTGGGCCTGACTGCTCAGCATTACGCTTACCCCCGCTAACAAGATCGCCAATACGACAAGCATTCGTCTCAGCCGCATGAGTGGTCACCTCCTTCTTGATTTCTCTGTAGCGTTTGCGTCTGTGAGCTTCTCGAGCGTCATATTCTTCGCCCCCTTCTGTGAGCCCTTCGTCTAAGTTTAAAAAAAAAAGCGTTCGTGTGAAGAG
>CAYQLT010000101.1:0-3340 GCA_964418425.1 uncultured Clostridia bacterium
TTAGCGTACGAAAGGGCGCGGAGTTCGCCCGCCGCCTCCCCGGCACCTGGCCGTCGCCGCAAGATCAGGCGCCCCCGGCGGGACCGGAGGTGCAGCCGCTGGCGGAGGTGGTACGGGCGGCTGCCTCTGGCGGGCAGGGCGGGGCAGCGGGGCTGCGCGCGGGCGGACAGCCGCCGGGTGCCGGGGTCGCGAGCGGTGCCACGGCCGCCGCCGGAGCCGGGGCAGGCGGGTCGACTGTGGCCATGGGCGATCTGGTGACGTACGCGCCGGCCCAGGCCACGGTGGTGTGGGGTGCCGTCCCCGTGGTCAAGGCGCTGACCGGGGAGACCGTGGGATTCATGGCCGTGCGGTGGCCGGCCGGTCTCTTCGAGCACCTGCTGGCAGGCGGCGGGGAGATGGGAGCCTCCGGCCGGCTGTACCTCTCGGGGCCGGACGGGCGCCTGCGGGTGGCGACGGCCGGGCTGCAGGCCGGAAGCCCGGTGCCGGCCCACCTGAGCACGCTGGTGGGCCAGGCGGCCTCGGCCGGCTCGGCCTGGATGGCGGTACGCGACGCTTCCGGAGAGGCCCGCATGGCGGTGGGCCGCCGGTTTGCGTGGCGGGGCCACACGTGGGTGGCGGTGGCGGAGCGGGCCCGCTCGGAGATGCTGGCGCCGCTGGAAGGGTTCCGGCGCACGGTGATGGGGGCGGGCGTCGGGGTCAGCGTCATCGGGCTGGTGGTGGCGCTGGCCATCGCGACGGGCATCAGCCGCCCGATCCGGGGAGTGGTGGGCGGGCTTGAGGGGATCGCCCGGGGGCGGGGCGATCTCACCGCCCGGCTGAAGGTGGCGTCGGGCGATGAGGTGGGGGAGCTGGCGGGAGCGTTTAACGCCTTCATCGGTTCCCTGCAGGGGCTCATCCGGGAAGTGGGGGATGCGGCCCGGGAGCTGGAGCAGTCGGCGGCCAACCTCTCCCATTCGGTGGGAGAGCTGCGGGGCTCGGCCCGCCAGGTGAGCGAGACCATCCAGCAGATGGCCCAGGGCGCCGAACAGCAAAGCCGGCTCGCCTCCCAGACCGACGAGCAGATGCGCCAGGCGATGGGCCAGGTGGACGAGCTGGTGCAGCTCAGCGCCCGGATGAGCGAGGCGGCTGCGGCAGCCCGGGAGCGGGCGACGGATGGCGCTCGTGCCATGGAAACCATGGGCGAGCGCATGCAGGCCATCCAACGGGCAGCCGGGGAGTGGTCCCAGCGGGTGCAGGCTCTGGGGCGGCGTTCGGAAGAAATCGGGCGGATCGTCGAAACCATCACAGCCATCGCCGAACAGACCAATCTCCTGGCCCTCAACGCCGCCATCGAGGCGGCCCGGGCGGGCCAGCACGGGCGGGGGTTCGCGGTGGTGGCCGACGAGGTGCGCCGGCTGGCCGAGCAGGCCGGGTCGGCCGCCTCCAGCATCGGGCAGCTGCTGCGCCAGATCGACCAGGAGGCCCGGGGAGCGGTGGCCGGCATGGAGCAGGGAAGCCAGGCCATCGGCCAGGGCACGGCCGCGGTGCAGGCCGCCCTCCAGCAGTTTGGGGCCGTCCAGGAGGCCGTTCGCCAGGTGGTGTCGGGGATCGAGGCGGTGGCCAGTACCGCCCGGGCCGTCGCCTCCCGCATCGGCGAGGCGGGGGGAGCGGTTCAGAATATCGTGGCCGTGACGGAGCAGACCGCTGCGGGGGCCGAGGAGATCTCTGCCAGTGCCCAAGAGCAGGCGGCCGCCATCGATCAGATGGCCGCCATGGCCGGGCGGGTGGCGGAGCAGGCGAGGCGACTGGCCCAGCAGGTGGCCGGCTTCAAGGTGTGAGGGGGGCCGCAGATGAGCCAGGGAACGCAAGCCGGGCGGCAGGAGACGAGCGGGTCGGCCCTGGTACTGTATGAGGTTCGGGACCGGGTGGCTTTGCTCACCCTCAACCGGCCGGAAAAGTACAACGCCTTGAGCCTGGAAGTGTTGAAAGCGTTGGCCGCCGCCGTGGACCGGGCGGAGGCGGACGACGACGTGGGTGCGCTCGTGCTGCGAGGTGCCGGCCGGCACTTCTGCGCAGGGGCCGACCTTAACGAGATCGCCGCCGTCGGCTCCCTGGCGGAGGCGCAGCGATGGCTGGATGAGCGGGTGCCCTATTTTGAGCGGTTGGCTCGCTGTCCGAAGCCGGTGATTGCGGCACTTCACGGCTTTACGCTGGGCGGGGGCCTGGAGCTGGCCATGCAGGCAGACCTGCGCGTGGCGGGCGAATCCGCGCAGCTCGGCCAGCCTGAGATCCTGGTGGGGATCATGCCCGGCGCGGGGGGAACCCAGCGGCTGGCCCGGCTGGTCGGGCTGGGCCGGGCGCTGGAATGGCTGCTGACGGGAGACCGGATGAACGCGCAGGAGGCGTGGCGCATCGGGCTGGTCAACCGGGTGGTGCCCGATGAGGAGCTTTTGCAGGCGGCGGAGGAGCTGGCCCGACTGCTCACCCGTCAGCCGCCGTTGAGCGTGCTGTATATCAAACGCTGCACCCGCGAGGGGCTGCAGATGGCGCTGGAGCAGGGGCTGGCTCTGGAGCGCCAGGCCTTTGTGGCCACTCTGGCCAGCGAAGACCGCCGGGAGGGGGTCAGCGCCTTCTTGGAAAAGCGCACCCCCCGCTTCCAGGGGCGCTGACGGCCGCTCGTCGCAGGGGCGCGGACGGGCATGTTGGGGCCGAGCCATTTCGAGGGCAGGGGTTGAGCAGGGGATGGCACCGGCGCACCCTTATTTTCGGCCGGAGCACGAGGCCATCCGGCAGACGGTTCGGCAGGTCGTCCAGCGCTACCTCAAGCCCCACGCAGGCGAGTGGGAGAGGGCCGGGGGGTTCCCAAAGGAGGTCTTCCGGATCCTGGGCGAACACGGCCTTCTGGGCCTTCGCTGTCCGCCGGAGCTGGGAGGCGCCGGGTTGGACTGGTTTGCCACGCTGGCCTTCGTCGAGGAGCTTCACCGCTGCGGCATGGGCGGGCTGTCCATGGGGGTGATGGCCCACACGGAGATGGCCATGCCGCCCATCCTGCAGTTCGGAAGCCCCGAGCAGCACCGGCGTTTTCTGCCCGACGCCATCGCGGGAAGCTCGGTGCTCGCCATCGCCATGACGGAGCCCGAGGCGGGCTCGGACCTGGCCGGGATCCGGACGACGGCTCGGAGGGTCTCCGGGGGCTGGGTGCTCAGCGGCTCCAAGACGTTCATCACCAACGGGGCCATCGCCGATCGAGTGCTGGTGGCGGCCAGGACCCGTCCAGGCGACGGCCACCAGGGCTTGAGCCTGTTTGTGGTGGAGCGGGGGACGCCGGGTTTCCGGACGGTGCGCACCATCGAGAAGGTGG
>CAYQLT010000101.1:3440-5909 GCA_964418425.1 uncultured Clostridia bacterium
GTGGTGGAGCGGGGGACGCCGGGTTTCCGGACGGTGCGCACCATCGAGAAGGTGGGCATGCACTCCTCGGACACGGGCGAGCTGCTGTTTGAGGACTGCTTCGTGCCGGAGGATCACCTCATCGGGGAGGAAAACCGGGGCTTTTACCACCTGATGTGGGAGCTTCAGGGGGAACGGCTCGCTATCGCCGCCGGCGTGCTCTCGATGGCTCAGCAGGCCTTCGAGCAGGCCATGCAGTACGTGCAGGCGCGCCACGCCTTCGGGCAGCCCATCGGCCGCTTCCAGGCGTTGCAGCACCGGCTGGCGGACATGGCCGCGCAGCTGGAGGCGGCCCGGCAGCTGATCTACTGGGCGGCCTGGAGGTTTGACCGGGGGCTTCCTGCGGTCAAGGAGATCATGATGGCCAAGCTGGTGGCCGCCCGGACGGCGTTTCGGGTTGCTGACGAGGCGATGCAGATGCACGGCGGTTACGGCTATACCATGGAGTTCGACGTGCAGCGCATCTGGCGGGACGTGCGGTTGTACCGCATCGGCGGGGGAACCGATGAGGTGCTGCGGGAGATCATCGCCCGTGAGTTGGGGCTGAGGCCCAGCCGGCGGGCGGAGCCGTGAAGGGTGGAGGTGGCGGAGAGCGGTGGCGGTGGCGACGGCAGGCTGGCAGCTCACCGAGGAGCAGGAGGCCTTTCGCAAGCTCGCCCGGGAGCTGGCCGAGAGCAGGGTGGCTCCCCGAGCGCCGGAGTACGACCGCACGGGTGAGTTTCCGTGGGACCTGGTGCAGCTGTATCGGGAGCAGGGGCTGTTCAGCCTATGCATCCCGGAGGCGTACGGCGGGGCGGGGGCGGATCTGCTCACGCTGTGCGTGGTCATAGAGGAGCTGGCGCGGGTGGATGCGACGGCGGCGCTGATCCTGGCGGTGCAGGAGCTGGGGGCGCTGCCCATCATCCTGGGGGCAAGCCACGAACAAAAAAGCCGCTGGCTGCCCGCGCTGGCCACGGGGGAGAAGCTGGCGGCCTTTGCCCTCACCGAACCGGAGGCGGGGTCCGATGCGGCTTCGCTGCGTACCCGGGCGCGGCGAGTGGAGGGCGGCTGGGTGCTGGATGGCACCAAGCGCTTCATCAGCAACGGCAGCGTGGCGGATGTCCTGACCGTCTTCGCCCAGACCGACCCGGCGCTGGGCCACCGGGGCATTGTCTGCTTTGTGGTGGAGAAGGGGACGCCGGGGTTTGCGGTGAGCCGCCTGGAGGAGAAGATGGGGCTGCACGCCTCGCCGACGGCGGAGCTTACGTTCGACGGGTGCTTCGTGCCCGACGAACAGCGGATCGGCGAGGTGGGCGAGGGCTTCAAGATCGCGCTCATGACCCTGGACCGGTCGCGGCCCGGGGTGGCGGCGCAGGCGCTGGGGATTGCGCAGGGAGCGCTGGACTACGCCGTGCGGTACATGAAGGAGCGGCGGCAGTTTGGCAAGCTCCTGGCGGAGTTTCAGGGCCTTCAGTTTATGATCGCGGACATGGCCACCCAGGTGGAGGCGGCCCGGCAGCTTTTGTATTATGCCTGCCGGCTGATCGAGGCCCACGGGCCGGGGCGGCTTCCCGCATCGGTCAACCGGTACGCCGCGATGGCCAAGATGTTTTGCTCGGACACCGCCATGCGGGTGACCACGGATGCGGTGCAGATCCTGGGCGGCTACGGTTACGTCAAGGACCACCCCGTGGAACGGATGATGCGCGACGCAAAGATCACCCAGATCTACGAGGGAACCAACCAGATCCAGCGCCTGGTGATCGCCCGAAGCTACTTTGACTGAGCCCTGGGGGCGCTGCGGGGCGAGGCCCCAAGGGGGCGGGGATTCGGGGCCGGTTCGTTGGATGAGGTCGTGGAGGCCCTGCGAGTTGCGGCCACCGGCGGCGGGGCTTTCGGCCCGCGCCGCGGGGCGGCGAGGGCCTCGACAGAGGAGGGCGCCTCCGGCTGGCCCAGCTGGCGGGTCAGCAGAGCCGCCAGTTCGTCCCGGCCCCGCACGCCGCACTTTTCGTAAATGTGCCGCAGGTGCGTGCGCAGGGTGTTGCGGGTGATGTAAAGGGCCGCGGCGATGTCCTTGAGGACCATTTGGTCGTAGACAAGCCGCAGCGCCACTTCACGCTCTCTCGGGGTCAGGCCAAAGGCGCGCAGCACCATATCGGCCTCTGCGCGCGTCGCATGGGAGGGCGTACCCGGGCTCAGGCGAGGCACGCTCGCTCCACGGGAGGGCTCCCGGAACCGGCTCACCGGGCGCGGGGCTGTCCCGGATGCCTCCGGGGCTTCGTGAGGTCGCCCAGGCCGGCGGGCAAGGGTCGCGCCTCCCAACGCCAGCGCCCCGAAAAGCCCCAGCAAGGCCACGCTGGGTACCGGGTCGGGGTGAGCCCGGAGGGCGGAAGCTCCCGTCACGAAAGTTTCAGACGCCAGGATACCTGCTGCAAAGCCCAGCGCCATGCA
>CAYQLT010000102.1:0-5688 GCA_964418425.1 uncultured Clostridia bacterium
CTACGTACGAAATCGAGTCTCGAGAATCTCAAGAGCCGAATCGAGTCGAAGATTGGTCTCCCTCCCAGTGGCGACTCCTGGCCGTTGGACAAGCGAGCGGATCTTGACAAGTTGGTGTTCGCCCTGGATCCCTCTGCACTCCTGCATGGGTTCCAGTTCGTGCAATGGGAATTCGTTGGCCTCCGGCAAACACGGCTTTTGCACGCGCGACTTGAGGCCGAGTTGCCGGATGACCCGGAAGTCCACTATGGGATGGTGAAATGGGACGCCATCGAGCCTAAGTCCACACGGGAGGAACGTGCCAACAAAGGTCAGAGCATCGCGGTCAAGAGCCGCATCGTCCCGAAGAGGATCATGGCAGCCTTCGAAATCGACGTTCTGGGCCTAAAGAATCTCGCACTGGATGAAGAGCAGAAGAAGTTATTGCTTGGGCTGGCGCTCTGGAAGGTCGGCGCTTTCCTCGAGAACAGGCCAGCTTTTGACCCCCGCAGCCGTCAAACCATGCCGAGCCTCCGGCTCAGAGCCGACTGCTACCTCGAGTGCCGACGGGTCGAATGGAGAGGGCGTGGGGGGCATGGGGGTGGGAACGGGAATCAGACGCACTCGTCGACAACCCCGGAAGACCTAATGGAAGCGATGCCCAAAGCTGAAGAGCGCCCCAACTTTGCCAAGCTGATGAAGGAGTTACTTCCAGAAGAAGTCGTGCTGGAGTCCGGTTTCAACGAGCTGTATGAGGGGCCGTGCGTGTTAGTGACGTACAGGCCAAACCAAAGAAGAAAGGCAGAGAAGTCGGCCCAAAAGGTAGATGAGGGTTCCAGTGAGGAGAGTCAGGGAGACCAATGAGCTCCGCCACTGTCATTGAGGTCGAGCTTTTGTCGGGCCGTTATCACGCGCACGTGTGGGGCGAGTCACAGTTCGGTATGGCGGGCCCGGAATGGCCACCGTCGCCGTGGAGACTCTTACGTGCTCTGGCAGCCGCGTGGTTCGGCGCTCGTCCGGCCCCCTCAGCAGAACAAGACCGCGATGAGCTCCTTGAGGCGCTCGGTTGCTCGGGTCCTCCCGAATTGTGGTTGCCGAAGACCTCACTCCATGAACTACGGTACTATCAGCCCGTCTGGCGAGAGGCATCTTACCGGCCCGTGCTACACCACGACCATTTTTCTGTCCCAGAAGGTGGTCGGTTTTGGTTCAAGTTCGATGTGCCTCTATCTACGAAGCAACAACGGTTGCTCGCAGACTTACTGGCCAGAATCCACTACTTCGGGCGGAGCGAATCACGGGCCCGTCTGCGCGTGGCAAACGTCGAGCTCCCTCCACAAAAGAGTTATCGGGTTGTGCCCGTTTGTCTGAGGGAAGCCTCCCAGCGGGACGAACATTATATTAGCTGCCGTGTGCTGTGCACGACTGGCGATTTCAGAGCATCCGACCTCTGGCGGGTACGAGCAGGTGACTCTGGAGCGCCGGGGGCTCCACCGCATCTTGTGGATAGGCTCATAGGCAAGAGAATGCCATTGCCTAGCGGTACACGTTGGGTCGACTATGCCGTCCCGAGTGAGAGTTTGGCCTCAGACATCCGCCCCGCACGCGTACCTGCCGCCCAGCATTCCTCGACTGTCGGGGTTACCGAGATACGATTCCGGCTCAGTCGTCGCATCCCGATTCCGGTCTCGTTACTCGTCGCCTTGTCGAGAGCGTTCCGTGATGCAGTGGTACACCAGTACGAGCGTATTGTCCCCGGCCACCATTCAAGGATCCTCACGGGACGAGAACCGGATGGAACCGTCAGCCGTGGTCATCAACACGTGTACTATCTCCCTCGGGTCAAAGCAAGCTCAGGCACGATCGATAAGTTGGCCGTTGTCATCCCGAGCGGGCAGGTTACCAGGGAGGAACTAGACGCCATCGTGAGTGTTGGGAGGATCACTCTACTCGGAGAGAGCGAGTACCCGGTAATAGCGATTGTTGAGGACCTCGTGAAAAGTCGCGCCAATCAGGAGCCCGCACGCCGCTGGAGGAGTGTGACACCATTTCTGCTGCCGGTGCGTTACCGGTGGAACCAACGTTTCGCGAGCTTGGAGGAACAAATGGGATGGTGGATCGAACGTCTCTGTGGGGGGCGTCTTCTGGAGGTAGCCAGGATGACGGGACGCAGCGGGAGTGGCTGGGTGCTACCCCTATGGGCGCACGACTACTCGAAAGGTCGCCCGGGCGTGGGGCGATCTTGGAGGCTAACGCGGCGCCTCGGATTTTGGCTAGAGGTTACGTTTGCGCAGCCTGTAGCCTTGACACTTCCCATCGGCGCCGACGCACACTTTGGGGCTGGCCAGTTCACACCCATAGGGAATTGAGTGCTCGGAATGAAACTGGAGCCAGTCAGAGCCCTGAGTCGGCTGCTGGTATCAGGGGTGCGCGGCAACCATCGAGAGGAGAGATGGAACATCCATCGGAGGCCGGCACGGAGCGGTGCCGAGAGATCTGTGACCGACTCCGGTCGGGAGGTCTTCATCCGCCCTGGAGCCTATGACCTGGACCTTTTGGAGACCGCCGACGCTGCGAGAAGCCCTTGGCATCATCCGGCTGTGTTCGGCGGGTAGTACGGGTAGTGTATGATGTACTGCACCACTAGGGGTTGAGGCCGTGGGAACGTGCCGCCGGTTGGACTGGCGTTCGGTTGAGCACGGCTGGTTCGGAAGGGTCTCGGCAGCTCGGTCCCGGTCGATACCGGCAAGGCCGGGGCCGGGAACCGTGTCCGTGGCCCGGTACTTGCTTCAGGGCGAGGATCTGCCTCCCGTAACCGAAGTACTGGCGATCGGGGACGCGGCCAGGCTTGCCGCTATGTCCTGGTTCGGCCGGCTTCATGGACGCGACCGGCGCTCTCCCGTCTTGTCCGGAAAGGATGCCAGGGGCACCCCCCTGCAGGGGCACCGCCACGCCTATTACCTGCCGACCGACGAGGACGATGACGGTCGGATTGACCACTTGACCGTATGGGCAAGGGATGGCCTGCCGAGGGAAGAGCTCGAAGCGCTGGCCTCCATACCGGAGTTGAAGTGGGCCAGGCGAAAAGCTGAGGATGAAGAAGAGGAAGGACAAGAGGCGGAAGCACACGGCTCGACAGCAGGGCTACGGCGGGACGGCTCGGAACCGGGGCGCTCCCGCCTCATCCTCTTGGGCTTCGCCGACCATGCGCTTGCTGAGCGAATCGCGCCCCGACTGTTCGGCCCTTCGAGACGGTGGGTGTCGTTTTCGCCCTTTGTGCTGGTGCGCCACAGCAAAGTCAAGAAAGAGACGGCAGAAGGGGAAACCCGGATTCGGGTCGTGGACGGCCCCGAAGACCAGCTCAAGCGGGAACTCGCACACCACGGCCACCCGGTCGAAGGAGTCGAAATCCGGCAGCTTCCATCCGTACGCGGACATTGGGTGGAGTTCCGCCGCCGGCGCCCTACCGGCCCCCTGCCGGCAGGAGGCGGCTTCGGGTTCGAGATCGTCTTCCCGCACGAGGTCAAGGGCCCTGTTGCGCTGGGTTACGGGTGCCACTACGGGCTCGGCCTGTTCCTGGCCGAGCCGAAGCGATAGCCGCCCGGTACACGTCCCTCCGAACAACGAATCCCGGCACCTTGACAAAGCAAGGATGACCACGTCCAGTGGCCGCCCGGCCCGGTCGCGCGCAGGCCTGCGGCCGGGCGGCCCCGGCGGCCCATCCTCTGGGCGGCAACCTTACCCCGTCACCCTGGAGAACGAGGGGGGATGAAGCATGGTGGCGGAGGAGGAGGTAGCGGGGCAACCGGAGCTGCTGCCCGCTCGGATGCTCAACGAGTTCGCGTATTGCCCTCGACTGTTCTACCTGGAGTGGGTGCAGGGCGAGTGGAGCGATTCCGTGGACACGATCGAGGGTCGCTTTCATCACCGCCGGGTGGACCGTGAGGCAGGTGCCGCGCCCTCTCCCCAAGACGAAGAGCATCAGGGCGAAGACGACGAAGCCGGGCAACCGGAGGAGGGAGGGCGGATCCACGCGCGGTCCGTCCTGGTCTCCTCGCCCTCCCTTCGACTGGTGGCCCGGATCGACCTTCTGGAGGGCGAGGGCCTCCACGTCACCCCCGTGGACTACAAACGGGGAGAGGTTCCGGACAATCCCGAGCAATCTTGGGAGCCGGAGCGCGTGCAGCTGTGCGCGCAGGGGCTCATTCTTCGGGACAACGGATTCCAGTGTGAACGTGGCATCCTCTACTACGTGGCATCTCGGCGGCGTGTCGAGGTCCCGTTCACCCCCGAACTCGAGGCCCGAACCCGCCTGCTCATCGCCCAGGCTCTGCAGGCCGCGCAAGAGGCCCGAATCCCACCTCCACTGGTGGACAGTCCGAAATGTCCACGATGTTCGTTGGTGGGCCTGTGTCTGCCAGATGAGACCACGGCCCTGACCGCAGGTATCCCGGGCGATGCCGGAGAGGGACAACAGGAGGAGCCCTCGGTTCGCCGCCTGTTTCCTGCGCGGTACGATGCGCTTCCGATGTATGTGCAGGAGCAGGGTGCGTACGTACGTCGAAGCGGGGATCGGGTGATCGTTACTCGCGAGGGCGAGACCAAGGCGGACGTACGGGTCATTGACGTTTCACAGCTGTGTCTCATGGGCAACGTGCAGATCTCCTCGCAGGCGCTGCGAGATCTGGCCAGCCGGGGCATCCCCATCTGCCATTTCTCATACGGAGGATGGTTCACGGCCATCACCACCGGCCACACCAGCAAGAACATCGAACTGAGGCAGAGCCAGTTCCGCAACGCCTCGGATGCCGCCAGCACGTTGAGACTCGCACGAACCTTTGTGTCCGCAAAGATCCTAAACGCCCGGACTCTGCTCCGAAGGAATCACCCCGACAAGCCCGAGGCGGCGCTGAGCTTGCTTGCGCGCATGGCGGATGAGGCAAGGGAGGCGCAAAGCCTGCAAAGCCTGCTGGGGATCGAGGGAACCGCAGCCCGAACCTACTTCGGCGTGTTCAAAGGCATGCTTCGACCGAGCGGCGGTGAATGGAGCTTTGACTTTGAGGGGCGGAACCGTCGGCCACCCCGGGACCCGGTGAACGCTCTGCTGTCGTACGCGTACTCGCTCTTGCTGAAGGATCTGACCGTGACGCTGCTTGCAGTGGGGTTCGACCCGTACCTGGGGTTTTACCACCAGCCGCGATACGGGAAGCCCGCGCTGGCCCTGGACTTGATGGAAGAGTTCCGGCCGATCATCGCCGACTCGGTCGTCATCACCGTCATCAACAACGGCGAGCTGGGGCCGGACGATTTCTGGACACGGGCCGGGGGGACGGTTCTGCGAGAGCACGGGCGAAGGAAGCTCATCCGGGCGTATGAGCGACGGATGGAAACGCTGGTGAGGCACCCGGTGTTCGGGTACACCATCAGCTACCGGCGTGTCCTGGAGGTACAGGCACGTCTGCTGGGCCGCTACCTCCTCGGCGAAATCGCCGAATACCCGGCTTTCATGACGAGGTGAGTGGCCTTGCGCCGCTGCTACCTGGTTTGCTACGATGTGTGCGACGAGAGGCGGTTGCGCAAGACGCATAAGCTCATGATGGGCTACGGCGATCCACTTCAGTACTCCGTTTTCCGCTGCATCCTGTCCGAGCAGGAGAAGATGCTGATGCTCTCGCATCTTCTGGAAGTGATCCACCCGCGTCAGGACAG
>CAYQLT010000103.1:0-5653 GCA_964418425.1 uncultured Clostridia bacterium
GATTGTCAAGGAACCATCATATTCCAGGGAACGAACTTGTGGGATGGAGTACTAGCCGGCGGTGCCCGGCGAGGCTGTGAGGCTGGTGCGGAACTCTGGCACGCCCTTGCAGGAAACCGCCGCCGACCTTGGTGTCTCCACGGAGTGGATGGGAAAGTAAGTATGCCAGGCGGACTTCGACGCCGGTGAGCGATGCAAGAACCGGGACGTCATCTGCCGGGATACGTTCGGGCCGGTCCTCCCCGTCCAGATTCAGGGCCTTTGCCGTAGGAAGCCCGGGACCGGCTGCGAGTGGCCGACCTCACCCAGTCCCTCCCAGGAAGGCTGGCTATATCTGGCCACCCTCCCCGACGCCTCCTCCCACCGGGTGGTGGGCTGGGCAATGGGGGAGCGCCCCACCGCGGCCCCATGGGCTCGGGGGGGATGCGTCGGGCGATGCCGTGGCCGAGAGCTTCTTTGCCACGCTGCAGACGGAGCTGCTGAACCGGGGGTTCAGGCCGACCCGCCAGGCCTTGAAGACCGGTATTTTCGAGTACATCGAGGCCTTCTACAACCGCCGCCGCCATTCGGCTCTCGGGTACCTGAGCCCGGACGAGGTTGAGAGGAGGTGGAACCTGCACCACGAAGTCTCCCCTACGGCTGCATAGCCACAGGTTGTCCACAGAACAGGATCAACTCCAACGCCATTCTAACCCGGACATGAGTGAGGAGGGCGCACGATGAACCGCACGCGAGCGGTGGTCTTCGACATGTACGGGACGCTGGTGGACGTGGGTTCTGTGGCCGACTGGCTCGAGCAGCGGTTTGGGGATCGGGCAGGCGCCCTGTCGGAACTATGGCGACGCAAGCAGCTAGAGTACACCTGGCTGGACTGCCTGATGGGCCGCTTCCGCGATTTCCGCGAGATCACACACGAGGCGTTCGAGGCGGCCGCCCGCGCCCTCGCCATACCGGTGGACCACCAGGCTGTCGAGGAGGCGGGCGAAGCGTACCTGCGGCTGCGACCCTTTCCCGAGGTGGTGCGGGCGCTGGCTCGGCTGACGGGTGTCAGGCGGGCGATCCTCTCCAACGGCACGGCCCGGATGCTCGAGGCGGCCCTCAAGCATGCAGGCATTGATGGGTACTTCGACGCCGTGCTCAGCGTGGAGCAGGTGCGGCTGTACAAGCCTCACCCGGGCGTCTATCGCTTGGTCGTCGACCGGCTGGGGATCGGTCCCGACAAGGTGCTTTTCGTCTCCGCCAACTACTGGGATGCAGCGGGGGCCAAAAACTTCGGCTTTTCCGTGGCATGGGTCAACCGGACCGGCGCTGCACCCGAGGGGTTGGCCGTGAAGCCTGACCACGTGGTGGACAGCCTGGAGGGCATCGTCGCGCTGGCCCTACCCGCATAACACCCCCGCGACTGCATGTGTACGTACCGGGGGTCTCCGCCGCCCGCTTCTTGTTTTGGGCCAAGTGCTCTTGCACCCCGTCCCACGGCCCGCTGCTCACCATCGCCGGCACCTCGACGGCCTGCCACTGGTCGGCCGGCTGAAGCGGCTTGGCCGTCTTGCGGTCCCGGCCGGCTTGCGTCGCCTTTCGGGAGCCGCGCGCTGATAGCGAAGCTGATAGTAAACCCGTTCGCCGTGGGGTTGCGCAGCCAATGGTATAAGGTGGCCACCTGCCAGCGGGTGCCGCCGGTCGGGGCTCGTCAACTCACCGCGTACGTCTCGTTCAGCCGCCCGGCCTCCATGGCACCGTCGCTGAAGCCGAAGTCGACGGCGGCCGCTCCGGATGAAGCGGCCCGAGGTCAGGGTCGCTCATTACCCGGGGCACGTGCAAGCAGATGACCCGGCGGCCCGTGCGGATGATCCCCCGCCGGGCCAAGTCGGAAAGGGTTGCCGTGACCGTCTCCCGGGTCGAACCGATCATGCTGGCCAGCTCCTCGTGGGTCAACCCCACCTGCAGGCAGAGGAACTCGCCCTGACGTCTGCCAAACGGTTCGGCCAGCCGAACCAGCAGGTGCAGCAGCCGCCGTTCGACACGCTCGTGCGCCAGCTCGCGCAGCCGCGCCTCCGCTTCCCGCAGGCGGCTGGTCAGTGTCTCGACCAGCCTGATGGCCAGTTCGGGCTTCCGGCGCATCAGCGCTTCCAGCTGGGGGCGGGTCATGGCGCAGAGGAGTGCGTCGTCCACCGCCTGCGCGTACAGGTCTGCGGTACCGGTCGAGAAGGCCTCCGTCTCACCAAAAAGATTACCCGGCCCGAGAAACGCCACCACGAAGGGCCGCCCATCGGACCCGAGCTTGTAAAGGCGAACGCGCCCCTTCTTGATGAAGTAGACGACCTTAGCGGGACGGGTCGGATCCATGATGAGGCTGCCCTTCGGGGCCGTCTGCATCTGGACCAGGCGTTCCAGGTCGGCCAATTCGTCCTCTGTCAATACCCGAAACAGATTGACCTGTCCGAGGTACCATCGAGCGTCCATCGGGCTTCGACCTCTCGTATGGCCACCTTCAACCGTGCCGGATGCACCGCTCAGGCCCCAGCCAGCCACCTCGCAAGCTCCACCGGGTCGAAGCCGACCATCACCCGACCGTTGACTTCCAGGCAGGGCGTCGCAAAGACGCGCAGCTCCTCACGAAGGTGCCGCGCCGCTTCGGGATCCCGGGAAACGTCCCGTTCGACGTAGGCAACCCCGTGTTCCCGGAAGTAGGCCCTGGCCGCCTCGCTGCCCGGACAGCCCGGTG
This sequence comes from uncultured Clostridia bacterium, assembly GCA_964418425.1. GTDB lineage: Bacteria > Bacillota > Limnochordia > Limnochordales > Geochordaceae > CAYQLT01. The sequence goes on from CAYQLT010000103.1 coordinate 2,726, forward strand.
CGCCATACAGAATGACCTTGGGCCCCCTCGCGTGGTGCTTCGACACCGACGACATGTCGATCGTACCCCACCCGAAAACGAACACCCCCGGGGGAAGGGCTGAGCCTCTACGCCATGCCCGAACCCCCGGGGACGCCCCCGGCTTGCCTGTCGCCGGTTACTTCGCTGCGGCCTCACAAGACCAACAGCTGGTACCCGTCGGCGACCAGGGCCAGCAGGCTCGGGTGCCCGTCGACTTCCCCCAAAAGCGTCAGGCCCGCTTGCCAGGCCGCGTCGGTGGCCCTGAAGGCCGTCGAGCAGTACTGGCAGACCCCGCCGATCAGGCCGTGCTCTTTCACCCACCGGTACGCCGCGTGGTACTTCCAACCTGGGTCCTCCATCTTCGGAATCCAACCCGTCCCCGCGCCGTCGAAGATGAGCCGTACCTCGTGGCCGCCTTCCTTCAGCTCCCTGGCGTACAGCAGGCTGTGGAGCGCTCTCGCCAGCTCGTTCTCGCCGGCCTGGACGATGATCCCGAACTTCGCCACCCTCCCGTCACTCCCCCCGGAACTTCGGTTACGTTCCCTCGAGCTTTGCCATCGACCGAAGACGCTCGCTACTTCTTCTTTTCCTGCATGGGGACGCCGCAACAGGTGGGGGCCGATCCTGCTTTCTCACCCTTGCCTTCCCCGGACACCTTGACCTCTTTGCCGCAGTGGGTACAAACGTACGTTTTCGGCTCCGCCATGGACGACCGCCCCTTTCCCAGGCAACGCTTCCGTCGCCAGGATACACCGCCGCGCGGACGGTGTCGGTAAGCTGGCTTACAGACGGTCGGCGGGAACCCCCCTCATCATAAACACCAGCAATCGATAAACACCAGCGATCGGCAGAAGGGAGGCGCCCTCCATGCGGATCCAGTGGCAAAAGGCGGCCCTGGCGGGCCTTGCCGGAACCCTGGTCTTTGACATCGTGGGCTTGATCTTGGGACGCGGGTGGTGGGACATCCCCCAGCTCCTCGGGTCGAAGCTGGGGGCCGGTCCTGGCGCGGGTGTCCTGGCGCACTACGTCAACGGCGTTCTCATCGCCGCCATCTACGCCGGCGTCGGGCCGTCGCTTTGGGGAAACCGGTGGCTCCGGGCGCTTTTGTTCATGACCGCCCAGACGGTCTTCGGCGTGGGGCTTTTCATGATGCCGCTGTTGGGAATGGGGGTGATGGGGATCAACGCCGGCCTCGCCATGCCCGTCGTCGGCATGCTGCGGCACTGGGCGTACGGTCTCGTCCTGGCCTGGCTGTACCCGGTCGAGGAGGGTGCGCCCGTCGCCCAGACGGCCGCACCGGAGGCGGCGAGGCTGCGGGTGTAGCGCCGGCATCCGAACGGAAGCCGCATGACCACGAGGCCACGATCACGCATGACGACGAGGCCGCGATCACGCATGACGATGAGGCCCCGATCACGTGGCTGACGGGATCGCAAAACACCCCGGGAAAGGTGGTCAGACCGCATGCACCCGTTTCGAGCGGTATCTTTCGCGCACGGCTGACCGTTGGATGCCGTCACAGTGCGTTCCATGCGGCAGGATGCAGCACTGTTGTAAACTACCACTTTCCGCCTCCCGCGGTCCCAGCGGCTGCTTCGCCGTTTGGTTCGGGCTTCTCGCGCGGGCTGACGTGGAGGGTCATGGCCCGCTGATAGGTGCCGTTTCTTCCGTTGCGGCATCCCCCGGGGCTGTGGGGCCGGGGAGTGTTGCCGGCAGAGGGCAACGGGAGGGCATCTGGGGGCGCCGGGTCGGTTCCGGGAACGTAGCCGGCCCGGCAGGGCGGACGCCCCGGTCGGTGTGTGGACGCCCCCGTCGGTGCGTGGACGCCCCGGTCGGTGCGTTCCGCCCATTGCCCCCGTCATGACCGCCATTCCTCGGTTTCGAGTGACCTGCAACTCCACGCCTCTGTCGGTGACGGCGAGCCCCGTCCGGTGAAGCCGTCTGGGGACGGCGGCGCAGGCCCCGCCGCATGGCAGCCGGTGGGGGCGGGGGAGCGGGCAGCCGGTGTCCGGGTACCCGCACCGGGTCGCCGGTGGTGGGTTGAGTGCCTGGAGAGAGCCGGTGGCGCGCCGGTGGGACTTCGGCGGGATGAGCTACGGTCAACCCCGACCGCGCCGGGAGGGCAAGGTGCCCACTGCATCCCGCCCCTACGACCAGCCGGCTTGCCTGGCCCGGCTGGCGCAGCTTCGCCGGGTCTTCACCCGGGAGCCAGTGCTCCGGGCGAAAAAGGTGACACCCTCCTGCGAAGCCGTCAACTCATGGGTTCCCCTCCCCTGGAAAACCCGTGCGGCGCTTGCGTTCCGCGTCACGAGCTATATGAACGAACCTCGTCGCCCCAGACAGGCAGGAGCACTTCCTCGAGCAGGAGCTCCCAACTCAGGGTCGCAAGCGGCACGGACACCCCCTCGGACGGCCCCATCCTTGACGTTGGCGTCGCCCCTGGAAGGGTTCTGAGAAGGCGGCTCTCCGACAAAGAGACGCATCGTTGCCCGGTCACGATGATGACGTGCGGTTGCCTGGCTTTGGGACAAACCCGGAGCACAGTCGTGTTCCTGCAGCGCTTGAGCTTGATCTCCCCGTTCGGTCTTTGGACCTCCGGGTCCACGAACCCCGGCCAGGATTCGCAAAGGCGCTCGACCAGATCTCGTTCGCGCGGCGCCAGATGCGCCAGCATCGGACGGTAGTCGACCGGCTCGGGCAGCTTGGGCTGGGTTCGTACGGCTCCGATGAGCCGGCGGCGTCGCTCCTGCGGGAGAGCTCGGGGATGCAGCCGGCGGGCCTGCGCCGCCTGCCCGGTACGGGGCCTCTGCCAGGTAGGACAGAGTCTTCGTGGCACAGCCGTCGTCGAAGAACCCCGTCGTGATGCTCCTCATGACTCGTTCCGCCGTGCCTCTAATGGCTTGGTCC
>CAYQLT010000104.1:0-5599 GCA_964418425.1 uncultured Clostridia bacterium
TCCTGTGCAACGCCTACGTCAACGGGCAGGTCCGCCTCCCGCCATTCGGGGAAGCCGCCCTCCAGGCGACGAGCCCGCAGACCGTGGCGGTGAAGCACCTCCAGCGCCTGCGAGGCCATCACGCAATACGGGCCCCGGCAGTAAGCCACGATTTCGGAGTCACGGGGAAGCTCGGCCAGGCGGCGGCCGAGCTCGGCCACGGGTATCGATAGGGCCCCCGGAATGTGGCCCTGGCTATATTCCTCGGCGGGACGACAGTCGATGATGACCACCTCCCGGGTTCGCAAACGTTTCCAGAGGGTCCGAGCATCGATGGGTTTCAGGCGGTCGCGGCTTTCCAGGTAGTCCCGGATGAGGCGATCCACCTCAGCCATCCGTTGCCGGCCCAGGGTGAGGAGGGCCTGCCACAGCCGGCCGACGGAACGGTCGGCCAGACGATAGTAAACCCGGCGTCCCTCCCGCCGGGCCTCCACCAGATGGGCTCCCAAAAGCACTCTCAGGTGCTGGGAAGCGTTGGCCACGCTCAGGCCGGCTTCCCGGGCCAGGGCTTCCACCGGCCTCTCACCCTGGTAGATGAGCTCCAGCAGCTCCAGCCGGTGTGGGCTTGCCAGAGCCCTTCCGACCCGAGCCAGGTGGCGGTAGAGCTCCGATTTCACAGACATGCTCGCTTGCCTCTCCCGGGTTGTCGTCAGAAAGTTACTCCACGCCCGACGCGCCGTCCATCGCGGGCCGCCCGGACTCCCGGGCTCCGAGACCCGGGCGAGAGGAAAAAGCGCGTCCACACCTTGACAACCGGCGCAACCCCCTGATACATACAATGCCACAAAGGCGGAGATTAAGCAATCAATTGATTATAGTTGCCGGCAGGGAGGTATCGCCGTGAGCTCCGAGGCGCTCGCCCAGCCCGTGATCTCCGCATCGGAGTTGCAGAGCTGGCTGGAGCAAGGGCGACCGGTCGTCGTCGTGGACATCCGGCGGGCGACTGACCGTTGCGCGTGGCACATTCCAGGCAGCCTGCACGTGGACGCCTATGATGCCCTCAAGGCCGGTGACACATCGCCTCTGCAGCGGCTGGCGCTTCCCACCGACCGGCCCGTCGTGACCGTCTGCCAGCACGGCGAGACCGCTCGCCTTGCGACCCGGGCGCTTGTGGCCCTCGGGTTTGACGCCCGAACCCTGGCAGGGGGCATGCAGGCCTGGAGCCTGGCATGGAACACGGCCGTCGTGCCGCTGGCGGATAGTGCCGCCCGAGTTGTGCAGGTGCGGCGCACCGGGAAGGGGTGTCTTTCCTACCTCATCGGATGCGATGGCGAAGCGGTGGTCATCGATGCGGCCCTGGACCCGGCCGTTTACCTGAAGCTGGCGGCCGAGAACGGCTGGCGGATCCGGCGCCTGTTTGAGACCCACGCCCATGCAGACCATCTCATGCGCACACGGGTTCTGGCCGAGCTGACGGGAGCCGCGCTTTACCTACCCCGCCAGGACCGCGTCAGCTACCCCTTCACGCCTGTGGACGACGGCGAGCAATGGCAGGTGGGCGAAAGTCGCCTTACGTTTTTGCACACTCCGGGGCACACGGAAGAAAGCATGTGCTGCCTGCTGGACGACGCGGCCTTGTTCACCGGCGACACTCTGTTTGTGGACGGGGTAGGCCGGCCTGACCTGGAAGCGCCCGAGCCAGGCGCCGTTTGGAGGCACGCCCTCCGGCTTCACGGCTCCTTGCGGAGGCTTGCTCGGCTTGGCGAGCAAACGTGGGTGCTTCCGGGACACGCGGGGCAGCCGGTGCCGTTCGACGGGAGGGCGGTGGCCGCCCCGCTGGGCGAGGTCAAGCGCCGCATCGCGGGTCTGCTCGCCCTCGACCAAGAGGCATTCGCGGCCCAGCTGATACGGCGCATTCCCGAAACGCCGCCCAATTACCGGGAGATTGTCCGCCTCAACGAGACGGGTGGACCGTTGCCCGCCGACGCGACGGCGCTAGAGCTGGGTCCCAACCGCTGCGCTGTCGCCTGACAAGGTACGGCATAACGCTGCCGAATGCGGGCGCCACCGGCGCCTGCACGGATCCGCTCGGAGGACGAGGAGTGGAGGGCCCCGCGTGGCGCAAAGCCTGCCCCGTCACAGCACCCTGGCCTCTGCGAGCGTCTCCGTGCGCCTGGGACTTCGGGAGAACTGGCGACAGTTCGCCCTGCTGGTGCTGATCAACGCGTTTGTGGGCGGCATGGTGGGCTTGGAACGAACGGTCGTACCGCTTGTGGGAACCGAGGAGTTCCGCATCGCCTCCGAGGTGATGGTCTTCTCGTTCATCGTCGCGTTCGGGGTCGTCAAGGGCGTGACCAACCTTCTCGCCGGTGTGCTCGCGCAGCGCTTCACGCGCAAGGCGGTCCTGGTGGCCGGGTGGTTGGTAGGCCTGCCCGTCCCGTTCATGCTGGGGTGGGGCCCTTCCTGGCCGTGGATCGTGGCAGCCAACGTGCTGCTGGGCGTCAACCAGGGCCTGGCCTGGTCGATGACCGTCAACATGAAGATCGACCTGGTGGGGCCCGCCAACCGGGGTCTAGCCATGGGACTCAACGAGTTCGCCGGCTACGGTGCGGTCGGGCTGACCGCGCTGGCCACGGGCTACATGGCCGCCGCGTCCGGGCTCAGGCCCCAGCCGTTTTACCTGGGGGTTGGGTATGCCGTACTGGGGCTTGCGCTATCGGTCTGGGCCGTACGTGACACCGCAGCCCACGCGCGTCTCGAGGCCGAACAAAGGGCCAGGCATCCGGCGCCCGGGCCCGGTGGGCGTACGCCTGAGCGACCGGCGGCAGCCTGGGTGGTCGCTCAGACCAGCTGGAAGGACCGCCGGCTGTTTGCCATCAGCCAGGCGGGCCTCGTGAACAACCTCAACGACGGCATGTCCTGGGGGGTTTTCCCGCTGCTGTTTGCAGCCGCCGGGGTCTCCTTGGAGGGCATCGGGCTCATCAAGGCCCTCTACCCGCTTACCTGGGGGTTGGGTCAATTGCTGACGGGCCCTCTGTCAGATCGCATCGGCCGCAAGCCGCTCATCGTGGCCGGGATGGTGGTGCAGGCTGCCGCGCACGGGATCATCGGCCTGGGCACAGCCCGCCCCATGGAGTCAGGGCTGGTGGGCTCCGTCCTGCTTGGAATCGGCACTGCCATGGTCTACCCGACTCTTTTGGCCGCCGTCGGGGATGTGGCGCATCCCTCCTGGCGGCCGACCGCGGTGGGCGTGTACCGATTCTGGCGAGACACCGGCTATGCGGTGGGAGCCCTCATGTCGGGTCTGGTGGTGCAGGCGCTCTCGCTGGTCTGGGCCGTGCACGCGGCGGGCCTGCTGACCCTGGCTTCGGGAATGCTGGCATGGGTGGCCCTGACGGAAACCGCCCCCAGGCAGGCCCCTCGCTGATGGCCACCCGCCTTCCCCAAGGCCCCGCCGTCGCGGAGGAGTGCTGACGATGGCAGCAGGGGGCCGGTGAGCTGGCCAGCTTTGGGGCAGCGTCGGCGGGCCGGATCGGCTATGATCCGGTGGCGGGCTCGCGGTCGAACCACTCCGGGGAGCGGATCGGGGGAGCAGGCATGGAGGGCAACGGCGCAGAGCGGGTCGGGCGGCCGGTCGGGGGCCTACACCATATCACCTGTATCGCCGGGAACCCCCAGACAAACCTGGACTTCTACGCGGGCGTCCTGGGCATGCGCCTGGTGAAAAGGAGCGTGAACCAGGACGACGTGAGCGCCTACCACTTTTTCTTCGCCGACGCCGTCGGCCATCCGGGCACCGATTTGACCTTCTTCACGTGGCCCCACCTGCCGCCCTGGCGGCCGGGAGTGGGGCTGGCTGTGGAGGTTCAGCTGGCCGTGGCACCGCAAACGCTGGGCTTCTGGCGAGAACGGCTGGAGAGGTTCGGAGTACGCCTTGGGGAGCTGGAGATGCGCTTCGGGGAACCGGCTCTTGTGTTCTCGGACCCGGACGGGTTGCCCCTGGCCCTGGTGGAGGCCGGGGACGCCAGCGAGCGGGAGTTTGCGCCGTGGGAGCGTAGCCCGGTGCCGGCGCGCTTTCAGGTTCGGGGGTTGCACGGGGCCCGGGTGTGGGAACGAGCGCTGGGGCTGACGGCGGAATTTCTGACCGAGGTGCTGGGCTTTGAACCTCTGGGCCAGGAGGCCGGCTGGGCCCGCTTCGGGGTGGGCGGGGGCGGGTCGGGGCGGTTTGTGGAGCTTCAGGAGAGGCCGGACTCGCCGGCGGGCGAGTGGGGGGTGGGGGCCGTGCACCACCTGGCGTGGCGGGTCACCGACGACGAGCACCAGCGGGCGGTGCGGGCCCGGGTGGAGGCCGCCGGCCGGCCCCCGACGCCGATCATCGACCGGTTCTGGTTTCGGTCGGTCTACTTTCGGGAGCCCGGCGGCGTCCTGTTTGAGCTGGCCACGGATGGGCCGGGGTTCACGGTGGATGAGGAGGCGGAGCGTCTCGGCGAGTCTCTGGTCTTGCCGCCCTGGCTGGAGCCGCACCGCCGGGTCATCGAGGCCGGGCTGCCGGCTGTAAGGCTTCCCCGGGGGCAGGCGTAGGGCCGGCGGCGTTCGCCCCCACCACCTGCTCGACCACTGCCCGCACGTTGCCGAGGCAGCACGAGCCCTGGGGGTTGCGAACCTCGCAGGCGCACTGTCCCGCTTTGACGCCCGCCTCGATGACCTCGACCGCGGTGACCTTCCCCGAGGCTTCGTACTCCTGACGTATGGTGGCAGGGGTATAGGCGAAGCAGTAGCACACCCGGACGTCGTGGGCGCCGGGCTCCTTCTGGAATACCCTTTCCCGCAGCTGGTGGACGGTGTAGAACTCCTCCGTCTCCTCGGCGAAGTAAACCACCGGACAGGAGGCGGTCCGGCAGAACCTGTACCGCCGAGACTTCAGGTTTCGCAAGCTCACGGCCAACATGGCCTTCACGGTAAGTTGGCCCACCTTCTTGCCCTTCGCCCCGCAGTGGGGGCAACGATCCCGCAAGGGCACGGGCGGGTCGCTCGCAGGCTGGCGCGCAGCTTCTGATGCGCCGCCGGCGGGAACCGTACAGCAATCCCGCATCACGTTGGCCCTCCTTTCCGTGGGCTGCGCCCGCTGCGACCCTACACCTTCCAGCCGCTGGAGGGTCAAGAGAGCCGATCGTTGACAACCGGAGAAGAGAAAGCTAATTGACGCGATTTTAGTGGGAGGCCACACGGATAGCACGGATAGCGACTCGTGGAACTGCCGCCTATCCGCCGAGCGGGCCATCGCGGTGGTGGAGTATCTATACGAGGCGGTTCCAGAGCTGCGGGCCCGATACCCTCGATACCTGGCGGCGGTTGGGTACTCCAAGTATCGGCCGGAGCGTGACGAAACGGCGTCGTGGGAAGAGTCCAATCGAACCCCGGAGGAGCGTCAGGCAAACCGGCGCACCGAGGTCCGCGTCCACGTGCGCAACCCGGTCGCATACTCAACGCCGGGAAGAAGGCGCCCAGACGCCAAAGACTTCGCTCGCGGCCGTGCTGAAGCGTGCACAGAACCTGCTCGCCCCGGCGCACAGTCACCTGGCTCGGCTCGCCGCGCTGCCAGGAGCACTGGGCCAGTTCC
>CAYQLT010000105.1:0-2742 GCA_964418425.1 uncultured Clostridia bacterium
CAGCGTCTGGCCTGCCTCCAGGCGCCGGCAGCCGGCGCGCAGCTCATCACCCGCCTCATCGAGGGCAACTTCCCCCCCTATCGCCAGGCCTTTCTGGATGAGTTGCCCACCCGGCTTACCTTCGACCGGGGCGGGATGCTGGAGGCGGTCCAGCGTGCAGCGGTGCTGACCAGACGAGGGCCTGCGGTCGTCATCCTGGACATGGAGCCGGATGGGGTGGTGGTCCGGGCCAGGGAGGCGGACGTGGGACACGGTGAAGACAGGGTTGCAGCCCAACTGGACGGGCCACCCGTGAGCGTGGCCTACCAGGCCCACTTCTTGGAGGATGTCCTGAAGGTGTTCGACGAGCCCCAGATGGTGCTGGAGGTGGGGGATCCGGCCAGGCAGGGGACCTTCCGGGTTCCGGGGAAGGAGGATTACCGGTATATTGTTATGCCGGTGCGTTTGGGCTAGCAGTCGGGAGCCCCTGGGGGAGCCGAAGAGGTGGTTGGGTCTGGCAGCCGTTCCCGTCGGCATTCGGGCTGAGCCCATCGAGCTGCAGCAGTTTCTCAAGCTCAGTGGGGCCGCGCGCACGGGCGGCGAGGCCAAGGTGCTGGTCACCAGCGGCAGGGTGAAGGTCAACGGGAGGGTGGAGCTGCAGCGAGGGCGCAAGCTGCGTCCCGGCGACGAGGTGGAGGTGGCCGGCAGGGGCGAGTTTGTGGTTATTGCACGGGTTGACTGACAGGTGCGCCTGGAAAGCCTCCGCCTTCGGGACTTTCGCAACTACGCCTCCACCGAGATAGAACCCGGTCCCGCCCTCAACCTGGTGGTGGGCGCCAACGGGCAGGGCAAGACGAACCTTCTGGAGGCTATCTGGATGCTGGGCGGGGCCCGGTCGCCGCGCGTGGCGGACCTGCGGCGGCTGGTGCGTGCGGGCGCCCCCGGGGCGCAGGTGGAGGGGGCCGTGCAGCTGGACTCCACGGGCGCCCGGCGCCAGGTCCGGCTGACCCTGTCGGCCGCCGGTGGAGCACGTGCCTTCACGGTCAACGGGCGTCGGGTGGTCCGGGCTCTGGATTGGCTCGGACAGGTTCTCGTGGTTTGGTTTTCCCCTGACGAGGTGGACGTGGTCCGGGGTTCCCCGGCGACTCGGCGCCGTTTCCTGGATGTGGCGCTGGCCCAGGTGGACCCCGTGTTCCGGGAGGCCGCAGCCCGCTACGCAAGAGCCCTTCAGCAACGCAACCGGGCCTTGCAACAGCTCGCCGGCTCGCCGTCCGGCCGGGCGGCGCTGGAGGCGTGGGACGAGCCGTTGGCCCGGGCGGGGGCGGTGGTGAGCCTGCGGCGCAAGCAGCTGTTGGCAGAGCTTGGGCTGGCGGCCCTGGAGATCCACGCGCGCCTGGCGGGCTCGGGGCCTTCCCTGCAGCTGGCGTACCGGCCGGCCGTGCCCGAAGAGGCGACCCTCAGCGTGGCCGCGTACGAGCAGGCGCTTGTGGCACGGCTTCGGCAGCTGGCGGAACTGGAGAGAGTCCGGCGACTGACGCTGGCGGGACCCCATCGCGAGGATTTCGAACTGCGCCTGGATGACCTGGATCTGCGGGCGACCGGGTCCAGGGGCCAGCAGCGAACCGCGGCCCTCGCCCTGTTTCTCGCCCTGTGGGGCTGGGTGAGCCGGCGGGCCGGCGAGCCGGCCATACTGCTCCTGGATGACGCCGGCTCGGAGCTTGACCCGAGCCGACGGCGCCGCCTGGTGGAGGTGCTCCCGGCCGGCGCGCAGGTGTTTGCCACAGCCACCGAGATCGGACTGATCCCGCCGGCGGCGGGGGCGCCGGCGCGCCTGTGGAGGGTTTCGGCCGGCCAGCTGGAACTGGTACCTGTGGGGTAGGTGCGGGCCTCGCAAGACGGGGAGGGACCGGGTTTGTACTTGCATCTGGGTCAGGACGTGGTGGTTCCCGTCTCCACGGTGGTGGCGATCGTGGATGTGGCGGCCATCCAGCGCCGGGGCCTCGCCCTTCCCGAGGTGGTGTCGACGGCCAGGGCCCACGGGAGCCTGGTGGAGCTGGCAGACGGAGCAGGGACTTCCCTGGTCGTCACCACCGATCGGGTCTACCTGTCACCCATCTCACCCATGACCCTGCGGCGCAGGGCTATGGCGCCCTTGGAGGATGACAGCAGATCCAGCCCCGTTCTACCCTCTCGCCGCCGGCGCCGCCGCGCCCGGGCTTCCAAAGGCCGTGCCGGCCTTTGACGGGGCATCGGGGGCAGGATATGATGGGGGTTGTGGGTGAGGTTCGCCCGGCCTGTGCGGCGTAGCGCATCGACGTGAGGAGGAAGCCCGTGGGCGCCCTTGAACGCAAGCCGGGAGCCGTGCGCGCCTCGTATGGCGCCGAGCAGATCCAGGTCCTCGAGGGCCTGGAGGCGGTTCGCCGGCGCCCCGGAATGTATATCGGCAGCACCGACGCGCGTGGGCTGCACCAGTTGTTCAACGAGGTGATCGACAACAGCATCGACGAGGCGATGAACGGCTACTGCAGCCGCATCGCCGTCACGTTGCACCGCGACGGTTCCCTCTCGGTGGAGGACGACGGCCGCGGCATCCCGGTGGGGGTGCACCCGAAGACAGGGCGTCCCGCCGTCGAGACGGTGCTCACAACCCTGCATGCGGGCGGTAAGTTCGGCGATGACGGAGGCTACAAGGTAAGCGGCGGCCTGCATGGAGTAGGGGTGTCGGTGGTCAACGCCCTCTCCGAATGGCTGGAAGTGGTCGTG
>CAYQLT010000105.1:2842-5533 GCA_964418425.1 uncultured Clostridia bacterium
AAGTCGGAGAGGTTTCAGTTTCAGGGCGGATTGGTGGAGTTCGTGCGGTTTCTCAACCGCAACAAAGAACCGCTCCACCCTTCCATTTTCTACGCCTCTCGCGACGTGGGCGGCACAGTGGTCGAGGTGGCGTTGCAGTACACCACCGAATACCTGGAGATGATGCTGGCCTACGTCAACAACATCCACACCACCGAAGGCGGCACACACCTGTCCGGGTTCCGCAGTGCGCTCACCCGTACTCTCAACGACGTGGCGCGCAAGACGGGAGTTCTCAAAGAAAACGACGAGAACCTCGCGGGCGACGACGTCCGGGAGGGGTTGACCGCGGTTCTCAGCGTGAAGATGAGGGAGCCCCAATTCGAGGGGCAGACCAAGACCAAGCTGGGCAACAGCGACGTGAAAGGCATCGTGGACTCGGTGGTGGGCGAAGCGCTTGCCCTGTTTTTGGAGGAGCACCCCGCCGAGGCCCGCAAGATCCTGGAGAAGTGCGTGACCGCTGCCAGGGCCCGGGAGGCGGCCCGCAAAGCCCGGGAGCTGACCCGGCGCAAGAGCGCGCTGGAAAGCACCGGTCTTCCGGGGAAGCTGGCCGATTGCATCAGCACCAATCCGGAAGAGTGCGAGCTGTTCTTGGTCGAGGGGGATTCCGCCGGGGGCACTGCCAAGCAAGGGCGGGATCGCCGCTTCCAGGCCATCATGCCCTTGCGCGGGAAGATCCTCAACGTGGAAAAGGCCAACATGGACAAGATCCTGGCCAACAACGAGATTCGCGCCATGGTCACCGCCCTGGGCACGGGTATCGGCAGTGACTTCGATAGCTCTCGGGCGCGCTACGGCCGGATCATCGTCATGACTGACGCGGATGTGGACGGGGCCCACATCCGCACCCTGCTGCTCACCTTCTTTTACAGGTACGCCCGGGAGCTCATCGACCAGGGCCGGGTCTACATCGCCTTGCCGCCCTTGTACCGGGTTCGTAAGGCGAAGAAGGATCACTACGCGTTTTCCGACGCGGAGCTGGAACGCCTCCTGGAGCGGCTCGGCAGAAACGGCGCCGAGATCCAGCGCTACAAGGGACTCGGAGAGATGAACGCCGAGCAACTCTGGGAGACCACCATGAACCCCGAGACGCGAACCCTGCTGCGGGTGACCATCGAGGACGCGGTGGCGGCCAACGAAATCTTCACCATCTTGATGGGCGAGCAGGTCGAACCGCGCCGGCGCTTCATCCAAGAACATGCTCGAGAGGTTCGCAACCTTGACGTCTGAGCTATCCCCGGGGGCGTGAGTGTTGGAGATGGCCGAACCTTCGCTTGGCCGCATCGTGCCCGTCGAGCTGGAGACCGAGATGCGTCGGTCCTACATCGACTACGCGATGAGCGTCATCGTGGACCGCGCGCTCCCGGACGTGCGGGACGGCCTGAAGCCCGTGCAGCGCCGGATCCTGCACGCGATGAACGAGTTGAACCTGCGGCCGGACCGCCCCTACAAGAAGTCGGCGGCCATCGTCGGCGAGGTCATGGGGAAGTACCATCCACACGGGGACGCGCCCATCTACGACGCGATGGTGCGGATGGCCCAGGATTTCTCCTATCGCTACATGCTGGTGGACGGGCACGGCAATTTCGGCTGCTTCACCGGCGACACGCGGCTGCGGCTTGCCGACGGCACGCAGAGGAGCTTCCAGGAGCTGCAAGAGCTTGGCTGTGACGCCCGCTTCCCGGTCTACGCCATAGACCCGGGTACGGGCGGCGTGGTCGTCGCCTGGGGTCGCAACGCCCGCCTCACCCGTCGGGACGCCCGGCTGGTGGAGGTCGTGCTGGACAGCGGCGCTCGCATCCGGTGCACCCCGGATCACCGGTTCATGCTCCCGGACGGAACCTACCGAGAGGCTCGGTTCCTCGTGCCGGGAGAGGGCTTGATGGCGATGGAGCTGGATGGGGGGACGTGGGGAACCGGGCTTCAGGACCGCCACACGCCCGGCCGCCCCGGGCAGTGGGTGCAGGCCCTGGAGCGCCCTGCCCTGGCCCGGGCCTCCGTGAAGCGCGTCCAGAGTGTTCGGAGCCTGGCGGAGCGGGCCGACGTCTATGACATCACGGTCGATGGTTACCACAACTTCCTGCTGGCCTGCGGGGTCTTCGTGCACAACTCCGTGGACGGCGACCCGCCGGCGGCGATGCGCTACACCGAGGCGCGACTTTCGCCCCTGGCCATGGAGATGCTCCGGGACATCGACAAGGAGACGGTCGATTTCGTCCCCAACTACGACGGCAGCGAACAACAGCCCGTCGTCCTGCCCTCTCGGGTACCCAACCTGCTCATCAACGGGGCCTCGGGCATCGCGGTGGGCATGGCCACCAACATCCCGCCCCACAACCTGGCCGAGATCGTGGACGCCTTGGTGCTGCTCATCGACCAGCCGGATGTCCCTGACGAGCGGCTTCTTGAGGTGGTAAAGGGGCCCGACTTCCCCACGGGGGGGGTCATCCTGGGCACCCAGGGCATCCGGGACGCCTACCTGACCGGCCGGGGGCACATCCGGGTGCGGGCCCGGGTGACCATGGAGCCCATGGGCGGAGGCCGCACCCGCATCGTGGTGACGGAACTCCCTTACATGGTCAACAAGGCGGCGCTGATCGAGAAGATCGCCGAACTGGTGCGGGAGCGGCGCATCGACGGCATCTCGGAGGT
>CAYQLT010000106.1:0-5456 GCA_964418425.1 uncultured Clostridia bacterium
CCCGGGTCTGGCGGGCCCGCCGTCCTGTCAACGGTAGGGTTGGACACAAAAGGGGATTTTCCTTCCTTTCCCTGGGTCGAGGATACATATTTGCCTCTTCTAGGGTATCCTGGGGCGGGAATCCGCCGCTGGCGAACAAGCCTGCAGGCAAGACCCGTCGCTGGGGCGGCGGGTCATCGAGGTTCCGAGAGCGGACGGTCGGCTTCCCGCAGCCCGGCGGGGCCTGGTGTGCCTGGGGCCGCGCCGAGCCGCGTAGGGGCGGCGAACGGTGGAGGCGGCGAGAGGAAGGAGGGGGCCATGGGAGGGGCGTGGCGGGTGGGCGAACCGGGACGCCGGCGGGCCGCCCAACGGCCGCCGTCGGCCCGGGCGGCCATCGCCCCACCCTTCACAGGGAGCCCGCGGCAACAAGCCTCTGCACGAAGCCGAGGATCGGGGAACCCCGGGTGGCTGAGCAGCCTACCTCTGCCGCTGCACATGCCCGCCGTCGTGCCCGACGAGCGGCTCGCCGTACGCCGGCTCGCCCTGCTACATAGCTTGGGCGACGGCTGCCGGATCGAGCGTTTCCGCATCGAACACCGCTCCATCCCATCCGGCGCCGTCGTGGAGGGCGTCGGGTGGCTGGGGGACAGCCTCATGGGGCGCAACGCGGCGGTGCGCTGGGATGCGGCCAACCGGTGTATTGGGGAGCGATGGCGGAGTAGGGAGTGGCCCCCGGGTATAATGGGCCCGGGCAAACTGCTGGTGGGTAATTGGCCGGGGTAAGGACGAGAGGAGAGCCGGTTGCTGTGTCGACCCGGGGCCTGCCCGTGCCTTTGGAAATGGACCGGGAGGGGGTCCTACGCGTTTTTGGCACCCGCGTGACCCTCGACACCGTTATTTCCGCCTTCGACCGAGGGGCCACCCCGGAGGAGATAGCGAGCCAGTACCCCACTGTTCCGCTGCCGGACATCTACGCAGTCATCGCCTATTACCTCAGTCGCCGCGATGGGGTCGAAGCGTACCTGAACCAGCGAAGACAACAGGCGGCCGAGGTAAGAGCGAAAAACGAACGGCGCTTCCCACCCCAGGGAGCCCGGGAGCGTCTCATGGCCCGCCGTCAACGCCGATGCTGAAGCCGGCAGTCGACGAAAACCGGCACGCGAAGGCCGGGTCCTCCTCGCGCACGATGTGACGACCGTGACGAAATACGCATACGAGCGTGTTAAGCAGGGTTTGCCCATGCCGGGCATCTTCGAAGTGGGCATGGATGTACCCATAGGAAAGGCTATTGAAGACATCATTCTTATCGTGACTTGTAGCGAACGCGGGGCCAGGAGGAGGATCCGTCGGGCCGGGTGAGGTTGCCCGCAAAGATCCCATCCAGCGCCCACGTCCAGGCCCGTTCCGCTGCCCGGTAGCGGCTACGGTCCAATTCAAAGATCTCTTTGAGGTGATGAATACGCGCCTCCTGGCCGCTTCGCCAGCGAACCAGCCGCCGGAAGGCTCGGTGACGCTCGAACAGTCGGCGCTCCTGGGTGAGCGTGCCCCGGGCCGGCAACGCCCCGCGTTCGGGGAGAGGCGCCCACCGTGGGAGGCAGCTCTTTCGCGACGGGCGCGGCCAGAAAGCCCCAGCGGCGGCTGCGGTGGCCGGCGACCGGGAGGCAGCTGGTGGTTGGTGTCTACTCCCTGCGCAACGTCGCTGTGGCCGGTTTGCCGCAAACCTTGCGCTGTACAGGCGAACCTCGAGCCCGGGTAGGATAGGAATGCGGGGCTTAAGTTCTGGTTGTACCATGGCATTTGGCCAGGTAAGGTGGGGACGATAATGCCGGTCCTGGAGGTACCTGTCAACCCGGCGGCCTTGGAGTGGGCCATGCGGCGTGCGAGGTTGGGGCCCGAAGGTCTCGCCGAGGCCGGCGGGGTCAAGCGGCAAAAGGCCGAGGAGTGGCTTGCCGGACGGGCACGTCCCACGTACAAGCAGGCCAAGAACCTTGCGCGAACGCTTCGCGTCTCTCTCGGACAGTTGCTCATCGCGCCTCCCGAGGAAGTCGATCTTCCCATCCCGGACATGCGCAGAGGCGTATCCGGGGCGGAGCAGCCCAGTCCTGACCTCATTGAGACCGTCTACGACGCTCTTCGGAAACGGGATTGGTGGCGGGAGTACCGGGGAGGGGTAGCTCTCCCTTTTGTGGGCAGCTTGCACTGGCAGAGCGCCACGGCCGAAGAGGTGGCGCAAGCGCTCAGGAGGTACATCCGGGTAGACGCCATCCGGGAGGAAGCCAGAAGCTGGGATGATTTCCTGCGCAGGTTGAGCGCAGCAGCGGAGCAGTCCGGGATCTTGGTGCTTCGTACGGGGGTTGTCCGCAACAACAATCACAGGCCGCTCGACCCTGATGAGGTGT
Organism: uncultured Clostridia bacterium; assembly: GCA_964418425.1. Classification (GTDB taxonomy): domain Bacteria; phylum Bacillota; class Limnochordia; order Limnochordales; family Geochordaceae; genus CAYQLT01. Next base: position 2,379 of record CAYQLT010000106.1, read on the forward strand.
CTGGATTCTCCATCGCAGACCCGGTGGCTCCCATTGTCCTGATCAACACGCGAGATTACGTGGCTCGGCGTAACTTCACGTTTGCGCACGAACTGGCGCACATCTGGGTGGGGCAAAGCGCAGTAGACGATAACCCCGAGACGGAGACCCGTGACCGACTCGAGCGCTTTTGCGATCAGGTGGCTGCGGAGTTCCTCGTTCCCAGGCAGAGCTTCCTTGAGGTGTGGCGAGGCGAGCCACGAGAGGCGGCTGAGACGGCTGCGAGACGCTTCTGGGTCAGCGCGTGGGTAGCGGCTCGCCGCGCCCGGGACCTCGGACTGATCAGCGACGAGGCGCATCGAGGGCTGGTCGGCGCGTATTACGAAGAGCTAGGAAGGCAACGCAGACGAAAAGAGGAAGGCCGTGGTGACCCCTATGCGACTGTGGCGGCGAGGAACAGCCCCACCTTCACCAGAACTGTGCTAGCCGCCGCATTGCAGGGTGAGGTCACACTGAAGGAGGCAGCCTCCCTGGTCAACCTCAGCATCAGCAGCTTCTTAACCTACCTGGAGAAGCGAAGCGGTGCTGTATCTTCCTGATTCGAACGCTCTGATCACCTCTCTCCGGGGTGGGGGACTGGAAAGCCTTCGAATGGGTTTGGAGGCTCGGTATCCATCCGAGGTGCGAAACCAGGCCGAGGCCCGCCAGTGGCTTGAGCGGTGGTTCGAGCGCGGGTTTCGGAACGGCTGCTTGGTGGGAACCGAGGAGTTGTTCGAAGAGGTGGGCCGAAAGCATGACCCAGCGAGCCTGCTTCTGCGCCGCCTGAAAAGTTGCGGGCTCATTCGGATCCTACCTCCTAAGCCGGAGACGTTTGAACACCTGGCTCTCATTGAGCAGTTCGTGAGGCGCCGGTTTGACGCCCATCAAGCCGATGACTTCTTGAAGTCCTCCGATCCCATGTTCATCGCACTGGCCAAAACGCACGGCGCCACGCTCATCACGCTCGAGAGTCACGGTGTTCCCCAGTATGACAGGGCGAGGGGCAGAATCGGCGGAAGGCCGCGCATGCCCTATGTGGCGTGGGTATTTGATGTCCGGTGCATCTCCCTGTACCAGGCTCTTCAGGAGATAACGTGCTGACGCTGAGCGGGGGAGGGTCGCGGGCGAGGCGTATACCAGCGCGGCTGTCGCGCTGAAGACTCAGCGACATGCGCCGGGCCGCCATCGCTCGTGCGATCGCGGCCTCGGTCGGCACCGCCAGGGAGCCCGCTTGGCTCCCCATTGACCGGCTGCTCAGGGCGCGCTGCAGGGGGGAGATGGTTTGGCTCCGGAAGCGGAAGCGATGGCGCAGGCCCTTTTGTGCGATGTCTCGTTCGAGGCGGTTGCCGAGGAGGTGGAAGCCGCCCTGCGCCTTCCGGGCCTCGACGAGCTGAACGAGCGTGCGGGAAGCAGCCGCTGGGGCTACACTTCTCCGGACGAGGCGGCGTGGGAGCTCCTCGAGGAGGCCCTTCAGCCCTTCGTCGACGACATGAAGCGCTACCTCAGTCTGGGAATGGCCGAACCGGCGCTGGAGATGTGCCAGGGGATCCTGTTGGGCCTGTACCGGCTGCGGGATGCCCGCGACCATGCTGTACTGGCATGGGCCCCAGAGTTCCCGCTGGAGACGGCGACCACGGTGCTCAAGGCGTGGTCTCAGGGCGGGCGTGCGAAGGATTCCGGAAGCCGGGACTCAGGGCGCGTGCGCACGCTGCCTGCGAAGTTCCTTGCCAAGCACCTGCCGGAGTGGCAGGGCCTCCTCGGGGAGTGAACTGGGCGGCGGCCGGCACGTGAGCGGAGCGGCAGCTAGACGCCCGGTTGCGCTCCCTGAACCATATCTCCGGGTAGGCTGCGAAGCCGGGCAGCCCGGTTGGAGTGCCCCGGGCGCAGGGCGGAGGCATGGCGGTCGATGAGCGAGTACCGGTACTACGAGTTTCAGGCCGTGGACCGGCGGCTGAGCGCGCAGGAGATGGCGGAGCTTCGGGCGCTGTCGAGCCGCGCCCAGATCACGCCGACGAGCTTTGTCAACGTCTACAACTGGGGCGACTTCCGAGGCGATCCCAAAGCCCTCATGGAGCGGTATTTCGATGCCTTTTTGTACCTCGCCAACTGGGGTACGCGCCGGCTGATGCTTCGCTTGCCCTCGCGCCTGCTCGACCTCGAGACGGCCCGCCGGTATTGCCCGGGCCCGGGCGCATCGGCCTGGGCCAGCGGAGAACACGTGATCGTCGAGTTCACCACGGACGGGGAGGTGGCCCGGGCATCCGGGAGGGAGTGGGAACCGGACGAGGAGGAGACCGGCGAGGGCTGGCTGGCCGACATCCTCCCGGTTCGGCCGAACTGGCGCGTGGGGATCACCGGGCGCTATACCTGGGGTGGCTTCTTTGCGCCATGACCGGCGAACTGGGGGACGATGTCGTCGAACCGCCGGTGCCGGCAGGCCTGGGCCAGCTTTCGGCGGGCCGGCTTATCCGGGCCGGGCTGTAGACGGCCGTCGTCAGGGGCCCTCGCCACGCCGGGGCGCTCTCGGGCAACTCCCCCGTCGCGAGGGCGCTTCCCACGAAAGGTGCCCGCCGCCCTGCGGGCGAGGGCGGGGGCACTTCGGGGTAGGGGACGTTGCGCCACGCTACCTGGCTGGGGCCGGAGGATGTACCACTCCCGGGGCCCTACCGTCACCGCCGTGGTTTCGCCGCATAGAACCTGCTGTTTGCGGTACCGCGGCAAGGTGCCCACGCTCCACGAACACGCCGAATGGGTCGTCGACCACCTGGTGGCGAAGGGCTACATTTCGAAGTTCGGCAGCCTGCCGCACTTCTGACAGGAGCTCACGTGGGTTCGAGCGAATGCCGACCTGGCGACCGAGTGGCGGAAGTGCGAGGGTGCAGGGATGAAAAGCGCGGGTCGTTTGCCGTCCGACAAGACAACTCTCAGCCAGCGAGGCGGGATTGCGGAGGGGTAACATGGGGGAAGCAGGAAACCTGTCCTGGGAGAAGCGGGTTGTTGTCACGGGCGGAGCCGGGTTCATCGGAAGCCACTTCGTGCGGCTGGTGCGGGAGCGGCACC
>CAYQLT010000107.1:0-5439 GCA_964418425.1 uncultured Clostridia bacterium
TTCGGGGCGTCGCGCGGGCCGTGCAGCTCATCGACCTGCGCCGCCACTCGGGGGCTCACCCTCGCATCGGCGCTGCGGACGTGGTGCCGCTGGTTCCCTTGAAGGGCATCACAGCCCAAGAGCTGGTGCCCATGGCCCGGCGGCTGGGAGAGCGCATCGCTCAGGAGCTGGGCGTACCGGTCTTCCTGTACGGCGAGGCCGCCACGGCGCCTCCCCGGCGGGAGCTGGCCTACCTTCGCCGCGGCAACTTCGAAGGGCTCCAAAGGGCTATGGAATCGGACCCCGGACGCCAGCCGGATTTCGGCCCGCCCAGGGTGCACCCGACCGCCGGCGCGACGGCGGTGGGGGTGCGTCCTCCGCTCATCGCATACAACATCGAGCTCAACACGCCCGATCTCGAGGTGGCCCGGGCCGTGGCCCGGGCGGTGCGGGAGTCCAGCGGGGGGCTGGTCAACGTGCGGGCCATGGGGGTGCGCCTGCAGCGGGGCACCACCCAGGTCTCCATGAACCTCCTGGATTACCGCAGGACGCCCATCTACCGCGCCTTCGAGCTGGTGGCCTGCGAGGCCCGCCGCTTCGGCGCGCTCATCGTCTCCAGCGAGATCGTGGGACTGGTTCCGGAAGACGCCCTGCTGGACTGCGCGGAGCACTACCTGCGGCTGCGCAGCTTCAGCCGGCGCCAGCTGCTGGAGCGCAGGCTGGGCGAACTGGAGGCCGCCTCCCGGCAAGCCCCCGGCAGGATCGTCGGCGAAGTCCCCGCCGACCTGCAGCGAACCGGCGGATCGGTTGCCCGTGCCGGGAGCGTCGGAGGCGCCGGCGGGCACGGGGGTGTCGGGGAACTTGCGGATGGCGGCGACGACGGCGCCGGGGCAGCCCGGGAAGGCGAGGGGTGAACCGTGGGCCGCCGGGAGCAGGAGATCGCCCGCCGCCGGGAGCGGGCCATCCGGGAAGGGCTAGAGGCCGTGCAGGTCAGCGGGACGCCTGCGGTGGGGCGCTGGCGGGTGACGGGACCTTCCGGGCGGGTTCACGAGGTGAAGGTGCGCTTTGCGTGGGGCGCCGTGCACCGCTGCGATTGCCAGGATTACGAGACCAAAGGGCTCGGCACTTGCAAGCACCTGGAGGCCGCTTTGATGGCGCTTGAGCGCGCCGTCGGCCCCGAGGGAATGGAGCGCCTTTCCGCCCGCATGGCAGGGCCTTCGTGGGTGGGGGTGCGGGCCGGGCCCGAGACGGTCTTCTTCGACCTGGAGACCCAACGGGTCTTTGAGGACGTCGGGGGACGCCACCACCTGGATCGCCTGGGTCTGGCCGGCGCGGTGACCTACAGCGAGGCCGACGGGGGCTACCGCGAGTACCTGGAGGCGGACGCCGGACGGCTCATCCGGCGGCTGTTGCAGGCACCCCTCATCGTGGGGTTCAATCTGCTCAGGTTCGACTACGAGGTGCTGGCCGGGTACTCCGCCGAGGCGGACCAGCTCTATTCGGTTCCCACCCTGGACATGATGCTGGAGCTGGAGATGGCTTTGGGGTTCCGGCCGGCCCTGGACGACCTGGCCCGGGCCACGCTGGGTGTCTCCAAATCCGCCGGCGGCATGGATGCGGTGCGCTGGTTTCGGGAGGGCCGACTGGATCAGGTGCTCCGCTACTGCCGGGACGACGTGGAGCTGACCCGGGAGCTGTTTTGGGTGGGGGCCCGGGAAGGGCGCATCCGGGCGCGGGGTCGAGACGGCGGGGAGCTGGAAGTCCCGGCCGCCTGGGCGGGGGCCGGGCAGGCGGCTTGACCGCGGGGCAGGCCGTGCCGCCGGACGGCCACTGCAGCCGTTACGTACCCGCCCTTGCGGGGCGGACGGCTTCTGGGAGGTGCAGGCGATGAGGGTGCGAGTCCGGCTTTTCGCCGCCCTGGCCGAACGGGCCGGCTGGCGGGACCGGGCGGTGGAGCTGCCGGAGGGCGCCACCGCGCAGGACCTGTGGGCCGCACTCCCGCAGGAGGTCCGCGACGGTGGGCTCGAGCCGCCCACCGTGCGGGTGGCGGTCAACCTGGAGTACGCGGACTGGAGCCGGCCCCTGCAGGACGGCGACGAGGTGGCGTTCATCCCGCCGGTGGCCGGTGGCAACGGGCACGGTGCCGTGGAGCTCGAGGCCCCGGAGGTGGTGGTTTCCCTCACCGACGGCCCCCTTTCCCCGGAGGCGGCGGTGGCGGCGTTGACCGGCCCCGATGCCGGGGCGGTGGCCGTCTTCGTGGGGACGGTTCGCCGGGTGACGGGGCAGCGGCGAACCCAATCCATCCTCTACGAGGCGTATGACGGCATGGCCGAGCAGGAGATGCGGCGGATCGGGCAGGAGGTGCGCCAGCGCTGGCCGCAGGCCCGCATCCTCCTGGCGCACCGGGTGGGCCGGCTCTTGCCACAGACCATCAGCCTGGTCATCGCGGTGGCCACCCCGCACCGCTCGGACGCTTTCGATGCCCTGCGTTACGCCACCGAGCAGCTCAAGGCGCGCGTGCCGATCTGGAAGAAGGAGCGCTACGACGACGGCGAGGAATGGGTGGGGATGGGCGCCTGAGGGACGTCGGCGTACGTCTCGGGCTCCTGCGCAGCCTGCGGCACCGCCAGGGGGTGGACGTAGGCCAAAAGGCGGTCGGATGCCAGGTCCAGCACCAGTCCCTGGTGAAGGCCGTCGGTAGCACGGGTCGGCAGGGCCACGTACGTCACCGCCTCCTCCGACCAGGCGCTCAGCTCCTCCCGTTCGCCCGGGAAGATGACCCACACCTCCGGCCCTGCCGCGGCCGAGCGGGCCAGCCAGGCTTGCACCATCTGGCCCTCCCGGCGGGAAGGCCAGGCGTGGGGATCCTGCCCCGCCACCACCACCAGGCGCGCCAGCCTCTCCTCCACAGCCCTCCGTAGCTGAGCGGCCAACCACTGCCACGGCGAAAAGCCTGGGTCGGACATGGCAGGGTCGATGCTGACAAAGCGCGTCTTGCCCCGGGTGGCGACGGTCATGGGGCTGCCGAAGCGCCGCATGAACACCGCGGGGCCCGGGGCGGAAGGCCCGGAGACTCGGGCCGCCATCACCGGCACCCCGAACTCCGTCGGCTCCACGGTGCCCGGGGTGAGCAGGATCAGCAACTGCACCCCGTTTTCCCGCGCCCAGGTGCTCAGCGCCCGGGTAAGAGCCGGCTCGCCGGAGTCCCCCCACACGGCTACCCGGACCGCCCCGTCAGGTGCCATCGAGGGAGGCGGGCCGGCGGTCCAGCCGGGAGGAGCCGGCCCCGCGGCCGCAGCGGCCGACCTCGCGTACGGCAGGGTGAGCCGCGCCGGCGCCTGGGGCCCGCTGCCCCCGGCCGCGCCGGAGCCGACGGGTGCCGCCGCATCCACCGAGCCTTGCGCCGGTGGCGATACGGCCGAATCCTGCGGCTTCCAGGCGATGGGGATGCTGGCCCGCAGGTCCAGGTAGCGCGCCTCAACCCGGGCGGAACCGCCTCCATGCCCGGGCCGGCCCTGAAACACCCCTCCGGCCACGGAACCCTCCACGTCGCCCTCCAGCCACCAGGCCACGAGCTCCGGTGCGAGCGGCGCCGTGCGGCCCCGCTCGTCCATCACCATCGCCCGCAGCGCCACAGGCTCCCCCGGGCCTACCTCGAGGATGGCCGGCTCCACCACCAAAGCCCGCGGCGGGCCGATCACCCGTACGGGCAGGGCAGCCACCGGCGCCACCCGGGCCGGTGTGCTCCGGGCGGCGCGCTCCACGCTCCCCCGGGGGCCGGGTGTGGTGACCACCGACTGCCAGCTCTCCGGCCCGTCGGGCGGGCGGACGGCCACGATGCGCCCGTCGCCCGGGCGCAGCCCCACGAACTGCCCGGGGGCCACGATCAACCCCAGATCGGGCGGGTCCACGGACCACAGCAGGCGCCGGGGATCCGCGGCGGGCACCGCCTCCACCCGGGCCGGTATACCGGCTGCGGTGAGCAGGCCCGCAAAGGGCAACTCATAGCGGTCCAGCGCGGGCGGCCGAAGCCCGTAGGAGGGTCGCAGCACAAAGGTGCCGCCAGCCTCTGCCCTGCCGGAGCCGCCGGGCGGGCGGTAAAAGACGCCGATGGCCACCGGCACGGGGCGCTCCAGGATGCCCGAGGGGCGGTTGACCACCTGCGGCTCCGGGCCCCCCAACGCGGCGACCAGCGTGGCCGATCCGCCCCCATCCAGGTTGAGGGCGTCGTAGGCTCCCAGGCGCACCATCCAGCCGGCCAGCTCCTCGGCGGTCAGCCCCCGGCTTTCGGGCCGCCGGCCGTCGGCCACCACCAAAAGCACCCGGGTGCCGGTGGCGTCGACCCCGGCTGCAGTTCGCGGGTGGGGGACCGTCGGGGCGCCCGGCGCGCCGTCCGAGACCACGGGGGCTCCCTGGCGCACCAGCCAGCTTCCCCCGGAGACCGAGGCCACCACCCGTCCGGGCGGAACTGCCCCCGAAGGGCGCAGGTGTGCCTCCACCACCAGCTTCTGCCCCACGAACAGCGCCTGCTCCAGCTGCCGGGCGCCCTGCCGCCATCCCAAAAGCACCCTCTCGGCCGGGCCGGGCGGGGGCGGGCTGCCGCGGCCCACCGCCATCACCACCCACGGATCCGAACCGTCGGCGGACTTCAACCGCGCGTGGGCCACCTCGGAGGCATCATAACGGCCCAGAGGAAGCGGGGCAGATCCCCAGCGTTCGTCGTAGACCACGATGTCGCCGGGGCGGGGTGCGGGCTCGTTCCAGCCGGTCAGAGGGATAGCGCCTGTCTCGGTGAGACCTTGCGCCTGCAGCTGCCAGGTCCCCACCGCCGCCCGCAAACCCGCGGGGGTCGCGACGATGGCGAGGCTGGGGCGTGCTTCGGGGCCGGGTCCCTTGACGATCCGGGAACCTTGAACCACCAGCCCCACGGGAGCTCCGGTGGTGCCCGAGTAAAAGAAGTCTCCGTTGACGGCGCCCACCGCGCCCGCCGCCCGGGCCAGCTGGCTCACCGGCTCGCGCGAGGTGAGGGCGGGAGGCGTCAGCGCGTCCAGTTCCACGCCCGGCTCCGAGAGGTCGACCAGCAGCGCGAACAGGTCGAGCCAGCCTCCGCCGTCCAGCCGGCGCACGGCCAGAAGATCGACGCCGGGGGCTACCGGCACCCTCCACGCCTGCTCGTCCACAGCCTCGGAAGAAAGCCAACCCGGCGCGCTCGGTAGACTGTCCGTCAGGGCGGTCGGCGGAGTGTCCGTCAGGTGGGTATGGGCACCGGCCACCGGCGGCGGAGTGCCAGGCCACACCAGGGCCAGCGCGGCTGCCGCCACCAGCCAGGCTCCCGACGCCGGCCACGCTGGCCTGCCACGCCGGGGGCGCCGCGGTCGGGCCCGGCCAAATGGGGACGATATGCTGGAGGATATGCTCCGGATCATGGAAGAGACCACTGCCACGATTTTCCTGACCGGC
>CAYQLT010000108.1:0-5050 GCA_964418425.1 uncultured Clostridia bacterium
CAGCCGGGCGAGCTGCACCGCCAGTTCCCATGCCAGGCGCAGGCGCTCGTCGTCGATACGGCCCCCACCTCGCCCTGGCGCAGCGCCTCGAGCACGGCCGTCTGGGCGACCGCCCGGGTTGATCACCTTGGGGCATGCCGCCATCACCCGACGGGCTACGCCATGGACCCGCTCGGGTTCCCAGATCGAGGCAGGTTGTCCCTCCGGGGCACGCGGGAGGCCGGCAGGCACCGTTTCGGCCACCAGTCGCTAGACCTCCATGCCGGATAACCCGGCGCCACGAAGCGTGAAAATGGCGCCTTCGCGGCGAAACGGGGCTGGGGCGACGGGGCGACTCCCCTTGGTGCTGCGAGCCCGAACGCTAGACGGTACCCCGGCGGCCTGACGCACCACGAGGTGTCGCTCCCGTCGGGAAGCACGCAGGGTAGAGTTTCCAGGAGCAGGCCGCCGCGCCCGTCGCCCGAAGGGAGAAGGCCCGGCATGGAGGTCGTCTACGAGCGGTGCTGCGGCCTGGATGTCCACAAGAAGGAGGTGGTCGCCTGCGCGATTACGCCGGAGGGCAAGGAGATCCGGCGCTTCGGGACGATGACCGCCGATCTGTTGGCGCTGGGCGAGTGGCTGCAGGCGAAAGGCTGCACCCACGTGGCCATGGAGAGCACGGGGGTCTACTGGAAGCCCATCTCCAACTTGCTGGAGGGGCAGGGGCTTACCCTGCGGGTCGTCAACGCCCCGCCCATCAAGGCGGTACCCGGGCGCAAGGCGGACGTGAAGGATGCCGAGTGGATCGCGGACCTGCTGCGCCACGGGCTGCTGCGGGGCAGCTTCATCCCGGACCGGCCCCAACGGGAGCTGCGGGAGCTGGTCCTGTACCGCAAAGCCCTCATCCGGGAGCGGGCCAGCGAAATTAACCGGATCCAAAAGACCCTGGAAGGGGCCAACATCCAGCTGGCCGCGGTCGCGTCCAACGTGCTGGGCCAGTCGGGGCAGGCCATGTTGGAAGCGATGGTGCAGGGCACCGAGGATCCCCACGTGCTGGCTGGGCTGGCGAAGGGGAAGCTGCAGGCGAAGCGGTGCACCCTGGAGCAGGCCCTGCACGGCCTGATGGGACCCCACCCGCGCCGGATACTGGAGACCCAACTGGCCCACATCGACAGCTTGGATCGCCTCATCGAGCGGCTCAACCAGGAGATCGCGGCCCGGATGCGCCCTTTTGACGAGGTCCTGGATCGGCTCGACGCCATCCCGGGGATGGGCCGGGCCACGGCGGAGCAGCTCCGGGCCGAGACGGGGCAAAACATGAGCCGCTTTCCCACGCAGGCCCACCTGGCGGCGTGGGCGGGGCTGGCACAGGGCAGCGACGAGAGTGCGGGCAAGCGCCGCAGCGGCAAGACGCGTAAGGGCAATCCCTGGCTGCGGGAGGCGCTGGTGGAGGCCGCCCGGGCCGCCGCCCGGACTCGAAGTAGCTATCTCTCGGCCCAGTACCACCGCCTGGCCGCGCGCCGGGGGGCCAAGCGGGCCGCGGTGGCCGTGGCCCACAGCCTGATCGTCATCATCTACCACATGCTGCGCGACGGCACTTCCTACTTGGATCTGGGGCCCGACTACTTTACCCGCCGGGACCGGGAGAGGCTGGTGCGCCGGGCGGTGAGGCGGATCGAGCAGCTGGGTTACAAAGTCACGCTGGAGGTGGCCTGAGCGGGACGTTGCCACCAGCTCCTCCCGGCACCGGCGCGATTTTCAGGGTAGATGAGCGGGTTGGCAGCCACGATGTCTCTGAGAAAGGGATCTTCGCTGCAGCGCAGTGAAAAACGGCGTCAAAGAGCCCTGCTCGAGCTTTTTGGGCAATAGACCGATTATGAGGGCGACCTCGGGACTTGATTTGATGTGATCATACTGCTATGATGGTATCAACACTCCCCTCGGACTCCAGGCAGGGGTGAAGGAGGATGGGTTGTCCCAGTAGTTCGCCCCGTTATCGCAAGAGCCGGTACACAGTTACCTCGGTAGATCCCTCCCTGGGACTAATTCTCTACAGCACCTTTACCGGCGCCCTGGTCCGAGTGGACCCGGAACAGGCTCCTGCAATCGAGAGCTGGCTCTCATCCGGTACCGGCCCTCCTGAGATGGAACAGGAGCTCGTGGTTGGAGGCTTCGTAGTGCCGGCTGGTGCGGACGAAGTGAGTAGCTGCGAGCAAGCAGAGCGTGAGTTAGTTCAGGACGGAGCTCATCTGTCACTCATTCTGTTGCCGACAAACGAGTGTAACTTTCGGTGCGTCTACTGCTACCAGAATTTCGAGGGCCCCGGAACGAGCGATGCTTTCCGAAAAGCGGTCCGTCGCCTTGTGGAGCTCGAGAGCGACAGGATCGAGCGCTTATCCGTTCTATGGTTCGGCGGGGAGCCGCTCCTAGCGCTCGACGTGGTACGAGAGTTATCCCAAGGATTTATGCAGGCCTCGCAGAAAGCAGGCTTCGAGTACTGCGCATCAATGTCTACTAATGGTTACCTCCTGACGCCCGAGGTTGCCGCTGACCTGCTGGCGGTTGGTATTCGGACCTTTCAGGTTACGCTCGATGGACCTGCGGCTGCCCATGATAAGCGTAGAGCTTTGACTAATGGCCAGCCTACCTTTTCCCGTATCGCCGAAAACTTGGTGCGGCTGGCGAGCCGGAAGGAGCATTTTTCAGTGGATATCCGCGTTAACCTCGATAAAGATAACGTTAGGCAGATTCCCTCATTGCTGGAGACTCTGTCCGAGCTGTTCCACCACGATCACCGTTTCAGCGTCTACTTTAGGCCTATTACGCGCTTCGGGGAGTGTGTGATACCGCTTACTATCCTTTCATGGAGCGAGGCGGAACGTAGGATATTGGAGTTATCCGAAATGGCCGTGAACCATGGGCTGCACGTGCGGTCACTCAGAGACGCGCTGTTACCCCACGGACTGGTATGTTATGCCGCAGACCCGAGATGTTATATCATTGGGACGACGCTCAACGTCATGAAGTGTACAGCGAAGTTGTACGAGCCCATGAATGTAGTAGGTCGCCTGAGGGAGGATGGTGAACTCGATATCGATCCAGCCAGACTCCAGCTCTGGAGTTCACTCCCGGTAGGAGATCCCAGGTGCCAGCAATGCTTCTTGCGCCCGAGTTGCCATGGGCTCGCGTGTCCTTGGGTACGTATCAAGACGGGAGTTGCTCCGTGTCCCCTTGAGCGGCGTCACATTGATCGGTAAGACTGCGGCCCCTGAGACAAGCCGACCATGCCGTCTTAGGGTCGTGACTGAACGACCCCGTCGTAATCTCTTCCCAAATTCACCAACGTTTCCTGAACGACTGGGAGTTGGACCACTGGTTACAGAACGTGCATCGCGATTCTTCGAATCAACTGTTCCTCGGAGTGCTTGGCGACGCCGAGCCTGTTGGCCTGGTTAGCTTCAGTTCTATTGACCTAAGAAACAGGCACTGCGAGATCGGTGTTGCGATTGGGGCCCCTGAACGACGCGGGGTGGGGCTTGGGAGAAATCTCACCATCGAAGCGATTAAGTTCTCATTCGACTTCTTGAATCTACACAAAGTTTACGGATACGTTCATGCTGACAATATAGCTGCTCTAAAAATGGTCCACAGCATACCTTCGGTAACCCAAACGGGTATGCGCCCGGCGCACGTGTTCAAGCACGGCAGGTACGTGGATGTCGTTGAATTCTCGTGTCTGCGTACCGACTGGCTCAAAGCTGGCAGCGCGTCGTGATTCAGCCACAACGAGATACGTCGTCGTTGAAGGCCGGCCGCGAGAGTCGGACCCTGTTCGCCGCGTTCATGGCCGTGCAAACGATCGCGGCATGGAGCGGGCCTTTCTTTTCGGTCGGCCTGGTTTGGATCACCCTGGAAAGTCTGGGCGCTCCGGGAGTGTTGGGGGCGTACCTCGGCTTGATGAACGTCGGCCAGATCCTGATGCTGGCGGCCGGAGGCGTGATCGCCGACCTCGCAGGCGCAAAGAGAGTGCTCTCCATTACCCTCGTGAACGAGGGCCTTCTAGTTCTGCTCATATCGGCCTACGCAATGCTGCGCAACCTTTCACCCGTCTTCCTTTGCTTGGTGGCGTTGCTGGCGGGGGCCAATAGCGCCGTCGCACGCCCCGCCTCGGCGAGGCTGCTCCCGTCCCTCGTCAACCCACAAGGTTTACAGGCGGCCAACGGGCTGCTCCAGCTATCACGGCAACTTGGCAACTTCGCAGGGCCGCTGATAGCCGGCGCTGTGGTTGCGCGCATGGGCGGGGTCGCCGCCCTATGGATCGATGGTGTCTGCCTGCTTGTCGCTGGGGTCGGCTTCTCTACCCTCAGGATTCCGGGTGAAGCCGAAGAGGGGGGAGAATCTGCTTCCTCCGGAGCAGTGCGCCCCTCGGGTCAGGGGAGAGCCCACCCGATGAAGGAACTCATCGAAGGGCTCAACGTCCTCAGGGCTTCGCGGTTTCTCGCTGCGGTGTTCGCCTTTTCGGCGGCAGGCAATCTGGTACTCGAGGGGCCGCTGCGGGTGGCCGTTCCTTACCTGGTTCAATCCCAGCTTGGTCGGCGTACGGCCGACTACGCTGTGCTGTTGTCGCTCTTTGGTGCAGGCGGTGCCTTGGGAGCTATACTGACCGCTGTCGCCCCAAGACCCCGGAATCCGGGCCTCATCGTGCTGGGCCTGTGGGGACTCTTAGGTATATCCCTGGCCATGTTCGGCACCCTGCGTCATTGGGCCGCCGCATTGGTGACCATGGGGATCGTTGGGGCGACCGTGAGTTCGGCGACCGTGCTGATCTGGGCGACGTTGCAGGCGCAGTTGCAGCGCCAGATCGTAGGGCGCGTCAGCAGCCTGATACTGCTAGCGTCCCTTGCCCCCGGTTCCCTATCGCTGGTAATGACGGGCTGGCTCTCCACGGTCTTGGGCCCGGCCGCGCCGCTGGTCCTTGGAGGCAGCGGAATCGTCGTCATGAGCGCCCTCGCCGCCCTAGGAGACTGCTCGAAAACCATACCTACCCCGGGTATTCTTTCAATGGATTTGA
>CAYQLT010000109.1:0-4857 GCA_964418425.1 uncultured Clostridia bacterium
CTGCTGGAAGGTGACGAGCCCGGCGTCCCGCTCTCGCCCGCTTTCCGGCGCATCCTGCGGGTGCTGCGGGAGGAGCTGGAAGAAGCCGTCTTCCTCTCCGGGCAAGAACTGGCTCGCCGCTGCGGCACCAATCCCAGCACGGTCGTACGATTCTCGCAGAAGCTGGGCTTCTCCGGGTACCCGGCCATGGCCGAGGCGCTGCGCCAGCAGTTGATGCAGCGGCTGACGCCGGCAGCCCGACTCATGCACCTGCGGGCAATCCCGGAGGCTTCCGGCGTGCGCTCCCTGATCGAGTTGGAACGGGCAGCCTTGCTGGAGATGGAGCAACGGTTGGAACCCGAGCTGTTGGACCAGGTGGCGGAGACGATCCTGCAGGCCCAGCGGATCTTCGTCTTCGGGGAAGGCCCGTCGGTTCCCGTGGCGGAGCTGCTTGCCTTCCGGCTGCGCCGCTTCGGGATGAGCCCGGTTCTGTTGACCCAGACCGGTAAAGGGCTCTTCGACCACCTGGCCGGGGTCGGTTCCCGGGACGTGGTCGTGGCATTCGGGTTCGGACGCCCACCCGAGGAGCTCGAGGCGTGCTTGCGCCATGCCCGTCAGGTGGGAGCGGGTACGGTGCTGGTATGCGACCACGACCTGCCCTATTTCGCCGGGCTGAGCGATCTACGGGTGCAGCTGGTGCGGCGCTCCCTGGCGGAGCACCGGACCATGACGGTGGCAACCGCCTTTGTGGAGATCCTGGCCTTGCGGGTGGCCGGACGCAACCCCGAACGGGCGCTTCGGGCGCTCGACACCCTCGACCGGCTTCGCAGCCGCTACGGTTACCCTCGCCTTCCCTCGCTCCCTCTGGAGGGCGGGGGCCGAACCCCCGCCTGAGGCCACCCTGCCGGACACGTCTTGCGAAGGCCCCGGATCCATGAATGCCCGAGTCTCAGGAGGAGGTGGGCGGGCGCCCGTCGAACGAGGCGTGTTGCAACATGTCTTGCATGCTACAATGGGTATTGCCCATCGAGGTGCCTGCATGGAGACGGTCGGCCTGAGCCGCGAGGCTGCCATCCTGCTCGAGGCGGCGCGCAGCGTGCGCCAGGAGGTCATGGCTCTGGGCGATCAGGGCCGCCGGGCGGTCGGGGCACGGCCTCCCGGATATCGCAGTTGGGACCCGGATGTGTTGCAGGTGGACCTGGCCGCAGAGAGCAGGGTCCTGCAGCACCTGCGGCGCCTGGGCGAGCCGGCCGTGGTGCTCTCCGAGGAGGCCGGCCGCATGCGCCTGGACCCGGAGCCGACGCGGGATGGGGGGCCGAACCCCCGGGAACCGGCCGACGAGCTCACTTTGCGGGTCGTGGTGGATCCGTTCGACGGAAGCCTCCTGTACCGGCGTGACCTACCTTTCCTGTGGGCCGTCGGCCTGGGATTGTGGCGGGGCCAGCGTCACCGGGCGTCTTGCGTGGCCGACCTCGTCGGCGGGACGGCATGGCTGGCCGACGGCGAGCGACTGCTGGAACTGACCCCCGACGGCCGGCTGCGGGCGGCCGGCCCTGGCGCTCGCCCGCATCCGTCCCCACCCCCACGCCTGCAAGAGGCTTACGTGGCCACCTACCTCATGAAGCCTCACTACCTCTCCCTGGCCTTGCGGGACTTCGCGGGCGTGCTGCGGGCTAGCCGCTTCGTGGTTCCCATCGGGGGGCCGTTGGCGTGGGTGTTTTTGGCCACCGGGCGAATCGACGCCTACCTTGCCCACCACCAGCCGTTGACGGAGGTGTACAGCGCGATGGGCCTGGCCATCGCGGCGGGGTGTGTCGTGACGGATTTGCAAGGTCAGGCCCCCCGGCTGGTGGACGACGCAGGCGCCCTGTACACCCTGGTGGCCACCCGGCACCCCGCCCTTCACCAGCAGCTCCTGGAGGAGGTGGTGCGCGGCCAAGCTGTCCGCGAACCGGCATGGTGGCCGGAAGATTGAGCTCTTTGGCGGCCCGGTCCGGTCTTTCCCTCGTGGGGGGTGGGGCGGCTAGAGCCGTACCGGCCGGGAGGGCCGCACAGGGCGAGGAGGAGGTGCTCCAAATGGGAGGCGGACGGCGAGCCCTGGCAGGTAGAGGGGTGCGTACGGCGCTGGCGGGCACCGCGTTGGGCCTCGCGGCGGCCGTCTTGTTCCCGGGAGCTCGGGCAGTGGCGGCAGTTGCCTGGCCCCAGCCCGGACGGCCGGTGACGCTGGTGGTCCCTTTCAGCGCCGGCGGAGGAACCGATATCATCGCCCGCAAGCTGGCCCAGGTCCTGGAACGGTCGGTGGGAGTGCCGGTGGTGGTGCGCAACGTGCCCGGTGCCGGAAGCGCCATCGGCACCCACGAGGTGATGGGCGCGCGGCCCGACGGGCACACCCTTCTCATCTCCGGAACCCACACCATCACGGCGGTCCTTCAGGGCTACACCACCCGAGGGATGGATGCGCTCACCCACGTGGCCAGCCTCAACTGGGATCCGTACGTGATAGCCGTGAACGCCGACACGCCGTATCGGACGCTGCAGGAGCTGGTCGCAGGCGGGTCCCGGGTCAGTTTCGGCAACGCAGGCGCCGGCGCCCTCACCCACCTGGTCAGCGAAGCCCTCAACGCCGCCACGAGGGCCGGGTGGATCATCGTGCCCTTCGAGGGCGGCGCCAGACTGCTCACCGCCGTGCTGGGGGGACATGCCACGGGCGGTGTGTTCTCGCAGTCGGAAGTGGTGGGCCAGGGCGGCAGGCTTCGAGCGCTGGCCGTAACCAGCGCCCGGCGAAGCCCCTTGCTGCCGGACGTTCCCACGCTTTCAGAACTTGGCATCCAGGGTATCCCCCAGGGCAGCTTCCGGTCCATCAGTGCCCCCGCCGGGCTCCACCCGGAGGTTCGGGCCGCCATTGCAGAGGCCGTGGGGCATGCCCTGGATGACCCGGAGTTTCAACAGTTCGCCGTCAGCACGGGTCTTGTCAAGGAATATCGGGTGGGCGTGGAGCTGGAGGAGTACTTCGACGAGTTGAGCAGATCCCTGCGAGAACTTCTGGTCAGGGTCGGCGCGATCAAGCCTTGACGGCCTACGCGTCGGGATGGCCGCCCGGCGCGACGGGTGCCACCGCAGGCTCGCGGCCTGCGGGCAGGTGTGCCGGCAAGGGCGGCGCAGGGGGGATGGGATTTGTCCGGTAGGCTGGCAACCCTGGTGTTGGCCGCGGCCGGGGCAACCTACGCGGCCCTGGCGTGGCGCATCCCGGTCCGACCCATCCCCCATGACCCCGGCGCCCGTGCCCTGCCCCTCGCGGTCGGGGTGCTCCTCGTGGCCGTGGCAGCGTGGGAGCTGGCGAGCCGTCCGGCAGCGCCCGGGCCTCAGCAGCCCGAACCGCCCGCTCAGGGCCTGGAACCCTGGATCTGCCTGGGAGCGCTTGCAGGGTATCTGGTGCTGCTTCGCCCCCTGGGTTTCCCCGTCGCAACGGCCATGCTGCTGCTTGGGCTGGGCGCTTACCTGCGCGCCCCGCGGACCTGGCGCCAGTGGTTGAGCCTGGCCGGCTTCGGGATAGCGACGGCCGTGCTCACCCATCTGGTATTCGCCGGAGCCTTCGGGGTCCCGCTTCCCGGCGGCGAGGTGTGGGGCGCGTGAGCGAGCTGATGGCTGCCGTGCGCATGGTCTTCAGTGCGGAGGTGGCGCCGTGGATCGTGGTCGGCGACATCCTGGGAATCGTGGTGGGCGCGCTGCCGGGGCTGACCGCGACCATGGGGATGGCCCTGGTGCTGCCTCTGAGTTACCACATGTCCCCAGCAGCGGCCATGGGGCTGATGCTGGGCGTCTACTTCGGTGCGGTCACCGGGGCTTCCATCCCGGCCATTTTATTCGGCATCCCGGGCAACCCCAACGCCATCGCGACGGTTTACGACGGCAAGGCGCTCGCCGACCGCGGCGAGGCGGGGATCGCCCTGGGGACCGCGGTGGTGGCCTCGTTTCTGGGCGGTCTGGGAAGCATGCTGGTGCTGTTCGTGGCGTCGGCTCCCCTGGCCTACCTGGCCCTGGCGTTCGGCCCCGCCGAATACTTCTCCCTGGCAGCCGCTGCACTGACGGTGGTGGCAGCTACCTCCGGGGCCTCGGTTCGAAAGGGCGTGCTGGCCTGCCTGGTCGGCGTGGCGCTGGCGACCGTGGGCGTCGATTCGGTCTCGGGGGTGCCGCGGTTTTGGTTCGGTAATGTGTATCTCCTCAAGGGATTGTCGGTGATCCCGGCCCTCATCGGCCTGTTCGGGATCGCGCAGGTGCTGGCGGACCTGCACCGCACCCGCCAGGCGCCGGCTGAGGTCGTCGTGCCGAAGCTGGGACGGCTGCTGCCGGGCGTAGGGTGGTTTGTCCGGCGCTGGCGGATCATCCTGGAATCCCTCGGGGTGGGTACCGTGATCGGGGCGCTTCCAGGAGCCGGTGCCAGCGTCGGGGTGGTGCTCGCCTACGAACGGGCGCGCCAGCGTTCCCCGCATCCGGAGCGGTTCGGCAAGGGTGCCCTGGAGGGCGTGCTCGCCCCCGAGGTGGCCAACAACGCCTGCATCGGCGGGGGCCTCATCCCCACCCTGGCTTTGGGCATCCCCGGGGAGGCCGCAGGGGTGGTGCTCATCGCGGCGCTGCTCCTGCATGGGGTGGTGCCCGGCCCGCTCATGTTCGAGGCGCACCGCTCGCTGGTCTACGCGATCTTCGCCGCCATGGTGCTGGCCAACCTGACCACATCCCTTTTCCAGATCGCGGGAGTGCGCCTGTTTGCCAAGGCGCTCGCCCTGCCGCCCTACGCCTTGAGCCTGGTGATCCTGCTGCTTTCCTTGGTGGGCGCCTACGCCATTGACGGCTCCGTCTTCGACGCCGGGGTTGCGCTGG
>CAYQLT010000110.1:0-4711 GCA_964418425.1 uncultured Clostridia bacterium
GCCACTGGTGTTCCTCCCGATCTCTACGCATTTCACCGCTACACCGGGAATTCCACTACCCTCTCCGGCCCTCTAGACCGCCAGTCTCCTGAGCCCTTCCCCGGTTGAGCCGGGGGCTTTCACCCAGGACTTGACGACCCGCCTGCGCACCCTTTACGCCCAGTGATTCCGGACAACGCTCGCCCCCTACGTGTTACCGCGGCTGCTGGCACGTAGTTAGCCGGGGCTTGCTCCGGGGGTACCGTCCGTCCTCGTCCCCCCGAACAGGGGTTTACGACCCGAAGGCCTTCGTCCCCCACGCGGCGTCGCTCCGTCAGGCTTGCGCCCATTGCGGAAGATCCCCGACTGCTGCCTCCCGTAGGAGTCTGGGCCGTGTCTCAGTCCCAGTGTGGCCGGCCACCCTCTCAGGCCGGCTACCCGTCGTCGCCTTGGTGGGCCGTTACCCCACCAACCAGCTGATGGGACGCAGGCCCCTCCTTCGGCGACCCCTTGCGGGGCCTTTGCTGCCAGCCGGATGCCCGGCCCGCAGCCCCTCCGGTATTAGCCCCCCTTTCGAGGGGTTATCCCGAACCGAAGGGCAGGTTACCTACGCGTTACGCACCCGTCCGCCGCTGGCGACCCGGAAACCCGGATCGCCCGCTCGACTTGCATGTCTTAGGCACGCCGCCAGCGTTCGTCCTGAGCCAGGATCAAACTCTCCGACCAGACTCGCCCCCACCGGCCCGGCCCCGGAAGCCTCGCCCCCAGGCTGCCGGCCGGCAGGAAACCCCAATCTCGTCGGCTCCCCTGACCCTAGCTCCTCACCAGGCCTGGCCTGGCTTCATCCCTACGGCCGCCCCGTCTCCACTCCTTGGGGCTCGCCCACTGTTTAGTTGTCAAGGATCCGGACATTGTCAGCGGCCACCACGCCCGTGGCCGTGCGCCAGCTATTGTACCCGGGCCCTCGAAACGTGTCAATGCGCCCCTGCGCCCCTGTGTCCCCGCTCCCCCGGAACTCCGCACCGTGGTAGGTCCGAGGCGCCAGGGCAAGCAAAGCCGCCCCGCCGCGCGGGCTCGGGCCCGACGTCTTCCCGTCGTCTTCCCGTCATCGACCCGGGGCCTCCCGGAAACCGTGCGGCCCGAGCAGCAAAAAGCCGGGAACCTTTCCCACAACCTGGTTTTCCAGGACCGGGATCCGGGCCCGCACCGCCACCGCCTCCCCCACCAGCGGCGCTGCCACCACCATGCGCACCCGCACGTCCACCCCGAGGCGGTGCAGCGTCTGGTTGAACCCGGCTTCGGTGAGCTCGCTGAAGGGCTCCACCTCGAAGGCGCCCACGGTCACAAGCCGGATCCGCAGGGCCGGCCCCCGGGCCCCCAGGGTGCGAAGCCCGCTGACTTCTCCCAGGGGGATCGTGATCTCCTGGTGGGAGGAGTCCCGAAGCCACCGTTCCATGGCGGAAGCCGCCCGGGCCAGCACCTCGTTGACCAGCGTCCAATCGTATTCGATGCTGACCAGGTTCCCGTCCGCATCCCAGCCGTAACGCACCAAAGGCCCGGCGGCTCCCCGGGCCGCCTCGGCCACAGCGGTCACCACCGCCCGTGTCGCGACGCTGGTCAACTGCTGGGCGGCCCAGCGTTCGATGCTCTCCCGCAGGCGCACCTCCACGACCCAGCCGGCCACCGCCAGGCTGCTGATCATCAGGCTGAGCGTGACTGCCACCAGCGCCCGGGCGCGCCCTTGCACCTTCGCGGGGTCTGTCGCTCGGTGGCGCATCCCGGGCCAGCATATGTGAGGTCATCCGCCACATACGCCCGCTTCCCTGCGACCTACTGTGGTAGGCTCCGGGCAGGTCGGCGTTCCAGGGCCATGCTATAATGGCCGTGCTGCCCATGCCTCGGAAAGGGGAGCGATCGGGCTTGGCCGTCGCAGCCGTCCGCACCCTGCGGCGGGTGCTGGCCATCACCGCAGCCGTGTTGGTCGCATCCAGCCTCGGTGCGGTGGCCGGTGCCGTAGCAGCGCTGGTTCGGGGCGCGCCGGGTCTGGACGAGCTGCGGTTTGACCCCAAGCAGACCACGTTCATCTACGACCGCAAGGGTCGCCTTCTCGCCCGGCTTTTCGTCGAGCACCGCATCCCGGTGCGCATCGACAGGATCCCGAGGATTTTGCAGCAAGCGGTGATTGCGGCGGAGGATTCCAATTTTGAGCGCCACCGGGGCGTGGATTTGCTGGCCATTCTGCGGGCGCTGTGGGTGGACATCCGCGAGGGCACCGTCGTGCAGGGCGGGAGCACCATCACCCAGCAGCTCGCCAAGAATGTGTTCTTGTCCCACGAACGCACTCTGGCTCGCAAGATCCGCGAGGCCATATGGGCCATCCAGCTGGAACGCCGCTACACGAAGGAGGAAATCCTGGAGGCTTATCTCAACGAGATCTTCCTGGGCGAAAGCGCCTACGGCGTGGAGGCGGCTTCCCAGACGTACTTCGGCAAAAGCGTCGAGGAGCTGACCCTGGCAGAGGCGGCGCTGCTCGCCGGGATCGCCAAGAGCCCGGCCAATTACAGCCCCTTCCGATACCCCGAGCGGGCCCGGGCACGGCGTAACTATGTACTTGACCGGATGGTGGAGGAAGGCTACATCTCCCCAAGGCGCGCCGCAGAGGCCAAGGCCGAGCCCGTCCAGGTGGTTCGAAAGCCGTCCCAACGGGCTGCCCCTTACTTTGTGGAGTACGTTCTGCAGGAGTTGGAGCGATCTGGATTTGATCGCCGGACCCTCTACCGGGACGGCCTGCGCATTTACACCACCCTGGACCTGGACCTACAGCGCATCGCCGAGAAGGTGGCGTCGGACACCTCCCTTCTGCCCGTCCTCGCCCAAGATGACAAGGGCATCCCCCAGCCTCAGCTGGCCCTGGTCGCGCTGGACCCCCACACCGGCGACATCTTGGCCATGGTGGGCGGCAGGTCGGCAAAGGCCGGGGTGGCGCCCGACGAGTTCAACCGAGCCGCGCTGGCCATGCGCCAGCCCGGGTCGGCCATCAAGCCGTTCATCTGGACGGCGGCCATCGACCGGGGCATCGCCACGCCGGCCTCGGTGGTGGTGGACGAGCGGCGGGAGTATGCGCGCCCCGAGGGCGAGCCCTGGCGACCCCAAAACTACGACAACCAATTCCTGGGGCCGATGAGCCTGCGGGAAGCGCTGGAGCGCTCGCGCAACCTGGTGGCCATCCAGCTGCTGGAACAGCTCAAGCCGAGGGCGATCATCGGGTACGCTGAGCGCATGGGCATCCGAACCCTGGTGGCCGACGAGGGCGTCGAACCCAACGATGTCAACCTGGCCCTCGCCCTGGGCGGGCTGACCCGGGGGGTACGGCCCATCGATATGGCGGCCGCGTACGCGGTCTTCGCCAGCGGGGGCGTCTACTCGGAGCCCCGAGCCATCTTGCGGGTGGAGGACGCCTCGGGCGTGGTCTTGAGGCAGTTTCCCCCCCAGCAGCGGGTGGTGCTCTCCGAGCAGACCGCCTACCTGGTCACCGACATGATGCGGGGGGTGCTTGAGAAGCCTTACGCCACGGGGCGCGCCGCCAACCTCGGCCGGCCGGCGGCGGGCAAGACGGGCACCACCCAGGAGTACGGGGACGCGTGGTTTGTGGGGTTCACACCCGATCTGGTGGCCGCGGTCTGGTTCGGCTTTGATGTGCCCACCCCGATGACGTACGGCAGCGCGAATCTGGGCAGCTCCACGGCGGCTCGCATATGGAAAGCCTTCATGTCCGAAGCCGTGGCCGGCATGCCCCCGCGCCCCTTCCCCCGCCCGCCCGGCATCGTGACGGCCACCGTGGACGTCCAGACGGGATTGCTCGCCCCGTCGGACTGCGGCCTACCTCCTTCGGAAATCAAGCAGGAAATCTTCAAGAGCGGCACCGAACCCAAGGAGACCTCCCCGCGTTGCCGACGCCCGTGGTTTGACCTCCCTGACTGGCTGCGAAACCCCCTGGAGAACCTTCTGGGGCCGGCGCAACCGGGAGCCGACTGAACGGCGCACCGTCAATCCAGCTCCACCACCGTCGCTCCGTCCCCACCCTCGTGGGGCTCGGCCGGCTGGAAAGTGCGTACAGACCCGGTTTCCCGCAGGCGCCCGCGAACCGCCCGGCGCAGCGCGCCCGTACCGGTCCCGTGAATGATCCGCACCCGTCGTGCGCCCGCCAGCAGACAATCGTCCAGATACCGATCCAGTCGGGCAACCGCCTCGTCCACGGTGAGGCCGCGCAGATCCAGTTCCGGGGAGAATCCGGCGGCTTTGCTCATGATGAGGCGCCCCGCGTTGCCCGCAGGCGAAGGCGACGCCCCGGCGCTATCGCCCTCGCCCCCCATGAGAGGCGATGCCGCAGCGAGGCTCTCGGCGGACACCCGCATACGGGCGCGGCCCACCTGGACCCACACCAGCCCCTGCTCGTCCGCCGGCCCCACCACTCGCCCCACCGATCGCAGGGGCGCCACCCAGACCGTCTCGCCCGGAGCCGGGGGAAACGCACTGGCGGATGGCGCCACAAGGCCGGCTGGCGGCCCCGGCAAGAGCTTCGCCGCCGCATCGGGCGCTTGCGGTTCGGGCAGAGCTTCTTCCAGCGCCTGCTGGACTTTGCCCGGAAGGCGGGCCACCAGTTCCCGCAACCGCCGCGCCTGTTCCATACGCCGGGCTCTGGCGGCACCCCGAAGCTCTTGCAGCAGGGCGT
>CAYQLT010000111.1:0-4693 GCA_964418425.1 uncultured Clostridia bacterium
AGGCCCTTCCGAGCTCGCGTCCACCACTCCCAGTCGTCGATTTCGAGCAGGTCCAGGGCCCTGAGGTAGGCGGACACGGCTTCGTCGGTCCTCCCCAGCCGCACCAACGCCTCGGCCCGCAGCACCAGGGCGTGGTTTCGCTGGCGGCGCAGGTCGTTCACCAGCCTCTCGTAGCGCACCAGGGTGTCCAGGCGGGCATACGCAAAGGCCTTGCGGTCGTCATAGGAGGCCGAATAGAAAGGCTCCAGCCCCTGCGCGATCAGGTTCGACAGCCAGTTCGCCGACCGGGCCCATCGCTCCAGCGCATCCACGGCCTTTTCGTACTGACCTTGCTCCACCAGGCCCTGCGCTTCGGCGGACGCCTGCTGCACCGATGCGAGGGTGGGAATCCCGAGCTCCGCGACCTGCCCGGCGTAGGACGAGACGTCCAGGGGGTCCTGCGGGCTGGCCGCGCCCCGAGCCCCGCTCCCGACTGCGACGATGACGACCATCCCCCACAGGGCCACCCCAAGATGCCGTCGGTGCGCCATGGCCCTTCCCTCCTGCCCGTCGACGACCCGGATTCCCCGCTCCCGCCCGTCCGGTCGGTCTTCGTGCCCTCCGCCCGGCAGCCACGGGTCGCGGGGAAGTCACGTCCAACGTCGCGCACGGTTGTCGCAGGTATCGCACCAACCCCGGGGCGGTGACGAAAAGACGCCGGTCAGGGGGTATCGGCTCCTCGATGCCCAAGCGGCCGGCGATGTTGGGAGTGGTGCGGGACGCTCGGACGTTCGTGCGCGTGGGTTCGCGGTCGTCGGCTGGGATGACGTCGCCGGGGCCTCCCCGGACCGCGAGGTTCCGCGCCGGATGACGGTTGGGGAGCGGGCAGTTCCTTGGTGTCTCGGGAGCGTTTCTTGTGACTCACGCCGATGGTTGCCGAGATGCGGGCGACAAGGCCCCGGAGATAGGAGGTCCCGGGCCTGGCCGCCTCGGAATGGCTGCCACACGCGCTTCCACGGCCGTCCGGGAGCCACCGGATCCGGCGGATCCCGCTGGTGGCAGCGTCCGCACGGGAGGGAGGACGTGGGAGCCGCGCCCCCGGGCCCCACCATCCCGCCCCGGTCGGTAACCCGGACGGCTCGCCGATTCACTGGAGGAACTGGCGCCGGCGCGTGTGGGTGGCGCTGTTGAAAGCCGCCAACCTGCCCTACCGCAAGCCGTATGTCCTTCGCCACACCCACGCCACGCAACTGGGGGCGGCAGGCGTTTCGCCCAACGTACTGCAGCAGCGCCCCGGCCACAACCACGTGTCGCTCACGCTGTCCACGTACCGGCATGCGGTGACCACCGAACGGCGGCTGGCGGCCGAGCTGGCCGGCAAGATCTTTTTGGGCTCCCGGAAGGGGAAGCGGGCTCCGGACCGCGCGAGGGACCGCGCGCGGCCGCCCTCCGGCTCCCCAAATGTCACCTCGCAAACCCAGGCATGACGCTGGTGCGCCCGGCAGGATTCGAACCCGCGACCTTGGGCTTAGAAGGCCCCTGCTCTATCCACTGAGCTACGGGCGCATGGGAGGTGGAGCGGGTGAGGGGAATCGAACCCCCGTACCTGGCTTGGAAGGCCAGTGCTCTACCATTGAGCTACACCCGCTCGCGCCAGCGCGGACCTGGCGCCGGGCCGTCGTGCTGCGGCCGCAACCCATCATAGCAAACCCTCTTGCTGCCATGCAACATGCGGGCTCAGCGGCCCAGAGCCCTGCCTCCGGGCCGAAATGGGGCCTGCCGCCGGCCGGTTTGCCCCCCACCGGCGGGCTCGGTTCGCCGGGGGTCTAGCCATAGGCCGGGCCGGCAGGTAGTATAGGAGGCGGTGCGCCCGTAGCTCAGGGGACAGAGCGGGTGGCTTCGGACCATCAGGTCGCGGGTTCGAATCCTGCCGGGCGCGCCATCTGTTTGTTACGGCGGGCACGAGCCCGGGCACGGCAGGGCCCGGCGCCGCCGGGGGCCCAGGCCGGGAGGGAGCCCATGGACACCAGCGGGAAGCAGACCACCGCAGCGTCCACCGCGCTGCGGGGCTCGAGTGGTGTGCGCGAAACGACGGCCGGTACGGTGGCCGGGTCGCTGGCCATCGGCCTTACCGGGGGCGTAGTGGGAAGCCTGATCGGGCTCGGCGGGGGCTTTCTCATGATCCCGCTGATGACCGCCACCATGGGGCTCACCCAGCACCAGGCCCACGGAACAAGCCTGGTGGCGGTGCTCTTTACAGCCGTCGGCGCGGCCCTCACCTACGGGAACCGGGGCAGCGTGGCGTGGGTGGCTGCTGCGGGTGTGGCGCTGTCCGGAATGGTGTTCGCCCGTCTGGG
This sequence comes from uncultured Clostridia bacterium, assembly GCA_964418425.1. GTDB lineage: Bacteria > Bacillota > Limnochordia > Limnochordales > Geochordaceae > CAYQLT01. The sequence continues at coordinate 2,337 of CAYQLT010000111.1, forward strand.
GGCGCGTTTCAGCCACCAGGTCTCCACGCGGAGGTTGCAGGGGTTTTTCGGCTGGTTCCTGGTGTTTACAGCGGCGTTGCTCCCGACTTTGCGGCTCCTCTTGCGCCAGGCGCCGGAACAGGCCCACGTGGCCTGGTGGCTCCAGGCCGTGACAGGCACCGGGGTGGGGGTCATCTCGGGGTTCATGAGCGGCCTTTTGGGCATCGGGGGCGGCGCCATCGTGGTGGCCGCGCTGGTTCTCACTCTCGGCCTTTCCCAGCACACCGCGCAGGGAACGGCGCTGGCGGCCATGATTCCCACCGCCCTGTCCGGCTCCATCACCCACCACCGCCTGGGCCACACCGTCTGGCAGGTGGCGCCGCTGCTCGGCATCGGGAGCATCGCCGGCGGGTGGCTGGGGGCGGTGCTGGCCCACCGGCTGGCCTCCGATGCCCTGCGCAACCTGTTCTCTGCCTCTATCTTCTTGCTCGGTCTTTACTACGTCCGCAGGTCGAGGGCGCCCGCCGCCCCGGCTGCCGCCCCTTCCGCATCCGAGCAAGAGGCCCGCCGCTGACCGGACGCCCGAGCCAGCCTCTTCCCACGACCTTTCGGCGCCCTCTCACGTCCCGACCCGCCGAGCCACCGCAGCCAGAGCCCTCTCGGCGGCTTGCAGGGTCAAGTCAATGTCCGCCTCGGCGTGGGCGGCGCAGACAAACCACACCTCATACGGAGAAGGCGGCAACAGGACGCCCTGAGCCAGCATCTCTCGGAAAAACGTGGCAAACGCCTGCCCGTCGCAGCGCTGGACGGCAGCAAAGTCGTGCACGTCGGGCTCCGTCGTGAAGTAGGCCGCCACAGCTCCCCCCCGCTGGTGCACCACCAGGGGCACCCTGTGCCGGCTGGCCAGTTCCCGGATGCCCTGCGCGAGCCGGCGGCCCAGACGGGCCAGGCGGCCGTAGAGTTCACCATCTCCGGTGAGGACATCCAGCGTGGCCAAGGCCGCCGCCATGGCCAGCCGATGCCCGGCCCACGTACCGTCCTGGTAGACCGGCCCAACCGGCGCCACCAGGTCCATGAAAGCCGCCGGCCCGCCGTAACCCCCGATGGGCATCCCCCCGCCGATCACCTTCCCGAAGGTCACCAAGTCCGGCCGCACCCCCAGCTCGGGGTACACCGGGCCCGGGCCGAACCGGAACGCCGTGATGACCTCGTCGAAGATCACGAGCGCTCCGGACTGGGAGGCCTCCTGCCGCACCGCCTGCAGGAACCCCGGCCGGGGTTCCACCAGGCCGAAGTTGCCGACCACCGGCTCCACCAGCACGCAGGCCACCCGGCGCCCGTGTTCGGCGAAAAAGCGGCGGACTGCCTCGGCGTCGTTGTAGGGTAGCGTGGCGACATCGGCCTTGACAGAGTCGGGGATGCCGGCGCTTTCGTCAAGCCCCAGCGTCGAAGCCCCCGATCCCGCACCCACCAGCACGGCGTCAAAGTGGCCGTGGTAGCACCCGGCGAACTTCACCAGCAAGGGCCGCCCCGTGACGGCCCGGGCGAGGCGCACCGCCGTCATCACCGCTTCGGTGCCCGAGGCGGTGAAGCGCACCCGCTCGCACACATCGAAGCGCTCCTTGAGCCGCTCGGCCAGTTCCACCTCCAGCGGGTGACACACCCCCAGGAACAAGCCATCCCGTTGCGCCTGTTGCAGGGCCTGCAGGATCTCGGGGCGGCCGTGTCCCAGGATGAGCGCCCCGAACCCCTGCACGTAATCCAGGTATGCCCGGCCGTCCGCGTCGAACAGGCGGGCGCCCTCGCCTCGGACGAAGTACGGGGGTGGGCCGCCGCCCACCGCCTCGAACCCTCGAGACGGGCTGTTGACGCCGCCGGCCAGGGCCGCTCGAGCCCGCTCGAACAGGGCAGCCGACCGGGGCCCCACACCCCAGGCCCCGGAAAGAGATTCCGCCACAAAAGCCCCGGGTGCCGGGCCCGGCGCAGCAGGACTCGCGGCCGCCGCCTCACCCATCGCCGTTGCGTTCGCCTCTCTTCCTTCCCGCAGCGTCGCTGGCTGCGATGTACCCGCCCGCGCTGCGCTCGCGCAGGGGGCTCCCCATGTCCGGTAGGCGGGCCCTTCGTTCGCCGCGGCGGACGTCTCCCCTCCTCGGGGCCGCGTGGAGGCGCCTCGCCCGGCATCCACCGTCAGGGAACCCAGGCTTGCAGCGAGCGCTCGGATATGGTACCCTTGGGCGGCGCCCGGGGACGCCTCATGCGTCCGCGAAGGTGCTCGCGCGCCCGGGCGGATGGCTCACCGGTGCGCCGGTAGCTCAGGGGTAGAGCTGCGGACTTTTAATCCGCGGGTCGGGGGTTCGATTCCCTCCCGGCGCACCAGC
>CAYQLT010000112.1:0-4626 GCA_964418425.1 uncultured Clostridia bacterium
CGCTACTCAGGAGAGAGCCTATATGTCAAGATTTCCCTGAACCGGCGCGGGATTGTCGAATGCCTCTCGTTTCACCGCGCCCTCCACCCAATGACCTACTCGTTACGCAGAGGGGGGGACGCCACGTGACACGGTTTTGCCCGAATTGCGACGAGGTTCGAGACGTTCGAGAAGAACGCCGAAAGGAGTCCTACTCGGTACGCGGCGAAACCGTTGAGGTCGACGCGCATGTGGTGGTGTGCACGGTCTGCGGCCGTACCATCTCCGATCCCGCCCGGGATGAGCAGGTTCTGCGCACCGTGTATGCGGCTTACCGGGAGCGCCACGGGCTGCTGAAGCCGGAGGAAATCCGCGCCCTACGGGAGCGCTACGGGCTATCGCAGCGCTCCCTGGCTCGCCTGCTTGGGTGGGGCATGATCACTATCCAGCGCTATGAGCAGGGGGCCTTGCAAGATGAGGCGCATGACCAGGTCCTTCGGGGTCTTAGGGATCCTCAGGTAGTACTGGAGTGGCTCGATCGGGACGGCGACCGCCTCCCGGACCGGATCCGCGAACACGTGCGGCAGGCTGCCTTGAAGGAGGCCGGTGCCGCCCAGCCCGAGCGCCTTGCACGGCAGCTGGAGCTCCTCGTCGCAACAGAGAGCAGGCTCGATCCGGAGCTCCACGGCTTCCGAATCTTTGACCTGGGTCGCGTAAGTCAGCTGGTGGCACACTTTGCCCGGGCCTGTCCTGACCTTTTTAAGACCAAGCTGGCGAAGCTGTTGTGGCTATCCGACTTTGCCCATTTCCGACTTCATCGCGTCTCGATCACGGGAATAGCCTATGCTCGCTATCCGCACGGGCCGGCGCCCGACCATTTTCAGTCGGTGCTCGGGGCATTAGAAGAGATGGGGTCCATCCGGCTCGTGGAGCGGTTCGCCGGCCCCTACCTCGGGGACGTGGTCGAAACGGCGCAGGAAGGCGAACTCGACGAGTTCACGGACTCGGAACGGAAGATCGTCGGCTTGGTGATCAAGCGCTTCGGTCACTTGCCGGCAACCGACTTGAGCCGCCTTTCGCATGCCGAACCCGCCTGGGCGGATAGGACTGATGGCGAGCGGATCCCTTACACCGAAGCGGACCGAATCGGATTGCTCGATGTACTGCTCGGCACCAAGCGCTGACCGCTCGGACTCCACGAGTGCATGCAAGAGCTTGCCGGCAGCCAGCCGGGCGAACAGGTGCGTCGAGGCGGGATCGGCTCAACTGATGCCCGCCGGCCTCTCCTGCGCCGGCGAGCGCCGCAGGGGGGGACCGAGATGGCGGACGGACGTTTTGCGCGTACGGGCCGGATAGGCGGGTTGCTGGCGATGATGCTGCTCGCTATGTGCCGGGCAGCGGAGGCGCATGGCCACGAAGATCCGGTTCCGGGCGCCTGGGGGTTGCGGGCCGAGCTTCTGGAGGCGAACTCAGAGTTCGCAGTGGCAGAGCTGGACGGCAAGCTCTATATCCTGGGCGGGTATCCGGCGAACCGGGTGACGGTGCGTACGGTGCAGGTGTACGACATCGCCACGGATCGCTGGGAGTTCGGGCCGCCCCTGCCGCAGCCCATCAACCACGGGATGGCCGTGGCGGTGGGCGGCAAGGTGTATCTCATCGGCGGGCAGACGACGGCATCGGGGCAAAGTTACGTGAACACCGTCTACGAGCTTGACCCCAGGGAGGGAGTTTGGCGCAGCAAAGCCCCGATGCCGACGGCCCGCAGCGCAGGGGTGGCGTTGGTTTTCGAGGGCAAGATCTACGTCGCCGGAGGTCGGCCGCCCCGAGGGCATGACTTCGCGGTCTACGAGCCCGCCACGGACAGCTGGCAGGTGCTGCCCGATTTGCCCACGGCGCGCAATCACATGGCCGGGGCGGTGATCGGCGGACGGCTTCACATCGTGGGAGGGCGGATCGGGGCAGGCTTCCAGAGCGAACAAACCGCTGCGCACGAAGTCTATGACCCCTACGCTCGTACGTGGAGGACCGCCGCCCCTATGCTCCGTGCTCGCAGCGGCATCAACGGCGTGGCGGCGCGGGGTTGCTTTCACGTCTGGGGCGGGGAGAGCGCGGCCGGCATGTTTGCCGACCACGACTACTACGATCCTCGAGTCGACCGCTGGTTCAAGCTTCCGGACATGCCGCTGCCGGTTCACGGGGTGACGGGCGCCGCGTACGTAAACGGGCTCATCTGGGTTCCCGGGGGAGGCAGCGCTGTCGGCGGAAGCAGCGGCACACGGTACCACCAAGTGTACCGGCCGGCGGTGAGCTGCGAGTAGGGGCTGCGGCGCGGCGGCTTTGCGAGGAAAGGCGGGCTTTTGTACCACTACGTTAAGTCTGAGGAAATACCCCCGCCGTCTCGGGATCCGGCACCCGCCAACCACGCAAAAGCCGCCCCAAGTAAGCAACGTCAGGTGGGTCTCACGCCGGAAAGAGGCGACACCATTTTCGGCCACGGTCGCTTATGGGCCACTGTTGCCATATGCACGGTGCGAACCGTGACATGCCCCACCCCGATCGTTTACAATGCTCCCGAGAGGTCAGGATGGGGAGAGGAGCATGGGCTTCCAGCAGTTTTCCTCCCGCGACGTGCCGCCCGCGAAGCGTGCGCAGGCCATCGAGGAAGCGTACGAACCCATCGCCAATATCCGGGTCGCATGCCTCGGCGAGGCTCCCCTCTTCTGTGAGACGTCCCTGTGGCAACTGCCCCACCTCGCCATCGCCCGAACCTCATGCTCGCCGTGCCACGTGAGCCGACTCCACCCGCAGCTGGGCGACGGCAACGACGACCTGGTGTTGTGCATCGTCACCCGGGGCAGCATGCGCGTCCGCACCCGAACGCGCCAGGAGATTCTCTGTGAGGCCGGGGACGTCTACCTGGGCCCCAACGACCTCCCGGCCGAGAGGACTTTCCATGAGCCGGCCTCGTTTTTCGACCTGGCCATCCCCAGGGCCATCGTCAGGCCGGCCTTGGCCGACCCAGGGGCAGCCTTCGTGCAGGCGAAAATCCCTTCCACTGTCCCCGGATTGAGGCTCCTCGGAGGCTACGTGCACCTACTCACCCAAGACCAAAGTCCCCTCCCGGCATAGGTGGCCGCCTCGGCGGCCGCCCACGTGCACGACCTGGTGGTCACGGCTCTGGGCGCGACCCGTGACGCCTCGCAGCTCGCCCGAAACCGAGGGGTTCAAGCGGCTCGGTTGCGCATGCTCAAAGCCGACGTGGCCGCCAACCTGACGCGCGGGGATCTCACGCTCGACGAGCTGGCCGCACGCCATGGGATCTCGCCCCAGTACGTGCGCGCCCTCTTTCGTGCGGAAGGAACGACCTTCACCGACTTCCTGCGAAACGAGCGCCTGAAGCACGCCTATCGCAGGCTCACGGACCCTCGCTTCGCCGCATCGAACATCAGCGCCATCGCGCTGGAGTCGGGCTTCAATGACCTGTCGTACTTTAACCGGAGCTTCCGGCGCCGCTACGGCATGACCCCCTCCGAGGCCCGCGCGGCGCTGCGCCTTGCCGCGCACCGACCTGAGCAAGTGTAGCGTTTCGTCCAAGGTCAAGCCGCGTCCCGTCCAAGCCCACCCAGCCACCAGCTGATATCCTGAACCGGCAAAGCGCGCCGCCGGCGGGTCGGCGCGCGGGCGCACGGATGGCGTGAACCCGTCGCCGGCGTTCTGGCCGGCGTCCGGGTGGCGCGTTCCACCCCGCCCGGCCGCCCGGGGTGACGCGCCCGGGGTTCAGCCGGAAAGGAGTCTTGGGATGAAGCGGAAGGTGGGAGGCATTTCCAGAACTGACCGCTGGACATCTTCGTCCTCTGGTTTTGCGCCACGTGGGTGGGCCCGTGGCCGGGTGGCCCGGCGCTGGCGCAGGATGCGACGGGGACGGCGCCCCTCACCGCCTTCGGCCTCGGTGCCCGCCCCCCAGGCATGGCGGGTGCCTTCACCGCCCTGGCCGACGACGCGAACGCCGTCCATTACAACCGCGCCGGGCTGGCGCGGCTGGAGGGCCATGAGGTGACCTCCCTGTACACCAGCCAGTACGGCGGGCTCTTCAGCCCCTTCGCCCTGGGGTACGGGCAACGAAGCTTCGGCGGGGCTTTGCTCGGCTACTCCGTGAGCGACATCCCGTATGCGGATGCGTCCGGGGCGGAGACGGGCGGGACGGTTGGTGTGGGGGAGTGGCTCGCACTCGGTTCGGTGGGACACGCGGTGGGGCCCCTGGGCGTGGGGGTGACCGTCAAGTACGATGTCCAGACCATCGAGGACGCCTCGGGCTCCGGGTTCACCCTAGATCGGGGGCTTTTGTGGGCGCCTGCGGGCAGGCCGTACCGCCTGGAGCTGGCGGCGCGAAACGTGGTGGGCCAGGTGAGCTACACCACGGGAGCCACGGACGCCTTCGACCGGGTGGTGACGCTTGGGGGGACCTACCGGCTGGGGCCGGTGGTGCGGGCGCTGGACAAGGAGATGCCGGGCCCGGTGCGGCTGAGGGCCGAATACCGGGTGAGCCGTGCGGTCGCGCTGCGGTGGGGGGTGCGATCCGAGGAGGGGCTCACCTTCGCCGGCGGGCTGGGCCTGAGCTTCACGGGCTTTGAGAGGCACTACGCCTAG
>CAYQLT010000113.1:0-4619 GCA_964418425.1 uncultured Clostridia bacterium
TGGGCTGCCCGGCAGAAGTCGCTGCTTCCCTACGGCGGAAAGGGGGCCCTCCGGGTTGTGGCGCACGAGGACGTGGAGAGGACACCCTTGAAAAGCCTTGCAGCGGCTACGAACCCTGCCACCGGCGCCGGTCATCCAGCGTTCGGTCTCGCCCGGCGCGGCTCCCGCGCCGTGGGGTCGACGAGACGGCCGCCATGGACGCTGACCACATCTCCCGGGCTGGATGCAGGCGGCTGGCGTGCGATGTCGTAACTCCCGATTAGAGCAGACGACGCAGCCGGGAATGCGGCTCGAGAGGGCTGCCGGGGGGAACCAGGGGCGAAGGAGTCATGAAGGCGGTTGGCCTCGGGCTCGTGGTGCTGGGCGCCGTAACCATCGCGGGGTACGTCGTGTGGCTGTTGGTGCCCGTGCTCCGCACGATACCTGTTGCCATCCAGGCCGGTCTTGCGGCCATCACCTTGGGCCTCTTGCTCCTCGTGGCGGTGGCACTGCGGGAACGACGGGCGAGCGGAGGGGAATAGGCCGATGGAGGTTGTCACCTCGAACTTCATCTCCGGCAAGCGGGTGGTCCGGACGCTGGGGCTGGTCATGGGGAGTACCATTCGGGCCCGCCACATTGGCAACGATATCATGGCCGCCCTTCGTAACCTGGTGGGCGGAGAAGTGCGCGAGTACTCGGAACTCATTGCCCGCTCCCGAGAGGAGGCGATCCGGCGCATGGTGGAGGAGGCCACCCGCATGGGCGCGAATGCCGTCATCGACGTTCGCTTCGCCACCACCCAGGTCATGGCCGGTGCGGCCGAGATCCTGGCATACGGCACGGCTGTTCTCGTAGAAGACGAGACGTGAGAGCTGTCCCGAACGCCGCCACGCAGCTTCTTCCGGGTAAGGAGCCCGCTTTAGCCCGTACGTCACCGACTGCTTCTTAGCAACGCTTCCGGATTGACGATGTGTTGGGGGCGCCGGCCTTCGAGAAAGGCCACCACGGCCTCGGCCGCCTCCAGGGCCATGCGCCGCATGGCCTCTTCCGTGTGGGCGGCGATGTGCGGGGTGACCACCACGTTGTCCAGCGAGAAGAGAGGGTGGTCGTCGGGCGGCGGCTCCTCCTCGAACACGTCGACGGCCGCCCCCCTCAACGCGCCCTCCCGTAGGGCCTCCACCAGAGCCCCTTCGTCCACTACGCCTCCCCGCGACAGGTTCAGGAGGAACGCCCCGCCACCGACTCCGCGTTGGCCAGGGGGGTGTTGACAACCGCCACCCCCCGCCGGGTGGCCTCCTCCAGATCCACGTTGTCCACTCCTACGCCGTGGCGCGATCACCTTCAAGCGTGCGGCTAGCTCGAAATCCCCTTTCCTGAAGGGAGCGGTGCGCAGAACCATGCCGTCCGCGCATCCCAGCCCATCCGTCCAGGCAGCCGCATCGGGCCTGTTCCGAGGCTGCGGCCTGCCTCAGAGCTTGAACGAAATGGACTTGACTGCCAGGAACTCCTCGATACCGTGGCGGCCGCCTTCCCTTCCCAGGCCGCTTTGCTTGAACCCGCCGAACGGTACTTGGGTCCGCGGCTTGCACCAGCTCCGATGACCATGGTCGCCCACGAGGTAAAGGCATGCTGTCACAACGGAGCAAGCGTGAGAGCAGGAACACGCGGTGGTGAGGTGAACTGCGTCGGCGGAGGTGTACAACCGTGGAGAATCTCCTCGGCACCGCGCTCCGGGATGTCGCGCAGCGCCTGTTCGACGGGCGCAACTACAGCCATGCACCGGTATGGATGCAGATCAAGGGCCTGTCCGCTGAACAGGCTCTGTGGCGCCCTGCGCCCGGGCGGCACTGCATCTGGGAGATCGTTCGCCACATCGCCTTCTGGAAGCAGCACTTCATGGCCCAGCTGGCGGGCCGGCCGACCGCCCCGCTCGATCAGGACTGGCGCCTGCCGGCCAACACAGATGCCGCCACCTGGTCGGCCGAGCTCCATGCGTTCCTGCAGCTTCAGACCTTGTGGGCGGCGACGTACGGCTCGTTCACCCTGGAAAGCTTGCTCGCTACCAGCCCTGACGGGCGTTTCGAGCGCTTCGCCCAGGCGGTCGGCTATCTTGAACACGAGGCTTATCACACCGGGCAGATTGCTTACCTGCGCGCCCTGATGGGGCTGCCGCCGGTCGAGTGAGGCGGCGTCGCCCCGTCCCACAGCGGTAGCTCGTCTCCCGAGCGGTAGCTCGTCCCCCCGACCGGGCGTTGTCATCTCCGGCAAGAGGGCGGGTCGGCTGCGCCGTCCCCGACCGGAGCTGTGTGGCGCCCGTCAGCTCCTGCGTCGCAGTCGCTCCCCCAACACCTGCTGCACGTGTTCGGGCTTTGGGACATGGCCACTGAAGACCACCTCCCCGTCCACGACAACGGCGGGCGTAAAGAGGATCCGATAACGCCCAAACGCCTGCGGGTCCGAAACGTGGAGCACCTCAGCTTCTACACCCAATGCCTGCAGTTGCTCCCGTACAATCTGCTCGGTTGCGCGACACTTGGGGCAGCCCGGCCCAAGAATCTCGATGCGCATCGTTTCCGCCTCCCGACTGCTCGGCATCAATGGTTGCGACCTACAAGACCCACTGTCCGGCGACCCAGCCCAGCACGCTGGCAAGCACCACCACCGTTGCGACGTAGACGGCGGCCCGCTTCGCGCCAAACAGGCGGCCGATGGTCAGCATGTTGGGCAGGCTCAGCCCGGGGCCCGCCAAAAGCAGCGCCAACGCAGGCCCTTTTCCCATCCCCATCTCCATCAAGCGTGCCACGAACGGCGCCTCTGTCATGGTGGCAAAGTAACTCACCGCCCCAATCAGAGTGGCGAACACCGACGCCGCCAGGCTTCGACCGCCGAGCCAGCCCTCGACCCAGGCGGCGGGGAAGACCGCTGAGATGACGCCGACCAGGAACACGCCGGCCAAAAGCAGGGGAAAGATGATCCGAACGAACCACCAACTCTCCTGAACCCAGGCCTGGCGCTGGTCTTCGCTCAGCCGGCGCCGGGCGTACCAGGCAACGGCCCCGGTGGCCAGTGCCCAGACGGCTACCTTGCAGGCGTACGGTCCCTCACGCACCAGGTAGTTGGGTGCCAGCAAGCTAAGCAGGATCAGGCCGAGAAAGGCAAGCGAGCCTCTCATTGCCAGTCTACCAGGCGGGCCATCCAGCGCCGTCTATCCGGGCGGGTCGACGGCGGCTGCAAGTGCGTGACGAGCCCGCTCCTCACGCCCGAACACCCACGTCATCGTCGTACCCACAACCAGGGCAGTGGCCATGGCGGCGACCAAACGGACCAGCGCAAGCCTGCCCCCCAGCAACGCGCCAGTGTACGTGAGGGCAAGCACGTTGGCGGCCGGCGCAACCCAAAGCACGATGAACGTCGGCCCGATACCGGCCCCGCTATAGTACAGGCCGCTGGCCACCGGAATGACCGTACATGAACAAGCCGCAACAAGCAGGCTGCCGACTGCTGCCAGGCCAAAGGAGCGTAACCGCTGCCGGGTGGCGCCCAAATGCGTCATGATGGCCTCTCGGGACACCAAGGTGACCATCGCTCCCGCCAGCAAGAAAGCGGGCACCAGGCACGTGACGGTATGCAGGGCGATGTACTGCCACACTGCCTCAAGTCCGGCCGTCATCCAACGCTGCAATAGAGCCACGTCGTCCTCCACCCTCCGGCGCGGCCCCGCCCGGGTCGCAAGGGCTCATGCCTTGGGGCGCCGGTGACGACAACGACGCGTCAGCCTCCGACCGACCGCAAGCCGCCCGCAACCCACAAGGTGAACAGGCGTGCGTTTCATCTCACATTCATGATACTGTATGAGTGCTCGGACGCCGCCAAGGGCAAATGCTCAAAGGCAGTTGCCTCGGCATGTCGAAGAAACCCGCGAAAGGCCCCTCATGGGGGGGCGGCGGCTGGAAAGGAAGCATGGCGGTTGTGCACGGCCAAACGGATCTGAAAAGGCTTGCCAGGATCCTCAAAGCGCTGGGGCACCCGGATCGCCTGCGCATCGCGGCTGTCCTCGCCCGTCAGGAAGCCTGCGTCTGCGAACTGACCGCCTCTTTGGGCCTGCGGCAGCCGACCGTCTCGCAGCACCTGGGCATGCTGCGTCGGGCGGGTGCTGCCCGGGGCCGACGGAGGGGCCTCAACGTCTTTTACCGGACCGCAACCCCGATGGTGCCGGCACTGCTGGCGATCCTTGGCATCTCCCTGGCAGAAGAGCCCGATGTGAGGGTCGACCGCGCTTCGGGCGAAGCCCGCTCAAACGACCCGTCCATCCGGCGCGCCATAGGCGACCGCACTGTTCAGCATGCCGGGTATCCATCTGCGCGCCGGCGCAGGCGACGTACCGGAGCACCGGCCGCGGCCCCTGGACAGGCCGCGGCCCCTGGACAGGCGGGATGAAGAGGTCCTCGCGCAGCTGCCCGGTGCAACGCACTCCCGCGCCAGCAGGCATAGTGGCCTTGCCGCCGAACCACTCCGGCGGGGGCGAACGGGTCGCCTGGAGGCTATGTCGCCCCGCGGGGAGACGAGGCCGGTTTGCACGTAGTTGTGGTCGGAGCCGGCAAGCTCGGTTTCGAGGTGGCCAAGCGGTTGGCCGAAAAGG
>CAYQLT010000114.1:0-2760 GCA_964418425.1 uncultured Clostridia bacterium
CTTCTCCGCTCGCACAGCTAGCGCGGCTGGCCGGCATCCAGCATCTCCTGCGTTTCTTCCTCAAGGACACCCTGGCGCTGATGGGGCGGCAGGAGCGAGATGCCAGGGCAAAGTCCGTGGGCTTGGGAGCCGCTACGCCAACGTCTCGTGCCCCGTCTCGCAAAGGGGCGAGCCCGCGGACCCAATGAGTGCGGACGCGCCGGCGGACCATGGTCGCCATCAACCTTGCGTCTGGCTGCGCAACAACGCACCGGCGTTGGCCGACGGCTCGGTCTGAAGCCGCAGGAGCCGGGAGGCGATCCAGGCAGCCTCGGCGTCGCCGTCGGGTGCGAAGTGGTACACGATGGCTTTGCCCGGCAGGAGATGGGCCGCAGGCTTGGGCGGAAGCGGGCCAGCACCTTATCCGGGGTCGAGACCCGCCACTCATAGATGGTCTGGTCGAAGTCGCCGGCTAGCACGAAGCTTGTGGCGTGCCCGGCCAGGGCGCGGATGACCCCGTACTCGGTCAGGTGGGTCTCCTGCATCTCGACGACCTGGACGAGCTCGAAGCGATGTTCCCAGCGGGCCCTGAACGTCGGGCCTGGAGGCGAAAGGCGCGCCGACGCCGGGCGGAAGGCGCAGAGCGGCGGCGGGGGCCCCTTCCTTGGCCCGGCTGATCGGTTCGTACAGCGAGCGGGCGCTGATGTGGGCGAACGGCAGCCGCTGGCGAACCACGGCCCGCAACGGCTCCTCGGCGTCGTCCTCGTCGAAGATGACGAAGTCGGCGGGGATGCCGAAGGCCTTGGCCTCGGTACGCTGCCCTGCGGCCGGGTTCCTTGAGGCGAAGCAAAAGGAAACCGGCGCGCGTACCGGGCGCAACAACACAGGAACCGCTGGCCGGGATGTTCTCGTCAAGCTTGACCTTCATGGCAAGGCTGGCAACTCAGGTACCGGGATGTCCTCCTGTGCCGAGGCAGCAGCAAAGGCAATGACCGCTCGTACGTCGTCCTGCGTGAGCGCAGGGAAATCCTGCAGAATCTCCTCTACCGTAGCGCCCTCAGCCAGGCTGGCCAGAACCGTGCGCAACGTCACCCGGGTACCCCGAATGACGGGCTCTCCCCCGCAGATGCGTGGATCTCGGACGATTCGCTCCAGGTACTTCATCCGTCTCACCCCTTTTCGACACGCATCAACACGCCGGACCGCACGCTCGCTCGCTGGCCGACTCGGCTAGCAGCCACGAACAGAAGCGGCCCTCCCCACCGTAACCCCTGGCATTGAGGGTACCACGCGAACCACGGACGGGGAATACCCTTCACGACGGCATTTGCGCTGGGCTTGGTGCGTAGCGCCAAGGCTGCCAACGCTCGACTCTCAGCTCCTCCGCAGCAAGGGGCGCGACCCGAACAGGCCGACCCGCTTCTTCTCCTGCAGGCGCTAGCCGTTGCCGCGAACGGCGCGAATCTGGTCGCACGCTTCGGGGCCGCCGGTGTACCTGAAGCGGATCTCGCAGGACCCACTACGGTGACCGCTGAGTAGACGGCCTTTGCCGCCTCGCAGGACAGGCCGGACGGGGGAAAATGCGTCCCCGCTCCGGATCGCGGCCAGCAAGGGCCTTTGCGGGCGTCTTTTGCCGGGGGAATCTGGAGCACGGCTATGGCCGTCCGCCCGCACCTCCTCGCCGGGGGTTCCCCGAGGGCCTGCCGTCGGCTGCCTCGAATACCTGCCCCTCGTACCGCCGTGCCGCGCACGCCCGTTCCAGCTTGTCTGTCATCGGCGGTCTTGCTGCGTCGCGCCGAAGGGGCTCCGCTTGGCTGCTTCGATGTCTTCTGGGTCGACCACAACTCCCTTGAGAAGACCCTTGAGGGGCGCCCCCGCCGGGGAACCGGGCCACGCGGCCGGCGTTCCCGCGATGGAGCGAATCAGCCCTTGCTTTATGGCCCGAATCTGTCCTTCCAGGCGCTGCACTTTGCGTAGCGCCTTGGCGGCAACGTAGGACGTCACCTCCACGGTGCCCTGCCACCCTTCCGGAGGCCCAACAGGAGGCCCGGCCTCGGAGCTATTCTACGATGCTCGGCGAGGCTCTCCGGGCGACCCGCAGTGTCCGCACCTTGCATCCTGTCTCCCGCAGGGCGTAGGGCACCGGGTTGGCAGAGGTGGATAATCAGAAGCCAGCCGCACGGGCGGCCGGCGCGCAGCAGGCCAGCCCGGTAGCCCAAATCCTCATCGAAGTCCACGAGGGTCACTGGCAGGGCGCCCGACGCACGCAGGTCGTGGCCTGGTCGCGGTATACTCAGTCCGTGAGGCGAAGGAGCGGGCGGCCACGCCAGAGCTGATCTTCACGAAGCACGCAACGGACGTCATGGCGGAGCGGAGCATCGGCGAGGAGCTGGTTCGTACCGCGGTAGCATCTCCTGACCGCGTCGAGGGGCACCCGGACGGTACGATGCACTACCTTCGGATGGTCGGGGAGCGTGGCGGCCGCTGGCTCCGCGTGGTCACCGTGGAGAGCGGCTCTCGCCGGAAGGTCGTGACCGTCTTCTTCGACAGGAGGCTTGGGCGGGGACATGCGCATCAAGGTCGATCGTGAAGCCGACGCTCTTTATGTGCGCCTGAGTGACGCGGACATCGTCGAATCCGAGGAGGTCGCCCCGGGGGTCATCGTCGACTACGACGCAAGCGGCACCGTAGTCGGTCTGGAGGTGCTGCAACTGGCCTCCCGGTTCGGCAAGACGGCGGTGGCCTCCGTGCAGCTCGAGACCGACTGATGGCACGGGAGCA
>CAYQLT010000114.1:2860-4562 GCA_964418425.1 uncultured Clostridia bacterium
GGCAAGACGGCGGTGGCCTCCGTGCAGCTCGAGACCGACTGATGGCACGGGAGCATGGTCGGTCCCAGCACCTGCGCCGGTTCCCTCTTTGTCGAGGATGCACCGCGCGCCGGTCCCGCATTGGTTCTCCGCGCGACCTCCCCCGAGCGCCTGCCCACCCTCAGAACCCATGACCTCCGGAGAGTCCTTGTGACCCGCCACGTTACCGTGTGGGGCCACGGCCCGGCACAAGTGGGCGGGAGACCAGACTTGACCCGGGCGTATCACCGCCCGGGCCTTACCGAGACAGCACGAGCACGGGGGTTGAGAAGACCCCAGACGCGCTGACCGGCGGGGCGCTCCGCCCCAAGTCTGTAGGTGCCCGCAGTGACTCGACGAACTTATGCAGGCTTTCCCTTGTGACCGCCAACGTGACCCCTCCGAATCGGTTAGAGCTTGGCCAGAACCCCGTCTACGAAGTCCCGCACCGTTGCCCTTGCCGGCCCATCGGTCGCGTCAGGGCTCCAGGTCTCAAGGTTCACCTGCGCTGGTCAGCCCCTTTCGGATAACGCTGTCTTGGCAAGAGAGCGAGCATACCTTGGAGGGCGTGCCCGGCGCCCTGGAGAGGCCGGGCGAGCACCTGGCGCAGACGGGCAAGGATCGGCTGAGCTCACTGGTAGCGCTGGAGGCCACGGGAGATCTACCGGGAGGCGGCCTGCCAGGCGCTGGCCCAGGGAGACGACCCGGTGCGCTTTCGTGGCCGTCAGTGTTCCGAACCTGCACCGCTCTGCCTTGGTTCCCGCCGTGTGCCCGGACGGGGTCTTCGAGGTGCGCCCGGCCGCCCACGGGCCCGCGGGTTCCTGCAGGTTGGCTGACCCCTGTGGGCACGAGGACCTCCGAACGCCCGCCGGGATCGCCGAGCCTGAGGTCCCCGCCAGGGCGGGCGGGGCCGGGCCGCAAAAATCGCGGCAGGCAGGAGCGTTCGAGCGCCGAAATCTGGCGCACCGGTCTGCAAGCCTTCAGCAGGACGGTGATGCCAATGGTGGGGCGCCGTACCCTGGCTGCTTGGGGACTGGCAGCTGCCGTCGTGTTTTGGGGGCCTGCCGGGGCCTGGGCCGCCGGCGACCAGCCGCCCCCCGTGTCCGGCGGCCTGCAAAAAGAATGCAGTTTTGGAATTGCCGCCGCATGGGTCTTTCCGTTTGTGTACGGCGAGGCCCGCTGGCATGTAACGCCGACGATCTCCTTGACCGGATCTGTGGCGGGACTGGTAGCCGAAGGCGTCCTGGTCGGGCATTTGGGGGCGGAGGTACGCAACCATTTCCTCCGGGAGTCGTGGTTCGACCCTCACCTGGGTGCAATCGGGGGATTGCTCGCTTTCGTCTCTACGGAAGGTATTGCAGGTATTGCTTGGGTAGGCGGCCTCTCAGGCTTCACCTTTCGGCTGACCCCTGCAGTGCGCCTCGACCTGCAGGCGATGTTCCCGGTGGGGCTTTTATATCCGGAGACGGGCTTTGGCCTGTTGGGGGAGAGGGTTCCCCTGATACCTGTGCTGCGGCTGCGGTGGGTCGAGGGTGCCGGCTCTTGATGGGGAACTCGACGGCGTGGAGCTGGACGAACGGCTGCAGGCCAGGGTGCACGGGCACGTGACGCTGTCGTATGCGGGCTGAACCTGGCGGCGGTCGCTGGCCTCGAGGCAGCACCGAGCGGTACCGGAATGCGCTCC
>CAYQLT010000115.1:0-4436 GCA_964418425.1 uncultured Clostridia bacterium
GTGCAGTTCGCGCGGCAGCCGTCCCCGTAGGTCTGCAGAAGGTTGATGCAACCCAGCTGCGCGTCCCGGTAGAACCGCCCCCGCATGAACCCCAGGGTGATGGCCGCGGCCAGGCTGGTGCGCATGGAGTGCGGCGTCGCTTCTTCAGATTCAACCCACGTCAGCTCGGGCATAGCAAGCACCTCCCCGTCGCATCGTCATGTACCGCGCGCGGTAGCCGGCCAATCCGGGCCAGGCCTCCTTCACCAGGTGCGCAAAGCCTCCCGGGGGGTCTGCCCAGTGGGCGTCCCGCCAGGCCCGGGCAGCCGCGGCCAGCTGGAGCGGGGGTAGCAGGGTAGCGGCGATCCGGCGGGCGTATTCCTCTGCCGCCTCCCGGCCCGCCCGGGCCGCCCAGGCAGCCATCTCTCCAGCCCAGCGGCCGCTTTCGATGGCGGCGGCGACGCCGGCGCCGGTCAGAGGATGCGCCAGGCCGGCAGCATCTCCTGCGAGAAGGTAAGGCCCCCGTCCCAGCACCGATAAGGGCCCTCCCACCGGGATCCAGCCCCCCGACCTTCGCAGCGGGCGGGGCTCCACCCGACCGCTGCGAGCCAGCCAGGCGACGAAGGCGTCCAGGCGCTGCCGCAGCGTGCCCGCATCCACCAGCTGCGGATTGATGCCCACGCCCACGTTGGCCGTCTTCCCCCTGGGGAAGAGCCAGCCGTACCCGCCCGGCAGCTGCGGGTGGAAGTACACCTCCGCCGCATCTCCCGCCGGCCCGGCCAGCGGGAGGACGTACTGTCGGGCTACTACCAGATGCTCGTTGCGGGACCCGATCCAGCGGCCCACCGAAGAGAGGGGACCGTCGGCCCCCACCACCACCTCAGCCCGCACCCGCCACGCCCGGCCGCGACATCGCACGACGATGCCTCCCGGAAACGGGGCCACCGCCGAGGCCCGGGTCCAGACCCGGACGCCGGCATCGGCAGCCTGGCGGACGAGGGCCGCATCCAGGGCCCCGCGGTCGATCATCAACCCGGGTGCCCGCAGGAAACCCTCGTCCAGCACCCGGGGCGTCGCTTGCAGGTCGCCTTCCAGAATCACCGTGCGCATCCCCTCCAGCCGGCCCAGGACGACGCCGGGAGGCAATGGTTCCTGGCCGGCCAGGGCCAGGGGGATCCATTCTCCGCATTGGACGGGCTGGCCCGGCACCGCCCGGTGATCCACCATCAGGACGGAACAGCCGGCCTCCGCGGCGGCGCGGGCAGCCCGGGCGCCGGCTGGGCCGGCGCCAACGACGGCCACATGCACCCGGATCAGGTCACCGGTGTTCACGGATCGGCTCCCCTCCCGGCCCGGCTCCCGCCGAGAGACCCTGGTGAGCCTCCTGGGATGGGGTGCACCTCCCGCTCCCGGGCCATGCGGTACGCCTCTTCCGACGGTGGAGCCACCGCACTCGTCGCAGGCGTCGGCGGCTTGCCGGCAGCCTGGAGGATGGCCAGGGTGAAGTCCTCGGGTGTCACTCCGGGGATGCACCACTCCCGCCCCGCGAAGAACTCGTGCACCCGCTGACCCAGCCTCGCCTCCTCCAGCGGCGCGTTTTTCAGCCACGCCTCCAGATCCGCGACCAGCCTCTGCGGAAAGGCGAAGAAGTCGCCGGTTATGAAGATCTGCTTGATGCGCCGGTAGGTCGTGTCGGCGTGCAGGACCACCCGGATCAGCCCGCTGGGCGCCTTGTGGTTGCCCACGAGGAAGTCGGTGCCCTCCGGTCGGCGCACGGCGAGGATCCACTCTTCCCGCTCAAAGCGGGCCGCCACCTCCGGCAGGAGTGCCTCCTCCTCAGGGTGCAGGCCGGCGGGCACCATCTCCGCCTGCAGTACCTCGGCGAATCCGGCCGCCAGCGCCTGCTTGATGGCGTCGGCAGGCGGCGCGGTGCCCAGCTCCTCCCGGAGGCATGTGACGCGCTGCCGAAAGGCGACGATATCCTTTTCCTGCAAGTTTTCACCCGGCAGGCGCAGCGCCCGCAGCATCCGTTCCACCGGGAAATCGACCAGGAGCGTCCCCTGGAAGAGGAACGCGCCGCCCCGCTCCGTGCCGCCCGTCCCGGAGATCTTCCTGCCGCGTACCTCGATGTCGTTCACCGGTCGGTAGGCGGCCTCTACCCCCAGGCGCCGCAGGCCGCGGATGGCCCCTTCCGCCAGATAGCGGTAGATCCGGTCCGGCGGCTGCTGGAACAGAGGGCGGTCCCGGCCGGCGACGATCTCCCAGCCGATCTGGGTACGGTCGAAGTAGATGGCCCCGCCGCCGGTGATCCGCCGGTTGATGTCGATGCCGTGCTGCCGGCAGTACTCCACCCGCACCTCCTGGTCGACGGCTTGGTGGTAACCGACCAGCACCGCCTCGGGAGAGAACTGCAGAAAGCGCAGGGTGTCCGGCACCGAGCCGCGGCCCCGGGCGCGCAGCATGACTTCGTCTAGGGCCATGTTCTCGGCGGCGGAGCGCACGCCCGTGTCGAGAAGCCGCCAGCTCGTCACGCCCGAACCTCCTCCGCCTCAAGCCCCCGCAACAGCGTCCGGTAGCCATTCGCATCCAGCAGATCTTCCGGAACGCGGCCGCTCACCGTCAGCCGGAACAGCCAGCCGTCGCCGTAGGGATCGGTGTTGATCAGCCCCGGCCTGCTTTCCAGCGCCCGGTTCACCGCCACGACGGTACCGGCAAGCGGTGCCAGGATGTGCCCGACCCATTTACCGGCCTCCAGGCTACAGGCCGGCTCCCCCGGGGTCAGGGTCGCCCCTTCCTGGGGCAGCTGCACGTAGAGGATATCGCCGGCCGTTTCCTGGAAGTAATCGGTCACCCCCACGACCGCCTCCTCGCCCTCCAGCCGAATCCAGGCATGATCAGGGGTGAAGCGCAGGCCCTCCGGAGACAACCACTTGCTCATGAGCCATCCTCCCTTCCGCGTCGAAAGCGGTGGCCAGCTGGGCAGGGGCTTGCGGCGGCCATCCGCGGGCGCGTGCCCAGCCTGCGACGCGGGCCGTCACGGCGTCGAAGCGCGCCGGCGTCCCTCGCAGCAGCGCCGCAAGGTCCTCCAGGCCACTCGCCTTCTCGGCTCCCTCAAAGGCCACCTCTGCGATAACGCCCTCCTCGTCCCTCCAGGTGACCCCGGCCCCGAGGGCCGGTATGGTCGCGTGGCGCACGTAACACCCCTCGGCGATCTTCACCTGCCACCTCCGGAGCCGGCGGGGCAGGCAGTCCGGCCAGTCGATGCCTCGCATCTCCCGGCCCACCCGGGCCATCTCGTCGGCGAGCGCGGCGTCCACTTCCCGCCGTCGCAGCGGCCCAAAGGCCGATTCGAAAGCAACGACCAGAGCCGCCGCCACCCTCTCCGGACCGGGGCTGGCGGCGCCCAGTTCCCGCTTCAGGGTGGTGAGCCGCTCCTCCATGGCCGTGCGCACGTGGTGGCGAAAGGTCTCGCTCGGTGCGGCGCTTGCCCGAGCCATGGCGGCGAAGTCGAAGTCCAGCAACACGTTGCCGACGACGACGTTGTGCCCGGATAGCTCACCTCCCCCGTTGCCCGAGATCTTGCGCCCCTTGACCGCAATGTCGGCTGGCGGCCGCAGCTCGGCCGGGACCCCCAGGGTGGCGAGGGCCGCGCAGACCGGCCTCAGGCACCGGGCATACACGGCCGCCGGGGCGGCGAACCCGTCGCGGCGGCGCACCACCTGGTAAAAGACCTGATGGGCGTCCAGGTACACGAGGCCACCCCCCACCGCGCGCCGGAAAACCGGCAGGCCGGCCGCCTGACAGGCTGCCAGATCCACCTCCGACGGGTCCTGGCCGTAGCCCATGCACACGAAGGGCCGGTCGGGCCAACAGATCACCACCCCCTCCCGACCCAGGCGGGGTAACGCGTGGTAGATGAGTTGGGTGTCGCGCCACGGCAGGCGCCCCAGCAGGTAGAGGTCCATCTTGCCCAGCCTTCCGCACCGGCAAGCGCCCGGCCCCGTCGGCCGAGGTGGTGTCCGAAACCGATATCCCACCTCCCGCCGTACCCCCCCTTGCGGTCTTCCGCCTTGGGCCGGGGCGGGCCGGGGAGCGCTTTCGAACCCCGTCGCGAGGTGTCCGTTCGGCCGACCCCGCCACCATCTCCCGACTCCCCGCCCAGCACCAACTGCAAGCTCGACCCCGGGGGTCCGCCGGCCGTCCTGGGGATCGGGCCCCCGGGCAGGGGGAGTCGTAAACGGATCCGGTGGAAACTGGGGTGGCGGCTCCAGGAGCCCCTGCGTCGAGCAGGGGCGAACAAAGCCCAGCAACTGGCAGGAGCCGTGATGCCATCCTACCACGTCCCAACTGCGGAGGGGAAGACCGCAACGGCCGGCGGGGACGGGACCCTCATCCTCGCATTGCCCGGAGGAGCCTGCCATCCCTCGTCGAAGGAGACTCGTGCTCGCTACACATAT
>CAYQLT010000116.1:0-4208 GCA_964418425.1 uncultured Clostridia bacterium
GAGGAGAAGCGGGCCGTTGCGGAGGTGATCGAGCGCAAGTCTCCGTTCCGCTTCTATGGACCGGAGCCGCTGTTTAAAGTGCGGGAATTCGAGTCGGCGTTTGCCCGTCGCATGCAGGTAAAGTACGCCCTGGCGGTCAGCTCCGGAACCGCAAGCCTCATCGTGGGCTTACGTGCTCTGGGAATCGGTCCGGGAGACGAGGTCCTGGTGCCGGCCAACACCTTCATCGCCTCGCCGGGCGCGGTGCTGCGCTGCGGGGCCACGCCGGTGTATGTGGACATCGACGAGAGCTTCAACATGGACCCGGAGGACCTGGCCCGAAAGGTTTCGCCGCGCTCCCGGGCTATCATGTCGGTACACTTTGAAGGTCTGGCGTGTGACATGGGAGCCATCATGGAAGTCTCGAAGCGCTTCAACTTGAAGGTCATCGAGGACTGCGCTCAGGCCTGCGGGGCCAGCTGGATGGGGCGCCCGGTGGGCAGCATCGGGGATCTGGGCGCATTCAGCTTCCAGATCAACAAGCTCATCACGGCGGGTGAGGGAGGTGCAGTCACCACCAGCGACCCCGGGCTTTACGAGCAGGCGGTGCGGGCTCACGATCAGGGTAACCTGCGCGATGCCGAAGGTGCTCACGGCGTCGACCTCTCCGGCAGGGCCTTTGTGGGCGAGAACTACCGGATGAGCGAACTGGCAGGAGCGGTTCTGGTCGAACAACTGAAGAAGCTCGACAGCATCATCGTGCGCCTGCAGACGGTTCTCGCCCGCATCCACGCGTCGGCCGCCGGCCTGCCGGGTTTGAAAGCCCGGAGGGTTCCCCAGGGCGCGCAGGACATCGGGCGGCGCTACTTCGCCATCCTGCCTTCCGAGAAGGTGGCGCTTTCGGCCGAAGCGGCTTTGCAAAAAGAGGGGTTCCCCTTCCGCAGGCTCTATGGCGGTCAACCCGTTTACGCGCACCCGCAGGTGCGGGTGGGGTCGCCTCACTGCCCCCGCGCCGAGGATCTGCTTCGAAGGACCGTCACCCTTCCGCTCAGCCCTCTGTTGAGCCCGGATGAGGCGGACGAGATCGCCCGTGCGCTGCGCAAGGTGCTGGTGCGTTACTGCGGGGGCGGAAGCTAGCGGGCGCTTTGTGCCGGCCGTCCATCATCTTCCACGACCATCGGAAAGGAGGGAGGCAAGGCGGCGTACCCGACAGCGGTGGAACACGGATCGAAGAGCAATGGAAGGGGCGGTGCCATCATGCGAGCGGAGCTTCGACGACGTCCGTTGTGGAGCGGGCTGGCTGTTGCCATGGTGGGGGTCGCGCTGTGGAGCGGGACTGCCGCGGGCCAGACGCTCGACTTCTGGGTGATGCCGTTCGTCGACCAGCCCCAGGTCGCTCTGGCCCCGTTTCTGCAGAAATTCGAACAGGTCAGCGGGATCCGGGTCAACGTGACCGTCATACCGTACGGAGAGGCCCTGGAACGCCTTCAAACTGCCATCGTGGCCAGGCGGGCCCCTGACATCACGTACATGACCGACGGCCGATTCGTGCCCCTTGTGGAATTCGGCGGAGCGCTGGCACAGCTCGACCGGTTCATGCCCGCTGACTTCGAGGCCCGCTACGTGGACCCCAAGATCCTCACCCAATACCGCTGGCAGGGACGGTACTACGTGGTGCCGTTTGGGTTCGTCACGTACCTGTGGGCGATAAACACGGACAGTTTCCGCGCAGCGGGTATCAGCCCATCGTTGGTTCAGCGGATGAAAGACCCGAGCGGGGTGTGGACGTGGGGCGACCTTGAGTCCGTGCTTCAAGCGCTCACCCGGGACACCGACGGCGACGGTCGGGTGGATCGTTGGGGGTACGCATATCCGGGCTCCAACACGTGGCTGCACCCGTTTCTTCTGTGGCTGTGGAACGCCGGCGGCGAGATCTTCGATGCCCAAAACCGGGTGGCTCTGCAGCCCGAGGCGGTGGAGAGGGCTCTGGGGTTCTTGGCGAAGATCAAGTCGGCCGGGTACATGCCGCCCGGAGCCGAGTCGATGACCGCGCCGGACGCGATCGACGCCTTCGCTACCGGACGGACGGGAATCATCAACAACGTATGGCCGGCCAACGGGTTGTTCGTCTGGCCGCGGCAATACCCGAACCTGCGTTACGAGCTGGTCTACCCGCCGGTGGGCCCGACCGGGCGGCGCACCACGTACTTCGGAGGGGCCCTTCTGGCCATTCTTGAGCAGAGCCAAAAGAAGGAAGCAGCCTGGAAGCTCATCGAGTTCTTCCTCACCGACGAAGTTCAAGAGTGGCTCTCGGGTGTGGGGTTCTTCCCCGTCACGGGCAAGCTGCCTGCGGCGATGCGGGAGCGGCCGGAGGTGAAGATGTATTATGACGCCGTCAACTGGGCGATCCCCGAGCCGCGCCATCCCAAGACCGGTGTCGTCATGAGCGTGGTCAACCGAGAGGTATCCGCCGTCATGGCGGGCCGGAAGACCCCGGCGCAGGCCGCCCGGGACATGAAGGCCGCGGCGGAGCGCGAAGCGGGCTTTTGAGGGTGAAGTTGCAAAGGCGCACGGCGAGGCGGGAACGGTGGCGTACTCCCGGGCGGGGACGGCCGGCCTTGCGCCGGCCTGCCCGCCGGGCGTCGGGAGCCGAACCGAACAGGGATAGCCAAGCGGCGATGGACGCGTTGACGCACACCCGGCTGGCGGCGGCCTCACGGCGCCGGTCCAGGCTGGCAGGAGCCGGCTACGAGGACATTCTCCTGGCCGCCCCGGGTCTGATGATTCTGGCCGTCTTTGTGCTGGTGCCCGTGGTGTCCGTCTTTTTCATAAGCCTCACCAACTGGCCTATCATCGGCACACCGAGGTTTGTGGGGCTGGCGAACTTCGCTCGGCTGGTCTCGGATGAGGTCTTCCGGGCCGCTGCCCGTAACACCCTCACCTATACCTTCCTGCTGGTTCCCGCGATCACGGCGGCCTCGTTTGGCACGGCGCTTCTGCTCAACACCCGGCTGCGACAGGCGCCCGCCCTCAAGGCGATTTACGTGCTGCCGCTCGTGGCCGGGATAGTCGTCACATCGAACATATGGAAGGGCATCCTCACTTCGTTTGGGCCGCTGAACCAGCTGCTCGAGTCGCTGCGCCTGCCGCCTGTCAACTTCTTTTCCACACAACTGGCCATCGGCTCTGTCTCCTTTACGCTGCTTTGGCGGAACTTCGGCTACTACGCCCTTTTCTTCCTGGCCGGGCTGAAGGGCATCGATCGGGAAATCTACGACGCCGCCCAGGTCGACGGAAGCGTGGGATGGAACACCTTTCGGCATATCACGTGGCCCCTTCTGCGACCGGTGACGCTACTGGTGGTGGTGTTGAACACCATCGGAGCCTTCCAGATCTTTGCTGCCGTTTACATCCTGACCGCGGGAGGGCCGGCAAACTCCACCATCTCCCTGCTGAATTACATTTACGATAGCGGGTGGCGCTTTTTCCGAATGGGGTATGCGGCCGCGCAGGCGGTGATCTTCTTCCTCATCCTGTTCACCCTGAGCTGGATGCAGCGCCGTTACCTCGGGAGTGAGACGGTTTGAGAGCTGTCAGGAAGGAGACGGTTCGTTCGTCTATCCTGCATCTGGCGGCCGCGCTTCTGGCGCTGATCGCCTTTGCGCCCTTTGTGTGGGCCTTGAGGCTCTCTTTGGAGCCCTCCTTCAGCACGGCCGTGCCGCTGCTGCCCAGGCAGGTCACGCTGGAGAATTTCCGCAGCCTGCTTTTGTTCACGCCCTTTGCCCGGTGGGTGCTCAATTCGCTCATCTTTGCCGGCTCGCTTACGGTCTCCAACGTGCTGCTCGACGCGGCGGCGGGTTATGTCCTTGCCCGGCGGCGCCTGCCGGCGAGCGACCTGATCTTTACGGGCGTGCTGGCTCTTTTGATGGTTCCCCACCAGGTTACGTTGATCCCCCTCTACCTGATGGTCAACGCGCTGGGGCTGGTGGACACGTATGCGGGTCTCATCCTTCCCCTGGCCGCGACCAGCTTCGGGATCTTTGTCATGCGGCAGTTCATCGGCAGGATCCCCATTGAGTACGAGGAGGCCGCTACGGTGGACGGCGCGTCGCGCCTGCGCATCTTCTTCAGCGTGATCATCCCCCTTTCCCGTCCGGCACTCCTGGTTGTCGCGGTCACGACCTTCGTCGAAGCCTGGAATAACTTCATCTTTCCCCTGGTGATGATCA
>CAYQLT010000117.1:0-4162 GCA_964418425.1 uncultured Clostridia bacterium
CCTCCCTCCGAAAAGCTGGGTCTGAGCGACGAGCGATTTTATCAGGAGCCACTACTGAGCACTCGGCCCCACGCCGGGGATTGCCTTTGACTCTTCCTTGACTTTCCTGGAGTACCGTAGATTCGCCCCGGGGGCATGCGGCCGCGCGTCCGCTGCCCGACTGTGGGTGAGAGGGTGGCCACGCCTGACCGATGCGAACGCACTGGTTCGGCGGCGCTCGAAACAAGGTATGGGTGGTCGGTCTCATCGCCGCCCTGGTCGCGCTCTGCGGCGGGCTTGCGGTCGGCCAAGACCTGGAGCCACCGGTGGACGGAGGCTTCCGCGAGCCCCCCGATATTGAACCCGGGGAAGGCTTTTATCGTGTGACGCCCCTGCGGCAAACCATTCAGCTTTCGCAGCCGCCCGAGGGACCGGTGGAAGCCTCACGCCAGTTCACCATTCGCCGCTGGCGGACCCCCCTCAACGAGCGGGTCTACTACTCCGTCGAAGGCGATCTGTGGTCGGACGAAGGCCGCACCCTTCCGGGGTCGGCGGTGCAGATGTCGGGTGTCAGCGGACAGTGGGCAAGCCAGAACGTGCTGGTTCTAGACGCCGGCCAGACGCAGGCGAACTTTTCCCTGCGGGTGCTGCCGAGCGCCTGGTACGACGGCAACCGCTGGCGGTACGCCGGCACGTACCGGGGGCATCTCATCCCCAACGTGCAAAATGCACCGGTTCTCGACGTAACCGTGGAGATCCAGCGGCTGGTGACGGTGGAGGTTTCGTCGCAGGAATTTCGGATCGTCGCCCATTCCGGTGTGGGCGCCTACGAGTCGGAGGAGGCGGTGGTGCTCACCTTGCGAGCCAACCACTCCGCCTGGAGCCTCTCCAGAGCCTTCTCGGCTCCCCGCCGGAAGGGAGAAGGGCCCAAGGATACCATCCCCCTTTCCCAGGTGCGGATCTCCGAAGATGGCGGGCCGTTCATCCAGGTGCCCGAGTCCCCACAGGAGTGGCTGATGGGCCAAAATCTCCTCGATCCGCGCCTGGTGGTTCGGAGCCTGGTTCTGCAGGTGGAGGTCACGTGGGAGGAGCTGGCGGGGCAGTACGAGGGAAGCATGGAACTCACCCTGCAGGCCTCCGGGGGCCGATAGCTCCGCCGAAGGTCCGGGGCGGTCTTCGGCTGCCCGGGCAGTCTGCGCCACGCCCGTGAAACACGGCTGCGCCCGCCAACGGGCAACGGAAGTCCAACGAGGACGGAAAAGGGGGGCCGGACGGGGAATGGGTCGAAGTGCGAGCCGGGGCGTCCGACTGCTGCGCTCTCTGCCGGGCCGGTCATCGGCCGCCCGCTGGTTGTCCTTCGCCGCGGCGCTGGTAGTGCTCTGGGCAGCCGGTCAGCCGGGTCGGGCCGTCGCCGGCGCCGTCCAGATTCAGATCACGGGGACCGTGGTCACGCTGGCCCTGGTCAACCCGGTGCCGGAGAGGTGGGAATTCACGCTGGAAGGCCAGTTGCGCCAGCTCCAGCAAGATTTCCTTTTCCGCGACCCGAACTATACCTCGGGCACCTACTACTTGGTCGTGCGCTCCAACACCCCGCTGGCGCTCTCGTTGGAGGGGCAAGGGGTGACGGTCGGTTCCGCCTCCTACCCCGCCACATTTGAATGGTCTCTGGCCGCCGACAGCGAGGGGACCCTGGAAAAAAGCGCATGCACCCTGCCCGCGGACTCGCCGTGCCGGTTTTACAGCTCCAGCCGGCCGGTGGCCAGCGCCCGGTTGAATCTGGGGGATTTTTACATCACCTACACGGAGCCGGTCGCCAGCGGAGCCCTGGGGGGCGAGATCAGGGTGATCGTTTCGTCGCCATGAAAGCCCCGCCCGCCCGGCCAGCAGGAAACATCGCTTTACCTGCCGCATCCTTGGGTGACGGGGAACTGTCCCGGGAAGGGTGAAACGCTCCCTTGAACCATCGCATGGTGTCCGCAGGCGCGCCGGGTGCAGGCAGCGGCAACCGGACGATCGGCCTGATCGCCCCCGCGCTGGCGATCCTGGTTGCGCTCGTCCTGCTGGCTCCCCAAGCCGGGGCGGTGGGGGTTCGGCCCCTCGTGATCGACCTCTCTTTGGGGCCGGGTGAGACGGGGCAGTTTGCCTTGACGCTGACCCCCTCCGGCGGTTCCGAGCGGGTGCGGGTGCGGCTTTACCAACCGGTTCAGCTGATCACGGGGGATTTGACGTACCAGCTGGCGGACCCGTCCGCGTTCCCGGCGGCGGGATGGGTAGAGGTGAACCCCAGCGAGCTGGACGTCCCCTCCGACCGGGAAGTGACGGTAAACGGGCGGGTCAATGTGCCCTTTGGGGCACGGGGGTCGCATACCGTGGTCCTCATGGTGGAGCCGGAGGTCCGGGCGGGGCCCGGGGCCATCGGTATCCAGATCCGGTACGCGGTGCGGCTGAACATCCGGGTGAGCGGCGCCAGTCAGCCACCCCGGGTCGACATCGAAGACCTGCGCTTTGAGAGCGCCGGCGACAGACCCGTGGTCCGGGTGAGGGTGAAAAACCCCACCGCTTCGGACTTCGTGGTTCAGGGTGAAGCGACCGTCCGGGACTCCAACCGCCGTCTGGTGGAGCGGATCCCCCTGCTCACCGAGGTGGCGCGCCGGGCAGGGCTATCGGAAACCCGCATTTACCCAGGCAGCGTCCTCGAGTTGACGGGGTCGTTGACCGCCTCCCTGGCCCCGGGCCAGTACGAACTGAGGGCGTTTGTGCGCTATGCCGACCGAGGGCAGGCAACGGCCGCCAAAGAACTTTCCATCCAGCAGGCGCTCGCCCCGGGACTGCCCGGACCGGGTGATGTCGCGCTTCGGGTTGAGCCGGCGTCGCTGGTCTTCCGACTGCCTCCAGGAGGTTTGGCCAACCAGACCCTGCAGGTGACCAACCTGACGGGGCGGCCGGTTCAGGTGCTGGCCTACGCCCGGGACGTGGCGCCGAACTACAGCCGGTCGGTCTGGCCTCTTCTGAGGCTGCGCACGGCGCTGCCCCTTCGGCTCGGGCCGGGGGAGCAGGCCCGGCTGCCCCTCACGGCCCAGTCCTCTCGGGACCAGGTCGCAGGCGGCTATTACGGCACCCTCATCCTGCGGTCCTGGCCCCAGGACGCCGACCCGCGCTCGGCCCCCGCGTTGGGGGAGTCGGCAACCCTTGTCACGGTGATCGTGGGCGAGCCGCCGGCGCCATCGGTCTCTGCGGGAGAGCTGACCTACCGTGCACCGCAGGAGGCAGGTGACGACGGGCTTTTGATGATCTCGCTGCAAAACGCTGGGGCCATCCACGTGGAACCCCGGGGGCGCCTGCGGCTGGAGACCGAGGCGGGACAGGCGCTGGGGGACTTCCTGGCGACCCCCGAGGGCGGCCAGAGCTGGCTGTTTCCCGGTCAGAGCGTGTTCCTCGTAGCCCGTGTGAGCCCCCTGCCACCGGGCAACTACCGGCTGCGGGTGCGGGTGGAGTCCGGCGGGCGGCTGATCTTCGACGAGACTCGGGCGCTCTCGGTGAGTCCGGAGAGCTGATGGCGGTGAAACCTTGACTCTGCGTGCAAGAGCCGGCCCGGGTGCTGGCAGCGGTTCGGGTAAAGGGCGGCTTGCGCGCCTGGCGCTGGTGGGTTTGCTGTTGTACGCGGCGGGCTTCGGCTTTGCCTGGAAGTCGCCCGGCGCCCTGGCGGGGCCGGTCGAGGAGAGTGCGGCGCCGGTCGAGGAGCCCCCGGGCCCCGGTACCCCGCCGCCCCCGGGGTCCGGCCAGGAGCCGACCCCTGCCGATGAGCAAGGGAGGCCCCCGCAGGAGCAACCGGGCTCTCCGGAGCAACCGGTGAGCCCTTGGGAGCAACAGCCGGGCTCTGCCGAGCAGCCGACGACCGCCCCGCAGCAACCGGGGACCTCTCAGGGGGCGGAGCCGCCCCTGTGGATGCAGGAGCCGGTCGCGGGCGCTGAGATCGTGCCCGAAACGCCGTCGGCACCCGGCGAAGTCCCCCTTGTGCCCGACGGGGCTCTCCCGGGCGAAACGCCCCTGGTTCCCGAGGCGCCCCTGCCCTCGGCTCCTGCGGGCCCGGCGGCGCCGCCCACCGCCCCGAGCGACCCGCGCCAGGCGCGGGTGAGCGTGTCGCTGTTTGAAACCGACATCCGGGATGCCATCAGCGAGCTTT
>CAYQLT010000118.1:0-4155 GCA_964418425.1 uncultured Clostridia bacterium
GAGATGGCGCAAGTCGACTGGGGTCCGGCCGTGGCCATCATCGGCGGCCGGCGGATGGAGGTTCAGCTGTTCTGCTGCACGTCCTGTTTGCGAGCCTGCGGGCGCACTATTTGTTGGAAAGCCGCTTCTGCCGACCCGGGCAGGCTCATGAGAAAGGCGGCGTCGAGAACCTCGTGGGCTACGTCCGGCGCAGCGCCCTGGTGCCGGTCCCCGATGTACCCGACTGGGAAGCCCTCAACGCCCATCTGCTGGGATGGTGCGAGCGTCACCGCCAGCAGCACCTGCCGTCCTGGGAGGTCGAACAGGCGGCGCTGCGGGCCTTGCCGGCCCATCCCTTCCGCTGCAGCATCACCCGGATGGTGAGGGTCAACGCGCTGTCGCTGGTGCACTTCGACCGCAACCGCTATTCCGTGCCGACGGCGTACATCGGCCGCACGCTGCAGCTGGAGGCGTTCGCCGACCGGCTGGAGCTGTGGAGCCGGGAGCGGCGGGTCGCCACGCATCCCCGCTCGTACGGCCGTGGGGAGACCCTCCGGGTGCTGGACCACTACCTGGACGCCCTGGCCCACAAGCCTCGGGCCGTGCGGAACGCCCAGGTGGTGCGGCAGTTGCCCGAGGGCACTGCGCCATCGCTCTGGGGTTGGCCGCCATCGAGGCCGGCTTGCGGGTGCGGTTCATCCGGGTGGTGGAGCGGGTGCAAGACCTCTTGGCAGCGGAGAAGGAGTTTCGGCTCCCCGCCTACCGGAAGGCCTGGCAGAAGGTCGACTTGGTGATCCTGGACGAGCTCGCACCGGTCGCACGTGTTGCTGTTCGAGAGGGAGTCGTACCGGTTCCGAGAGAGTCGCCGGTGCCAGGAGGCCCTGCCGGTGGCGGCGGCCCGTCCCCCTACGGGGGACGGGGGCCAGGAGGAGATCGATCTGGGATCCGCGAACGGATAGGTGGTCAACTTTTCGACCATCACCCTGGTCAACTTTTAGGCTGGCACGCGCACGGTCCCGGCGGTCCGGGGGCGCAGCCTTAAGCACCGGGGCAAGGCTTTGGGCTTCCTGGGGCGGCAGGGCAGACAGGATCTCCTCGATTTCGGCCAGAGGCTGCTTCAGGCGCTGACGGGATGCGGGTACGTCGGGCCATCCGGCGGTAGCGGGCCACCAGGTCGGCCGGCAGCCGCAGCGTCACCTGCACCATCGGCCGGGCCGGACGCTCAGGCACCTCCTCGAGGTCGGCCAGCTCCGTCGTGTCGTGGGTGTCGAACGAGTTGGCCAGCTCCTCCAGATCGTTGGTGTCCGGTGGATAAAGCCCGGGCATCCCCATCGCCTCCGGTATCGCGGGCGCTCCGCCGGCGTCATGTCCCAGGCCGTCACGGGCAGGGCCTGATCCTCTTCCAGGTCCAGCGTCACGACGCACAGGTACCGCCCGGCCGCAGTGCGGCCTTAGGCATCGTAGAGGCTACGCCGGGCAAGCCGACGGTGTCATGGCGTTCTGAGCGGCGGGATAGGTGAGCCCGAGACATCCGGCGCAGGCGCGGATTCGGCTCGAAATGTCGATTGGGCACCCATTAGGCCCTCGGTCGCGTCGGGGCGTTCTCGCCGAGGATGACGAACTCGACTCCGTGCGGTACCCCGCCGAGCACTTGCGAGGCGTCCAGTATCTCGAAACCGATGGGGCGCCCGTCTTCCCCCACGTCCATGTGGATTCCGGGGGCGATCTCCTCGGTCTCCTGGATTTTGCCCCGGCGGAGCCGGATGTAGGCCGCGTCGGCCACCGGGTCGTACTCGAGTCTCATGGGCTCTCCCTCCAGTACTTTCCTACTTTGGACGTCAGGTAGAACGTTAGCAGCGTGGCGGTGCCGGTTGCGTCCAGTTCGTAGATAACCCGAAGAAGTTGGGACCTGGCCCCAAGCGATACGCGTCGTTGCGCGACCCAACGCCCTGGACGAGCGGTGGGCAGAACCTGTTCCGGATCGAGCAACACGGCTTCCACTTCGGCCGGGGTGACAGGTCCACGCTCGTCCAGCCTCTGGCGCGCGTCGGGCGAGCAGGCCACCTTTCGAATGGCGCCCGGCTTCACGCCTGTCGCACGCTTTCTCGGGCTGGCAGCGTGCGCCGTGGCCAGACCCGATGCTCCCGCCCATCGTGGAAGCCTAGCTGGCAGTGTCCCAGTCTGGCTGCGGGAACGGGGTGCTGGCGTGCGCGCTTCGGACCCGCGCCAGGCTTGCGCTGCGGTAGCGAACGGGGTGTCCCCGGTGCATCCGTACGGGTCCCACGGATCCGACCCTCCTACCAGCGCTCTCATCGTAACATGAAGCCACCCGGCCGTCATGCGTGCCCCGGTACGCCATTCTCGAGGTTGCGTTGCGCCAGATCGCCCGGGCCGCCTGCAAGGGGCTCATAGCCCTGTCCACCCAGGTCGGGTTGGCCGTGTCAGAGCCATTATGACGCACGACCCAAACGATAGGGGGGCGTCCAAGGGGGAGCCCCCGAACTGGGGGACAGGAGACTTGGCGTGAGGGCCGTGGTCACGCCAACAGTCGCAGGATGGCCTGCGGCCGGGCGTTAGCCTGGGCCAGCATGGCGGCGCCGGACTGGAGCAGGATCTGGTAGCGGACGAACTCCATCATCTCCTGCGCCATGTCGGCGTCCCGGATACGGGACAGGGCGGCCACCGAGTTCTCCATGGTATTCAGCAGGCGCGTGACCGTGTGCTCCAAGCGGTTCTGGAACGCTCCCAGGCCAGCACGGTAGCTCGAAAGGCGCTCAATGGCCTGTTCAAGCAGTTCCATAGCCCGTTCCGCTCGTTCTCGTGTCGCCACGCTGAGCGCGACGTTCCCCTCCGCCGTGACGGTGGTGCCTGATACCGTTACCGTACCCATCGTTACCGGGTCCGCAAAGACCAGCCGATCTTTCCCCAGGGACTGGGCATACAGGAAGGTCAGGCCCCCGTCCGGGCTGGTAGCCACCGTGTTCCTCGCTCCATCGAAAAGCACGTACCGGCTCCCATCGAAGCCGACCCGATAGCTGCCATCAGCGAAATCGGCAACCGGGTCGATCCGGTACGTTCCGTACGCCTCGTCCCCTGGGGCGGTGGTCGCGTCGAACACAAGGGTACCGTACACCACCCCGTCAACTCGGCCGGTGTCGGAGGCCATGGTGGTCCCGTAGGTAACGGCCGGGTCAGGCGGCACGGTCCAACTGACGCTCATGGGGTCGTTGCCGATGGAGGAGAGGAAGTCCCACTGGGTCCCGGACGGGTCCCGACTGATGGCGGTGTCCTGAATGATCCAGCGGCCTTGCCCCGAGTCGAAGTAAGCGCTGTACCCGTACCAGCCCGCAATGTCAGTCACCGAGACGTATCGCCCGCTCTGGGGCGGGGTGAGGAAGGCACAGACGTCGGGGATCACCAACGCTTCGGCATCGCCCGCTTTGGGGCCGACCTGAAAGCGGCCTCGGAACGAGCCGTCGAGCAGCGGCTTCGTGTTGTGCTGGGTGGCCGTACAGGTTGTGGAAATTTCGTCCAGTAACTGCCGGAATTCCCGGTCGATGTGTTCCCTATCGTGGTCGGTGAGGGTGTCCGTCGCCGCCTGAACCGCCAATTCTCGCATCCGCTGGACAAGTTCCTGTACGCCCGCCATGCCGCCCTCGGCGGTCTGCACCAGGGCGATGGCGTCCTGGGCGTTTCGGACCGCCTGATGGAGGCCCCGGATCTGGGCTCGCATCTTCTCTGAGATGGCGAGGCCCGCGGCGTCGTCGGACGCCTGCGCGATGCGGAGCCCGGAGGCCAGTTTGCCCAGTGCGCGGTTGAGGCCCGTTTCGGCCCGTCGAACCTGTCTCCAGACGCCGAGGGCCGGGAGGTTGTGCGCGACCTGAAGCACCCATCTGCACCCGGTACCGAAAATCGGGCCGATGGGGCGGTTGGTTGAGGGGGACCGGCGCACCACAAGCCCCAGGAGCCGGGATACTCGCCTCGGGGATATCAATATATGCCCGGTATGTGTTGGAGGCTCTTCCAGTCCTCCTCCCCGATCCGGCCGTCGAGGGATAGCACCCTGGAACATGGTTCGCCCTCGCTCCAGGCCGTAGCGGTGCGCAGCGAAAGGGCCGAACCTGTTGACCCGGCCCTTTGCCTGCGATGGCGGGCAGCGGGTGGCAACACCGCCGC
>CAYQLT010000119.1:0-4102 GCA_964418425.1 uncultured Clostridia bacterium
GCGCCCCCTCAAAGCTCCGCGCTCATGCGGCGGTTGGAGTGGCATCCGAGGTTGACCGCGACCGGAAGCCCGGCAATATGGGTGGGGTATACCTCCACGTTGACGGCCAGCGCCGTCACCACCCCCCCGAACCCCTGCGGCCCGATGCCCAGCCCGTTCACCTGCTCCAGCAATTCGACCTCCAGGCGTTCGATGTCCTGGCGGGGATGGCGGCGACTGATAGGCCGCAAGACCGCCTTCTTGGCCAAAAAGGCCGCCATCTCAAACGTACCCCCGATCCCCACCCCCACGATGAGAGGGGGGCAGGCATTGGCACCAGCCCGATCCACCGTCTCCACCACGAACCGCCGGACCCCGTCGAGGCCGTCCGCCGGCGTCAGCATCTTCAGGGCGCTCATGTTCTCGCTCCCAAAGCCCTTGGAAGCCACCGTTACCCGCACTCGGTCTCCCGGCACCAGTTCCACGTGCACGACACCCGGGGCGTTGTCCCCCGTGTTGCGCCGCACGAGCGGATCCCCCACCACGGAGCGACGGAGGTAACCCCCGCGGGTGCCCTCCCGAATTCCCTCGTGCACCGCCTGGTAGATGTCGCCGCCCACCCAGTGGACGTCCTGACCTACCTCCAGCAGCACCACCGTCAAACCGCTGTCCTGGCAGACAGGAACCCGATCCTGTGCGGCGATCTCGTAGTTGCGCACCAACTGCTCCAACGTGCGCCGCCCCAGCTCCGATTGCTCTCGGACCGCCGCCTCCCGCAGGCCGGCGAGAATGTCCTCAGGAATGCGATAATTGGCCTCCTGCAACAGCCGTGCCACTGTCGCCCGCAAAAGGGATACGTCCAGCTCCCGCACTCCCCTTGCGGCCCCCGACCACGAGCTGGCGCCCCCTTGGGGGGAACTGAAGCCGGTTTCACTGCCACCCTCCCGTGCGCCATCCGCCCGAGCTCCCGGGAACTCGCTCACCACCCCTCACCACCCTCGGCCGCCCGCGCTCCTGGCGCCCACTGCGCGCTGCCGCCCGCCGCCGGATGCATCCTTGCCAGAGCCTGCCGCAACAGGGGAACCACATCGTCGAAGCGCTCGGCCACGTACGCCCCGGCCCTGCGCAACGCCTGCATCTTGTCTGTCGGCTTGCCCCGCCCCCGCTCGATGATGGCGCCCGCATGGCCGAAGACGGTCCCCTCCGGCATCTGTTCGGTGAAACGCCCCGCCACGTATGCAACCAGGGGCTTGGTGAACCCTCCCGCCTCCAAAAGCCGCGCGGCCTCCTCTTCAAAGGCCGTGCCCGGCTCGCCGAACAGCACCACAGCGTCCGTCTCGGGGTCTTGCTGAAAGCCCGCCAAAACAGCCGCCGGCGGCATGCCCAGCATGGCATCCCCTCCCACGCTGACGGCCGTGCTGACGCCCAACCCGGCCCGTTTGAGCTGCAGCCCGAGTTCCGACGTCATGCCGCCGCTGCGGGAGATGATCCCGATCCGCCCCGGGACGAAGGCGCGCTCGGGGCGGTCACCGCCGATGGGCCCCAGCTTCAGGCGGGCCCCGGGCGAAATCACCCCCACCGAATTGGGACCCACCAGCGTCACCCCGGCCTGCTCGGCCAGCCGCAGCATCCGCATGCAGTCATGGGCCGGGATGTTTTCCGTGACGACCAGGATAAACCGCACCCCGCACTCCACGGCCTCCGCCACCGCATCCAGCGCAGACAGGGGTGGAACATAGACGATGGAGGCGTCAAAGCGCGCAAGCCCCAGGGCGCTGGCGGCCTGCCGAAGGGTGTCGAAGACCGGAACATCCTCCACGGACACCCCGGCCCTGCCGGGGGTAACCCCGGCGGTCACCGGCGTGCCGTACGCCCTCATGTGGCCTACCACCATGCTGGCCTCCCGGCCCGTGATACCCTGCACGGCGATGCTCGGCCTGCGGTCAAAAAACAGAGCCACCCGCTGGCGCCCCCTGTTCCCCGTCCGCCCTCAAAACCCCCCGTAGGCGCGCTCCACGATGCGGCGTGCGGCCTGTTCCATGCTCACGTCCTCCCCCAGGTATTCCACCCCTGCGTCTTCGAAGATGGCTCGCCCCTCGACGTCGTGCGTGCCCACCTCCCGAGCCACCACGGGAAAGCGGCGAGGGTCCAGCCCCTTTTCGTTCAGGGCGGCGACCACGCCCTGGGCCACCAGGTTCACCTGGGTGTTGTTGGTAATGTTGTGACCCACGAGCAGGCCCCGGATCCCGGGACAGGAGAGCACCACGCCCGCAAGCCCCCGAACCTTCTCAGCGGTGGGGTTTCCTCCGAACTCCGTGTAACACGCCGGGCGGCCCCCTGCCCGCAAGAGCGCGTCGAAGAACACCAGGCTTCCGCCCCCACCCCCGCACAGAAAGCCGATGTCGCCGTCGAGCTGGATGAACCGGCTGGTGCCCCGGTAGGGCTCCCGGGCTGCCACCTCCATGGCCGCCTGCTCCAGGACGGTGGGGGGTCGCCAGAGCCGGTCCGTCCCTTGCAGCACCACCTCAGCCAGCGCGGGGTGGCGGGCCAGGGAGGCATCGTCGGCCACCATGACCGCAGACAGGGCCGTGACCGAGCCCCCTTCCACCACGGCCAGCGGATTGATTTCCAGCAGCTGAAGCTCCAGCTCGTAAAACACCCGAACGGCCCGGTGGGTGAGTTCGGCCGCCTGCACCAAAAGCCGCCCCTGCAGCCCTGCGCGGGCCCAAAGTTCCCTCAGGCGATGGGGAAGAGGCGGCGTCGCCGGATCCAGCACCGCCTGGTGCAACGCCCCGGGGTCGCTGGCCAGCAGCTCTTCCACCTCGATGCCGCCCAGCGGGCTGGCCATCGCCACCGGCGACCGGCGCTGCTTGTCCACCAGGACCGCGAAGTATAGCTCTTGGGCGACCTGCGGCGCCTGCTCCACCAGCAGCCGCTCGACCGGGTAACCGTGCACCGTCCGGCCCAGGAGCTGCCGGGCGGCTTGCGCCGCCGCCTCGGGATCCTGGACCAAGCGCACCCCTCCGGCTTTGCCGCGCCGGCCCGCGGGCACCAGCGCCTTGACCGCCAGCCGCCCGCCCAGCTCGGTGGCCGCCTCGCGGGCTTGCTCGGGACTTGTCGCCTCGCGGCCCTCGGGCACGCTCACACCGGCGGAACGCAGCCATTGCTTCGCGTGGTGTTCCAGCACCCGTCCCAGCCGCACTCACCTCGCACCGGCGGCCCGACCGCCCAACCTGTGCCAGCAGCCCTCAGCTGTTCCCTTGCCCCCATCGGGCCAGCAAGGCCTTCGCGCGTTCCACCATGGGGCGATCCACGGCCCGTCCCCGAACCTGCACCGCGCCCCGGCCCTCCCGCACGGCCTGCTCGTAGGCGCTCACCACTTCCCGGGCGAACTCCACCGCTTCGGGGTCCGGCCCGAAGACGGCCCGGGCCACCGGGATCTGGCGGGGATGAATGAGCAGCTTGCCGGCAAAGCCCATCCGCAGGGCACGACGGCAGACCGACTGCAGGCCCTCGTCGTCGTTGAAACGGGCGTAAATGCCGTCTACAGGGGGCGCAAGCCCCAGACGCCGGCTCTCCACCACCAGCTGCCCCCGCAGCTGCCACATGAGTTCGGACTCGTCCGGATCGTCCACCGCAACCAAGCCCAGATCGAGAGCCATATCCCACGTACCCAGCGCGGCCCGCAGGACGACCGGAGCCGCTGCCACCAGATCGGGTAGGCGGCCCATGCCGGCCACCGACTCGATCAGCAACAGGACCCGGCGCACCCCGTGCCCGGACAGCAGCCGAACCGCCCCGGGATCCTCGGCTTTGGGAAGCACCGCGCCGTACGCTCGATCCCAGGGAATCGCCTCGACGTCCAGGGAAAACTCCGAAGTGGATGCCCCGTTCACCCGCACCCACAGCTGCGGGCCGGGCAGCGGGCCATGCTGGCGCAACAGACGGGCTGCCTGTTGTCTGGCCGCCTCTTTTTCCGTGTCGGGGACGCTGTCTTCGAGATCGATGATCACCGCATCGCTACCCGACCCAAGGGCCTTCTCAAGCTTGCGCTCGTTGTTAGCAGGCGCAAAAAGATAAGTAAACGCCATCCCTCGCCCCTGCCCGCAGGCTTTCTCCGTCC
>CAYQLT010000120.1:0-4046 GCA_964418425.1 uncultured Clostridia bacterium
CCGTCCGCACGGCCGCGCAGGTAAAGGATGTAGGCGAAATTGACCGCATTGCGGCTCGTGATCAAGTCGGAAGTGACAAAGGCCGCCGAGCGCAGGATCATGGTCAGGCGCTCGACGTGGGTCTTGCTCATGAAGGCCTCAATGCCGGCCTTAAGTTTCGCGAATGACTCCTCGGCGATGGCCTCCTCGTACCCGCGGGTCTCGAAGTTGCGCCCCGAGAGCAGTGCCACCAGGTCTTGCAGCTTGCCTCTGCCGAACTGGGAGGTGAAGGCCACGCGCAGCATGTCGGTGTATGTGGGGTCATAGAGGTCGTCGCTGAGATCTTTGAGCCACTTCATCTTCGGCCAGAACTCGCTGGCAGCGAAGGCGGGGTCATTCTTCTCGATCTTTGAGTAAAACTCCGGCGCCACGGCCAGGTGGCAGAAGTAATCGATGGCCTTGCGGAGCAGGTTCCCGCCGTAAGTCTCGTTGACAGCGATCTTCGACATGGCGAAGTCGGCCTGGGACAGCTCCACACCGGCTGAGCTGACGCGGATGAAGATCTCGGTGACGGTCTCGATGTCGAGATCCTCCGCGAGCTCGATCAAGCCGATGTGGTTGTTGACAATCTTCTTCAGACGTTCGAGTACCCGGCCAATTTGCTTGCGGTCAGTCCCGGGGTTGCGCTCGACATAATCGTCGACAAAATCACCGAGGTAGGCGTCGGGGGCGAAGAGCCGGCTGATGTGGGCAAGCCATGCCCTGTCCTTAGCGATAGCGGGGTTGTGGACCTCAAAGCGCTCCTCGACAGGGTGGAAGGCGATGCGGATCCGAACGGTATCGTGGTCTTTGGTGATCACCTCGCGGCCCAGCAGGGCGGCCATCAGTGCCGTGATCCGCTGCTGGCCATCGATCAGGATACGCTTGCCGGCGGACAAGCTGCCGTCCTTAAGCTTAACCGTCGGGTTGCGCCAGGTGATCAAGTAACCGACCGGATAACCGCGGTAAAGCGAGTCAAGCAAATTGCGCACCTTCGTGGCATCCCAGACGAAGGGCCGTTGGATTTCCGGTATGGCGATCTCGCCTGATTTCACCCAGGTCAACAGGGTTTCGATGGGATGCGGGGTGACGGAGTAGCGTTGTATTGTCATCAGCGGCTTCCTCCTAAAACCTCCTCCAACAACCCCTCGGCCTCCTTCTCCACCGCCAGCAGGTCGGCGCGGATTTCTTCCAGCGGCCGCAGGGCTTTGGGCTTGTAAAAGTACCGGTTGAAGTTGATCTCGTAGCCCACCTTGATGCTTTCAGGATCGTACCATGCATCCAGCGCATAGGGCAGGACTTCGCGGCGCAAGAATGCCTCGATGGCCGTGCGCTCATCTTCTTTGCTTGGCAAGTAGCCGGGCTGACGGCAGGCCTGGCACTCAAGGAACGGGATCTGCTCGCTGTCGCGAAGTTCCGCGTCCGGCTCGTACTCCACCACGCACGGCTTGCCGTGAATGGTGGCCTCGAACAGCCCGCGCAGCGGATCGGGCGCGGTGCCGGGTTTGTGGATCTTCTTAATCACCGGCGGCGCATCGTCGGCACGCTCGGCCGTTTCCCGAAGCGCTTTGATCTCCTTGGGGGTGTAGGCGCGCTCGGGATCGATACCTTTCAAGCGCAAGGGGCGCTCCACCGTCACCTTCCAGTAACCGAAGGCCGCGTTGGGGAAGATTTTGGACTGTTCGGTCTCCTCGAATTTGAGGAAGGTATCAACAATGCGGCGGATGTCCTCTTCGGACAGCTCGCAGTTCTTCTTGCCCAGGTTTTTGCGCAGGGGCTTGTACCATTGCGTGGCGTCGATGAGCTGCACGCGGCCTTTGCGGTGCCCAGGCTTCCTGTTCGTGAGTACCCAGACGTAGGTGGCGATGCCGGTGTTGTAGAACATGTTAAGCGGCAGGGCGACGATGGCCTCGAGCCAGTCGTTCTCGATGATCCAGCGGCGAATGTTGCTCTCGCCCTGGCCGGCGTCCCCCGTAAACAGCGACGAGCCGTTGTGCACCTCGGCGATGCGGCTGCCGAGCGGGGTATCGTGCTTCATCTTGGAGAGCATGTTCACCAGGAACAGCATCTGCCCGTCGCTGGTGCGGGTGATCAGCGAAAGCTCCTCGCCCCGGTGCTGCACGACAAATCGCGGGTCCTTGATGCCGTTTTTGCCGCCCATGCGTTCCAGGTCGCTCTTCCAGCTCTTCCCATAGGGCGGATTGGAGAGCATGAAGTCGAAGGTGCGGCCGGGGAAGGCGTCGTTGGATAGGGTCGAATGCTCCGGTCCGCCGACGATGTTGTCGGCGGCTTCGCCCTCGCCCTTGAGCAAAAGGTCAGCCTTGCAGATGGCGTAGGTCTCGGCGTTGATCTCCTGGCCGAAAGGATGCACCGAGACCTGTTTGCCGCGTTCTTTTGCCAGCTGCAACAGGGTTTCCTCGGCCACCGTGAGCATCCCGCCGGTACCGCAGGCGCCGTCATAGAGCAGGTAGGTGCCGGATTCGATCCGGTCGGCGATCGGCTCGAAGATCAGGCGGGCCATCAGCCTCACGGCGTCGCGCGGGGTCCAGTGCTCGCCGGCTTCTTCGTTGTTTTCTTCGTTGAAGTGGCGCACCAGCTCCTCGAAGATGGTGCCCATGGCGTGATTGTCGCGGCCGGGCAGCCGGACGGTACCGTCGCTGTTGAGCACAGGGTAAGGACTCAGGTTGATGGACGGGTCGAGGAACTTCTCGATGAGCGTGCCCAGAGCGTCGGCTTTGGCCAGGCGGGGGATCTGGTTGCGGAACTCGAAGTTGTCGATGATTTCCTGCACGTTGGGCGAGAAGCCATCCAGGTAGGCACGAAAATCCGCCTCCAGCTGCTGGCGGCTGGCACGCGCCTTGAGGTCGCGTAGCGTGAAGGGGGAGGTGTTGTAGAAGGCTTGACCGGCGGCCTGCCGCAGAGCAGCGTCCTGGTGTACGATCCCCGCTTTGTCGAGCGAAGCTTTCATGTCGAGCACGGCCTGCTTGGTGGGCTCCAATACCGCATCCAGTCGGCGGATGACGGTCATCGGGAGAATGACGTCACGGTACTTGCCGCGCACGTAGAGATCGCGCAGCACGTCGTCGGCGATGCCCCAAATGAAATTGGTGATCCAGGTCAGTTGGCCATTCTCCATGTCAAACCTTTCTCCAAAGAGGTCGAATGCGTTCTAGTGACGGCGAGCCGAACTTTCGGCGCTTATCCTGCAGGTACTCGCCACCCCACTTCTTCATGTTGAACGGCGGATTCGCCAGGATGAAGTCAGCCCTGAGGTCTGGAAAGCGGTCATTGTGGAACGTGTCGCCGTGGGCGATCTGGCCGTCGATTCCGCGGATGGCCAGGTTCATCTTGGCCAGACGCCACGCGGTGTAGTTGAGTTCCTGACCGTAGATGCTGATCTGGCTGCGGGCCCGGCCGC
This sequence comes from uncultured Clostridia bacterium, assembly GCA_964418425.1. Lineage (GTDB taxonomy): Bacteria > Bacillota > Limnochordia > Limnochordales > Geochordaceae > CAYQLT01. Next base: position 3,437 of record CAYQLT010000120.1, read on the forward strand.
CGTTGCCGTTGCCCGTGGCGTGGGCCTCGATGAACTCCACCGACTGAACGAACATCCCCGCCGAGCCGCAGCAAGGGTCATAGACACGGCCCTGGAAGGGCTCGAGCATTTGGACGAGCAGGCGGACAACGCAGCGGGGCGTGTAGAACTCCCCGCCCTTCTTCCCCTCGGCGCTCGCGAACTGGCCGAGGAAGTACTCGTACACGCGCCCGAAGACGTCCTTGGCCCGGGCCTCAGGGTCGCCCACCCGCATGTTGCTCACGAGGTCGATGAGCTGTCCCAGGCGTGCCTTGTCCAGGGCGGGGCGGGCGTAGTCCTTCGGCAGCACCCCCTTGAGCGCCGGATTGTCCCGCTCCACCGCCTCCATGGCCTCGTCCACGATCTGACCGATGGTGGGCTGACGGGCGTTCTGCCGGAGCCGCTCCCAACGGGCTTCGGGCGGCACCCAGAAGACGTTCGCCGCCCGGTACTCCTCAGGGTCCTCCGGATCGGCGTAGGGCTCCTGCTCCAGGCGCTTACGGTGCTCCTCGAAGGCGTCGGAGATGTACTTGAGGAAGATGAGACCCAGCACCACGTGCTTGTACTCGGCGGCGTCCATCGAGCCGCGCAG
>CAYQLT010000121.1:0-3995 GCA_964418425.1 uncultured Clostridia bacterium
GATCCGACATCCGACGCCGTCGCCCACCGGGTCGACCGGCAGCTCATCGCCGGGGTGGTGGTGAAGCCGCTACGGCTGATTCCGGACGCCCGGGGGTTTTTGATGGAGATGCTGCGCACCGACTGGCCGGAGTTCGAGCGGTTCGCCCAGGCGTACGTGACGGCGGCGTACCCGGGTGTGTACAAGGCGTGGCACCGGCATCGGCGGCAGACGGACCATTTCGTGTGCCTGCACGGGATGGCCCGGGTGGTTCTGTACGACCCGAGGGAGGACAGCCCCACGAAGGGGTTCGTCAACGAGTTCCACATCGGGCTGCTGAACCCGGTGCTGCTGAAAATCCCGCCGCTGGTCTACCACGGGTTTACGGCCGAGGGAACGGAGACCGCGCTCATCGTCAACTTCCCGACGGAGCTATACAACTACCGGGAACCGGACGAAGAGCGCCTGCCGTACGACACGCCGCGCATCCCGTACCAGTGGCCGGTGCGGCATGGGTGAGATGGGGCCGGTCGTGGGAACCATCCGGCCGAAGGTTGTGGTGATCGGTGCCACGGGCCAGTTCGGCGGGGACCTGGTCGAGGTCTTCGAGGCGAGCGGCCGATGGGAAGTGGTCGGGCTCTCCCACGACGACATCGAGGTCACCCGGCCGGAGTCGGTGCAGGAAACCCTGAGGGGGCTGAAGCCGTCCGTGGTCATCAACACGGCGGCGTTCAATCGGGTGGACGCCTGCGAGGCCGAAGGGGAAGCCGCCTTTCGGGTCAACGCCCTGGGCGCCCTGCACGTGGCCCGGGCGGCCGATGGCGTCGGGGCGCTGTGCGTCTACATCAGCACGGACTATGTGTTCGATGGGCGGCGGGGCGCGGGGGCCGGGGAGGAAGAAGAGGGGGGCGGGGGAGGCCGGGCGTCCCAGGGCGCAGGCGGGGGCGCACGGGCAGATGCGGGCGAGGGCGTGGCGACGTCAAGGCTGGGAGCCCGGGCGGAGCCCTACACGGAGCAAGACCGGCCCAACCCCATCAACGTCTACGGCGCTTCCAAGCTGGCCGGGGAGATATTGACGGCACAGGGGGCGGCCCGCCACTTGGTCGTACGGGTGGCGAGTCTCTTCGGGCGCCGGGGTGCTCGGGGCAAGGGTGGCAACTTCGTGACCGCCGTGGTGGCGCGGGCAAGGGCGGGCGAGACGGTGCGTGTGGTCCACGACATCGTCATGAGCCCGACCTATACCCGGGACGCCGCCAGGGCGATGGAGCGGCTTGTGCGCGCGGGCGTGACCGGGGTGGTGCACGTGGTCAACAGCGGGATGTGCAGCTGGTACGAGTTTGCCTGCGCCGTCGTGCGGCTGGCGGGGCTGGACGTGCGGGTGGAGCCCATCCCGGCCAGCGCCTACCCTGCGGCGGCGAGGCGGCCGGCGTTTTCAGCCTTGAGCAACCGGTACGCCTGCGCGCTGGCGGGCCCGGATGCATTGCGCCCCTGGCAAGACGCGCTGGCCGAGTATGTGCGCCAGATCGTTTAGCAGAGCACCCGCGCGGCGCGGCCGCTCCCGGAAGGGCGCGTAAGTACAACCGCTTTGCCTGGCTCAATGGCCCGACTGAACTTTGACAGCTCAGTTTGTGATTTCCCCTTAACCACGGCGTCTGTTGCCTTAACGACGGAGTCTATCGAGGGCGCTCGGATGGCGTACCGCTACGCGGTCCGGCCGGACGGTCGGTCTTCGACAGGGCTGGGGGGCCGGATGCCCAAAGCGCGGAAGGCGGCGGGGGCGGCACCCTCCTGTTCCGCGCGCAGCAGGTAGTGCTTGTCCTTGACGTGCAGAAGGCGAGACAGCAGGCGGCCCCACGACCCTGCACGTGCTCCTCGGTCCAGACGTACACCCATCGTAGGCGACGAAGGGGGCCTTCTGGAAGGCAAACCGGCGCTTCAGCTGCCCGAGGATGGCCAAGGTGGCCGTCACGTCGTGGAGGTTGCCGGGGTAGACCGCATGCGTGCGCGGGTCAGGCCGGTCGCTGCGCTGGCCTGGTCACTCAAGGAACCCTGGAGTCTCATCGCAGGCTGCAAGGAAGTGATTGGCAACATGCGTGCGTGGGAACAGGAGATAGTCTCGGCAGAACGAAGATGACGGCGCACCAGTCGGCCGACAAGACTGTGAGCTGGGTTGTGCCCGTACGTACGTTCGGCTCATAATGAGGCCGTAGCGGGTGGGCCGCCACCGGCCCGGCTGAGGGGCTTTTGCGCATGCTGAACGAGGTACGGGACCCCGTGCACGGATTTGTTCTGTATGACGAACTCGAGAGGGACCTTATCAACTCAAGGCCGTTCCAGCGGTTAAGACGCATCAAGCAACTGGCCTTGACAAACCTGGTGTACCCGGGTGCCGTACATACTAGGTTTGAACACTCGCTCGGCGTCATGGAGGTGGCAAGTCAGCTCTTTGATACCGTTGTACGAAAAGGTGGATATGCCCTGCTTGAAGCATTGGGCATCGAAAGGGAGTCGGAACGAGAAAGACTTCGCAGGGTCTTGCGGGTGGCGGCTTTACTACATGATTTAGGGCATCCTCCGTTTTCACATGCTCCGGAGAATTTGCTTCCGGGAGGGCATGAGGCGCTAACGGCCAAACTCATCCGGGACACCGAGGTCCGTTCGATTATCGAGGATGAGCATTATCGGGCAGGCATACGGGTGGAAGAGGATATCGTACCGGTGGCTGTGGACGCCAGGTTTGCGAATGTGCCTCTCTCGGCCAAGCATCAGTTCCTCACGGACCTGATTACAGGAGTTTTCGGGGCTGACCGGATGGACTACCTTCTTCGGGACAGCCTTCATACGGGAGTGAAGTATGGAGAGTTCGACCTACATCGCTTGGTACATACTCTCACCTTCGCTAGGTCTCCAGAGACGGGGGATCCGGTCGTAGCGCTCGAAGCGGGAGGGGTCCATGCGGCCGGGGGTCTGATTCTTGCGCGGTACTTCATGTTTCAACAAGTCTACCATCATCCGGTGAGGCGCATTTACGACCATCACCTCCGGCAGGCTCTTCAAGATCTCTTGCCGGGTCAGGCATGGCCCGTCGAGGCGGAGGAGTACCTGAAGTGGAACGATTGCAACGCGGAAGCATTGATACTTGAGGCGGCGTCGGGAAGGTCGAGGTGGGCAAGGATCATCGCTGAGAGGCAGCATTTCAAGGTCGCGTTCGCGGCTCCGGAAGCGGACGTGCAGTCTGACGAGGGGCGATACGAGGAGCTTGGAAGGGTGCTTCAGGACAAGTTCGGGGACGACGTACACGTCGACATGGAAAATCGGCCTCTGATTCGGGACCGGGAGTTGACCTTGCCTGTATTGAGAGGGAGCCGCTATTCCTCTTGGGCGAGGGAGTCGAGCCTGTTTAGGGTGCTACCCCCATTGGCTTTCTTCAGGGTTTACGCGTCCCGGGATGAGAAGCTCGTGAAGGCGGTCAGGGAGGTATGCGATGAGTTTCTGAGTTGAGCGGGTACTCGGTCGGCAGGAGAGGAGGCGTGACGTGGCAGGCACGGGTTCGGTTGACCGAAAGTGGATCATAGTGGAGTTGGTCCGCCAGCTCAATGAAACGGGGAGCAGGACCGGAAGCACGCATGTACAGAAGTGTACGTTTTTCCTGCAATTTACATTTCGAGTGCCTCTAGGGTATTCTTTCGTTATCTACCACTACGGGCCGTATAGTTTTGAGCTGGAGAACGAGCTGGCCATCCTACGTTGGAGGGGGTGGCTCAGCGTGGAGCCGGATCAGGATGGTTTCGGTGTGCATTACCGTGTTGGTGCTGCGGTTTCGGCCCGGCAGCCGGAACTGCCTTCCGAGCAACGGCAGGCGATCGCGACTGCCGTGAGACATCTCGGGACGCGGCCGGTCAAGAGACTTGAGCTACTGGCGACGACCTATTACCTGTACAAGGGCCTCGATGGTAAGAACCGTGACCTCGCGACCGCGGTGAATGCGGTTCTGGCGCTAAAGCCGCATTTTACGA
>CAYQLT010000122.1:0-3954 GCA_964418425.1 uncultured Clostridia bacterium
TCCTCCACGTCCCCCAGGGCCACCTCCCCCAGCACCTCGCCGTTGGCCGGGTTGATGCTGGTGAACCGCTTGCCGCTGCGGCTTTCGACCCAGCGGCCCCCCACGTACATCGGGTAGAAATCCATCCTTTTCCTCCTCCCGTCCCCTCTGCCACAGCCTCATGCCGCAGGCTGAGCCCCGCAAGGCACGAGAAGGATCCGGGCCCTCCCTCCCACCTCACGGGCCCGCTGCGGCAGCTACTGCCAGATCTGCCCCCGGGAGAGGATGGCCTGGCGCATCTCCTGCGCCACTTCGGCTCGGCCTTCCAGTTCGCAGGCCTCCAGAAGAGCCTCGACGCTCACCCATCCCTCCCGTTCCGCCACGGCGGCCACCGCAGCCAGCGCCACGGAGCGCCGGCCGAGCCGCTCACCCTGAAGGGGTACCACCTGAGCCCTCGTCGCTTGCGCCACCCGGGCATGCAGGCTCGCCTCCACGTACACCCGCCCGTCGGGTCCCATGCCGGCCAGCTGGCGGGTCACCTTGCCGGCCCCCTCCGGGGCCAGCACGATCATGACGTCCGGCACGGGAATCCCCGTGTAGCCGATGGGTTCGGGGCTCAGCACCAGCTCGGAGATGGAGTGGCCCGTCATGATGGTGACCGGATAGTCGTCTCGCTGCGTGGCAAAAAGCCCCGACAGCACTGCCGAGCGGCCCAGCAGCGTCGCGGTGCTGCGCACCTTCTGGCCCGCCGCGCCGGCGATCACCACCGAACATCGCCGGCGAAGCGGGCTTGCAAACTTTGGCTCCAGCGCCCGGATGCCGGCACCGGGTCGGCTGTCTGCCTGCCCGACGGCCCCGGGTGCCTGGCGAACGGCCCGGCTGTACTCGGGGCGCTGCCGGCGGGCCACGACGCCCGCCTGCATGCCGCTTCGAGCCAGGGTCTGCTCCAGGAGCTTTCGGCTGAAGTGGTTGTTGGGCACGAAATAGGCCGTGCACAGCTCCCAGATGTCCAGCAGCGAGAAGCCGTCGGTGGAGAGCGCCTCGTAGATGAGGTCCGTGAGGGCCGGGTCGAAGGAGGTGGTGCGGGCCACGAAGGCCGCTCCGTTGACGGCCATGGTGGCGGCCACGTCCATGGGGAACTCCAGGTTGCCGTCCCGGGTGGTGGCGGTGACGCTGCCTAGCGGCGTCAGAACCGAATGCTCGCCGCCCGTCATCCCGAAGTTGAAGTTGTTGAACACCAGCACGGTTACCCCCACGTTGCGCCGGGCTGCGTGGATGAGGTGATGGCCCCCGATCCCGCAGCCGCCGTCGCCGATGAGCACCACCACCGTCAACTCCGGGTTGGCCAGCTTGATCCCGGTGGCGTACGTCACCGACCGACCGTGCAACCCGTGAAAGCCGTTGGTCACGAAATACTGGTCCGACAGCCCCACGCAGCCGATGTCGGTGACGATGACCACCTGCCGGGGATCCCTGCCCAGCCGGCCCAGCGCTGCGTCCAGCGCGTCCAGGATGCGCCCGTGTCCGCATCCCGGGCAGAACGGGTAGGGAAGACGCGCCTCGTCGATATAGAAACGAGCCGTTGCCGACTCCGTCCGAACCGTCGCCATCGCCGCTCACTCCCATCGCGCCCTTGCGCCGCCTTCAGGCATGGCGGCGCACTGCCTGGAGCGCCTCCGCTACGATCCCAGGGCCTCCAGGATTTCCTGGGGCGTGATCAGTTCGCCGTCCACCCGGTGTACGCCCCGGACTTCCCGCCCGGCGGCCAGCCGCTCCACTTCCAGCCGCAGCTGGCCCAGGTTGAGCTCGGCCACCACCACCCGGCGCACCCCCTCCAGGGCCCGGCTCAGGGCACGGGCCGGCAGGGGCCACACCGAGTGCAGCACGGCCAGGGAGACCCGGCGACCCTCCCGGCGGGCCTGCTCCACAGCCTCGGAGGCCGAGCGGGCGCTGACGCCGTAGCTTACCACCAGCGTGGAAGCCTGGGGCTGTAGGTCCAGGCGGACCGCCTCGATCTCGTCGGCGGCCGCCTCGATCTTGGCGGCCAGGTGGCGGTTGAGCCGATCCACCTTGACCGGATCCTTGGTGAGATACCCCAGCTCGTCGTGGGTCGAGGTGTTGACCCGAACCGGGTGCGGGCCCCCAAACGGGGAGAAGGCGGGCACCTCCTCCGGACGGCTGAACCCGTACGAGCGAAACGCCTCACCGGCTGAAGCCGTCCGGCGCGGCGTCACGGGCGGGGCGACCAACCGGGTCACGTCCACCGTGTCGGCGGTCATCACCACCTCTTTGTCGGTCAGGAGAAACACCGGGCTGCGCAGCCGCTCCGCCAGATCGAAGGCGCGCACCGTGAGATGATAGCACTCCTCGGCGGTGCTGGGAGCCAGAGCCACGATGGGATAGCCGCCCGAGGTGCCCCAGCGCACGAAATACAGGTCCCCCTGGGCCACCGTGGTCGCACCGCCCGTAGCCGGGCCCAGCCGCTGGGCGTCCACCACCACCAGCGGGACCTCGGCCATGATGGCAAGGCCGAGGTTTTCACTGTAGAGGCTGATGCCCGGGCCGCTGGTGGCCGTCATGACCCGCCGGCCCGTCATGGCCGCCCCGATGCAAAAGCCGATGGCGGCGATCTCATCTTCGGCCTGGATGGCGACGCCACCCCTGGCCGGCAGCGCCCGTACCATTCCCAGCAGGATGGGCGTGGCGGGGGTGATGGGATAACCGGCAAAGAAATCGCATCCGGCGTCCAGGGCTCCCTGGACGATGGCCTGCGCGCCGGTCATGAACGCCCTGGGCGCGCCCGCGGCCGCAAGCCCCTCGCCGGCCACAGCGGAAAGCCCCTCGGTGCTCACAGCGTGAATCCCTCCGGGAACGGGTCGTCGTCGCGAACCACCAGGGTGGCGATCCCCATCAGGTAGGACATGGTTTCCACCTCGCTGACGGTGCCCGCCGGCCCGGCCTGAACCACCCGGGCCACGAAGCGCAGGCCCAGAGGGCTTTCATGATAATACGGCTCGCCGGCGCCCAGCCGCCCGGTCGCATGCAGGATAGCCGCCCGTGCGGCGATCCCGGTCCCGGACGGGGTACGCCCCATGGTGCGGGGCCCATAGAAGTTCGCAACCCGGGCGCCTCGCATGCCGGCCGTGCCCTGCCCGGGCTGCTCTGCCCCGCCCCGGCGTCGGGTTTCGCCCGAGCCCGGCGCGCCGCCGCCATCCTCGTGGTCGCTGCGGTCCTCGTATAGAGTAACGAGATCGACGGGCCGGCGGGAGGCGACCCCCGGGATCGGGGAGGCCAGCTGGTCGCGCGCCGCCTCCCACAGGCGGGTACCCACCTCGATGACCTTCTCCCGCTCTTGCGGCCGAGCGGCTCGTTGGGTGAGGCAAACCCCCACCGCCTGGGCGGGCACGAACGCGTACAGAAGGCCTCCCCATCCCAGCTCCACTGTCAGCTCGCCCAGGCCGTCCACCGCCAGCGTGGCCGACCCCAAAGCAAAGGACGGGACGCTGCGCATGGCCACGGAAACCACCCGACCGCCGCGCAGCGTGGCCCGCACCTCGATCCGGCCCGCCACCGTGTCGAGGCGAAGGGTCTGCTGGCCGTCGCTGACCTGCCGAGGAACCATCCCCGACTCCAGCAGGGCGACGGCTGCGCTGAACGTGCTGTCCCCGCAGGCCTCGAAATAACCCTCCGGATGCACGAAGATGACACCCGCGTCCCCGTCGGGGGTGACCGGCTCGGTGACGAAAGCCCCCAGCATGTTGCGGTGGCCACGAGGCTCCCGGCAGACCAGAGCCCGAAGGCGGTCGTGGTGGCGGGCCAGATACTCCTGGCGCTCGGCCATGGTGCGGCCGCGCAGGGGCGGGCACCCACCCACCACCACCCGGGTAGCCTGGCCGTGGTGGTAGTCCCAGACGTACAGCACGTGGGCCGCGTTCCCCTGCATTTGCGGCACATCCCCTCCGGCGGAAAGGAGAT
>CAYQLT010000123.1:0-3938 GCA_964418425.1 uncultured Clostridia bacterium
CGAGACTCCATGTACCGCCTGGTGGGCGAGCACGCGATGGCACTGGTGGCGGCCGACGGTGCCGCCCTTTTTCTGGTCAACCCGGAAGGGGGCGCGCGGTGCGCCTGGTTTCGCGGTGTCTCCCGGGAGTACGTGGAGGCGGTGGTGGCCTTCCCGGGCGAGCTGCCGGGCTGGCGGGTGATGGAGCAGGGCGAACCGATGGCGGTGGCCGACGTGGCCCAGCTGGATCGGTGGCCTGCCCTGCGCCGTCTGGCCCTGTCGGAGGGGCTGGCGGCCATCGGCCTGTTTCCCATGATCCTGGAAGGACGGCCCATGGGGCTGGTGGCCGTCTACCACCGCCAGGTGCGAGCCTACCGGCCATGGGAACACGAGGCGCTCAGCTCCTTCGCACAGCATGCGGCTCTGGCCCTGCACGGGATCTCCCTGGTGGAGCGCCTGCAGCGCAGGGCGGAGGAGCTGGACCGCATGTACCAGGAGTTGCAGGAAGCCTACCGGCAGGTGCGTGCCCTTCAGGAGATCGGGCGGGAGGTGGCTTCCAGCCTGGACCTCCAGCACGTGTTGACCACGGTGGCCCGCTACGGTGCGGAGCTGACCGGCTCGGACGCTGCCGGGGTCTTCCAGTACGACGCCGCGACGGGGCTTCTGTCGGTCACCGCCTGCCACGGGGCTTCCCCACGCTTTGTGGAGGCGGTCACCCGCGCCGCCATCCGGCCGGGGCAGGGTGCCATCGGGCGGGCGGTGGCCGAGCAGCGGGCGGTTCAGGTGCTGGACACCGAAGTCGAGCCCGACTACCCCTTCCGGGCCCTGGCCCGTCTGGACGGTATACGTTCCGTGCTGGCGGTTCCCATGGCAGCCGGTGGGGAGCTGGTGGGGGGACTGGTGGCGTGGCGGCGGCGGCCGGGCGCCTTCAGCCCCGAGACGGTCCACCTGCTGACCAGCCTGGCGGATCACTCGGCGACCGCGGTGAAAAACGCCCGGCTGTATCGGGCCCTGGAGCGGGCGTACGACGACACCCTGGAGGCGCTCACAGCCGCCCTCGACGTACGGGATCGAGATACCGAAGGCCATTCCCGCAGGGTTGCGCAGCTGGCCCAGGAGATCGCGGCCGCCATGGGGCTTTCGCGCTCGGAGGCCCAGGCGCTGTACCGGGGCGGGTTGCTTCACGACATCGGCAAGATCGGGATTCCCGACGCCGTGCTTCACAAGCCGGGGCCGTTAAGCGAACACGAATGGCAGGTGATGCGCACCCATCCCCGGCTGGGCCATCAGGTGCTGGAACGGGTGGCGTTCTTGAGGCCTGCCATTCCGGTGGTGCTCCACCACCACGAACGCTACGACGGGGGCGGGTATCCCGCGGGGCTCAAGGGCGAGGAGATTCCCCTCATCGCGAGGGTCTTCGCGGTGGCCGACGCCTTCGACGCCATGACGTCGGATCGTCCCTACCGGCCCGCTTTGCCGGTGCATGAGGCCCTTCAGGAAATCGTGCGCCACTGCGGTACCCAGTTCGATCCGGACGTGGTGGCGGCCCTGCTTCGGGTCCTCGCTTCCAGGCCCGATTTTTTCCCCCAGGCCCTGGGCCCCGGTTCCGCCGGGAAGGACTGACCGGTGGGGTTACCCCGGCCCGGTCCCGGGGGCCCGCTTCCGGCCAGGGGGGCGCACTGCCGGCCGGACCCCCGGGGATGGCAAGCGGGCGCTACCACACCCGCAACCCGGGCACGGGATTGAGGCGGGCGATGAGCTGCACGATGCTGGGCACGTACGCCACCGCCGTGAGCACCAGGGCTGCGCCCACCCAGTATCGCCACTGCTCGAAGACGAAAGGCGCATGATCCGGCCCGGAGACGGCCTGCGCCTCGGGCACCCGCACGTCCGACCGTTCCCTGGAGAACCAGATGGTCATGGCCATCTGCACCAGGTACAGCACCAGGCTGACGGCCAGGATGGTGCCGCCCACGGCCACCATGGCCGCCGGCGCGCGCCACTCGGGGTTGAGGGCGGCGTAGGAGGCGGCTCCCAGCATGGTGCGGCGGGGGGCGCCGAGCATGCCCAGCCAGTGCATCCCGCGGCCGAAGACGAGCATCCCGATGAACCAAAGCCACGCATGGGTGAGCGCCACCTTGGGGCTCCAGAGCCTGCGACCGGTCAGGTACGGAACCAGCCAGTACGAGATACCCATGAACGTCAGGGTCACGCCGGAGCCGACGGTCAGGTGAAAGTGCCCCGGCACCCATGCGGTGTTATGCACCATCAAGTTGAGGTTGTACGAGGCGTTGACCAGCCCGCTGATGCCGCCGAAGGCGAACAGCACCATGGCCAGCACCTGGGCGGCCACCGAGGGATCCCGCCAGGGGAGCCTGGCCACCCACCCCAGCCATCCCTTGCCGCCTCGGGCTCTTCCCGCATTCTCCAGGGAGGCCAGGACCGTAAAGGCGGTCAGGGCGCTGGGAAAGAAGACCGCGAAGGTGAGCAGCCCGTGCACCAGCTTCCATCCCTGGGAGATGCCGGGGTCGGTGAACTGGTGGTGGAAGCCGACCGGCACCGACAGGGGGATGAACAACAGCAGCGCCAGGCGGGCCAGCGGGTCCGAGAACAGCCGTCCGCCTGCCTGGTCGGGAACCATGGCGTACCAGGAGATGTAGGCGGGCAGAAGCCAGAAGTAGACGATGGGATGGCCGGTGAACCAAAACAGCGCCCGGGAAAGCAGGGGGTCGGCCCCGGCCGTCAGCCCCAGCGACATCGGGATGAGCTGAAGGAGAAACTCGGCCGCGATGCCCAGGGTGGCGATGTCCCACATGACCAGCGTCACCATGGCGCCGAAGGGTGCAAGGGGGGTACGCGCCTCGGGGTTATCCCGCCGCCAGCTTCGCCACGTCAGGAAGACATTGGCCGAGAGAAGCCACGTGCCCACCACCACCAGCGTGAGACCGAGGTAATACAGGGGATGGGCCTTCAACGGCGGGTAGGAGGTGAAAAGGACCGTGGCGTTATTGGTGACCAGCGCCCAGGCGGCACCCAAAAGCCCGACAACCATAAGCCCGAAGGTGATCCAGCCCAACTTGAGGCTGTACAGGGGGCGTCGCAGCCCGTGGGCGGTGACGAACAGCAGAAAGCCGCAGATGAAAAAGGTGGTCCAGACCAGGACATTGAGAACGCCGTGCAGGCTCAGCCCCTGGTAGTACGTCTTCAAGAAGGGCAGGTACCCGTAGAGGTTGACGCCGGCGTGCTCCAGGGCCTGCAGCGGCCCCAGAGATGCGCCGATGGCCAGGGCGAGGATGGCCACATACAGGTGCCAGGCAACCAGCTTACGCTCGGCTGCGCTCAAGGTGGACAGCCCCTTCCTCATTGCACGATGATCCGGCCGAACATGGTGTGGTGCCCGATCCCGCAGTACTCGTGGCAGACGAAGAGGTAGGTGCCCGGCTTCTTGAAGGTGTAGGTGAACTCGGAGACCTGACCCGGAAGCAGCATGGTATTGATGGTGGTGTCCGCCACCCGAAAGCCGTGGGTCACGTCCCGGCTGGTGATGCGGAAGGTGACGGTGGAGCCGGCGGGCACCCGGATCTCGTTGGGGGTATAACCCCAGATGAAGGCCACCATGTTCGCCTCATAGCGGCCGGGGCCCAGCTCCCGCACGCCCAACCGGTCGAAGGGAGGAGTTTGGTCCAGGCGGTCGGGGCGCACCTGGCCGGATATGCCGGGAAGCTGGATCCCCGCGCCGAAAAGCGCCCCCAGGATCGCCACGAAGAAGACCGCCAGCATGATCCCTGTGAGGTACATCCAGCGGCGCTCGTACGCGTGAACGTGCACAACCTCACCCCCTGCTCAACAGGACCCAGTACATGTACCCCCACGACGCAACGATGAGCGCCATGTAAATCAACGTGACCACCATGGCCCCGATGGGGCGTTGTTCCGTCTCCGTGACGACTGCCGGCGAT
>CAYQLT010000124.1:0-1283 GCA_964418425.1 uncultured Clostridia bacterium
AGAGCGCCCGGCTGTTAACCGGGGGGTTGCAGGTTCGAATCCTGCCCGAGGAGCCACCCTTTTCCACGGTCGCAGGGGTTACCTCTCTCCCTGCCCTGGCGTCGCCTCCCTGCGCCCCATCCGGTATCCGGTCACCGGCCCTGAGGCCGGATGGCGCTTCTGCGGCCATCGCCCTCACCCGGCGCGTACGGGAGCGTGGGGCCGGGCATTCTGGTGGGTGCGCGGTCGACGTCCCGCGCATCATTCACCCGCAAAGGGGAGGGGACCCGTGGAAGGCGAGCTGGACTGGACCCAATGGAAGCGCTGGCTGGCCCGGGCGGTGCAGGCCGGGCGCAGTGCGGGCATCGAGGGCCCGGAGCTGGTTTCCAACGCGGCTCGCATCGGCGACTTCCTGGCGCGGCACGTGGACCCGGCTAACCCCCAGCAGCGCCTGCTCAAGGAACTGTGGATGGCGGCCGACGAGGGCGAGCAGCGCGCCATCGCTTCAGCCCTGGTCAAGCTTGTGGGCCGGGGCGGCCAGCCCGAAGGCACGCTGCTCTGACCGGGCGCCTGGGGGTATTGCCGGTTCGGCGACCCGTTGGGCCCTGCCCGAGGCAGGTCCTCACCAGGGAGGCGGATAACTTGTCAGGGAGGTCCTGAGCGCCCGCGCAGCTGCCGGGCTCGGCGGACCTCAAGCGTGGATCGGGAGGCGTCCATCACCTGGTGGAAGGCACTTCCGGTGGCCGGTTTCTGCGGGCCGGTATCGACCGCCGGCTTGAGGCGTTGAGGTCCGCCCCGAGCCGCATCCTGGAGGTGCCCCTGCGGCGCATCCAGCGGATCCGGAGGCTTCCTGCCCCGCCGCTTCGGCGGTTGTGGCCCCGGCGGGTCCCTGAGGGGCTCGGCCCCTGCGATATCCTGACGCTGGCGGCCACTTACGGCAACGGGCACATCCAGGCCGCGCGGGCCCTGGCAGAGGCGACGCGGGCTGAGCGGCCGGGTCTGCGGCTGTTCACCCTGGACTTTTTCGACCTGGTCAACCCGGTGCTCAACGCCGCCACCCGCATGGCGTACGTCTACTCGGTGCGAGCTGCACCCGCGCTGTGGCGGGAGTTTTACGTGCGCACGGGCCAGGTGCGGCCCGACTCTTTCTGGCAGCAGCGCCTGTATCACCTGGGGTTCGGGGCGCTGCGCCAGGTGATACAGGCGGCCCGCCCCCGGGTGGTCATCTCCACGCACCCCACGCCGGGCGGCGTGATGGGGCAGCTGCGCCAGGAGGGCCTCGCGCCGGGCGCCTTCAGCGTAAC
>CAYQLT010000124.1:1383-3825 GCA_964418425.1 uncultured Clostridia bacterium
GTCGCCTACGGGGAGGCGCCCGTGCAGGTGGTGGTGGTCACGGGCCACGACCGCAGGCTGTACGGCGTCTTGTCCCGGACTCTGCGCAACGCGCCCAATCGGGTGTTGCTGCTGGGCTACGTGGAGGCCATCCATGAGCTGATGGGCGCCTCGGACCTGCTGGTGAGCAAGGCGGGCGGACTGACTGTGTCGGAGGCGCTGGCGGCCGGGTTGCCGCTGGTGGTGCACGCTCCCATCCCCGGCCAGGAAGAGGGCAACGCGGAGTATTTGGTCCGGCACGGCGCGGGGGTGGTGGCGGCCTCGGCACCCGAGGTGGGCCGCCTGGTGGCGGCACTGGTGCGCGACGAACAGCGCCGGCTGGACATGTCCGAGCGGGCCCGGCGGCTCGGCCGCCCGGACGCCGCCACCCGGGCAGCTCGGGCGGTGCTGGAGCGCCTGGCGTAAGGGGCGAAATCGGGCCGATGTCGCCGAGCGTGGTCGCCGCGGCGGGCCTGGCGGGAGGGGCCTGGGCCCTTTGGAGCCTCGGCGCGCACGTTTGGTTTCGAGGGTTGCGCCGGGGGGTGATCTGCCGGGGACCGGCAGGGGCGGGAGGGGTGGCCTTTACCTTCGACGACGGCCCGGACCCCGAGGGCACCCCGGCCGTGGCGGATATCCTCGAGGCCGCGGGGTTCCGGGGAACCTTCTTCGTGCTCTCGCACCGCCTGCGCCGCTTCGGGCACGTGGCCAGGGAGATGGTGCAGCGGGGCCACGAGGTGGCCCTGCACGGCCTGACGCATCGCCACCTGTGGCTGCAGGGGCCCGTGGCCACCCTGCGCCAGGTGCGCCTGGGAGTACAGGCCATCGAAGCGGCTACGGGGGTGCGACCGCGCTTTTACCGACCTCCGTGGGGACACTTCAACGGGGGAGCGAGCTGGGCCGCACGGCGAATGGGCCTGGCCGTGGTGCTGTGGTCCAGCGCGCCCCCGGACTACAGGCCGGCTTTGGCGCTTTCGTGCCTGAGGGAGGCCATGGTCCGGGGGGTGGAGCCGGGAGCCATCATCGACCTGCACGACGCGGGGCCTGCGGCGGCCCGGGAGGCCCTCTTGCAGAGCCTTGCGGCGGCAGTGGAGCATGCACGCCTTGTGGGGCTGGTCGGGGTGACCCTCTCCCAGTTGCTGGGTGAGCCCACGGCTGCCGGGCGGCCGGGGGTGGGGCTGTGAGGTCACGACCGTGGACAGCTCCGGTCTTCTCCCGGCCCCGGCGCCTGGCCCTTTTGCTGTGGGCCGCGTGGGAGTGGCTGTTCGCCCGGGCGTTTGGCCTGCGCGACATAGCCGGCGACAGCCGCCAGGTGGTTCGCATCGGGTTTCATCGCTGGCCGGGTGGGGAGGTCCGGCTGCGCGGGGGTTGGGTGGTGCGCCGGGGGGACTGGGTGGGGGAGCTTCACCTCAACAACCGGCGCTTCGCCCGGCTGTGGGAGGAAAGCGGGGCGAACCCCAGCGTGCAGATCTCCCGCCTCATGGGAGAGCTGCGCCTGGCGCTGGGGCTTCTGGCGGCGCAAGCCGAGGCCGGCCAGCTGCCGGTTCCGGCGGTGGCCTTTTACGGCAAGACCTTGCTGCACCGCGGGGCGGGGCGGCTGGGGTTCGAGGTCCACGAGCTCCCGCCCGCCCCGGCGCACCGGTGGCTGGCTCGATACGAGCGATGGCTTCTACGGCTGTACCATCCCGACGGCGCTCGCCGGGCACGCGTGCAGGAACCCCTGCGCATCCTCTGGATGGCCACCCCCGAGCTGGTGCGCCGCTTCGGCCGGCCTCAAAAGATGCGCAACGACCCGGTCGCCCGGGAAACCCCCGGTGCAGGAGCCGTGGGGGCTACCACCCTTCACCGTCCACGGCCGCCCACAGCTGGCCCCACATGACCTTGCGGCCCGTGGGAGTCTGCCCGGGGGCCAGGGTACCGGGGCTTTGCGCCGCCGATGGCACCCCTGCACCCGCCCGGGCAGGCGCCTGCTCCAGGAAGATCTGCAGCGACTGAACCTCCCGGGCGGCCACGGGCACCACGGCCGTCAGCCCCCACCTCTGGGGCCCGACCGGCTCCAGGAACCCCACGCGGCGTGCGCTGCCGTCGCGAAGCCACACCCAGCCCTCGTAGCGAAACCCCCTGGGGGGCGGGGCGACGCCTGACGCCAGCACCTGCAGCCGGCACGTGGAGCTGGTGCCGGAAATCGCCACAAACGCCAGGGTCCGGCTCAACACCGTGTCCACCTGCAGGGGCAGGACCTCCCACTGCGGAGAGGCCACTGCCCTCCAGAGCTCCTCCTGAAGGGACTTGGCCACCAATTCCCGTTGCAGCTGTGCGTAGCCGCCCGAGGCGCCGGTCAGGTCCAGACGGCCCACGGCCCATCCGGCGGCGAAGAAGATGGCTGCCGCTGCCCCGTAAGCTATGACGTACCCGAGCCCGCGCCGG
>CAYQLT010000125.1:0-3720 GCA_964418425.1 uncultured Clostridia bacterium
CGCACGTGCTGGCCGCGCACGGTGCCTCTCATTGCCACCTCGCCTCGGCGAACCCGTTGCCGGACCATCGAAACCTCCCCTCACCGGTCCTACGCGCTCACGGCAGCATGACGCCATCCCCGTACGGCGCGACGACCGGCAGCAGCAGCGTCATTCGACGGGAGGCGCCGGAACCCTACCGGGGGTTGCGGCGGAAGCCGCGTGTACGGCGCGGTTCCACGGTGAGCAGGCCGCAGAGGCCGTCGCCCGAACAGGCGGGATGGTCCGTGGCGGGGTTGTGGGCCCATCCGGAGCTGCTGCCCGCTCGGGTCGGCGGGCGGTGCTGCGGCCCGCTTCCGGAAGCGGTTACGAAGGGCAGGTGGGGGAGCTGTGCTGCAAAGGGCTGTGGGCCAACCCCGGTGCCTCCGGGACCCTGCGCGTTCGTCACAGGGTGAAGGAGGCCGCTCTCCGTCAGGCCCCGTGCAAACGGCAACAGGGCTTCCTTCAGGACAAACCTGCGCCCCGGGCGGGGTGGTAACCGGTCGAACGCCGGGTCTCGAAAGGCGGTCGCAGTCAGGCCGACGGGGGAAAGGCGAGCGCCGGGACGACGGTTACACCTCGCGCCCGCAGCCGGGTGAAACGCGACAGCCGCAGGTGCGACACACATGCGGCCACGTGCGCTTCGAGGCGAGGCGAGAAGGCTCATCCACGCGCCAAGCCTGCCCGCTCCAGGGGGTATCCGCATGAACGATGAAGTAAGAAACGTCTTGCCTGCGAGACCGCACGGGTCCGGGCCGGGAACTGGACTGAACGGCGCGTTACCTGCCTATGACGGTCCCGGTGGCGGGAGGCTACCCAGGCTGGCGCAGGACCTCCTCGTTTACCGTCACAAGCTCTGGAGAGATGCCGGCCGTGGGGTACTGGCCCGCTCGCCGAGCGAGCCTGGAGGCGCGTCTCCGTCCATGTCGTACCAGCCGACGACCTGATATCGCCCTTGGGGACCACCGGGCCGCTGCATTCGGCCAGTGACCGGCGTCATGTGACCGGCGACTCTCTGGCTTCTGACTTCGGTTAGTTGCCATCCTGCAGGCGCCGGCCTTAAGCTCAGGGTTGAGATCGGCACAGGTACCGGGAGGTTCGCCATGTCGAAGGTCGGCACCGCCTTACGTACATACGACGTCATCGTCATCGGTTCCGGCATGGGTGCTCTGGCCTTTGCCAGTGTCGTCGCCCAGGTGGCTCGCAAGCAAGTGCTCGTGCTCGAGCGCCACTTCAAGCCGGGTGGTTTCACTCAGACCTTCTCGCGCCAGGGTTTCACGTGGGACGTGGGCTTGCACTACGTCGGGGAGATGGGGGAGGGGTCATTCTTTCGCCAGATCTTCGACTTCATCACCGGATCCCGTGTCCGCTGGCGGAAAATGCCCCCCAGGTTCGACAGGTTCGTCTACCCTGACCTGACGGTCGAGATGCCCGACGACCCTCGAGCGTTTCAACAGGATCTCATCCGCCACTTTCCCGATGAAGCCGACGCCATCCGGCAGTACTTCCGGGAGGTGCGGGCAGTCGCCCGGTGGTATCAGAGGGAGATGGCCGTCGCCAGCTTGAGGTCGCCGCTCGCAGCTTTGCTGAGAGGGCTCAACCGTACCGTCCGAGGCAGGGCGCTTCAGACCACGAAGGCCTATTTGGACGCCCGCTTCCGGGATCCGAGGCTGAAGGGGATCCTGGCCTCCCAATGGGCCAACTACGGGCTACCGCCGTCGCAGAGCGCGTTTGCCATGCACGCCCTCATCGTCCAGCACTACCTGGCCGGCGGCTACTACCCGGAGGGCGGGGCTGGCACCATTGCCGAAGCGGTGGTGCCCATCGTGCGGGAGGCCGGCGGCGAGGTCCGAGTCAACTGCGAGGTGACCGAGATTCTCGTGAAGGACGGAGCCGCATGCGGAGTGAGGGCGCTGTGCCGCCGAGGTGCGTCGGCTACGGAAATCGAATTCCACGCACCGGCGGTGGTCTCCGGCGCCGGTGCCTACGCGACCCTGGTCAGGCTGCTGCCTGACGCCCCACTGGGAGAGGAGACGCGGGCTGCCCTCGATCGAGTGGCCTTCAGCGGGTTTGGGGTGGTGTCGTTGTACCTGGGGCTGCGGGAAAGTCCAGCCGCATTCGGCTTTCGAGGAGAGAACCACTGGCTGTTTGAGGGCTATGACCACGACGCTCTGTTCGAGCGGCGTAACGAGCTGAGCCAGGGACGGGCCGTCATGGCCTACCTCTCGTTTCCGTCGCTCAAGGATCCTGGGGTCGCCAAGCCCGTGGCGGAGGTCATCGCACCCGTCGGTTACGAGCTGTTCGAACCCTGGCGCTCCCGGCCCTGGAGGCGCCGGGGCGACGATTATGAAGCACTGAAGCGAACCATCTCTGAGGCCCTGCTGGGCCTGGTCGAGCGTCACTACCCGGGATTCCGGCAGCTCGTGGTCTACCAGGAGCTTTCCACTCCGCTGACGGTGCAACACTTCACGGGTGCACCGAGGGGCGCCGTCTACGGCCTTCCAGCGACTCCCGAACGCTTTCATCGAGGATGGCTGGGCCCCCGCACCCCCGTGCGAAACCTCCTGCTCACCGGCGCGGACACCGCCTCCCCGGGCATTACGGGCGCGATGATGGGGGGCGTGATGACGGCCAGCTACTTCTTGGGCTCCTGGGGGTTTCCCAGGATTATGGCCGCGGTGACGGCGCACGCCCGCCGGACGCAAAGCGAGCAGCGGTGAGGCGAAGTAGCGGGTCGGCCCGCAACAGGGCGAATCGGCTCCGCCCCAGTCCGCGCCCTCGGGTCGCGATACGACGACGGATACCGGCCGATCCGGCATCGGCTCCCTGTCCGTTGGCGGCGGACGGCCTTGACTTCTTCTTCGGTCCCCCCTCCGCTAGGGGAAGCGCGCCTTTTTCGAGGGAGCGCCGATGAAGCTCATCCAAGGCCGGCATGGCGCGAGCGCGCCGCCATGCGGCCACCAGTTGGTGCAGGAGGACGGCGTCGCGCGGCGCGCCGTGCGACGCCGCTCGGCAGAGGTCACGGGAACCGGGCTTGGCAACTTTTAGGCTGGCACGCGCACGCCTCGACCAGGTCGTGATCGACCAGGCGATCCTGGCCAGCCGCCGCCATCAGGCAAAGGTGGGGCAGCTGGTGGATGGGTCGCGGGAGCCGGTTGCAGGCCCAGTGGATGGGGTCGAGGGCCTTGGCGGTGAACAGCTCCTGGTCGGCCCCGGCCAGCTTCAGCTGGTGGCGGATGTAGGCGGCCGTTTCCCTGGGGCGAAAAGCCGCCCAAGTGGCAGCGGAGATCGATGCGCTGGGTAAGTGCTTCGGCAGGACGTATGGCCAGGCACTCAGTGAGCGTCCGGGCGCACGCCGAAAGCTTCGCCCCGTCACAGTTCCGGGGTACCCCCTAAGGGGTACTCTTCGTGCACGGCTGACCGTTGCAGGGCGCCACAGTCCGCTCCATGCCGTGGGATGCAGCGGTGCCAGAATCTTGCACGCCCTACCTGGCAAACTCTTGCAGAACAGCCCCCGGAACCACAGTCCTCTTCGGACCACAGAAACGACGCCAAAGTCCAGGACCTGCCACGCAGCAGCACAAAAACGTCACGGCCTCGACCCCGGCTCCCTCGGGAGCCTCGGGATCGAGGCCGTGAGCGTGACTAAGAAGCGGCCCGGCAGCGACCCGCTCTCCCGGGCGGTCCCCCGCCCAGTACCCC
>CAYQLT010000126.1:0-3393 GCA_964418425.1 uncultured Clostridia bacterium
GACCCAGGCCCCCGCCCGCCAGAGGAGAAAGGGGTGTCGGCCCATGAGCGTTGACGTGAAAGCAGGCCTGGCGAGCGCTCTGGGTGAAGGCAGGGTCGGCGAGCTTGACCGGGTCGTGCGCCCGCGCCGCCTGCGCGCCTCGCCGGCCCTGCGGGCGCTGGTGCGGGAGACCCGGCTTTCGCCGGCGATGTTCATCTACCCCCTTTTCGTGCAGCCGGCCGGCCGCCCGCCCGAACCGGTACCGGCCATGCCCGGCGTGATGCGCTGGCCGGTGGACCGCGTTCACGAACCGGCGGGGCGGGCGGCTGAGGCAGGCGTGCGGGCGGTTTTGCTGTTCGGCATACCCCCGGCCAAAGATGCCCGGGGAAGCGGCGCCGACGACCCCGACGGGGTGATCCAGCAGGCCATCGCCCACCTCAAGACCCGCCTGCCCGAACTGGTGGTCATGGCCGACGTGTGCCTGTGCGAGTACACCGACCACGGGCACTGCGGGATCCTGGCCGGGCGGCGGGGTCGGGTCGAGGTGGACAACGACGCCACGCTCAAGAGGCTGGCCTCGACTGCGGTCTCCCAGGCCCGGGCCGGAGCCGATGTGGTGGCCCCCAGCGCCATGATGGACGGGCAGGTGGCCGCCATCCGGCGGGCCCTCGACCGGGAGGGGTTCGAAGATGTGCCCATCATGGCCTATTCGGCCAAGTACGCCTCGGCCTTTTACGGGCCGTTCCGGGAGGCCGCCGGGTCGGCGCCCTCGTTCGGGGACCGGCGGGGCTATCAGATGGATCCGCCCAACGCCCGGGAGGCGCTGCGGGAGGTGGAGCTGGACCTCGCCGAGGGCGCCGACATCGTCATGGTCAAGCCGGCCCTGGCGTATCTCGACGTGCTGCGGCAGGTACGGGAGGCGGTATCGGCTCCGCTGGCCGCTTACTGCGTGAGCGGGGAGTACGCCATGATCGAAGCCGCCTGCGCAAACGGGTGGCTGGATCGCCGGCAGGTGGTGCTGGAGGTCTTGACGGCGGTGGCGCGGGCGGGGGCCAACCTCATCATCACCTACCACGCGGTGGACGCCGCCCGATGGCTGAGCGAGACGTGAGCCGGGGCGGGCCGAAGGGCGCGAACCGAGCCAGGTCCAGGGGCGTGAACCCTGGCGCGCCAGGGGACGTGAGCGGGGCAAGCAGGGGAGGGACGGCGCCCCATGCGGCAGGAGCGGTCCAACGAGGCGTGGTTTCAAAGGGCCCGGCAGGTGATCCCCGGGGGTGTCAACAGCCCCGTTCGGGCGTTTAGGGCCGTGGGCGGGACGCCGGTCTTTGTGGAGCGGGGCGAGGGCCCCTACGTTTGGGACGTGGAGGGACGGCGCTATATCGACCTGGTGCAGTCGTGGGGCGCCGTCATCCTGGGGCACGCGCACCCTGCGGTCGTCGAAGCCGTGAAGCGGGCCGCTACCGGCGGCACCAGCTTCGGCATGCCCACAGCCGCCGAGGTGGAGCTGGCCGAGCTCATCGTCTCCGCCCTGCCCTCGGTGGAGATGGTGCGCCTGGTCAACTCCGGAACCGAGGCGGTCATGAGCGCCCTGCGCCTGGCGAGGGCTGTCACCGGGCGGCGCTACGTGGTGAAGTTCGCAGGCTGTTACCACGGCCACTCCGACAGCATGCTGGTGAGGGCTGGCTCCGGGGCGGCCATTTACAGCCCGACGGGTGGGCCTTCGGAGGGCGCCGAAGCCGCCGGGCCGTCGCCCTCGGGCTCGGCTTGGGGTGCCGTCCCATCGGCACCGGCATCCCCCGGCGTCAGCCCGGCGGCCGCCGCCGAGACCCTTCTGGCCCGCTATAACCATCTCGAGGACGTGCAGGCACTGTTTGGGCGGTGGGGCTCGGAGGTGGCGGCGGTCATCGTGGAGCCCGTGGCGGCCAACATGGGCGTGATCCTGCCGGATGCGGGCTTCCTGCAGAACCTGCGGGAGCTGACCCGCCGGCACGGGAGCCTGCTCATCTTCGACGAGGTGATCACGGGGTTTCGGGTGGGATGGAGCGGGGCGCAGGGACGCTTTGGCGTCATGCCCGACCTGACTTGCCTGGGCAAGGTGATCGGCGGCGGCTTGCCGGTGGGGGCGTACGGCGGCCCTCGCGCGCTGATGGAACAGGTGGCACCCTCGGGCCCCGTCTACCAGGCGGGCACGCTATCCGGCAACCCCATCGCCGTGGCGGCGGGGTTGGCGACACTCCAGCAGCTTGAGCGCCCGGGCACCTACGAGCGCCTGGAGGCGCTGGCCGGACGGCTTGCGCAGGGGCTGCGGCAGGCCGCCCAGGAAACCGGGGTGGGTCTGTCGGTCACGCAGGTCGGCGGCATGGTGGGGTTGTTCTTCGAGCGGTACGCGCCGAAGGACTTCGATGAGGCGCAGCAGGCCGATTCGGAACTCTACGGGCGGTTCTTCCATGCCATGCTGGCCCGGGGGGTCCACATGGCGCCCGCGATGCTGGAGGCCGCCTTCGTGGGCCTTGCCCACGACGAGGCCGTCATCGATGAGGTGGTACGCACCGCCCGCGCGGCGCTGTCCGAGATCGCCGGCGGAGCGTAAGGCCCGCCGCTCCCGCCGTCGTCCTCAAACACCGGAGCCCCGCGTCCGCGGGCACTCCGACCCATGCGGCCACCGGCGGGCCCGCTGGCGGGCGCTCAGGCCATGGCCGCCAGGGGGCGCCGGCGCAACAGGGCCGTGACGGCGGCGCGCTCGGCGGGGTCTTGCGCGTACAGCCCCCGCACCGCCATCGTCACCGCCCGGGAGCCCTCGGCGCGGGCCCCCCGCATGATCATGCAGAGGTGCTCCGCCTCCACGAGCACGGCCACCCCCCGGGGCCGTAGCCGCGCCTCGATGGCGTCGGCGATCTGGTGGGTGAGCCGTTCCTGCACCTGGGGCCGGCGGGCGTAACCTTCCACCAGCCGCGCCAGCTTGGACAGCCCCGTCAGGCGTCCCTCGGCGGGCAGATAGGCGATGTGCACCCGCCCGGTGAAGGGCAGCAGGTGGTGTTCGCACAAGGAGTGCAGAGGGATGTCCGTGACCGCCACCAGATCCCCTGCGCCCTCTTCGTGGGTGATGGTGAGCTCCTGGACCGGGTCGGCGTGCAGCCCGGAGAGAATCTCCAGGTACATGCGGGCGGCACGCTGGGGGGTCTGGCGCAGCCCGGGGCGGGTGACGTCTTCGCCGACGGCCTCCAGGATCTCTCGGATGGCCCGCTCGATCCGCTGCAGCCGCTGGGATTCGCCGTCCGCTGTGCCCTGCATGCCACCGCCTCGCTTCCAGATGGCATAACCCCTACTGGTCGGCCGGCCCGGCGCCGCAGGAGGATCCCGCGACCGCCAGGTTGTCCACACCCGGCTGAGGCCATGGCATTTTAACACATCCCC
>CAYQLT010000127.1:0-3313 GCA_964418425.1 uncultured Clostridia bacterium
TGCTCTTGTCGATTGGCGATTCGCCTCAAATGCAACCTCGTGGCGGCTAGCGCCAGGCCAGAAGTGTCTCGGCCAGCTTTGGCGCCATCGACGTGTCAGGGATTTCGTTCCCTTCGTTCCGACCCGAGGCTGAACGCCGCCCGCATGGTATACTCGCGCCGGGAGTGCGTGGGTTCGTTTACCGGCCGGAGCTGGGCAAGCTCATGGGAGGCTGCCCACGTCGCAAAGCGTGGCCATCGAGAACCACCCGATCCGCCGATCGGCGCCGGGGCGCAGGGGATCCCGTGGCAAGGCTTTTGGGTTTGGCCCAAGATGGTCGCCTCGCGCACAGCATCGTCGGGGAACTCTACGGGCCGTAGATGCCTACCTGCCGGCTGGAGAAGAGGCGGCCGACACGCCGTGAGGGGCCATGTGCAAGCGAGCCGGTATGGCCCAAACCGGTGCCGGGGGGCGGCTGGCCGAACGTGACACAGTGTCGGGAGGGCGGTCGCATGGAGTTTCGTCATCCCGTCTTCCAGCGGATCACGCTCGACCCGGAGAAATGCTTCGGGAAGCCGTGCATCCGCGGGCTGCGGATGCCCGTTTCATCCATCTTAGCTTACCTGGCTTCGGGCATGAGCGCCGACGACATCGTGCGCGAGTGGCCCGAACTTGAGCGGGAGGACATTTACGAGGCGCTTGAGTATGCCGCTTGGGTGACGCAGGAGCGATGGATCCCGCTCCCAAGTGAGCGCCGGCCATGAACTTCCTGCTGGACATGAACATCCCGAGGACGCTGGGGCCCCTCCTGGAACGGGAGGGGCACCGTTGCCGGCACGTCGGGCGGGCGCTCATCGGGGGGTTGGGCGGGTGGTCGGTTGGCATGCGGCGGAACCGTTGGGTGTGCTCCGCCGGAGCGGGAAATCCGAAGGCGCTTTCCAAAAAGGCGGAGCGCTCCGCATACAAGGGGGAAAGCAGCGGTGGCTGTCAAGCTCGACCTGCTGCGCCGGGTCACGGATGAGGACCTGCTGGCCCTTTCCCAGCGCAATCCCGGCTATCAGTTCGAACGCAGCGCGGACGGGAGACTGGTCGTGAGCCCGACGGGAGGCGAAAGCGGCAGGCGTAGTGCAGAGGTGTTGAGGCAACTGAGCAACTGGAACGCCCAAACAAGGTTAGGGTACGTTTTTGACTCCTCGACAGGGTTCAAGCTGCCGGACGGTGCGCTTCTTTCTCCGGACGCCTCCTGGGTGCGACGGGCGCGCTGGGAGGCGTTAGCTCGGGAAGACCGGGAGGGCTTTCCACCCCTATGCCCGGACGTGGTCTTCGAGGTGCGCTCGGCGTCCAACACTCTCGCCGAGCTGCGGGAGAAGATGCACAGCTATCTCGCCAACGGGGCCCAGCTGGCGGTCCTCATCGACCCGGAAGGACGGACGGTCGAGCTGTACCGCCCTGGCGGAGAGGCGGATCGCTACCCGGAGGCTACCCACGTGGCGCTGGAGCCGGAGTTGCCGGGCTTCACCCTGGAGCTGGCCCCCGTCTTCGGGTAGACCGAGGCGTCCCGGGCGGCGTCGCTCCTCGGCCGCCGCACGGGGTGAAGCGACCAAGCCCCGAAGCCCCGGAGCCACGGGTCGTCGGCCCCGTCACCGTTGCCGCCAGAACCCCGGGTGTAGCGCCGCCAGGACGGCGTACAGCTCCAGCCGGCCGACCACCATGAGCAGGCTCAGCACGACCTTCGCGATGTCGCTGAGGTGCGCATAGTTGCCGGTGGGGCCCACGCTGGCGAACCCGGGCCCGATGTTGCCCAGGCAGGCGATAGCGCCGGAGGCGGCGCTGATCAAGTCAAGCCCGGTGGCCGCCAGGATGAGGAAGCCCCCAAACCACGCAGCCATATAGATGACCAAGAACGTTCCGATCTCGATGACGACAGGTTCACTGACCACCTGACCGCCCAGCCTCAGAAGCTGCACGGACCTCGGGTGCAGCAACTTCACCAGCTCGAGGGCGCTTTGCTTGAGCATCACCATCCACCGCAGCACCTTGGGCCCGCCTCCCGTGGAGGCCGTCATGCCGCCCACGAACATGACGGTGAAGAGCACAGCTCCCGCCAGCGGAGGCCAGGCTCCATAGTCGGCGGAGGTGAACCCGGTGGTGCTCAAAAGGGAGACCACCTGGAAGGCTGCCTTGCGAATCGCCGTACCCGGCTCCTGGTAGACGCCTGCCGCCAGGGTGGCCGCCGTCACCAGCAGGGTGGCCACGCCGGCGACGGACAGGTACACCCAAAACTCCGAGGCGTTTCGCAAGCTCCCCCAGTCCCGCAGCCGGTACAGGCGGTACTGGAGAGCGAAGCTCATCCCTCCCACGAACATGAACAAGGTGGCGACCACTTCGGTCCGCGGGTCTGTCCATACGCCCGCACTGCGGGTGGAGAACCCCCCCGTGGACAGGGTCGTGAAGGCATGGTTGACAGCATCAAAGAGGCTCAATCCCGTGGCCCAGTAAGCGAGTGCCGCCGCCAGGGTGACGGACGCGTACAAGCCCCACAGCATGCGGGCTGTGGCCGTGATACGGGGCAAGAGCTTTTCCGGCATGGGGCCCGGAAACTCGGCCCGGAACAGGTGGGCACCTCCTGCCCCCAGCCGCTGCATCACGGAGATGAACAGCACGATGATCCCCATGCCCCCCAGCCACTGCAGCATGCTGCGCCAGAGGACCAGGGCCGGGGGGAGCTCTTCGACTCGGGTAAGGACGGTGGCACCGGTGGTTGTGAATCCGGATATCGATTCGAACAATGCGTCCACGGGCCCCAGGACGCCTTCCAACACAAACGGGGTGGCCCCCAGAACACTGGCCAGCAACCAGCCCAGCGTCACGGTGACGAAGGCGTCCCGCGGACGCAGCTCCTCGGCCGCCTCCCGTGCAGCGGCATGCAGGGAGCGGCGATTCTCGGCGTGCCCTCCCCGGGGCTCCCGCCACCTACCCCCGCGGAGTATCCGGCAGACGAGCAGTCGGCCCCAGCGGGGACCCGGCCCGAGTACAACGCCCACCCCGGCAGCCAGGCCCACCGACGCGCCCAGGGAGGAGACGCACCGCCTGTCGGCAAGCGCCACGACAAGGGGAACCAGCATGGAGGCTGCCAGCAGCAGGGCAAGGTTGCCCAGCATTCGGGCGACAATCTCGCGGTGCACGCGGGATGTTCCCTACGGGCGCGTCCTGGCCGCCTCCTGGCCCTCAAAGAGCGTCTGAAGGCGCGCCACGGCCTCCGGCAAGGCGAAGACGATAAGGCGGTCTTCCGGCATGAGAACCGTCTCTCCTGTGGGGATGACCACGTCGCCGT
>CAYQLT010000128.1:0-3205 GCA_964418425.1 uncultured Clostridia bacterium
GCGGGCCGAGAAGGCCCGGGTGAAGCACCTCCTTGCTCGTCGGGCCGCTCTCGTGCACGCGTTGGTAGAACGGTTGCTGGCCAAAGGTGAGGTCTTCGGCGATGAGGTGGCCGCGTTGGCCGAGCAATACCCGGAGGAGGTCCCGGACGACCTCGCGCACGTCGATGTCACCACGTCCCATGACAGGAGCCGATCGGTATCATGAGTAATGGTCGCTGGTCGCGGCGGTCGAGAGCCGGGTGGGAGTGGGGCATCACTCTTGCCGTCGTCGGTCTTATGTTCGTAGCTGGGCATCTCTGGGAGCGGCAGGATCGGCTCGAGCAGGCCTATGCTCGGGACCTCCAGGCACGCATTGCCACCTTGGAGCGTCGGCTGCAGGCGGTCGACGAGGTGATGGTTTGGTGGCTGGACGAGCAAACCCGTCCCTACTCCGCTCCTGGTGCCTACCCAGGGGGAGTCGGCGGGACGGGACGCCCTCACACGCCGTGGGGATTGTGGCCGGAGTAAGGCAATGCTACCCCCCGCCCCACCGGCCCGACCTGAGGGGTAGTGCGACACGACGACTACCGCACTCCCCGTCTCCCTTGGCCTGCGTGAGACGCGGGCGGTGGTGTTAGTTGGTGGATCGGTTTACGTCTTGCAGGTGTTGGCCTTCTCTTTAGCCTGGCATTCGTTGCACAGCTCTGGTCCTGATGGCTTCGTGTATCGCTCGTCGTAGTCTTTCGTGGGCCAGTTCGAGCAGTTGCGGCAGTAATGCCATGCGTCGGAATCCTTCCGTCGGCGATATACGGCCATGTGCGCTCTCCCTTTCCGGAACAGCTCGCAATATCGGTATACGGTGGCTGCGCACATACTCCTTCTCGTTGTCGCTGGTCCGGGCATGGGAGGTCTGATATGGTCTGGTTCAGAGCACTACTCTGGCGGCTTACCAAGAACTTGTACTTGCGGCCGCGCGAGGTCTGCAAGCGGTGCTTCCGTGAAAACCCGGTGGGCTTCACCATACCGGACGAGGTGTGGGCCGCAGCCGTCCCCGAAAGATACCGAGACAAGGTGCTCTGCATCTTCTGCTTCGACGAGCTGGCTGCCCGGCGTGGGGTCGATTGGTCTTCGGCTCCTATCCAGTTTTGGCCCGTCAGCAAGGTGGCTGCCCGGAGGCTCGACATCGAGTAGGACAGCCCGGCGAAAGCACAAGTACGGGAGGCGCCTATCTCTGTGGAAAAGACGTGGCCATGGTTGCGCGACATCGAGGAAGGCATTGTCCGAAGGGCCGTGCTATGGTCGGCGGCCAACGGACAGCCCCCGGACATCATCGACCTGGACCCCATCAGCCCGGAACAGGCGGACGGGATTCGGCTCTTCCGGGCCGTACAGGAGGCCCTGCGTGGCCTACGTCAGGTCGGCGAGGCTACTACCCTTGAGGCAGCCCAGCAGGCGGCTTCGGATACGCTGGCCCGCATGAAAGTCGTCGGGCAACGACAGTCCCGATCATCTGGATGAGTTCGCGCAGGAGGAGATAGCCCTGTCCGTGTCGTACCAGCTGGCCCAGCCCTACGGGGGAAGACAGCTGTCCCGGCCCCAGAAAGGAGGGCCGGCACAGTTGGCCGGGACGACTCGTCAGACCCGAAAGGGTGCGACTAGCCGCAATCGTCGGTTTGGTTCGATCCGCCAGCTTCCCAACGGCCGGTGGGAGGCCCGTTGGGAGGTGGGGGTAGACCCGAAAGGCCGCCGACTGCAGCGCTCGAAGAGCTTCGGCAGCCGCGAGGAGGCGGAGGCCTTCCTAGGTCAGCAGGCAGTGCTTTCGGCTCGCCGCCTCGCTCGGGAAGGCGAGATCCTCACGTTCGGTGAGTTCATGACGACCTGGCTGAAGGACATTTACCCGGAAGAGTGCGAGCTGAACACACTGCGATCCAGTCGTTACCATGCTCGTCATCTCATCCGGGCACTGGGCCGCTACCGCTTGGCCGATCTCAGCCCGGCCATCGTGGAGCGCTACCTGGAGGAGGCAAAGGCTCGGGGGCTTTCGGTGGGGACCCGCCGTCGCCACCTGACCTTGCTACGGAAGGCCCTGGATTACGCCATCGAGAAGGGGGCGCTTCACCGCAACCCCGCTCGCCAGGTGCGCCTGCGCTACCGCAACGGGTCGGTGCGGGAGGTGCTTACCGAGTCGGAGCTCAAGGCCCTGTGGGAGGCGGCCGAGGGCTCCTACTACCGGGATCTGTTCCGGCTGTACCTGCTGACCGGGGCCCGGGAGGGCGAGCTTTTGGGCTTGTGCTGGGACGACGTGGTGTGGGAGACCGGCGAGATCATCATCCGCCACAACCTGGTCTATGCCAAGGCGGATGAGATCGACGAGTGGCTGGCCCGCCATCCGGGGGAGGGGATCCGTTTGGGCCGCTCCTTCCTGCTGAAGGGACCCAAGACGGAGACCTCGCTTCGGCGCCTTCCCTTGGGTCAGGAGTACATGAGGATCCTCCAGGCTCATCGGGCGCGTATGGAGCGCCTGCGTCGGCCGGACTGGCCCAAGCTCCCGGTGGATCTGGTCTTTCGCAGCCGGACCGGGATGCCGCTTTCACCACGTCATCTGCGCTTGGCCATCAAGAAGCTCGCCAAGCGGGCCGGGATGGATCCGGACATGGCGGCCAAGAAGGTGCGGGTCCACGCCTTGCGGCACGGGCAGGCCACGCATCTGCTGCTGCGCAACGTCCCCTTGAAGGTCGTGGCGGAACGGTTCGGGCATGCCAGCACGCACGTGACGGCCGATATTTACCAGCACGTCTTGCCGCCCATGCAGGGCAAAGCGGTCCAGGCGGTTCAGGGGCTGTTCGGGGCACCGCCCGTCACGAAGTGCGACCCCGATCTCGAGCCGCCGGGCACGGTGGCCAGGATCCGGGAACTCTATCGCCAGGGCAAAAGCTACTGGGCGACCGCCAAGCAGCTCAACGAGGAGGGCTACCGCACCCGTCGGGGTGGGAAGTTCTACCACCAGACCGTTCGGCAGATCCTGGAAGATCCTCGTTACCGAGATTTGGCAGTCGACCGGAAGGCGTAATACCCGTACCCCGTAGGGTAGCGAAACGAAGTCCGATCCCACGAAAAATCTCACGAACTACGCGTACAAGGGGATCACTACAGACCACAAATTACCAAATGGAAGAGCGTTCCATCCGGCTGGGGCTTGTCACGACGAGGTTTGCCCGGATCGGGA
>CAYQLT010000129.1:0-3179 GCA_964418425.1 uncultured Clostridia bacterium
CCGCCCTGCAGCCCGCCCTTGGCCGGCCGCACAGGCCCCGCCCGGCACGCAAGCCCTAATCGCCCGGTCCCGGGCCGGCTCGTTCAGGGCTCCCCGCGCTGGAACGGATCCAGCGGCAGCGGCTTATATTCAAATCCCACATACAGCGGCAGCTGGTCGTGGGTGTGCGGGGCCGGGCCGCCCGGGCCGACGAACCCGCTTTGCCCCGGCGCGTAGGCGCTCACGGATCGGTCGATGCCCGGCCCCAGTTCGACAATCAGGTTCCACGTGCCCCGATTCATGGCGACCGTCTCGATGGCCGGAAGGGCCCCGAGCGGCGTGTAGGTCGTCGTGGGCATCCGCGCCAGAAGGTCGGTCTCCGCCTTGGCTTGCGATTGGCGAGCGGCCCAGGCCTGGGCGGCCCGCTCCAGGTTCGACAAAATGAGCGCCTGCGCGCTGCGGCCGCCCAGGAAGTCGAAAGCAGGGCTGGGGCGGCTTCCCGCAAGAGCGCGGTAGAGGTGGTCCGCGCTGACCATCCGCATCAACTCCTCCCCGAGCAGGGGGAGGAAAATCTCGTCTCGCACCAGGCCGTACCAGAGTTCGAAGATGGGCTCCGCGAGGTGGTCTGCGTACCCGTCGCCGTCGGCGTCCTGCCGGACCCCGTCCCAGCTCAGCAGGATGGCGGCGACCTCCCTGGCCCGGTCCGACAGGGGCGCCTCGCCGGCCCCCGCACGCCGGACGGCCCGCTCGATCAGCGGCCGCAGCGCTGCGTAGTTGAGATGGAGAAACGACAGCTGGCGGTTGACAGCGTTCATGTCGTCAAAGGTGACGGTCGGCCTTGCGCGCAGCGCCTCCATGATGCGCCCCGCACGGTGGGTCGGGCCCCAACCTGCCATGGCGCCGTCTTCCCAGTCGGCGCTGGGGCGGTTGTTCCAGTTCGCGATGAACCCCTGCGGCGGGTTGATCAGGGCGGGCATGCGTTCGGGTGGCAGCACCCCAAGCCATTCGTCTTCGCCGGTGCCGCGCAACGGAAGCCGCGGGTCCACGTGGTCGGGCCGCACAGGCGGCCTTCCGGCGAGCCAGTAGCCGATGTTGCCCGGCCTGTCCACCCACAGGAAGTTGTGCGAAGTGGGAATTCGTCTCACGGCCTCGGCAAAATCATAGAGATCCCGAGCGCGGTTGAACTCCAAGAACGCGACGACCGCGTGCATTTCCCGCATCCAGTGGGTGCGGGCAACGCTCACCGCGGTTTGCTCGGCCGGATTGTGTTGAACGACGGGCCCGTGGACGGTGCGCAGAACCTCAAGCCGCACGGGTTCCCGTCCCCGCACCTGGATGACCTCGGTTCGCCGCTCCATCCCCTTCCACTCGCCCTGATGCCAGTAGCGATAAGGATCATCGGGGTGGAGCTTCTCGACAAAGAAATCCACTTGATCGCCGATTCCGGAAGTGGTCGTCCAGGCATGGTCCGGGCCGCGCCCGATGAGCGGGAACGGGGAGACCCCGGCGAACGTCATGCCCACGCTCCGAATGCCGGCCCCGACCAGGCCCACCTCGTGGACGATCTCGGGAATGGTGTGGCCCATCTGGGGGCCGCCCAGCAAAAGCGCCGAGCCGCGAGCCGACCGGGACGGAGCCACCACCCAGGCGTTGCTGCCGGCGTAGTAGGGGATGCCTGTGGTGGCAAACACGTACTCGGCAGCCTGGCGTTCTCGTTCAAGCCGGGCGCTCAAAGCTTCGAGGGCGGACTGCGTCAGAATGGCTGCTTGCCCGGCGCCGGCGTGGCGCGCCTGCTCCGCCTCATCCCCGTCACTTGCCTGCTTGCCGGCCGGGCGGGGCGGGACGGTGGTGGGCGACTCGGGGTCGTTGGTCACCACCACGGCGTCCCAGATGGCACGGCCCTTCTGTTCGCCGTGCTTCGCCTGCAGCGCCCGCAGCGCCTTGAGGCTCTCCAGTTCGTAGCCGCCGGCCTCACCGAACCGGCGGACGTAGAAGACCACGGTAGCCACCAGATCGAGGACGGTCCACGGGGAGGGGAGGATACCGGCGTTTCGAAACTCGACGGGCAGCTTGTCTTCGTCGGCCACCGCTTCGGAAATGTAGCGGTTGATCCCGGCCAGGTACCCGAGCAGGGCTTGCTGGGACTCTCGATCTAACGAGAGGAACTGAGCCATCAACTCCTCGGGCGTGTAGCCATCCCGGCGGGCGGCGATGTCCTGCTGAACATACGAGTCGTTAGCTCCCGGCCCCAAGAGTTCCGCCATGCGGCCGGTGGCGGCACGGCGGTTCAGCTCGGCCTGCCAGAGGCGGTCCGCGGCGGCCACGTATCCCGAGCCGAAGAAGAGAGCCGGAAGCGTGGGGGCGTAAACGTACGGCACGCCGTAATCATGCCGGCGGATGACCACGGTCTGCCCCTGGTAGGCGAGGGTGAGCTCCTCGCCGGCCCGGCGGAACGCCAACGCCTCCCCCGCCGTCACGAGCACGCTCAACACCAGCGCGAAGGCCAGGCACCGTCCCCGTCGCTCGGGGTCCACCAGGCCGAACCGCTTTGCCGCCATCGCGACCGCCCCCTCATGCAAGCGCTTCCATGCGGCTGTGAACACCCTGACAGGCCCTCCGCCGCACGCGCCGGTCCGCTCCGATTGTTTCGTCCCGTGCCGGCCGCTTCCTCCCAATCCGGTCAGGGCGCCGTGCCATCCGTTCGGGCCGGGCGAAGTGGGTCCCGTATCCCGACCAACCCGGACTGGCCCTCCCGAATCAGGGTGACGGCGCCGGGGCTCGCGGTCGGTCGCCGGTGCCCGGGGTTTTCTGCGGCCGGCTCTGCCGTCGGCGGGCAGCCGACGGGTCGCGGTGGGGATCTGGAGACGGAGCCGTTTTGGGAGCGGGGTTTCATTCGCTTTGCGAGCCGCTATACGCCGGCTCAGGTGGGGCGTCGGGTGCCTCTGCCGTCCACTTCCGAGCATGTGATATGATCGGGCCGGAGGGTTGAGCCGGAGCGTCATGGCGTTTACCGTGCGGGACTTTCATGACCTCGTCCGGTTACTCGGCGAGCACCCGGACTGGCGCGAGGAGCTGCGCCGGCTGGTTCTTACCGAGGACCTATTGCGCTTGCCGAAGCTCGTGCAAGAGCTGGGCGAGCAGACCCGCCTTTTGGCGGAGGCCCAGCGACGGACCGAGGCGCGGCTGGAGGCGCTGACGGC
>CAYQLT010000130.1:0-3007 GCA_964418425.1 uncultured Clostridia bacterium
CGGCGGGTTTTGACGCGACAGCGGGATGTCGGTTTTGCCTACCTCTTCGGTTCACAGGCCACAAGAAAGGCACGGCCGGGAAGCGATGTGGACGTGGCGGTCTGGCTTTCGGCGGAAGAGGGGTCCGGGGGGCCTGGGGGGCCTGACCGCGTGGCCCTATTCGACCGGGGGTTGCAACTGGCTTCCGATCTCGAAGAGGGCCTGGGGCGGCCTGTGGACGTCGTCGTGCTTAACTACGCGCCGATGGACCTCGTTCATAGCGTGCTGAGGCATGGGCAACTGATCTGCTCGCGCGACGAGCGAGCGCGCACCCGCTTTTATGTGAACCACGCGCGCCGGTACCTCGACATGAGGCCTGTCAGGACGCTTTTGACCCGCTTCATGATCCGTCGAATCCGGGAGGGACGTTTCGGTGGTCGATGTAGCCACGGTACGACGGCTTCTGGAGATCATCGAGAAACGCCTGGCACGCCTGGAGCGGGTCGCCCGCACATCCCTTGAAGCCTACATGGCGGACGAAGACCTGCAGGATCGCGTCGAGCGCAATTTCGAGGTCGCCATCCAGGCGTGCATCGGTCTCGCCCTTCACATCCTGGCGGACTTTCCGGAGCCGGTTCCGGAAACCTACCGCGAGGTGTTTCGGAAACTGGTACGGCACGGCATCATTGACGACCAACTCGGCCGTCGGCTTGAGGCCATGGCCGGCTTTCGGAACCTGCTGGCTCACGGCTATGCCGACATCATTCCGGAAAAGGTGCATCGCAGCCTTTCCGAGCTGGATGATATCCGCTCCTTTGTGGCCTCGGCGGTGGCGTACCTGCAGCGGACCGGTGCGCTCCCGCAGTCGTAGACCCAAACGCCTCCCGACCGGCACGCCGGGCGGGCAGGCGGGCGAGCCTCTCAACGGCCCCGGCGAAGCCCACCGGTTTCTTGCAGCCAGGTCTCGAAGTGACGCATTTCCAGAACCGGGGGCGGTGAGCCTGGCGCCATCTCGTCCTCCCGGGCGTCGAGCCGCTCGTTGAGGGCGCACATCGCCGCGCCGCGAACCAGGGCCTCGAGATCGGCCCCGGTCCAGCCCTCCGTGCGGTGAGCCAGCGCCCGCAGGTCCACATCCCGGGCCACGGCATGGCGGCGCAGGTGAATCCCCAGGATCTCCATCCGAGCCGGCTCGTCGGGCGCCGGAACCTCCAGCACCAGCTCCAGACGCCCCGGCCGCACCAGGGCCGGGTGGACGCGGTCCGCCGCCCGGGCCGTGGCGACCACGACCACCCCGGGCATGTCGCCCAGCCGGTCCAGCTCGCAGGCCAGCTGGTCGGCCGCCCGGGCACGCTGGGTGTCCTCAATCTGGGCGGGTAACAACCCGTCCGCCGGATCCAGCGCCACGACGCAGGGCGCAGCGGCCCTGGCACGGCGGAAGATGGCCCGCACCGCCTTCTCCGCTTCGCCCGGCCAGCGGCTGAACAGGTCCGGCGCGCCGACCGGAATCAGGTAAGCCCTCGCTTCCCCGGCCAGGGCGCGGGCCAGAAGGGATTTGCCGACTCCCGGCGGGCCCGTCAGAAGAACCCCGCGCACCGGCCGCACGCCGGCCCGCTCGAAGGCGGCTCGATGACGCAGCGGGCGAATCACAGTCTCGCTGAGCACCTTTTTGAGGTGCGCAAGACCCCCCACCGCCTGCCACCCCGTCCCGGGCCGCTCCACGTAGATCTCCCGTAGCGCGGACGGCTCCACCTCCCGCAGGGCGTCGTGGAAATCCTCCATGGTGATGCGTAGCTCGGCTTGACCCGGATCCTGCTCCCAGGCGGGCGCCGTGCGACGCAGGGCGATCATGGCTGCCTCCCGGCACAAAGCCGCCAGATCCGCTCCCACAAACCCGTGGGTGACCTCCGCCAGGGCTTCCAGATCCACTCCTGCCGCCAGGGGCATCCGGCGGGTGTGAATCCGCAGCACCTCCAGGCGCCCCGCGCGGTCGGGAGGGCCGATGTAGATTTCCCGGTCGAAACGCCCCGGGCGCCGAAGCGCCGGGTCGATCACCTCCGGCAGGTTGGTGGCACCGATGACCACCACCTGCCCCCGGCGATCGAGCCCGTCCATCAAGGTCAACAGCTGAGCCACGACCCGCTTTTCCGCATCACCCAGAACCTGGGTCCTTCTGGGGGCGATGGCGTCCAGTTCGTCCAGGAAGAGGATGCTCGGGGCCATGGCCTTGGCTTCGTCGAAGCGAGCCCTGAGATTGGCCTCGCTTTGCCCGTAGAACTTGTGCATGATCTCGGGACCGTTGATGTAGATGAAGTGCGCCCGGTTTTCCGATGCGACCGCCCGGGCGATGAGGGTCTTGCCGCAACCCGGCGGGCCATAGAGCAGGATTCCCCGGGGAGGCTCGATGCCGAGGCGCTCGAAGATTTCAGGCGCCCGCAGGGGCAGCTCAACCAGCTCCCGGACTCGCTGCAGTTCGGGACCGAGGCCGCCCACATCCTCGTAGCGGACGTCCGGGTTCAGGCTGCCGCCCGGCTCGTCTGCGCTGACCACGTGGATGCGGGTCCCCGCCCGGATGACGGCCGGGGTCTCGCCCTCCACCTCCTCCACCAGGAACTCCTGCCAGCGCGACCCGACCAGGTTCGGCCGCACCCGGTCCCCCCGAACCACCACCGTGCCGTCCAGCACCAGTCCGAGGTAGTTGTCAGGGCGCTTCAAGGCCAGTTCGGCCGCCCAGCCCAGGGGCCGAAGGGTCACGGACCGGGCCGGAGCCGCACGGGCCGCCCAGATACGGACCCGGCTGCCCGAAGTGGCACCCGCGTTGGCACAAACCACGGGGTCCAGTTGAACGTGCCCCCTACCCCAATCCCCCTCGGGCATCCCTTCGACCCGAGCGGCGGTCATGCGCCGCCCCAGCACCATCACCTCTCCGCCCACCGTGGCCCCGATGGCCGCCAGCGTCTCAGGGTCAAGGCGAGCGGTGGGACGCCCGGTCTCTTTGGGCAAAGGCGTGACCACCCGCACCACGGAGACG
>CAYQLT010000131.1:0-2812 GCA_964418425.1 uncultured Clostridia bacterium
GCCCGGCCGGCGGCCTCGCCGGGCTCGAGGTAGTACGGACGTTGGAAGTAGGCCGGGTCCACCTCGGCCAGCCGAACGAAATCCAGGATCTGGATGACATGGGGTTCAGGCAGGGGCAAACCCGCCATCTCCTCTTCGGTGACGGTCACAAATCGCCCGGGGGCCAGCTCGTAGCCCCACTCGATGTCATCCGGCTCCAGCTCGGCGTTGCAGACCGGACACCACTTGCGATACTGGATGGGACTGTGGCAGCGGCGGTGAAGCTGGCGCAGGTGCACATCTTGATCCTGGGAGGCCGCATACACCTTCACCGGAATGCTCACCAGCCCGAAGCTCACGACGGCCCGCCAGAGGCTGCGGTACGGGCCCACTCCGGCTCACTTCCCCTCGGCGGCAGTAGCTTGCCATCCGCCGCCACCGGCCCAGGCGGGAAATGGATGGCTTACAGGGCAAGATACGCACGGGAAGGAGCGCCATGCCCCTCCAGCGAAAATTTGCAATGCAACCGGTTGAATCGCACGGGGGAGGCGCGCGCATGAGGGACCAGGAGGAGGTTGTTCTGACGCCCGAGGGGGCGCGCCGGCTGCGGGAGGAGCTTCACTACCTGCGAACCGTGAAGCGCAAGGAGGTCACCCAGAAGATCCGCGAGTCGCTGGACTTCGGTGATGCCTGGGAGAACCCTGAGTACGAAGCCGCCAAATCGGAGCAGGCCTTCGTGGAGGGCCGCATCGCCGAACTCGAACGGACCTTGCGCTCGGCCAAGGTCATCGACGCCGACGGGCTGGGCCACCGGGCCGACGACCGGACGGTGCGGGTGGGAAGCCGGGTGCGACTGGTGGATCTGGAGTCGGGCGAGGAAGAGACCTATACCATCGTGGGCACCGCCGAGGCAGATCCGGCCCAAAACCGCATCTCCAACCGCTCCCCGGTGGCGCAGGCGCTGCTGGGCCGCTCCGTGGGTGACGTGGTGGCCGTCGAGGCGCCCGCGGGCACCCTCCGTTACCGGATCGAGGACGTGGAGCAGCCCCGTCCCACCGCCCACTAGCCGTCCTCCGCGGGCGGGCCCGAGGCTCAGGTGCGGCTCGGTCTCGCCCCCGGGGGGCGGGGGGTTCAGGAGCTCGGGGCGGCGACAAGAGGCCACGCAGGCGCTTGCTTTCCCGTTGACATGCTGCAAGCCGCTATGGGATAATCCCGTCGGGTCGGGCGGAGGTCGCCGGGGGCGGATAGCTCAGCGGGAGAGCGCCTCCCTTACAAGGAGGAGGTCAACGGTTCGACCCCGTTTCCGCCCACCATGCCCAGCAGCCGAGCTGCTTTCGTGCGGAGCCGTGGTGTAGCGGTTTAACACGCCGGCCTGTCACGCCGGAGATCGCGGGTTCGAATCCCGTCGGTTCCGCCATTTTCAGGCCCCCCGTTTTTCAGGCCCTGCATTTGCCCGCCTCCCGAGCCGTCGGCGCCAACGTCGCTGTCGCCGGGCGGCGACCTCCCCGCTACCGGGATGTTGCCTTGCGCAGGCTCCATGCCCCGAGGTTAGCGATGCAGCCGGGCGGCACGCCGCGCCGGACTCAGCGAGGCAGCGAGGCGAGTTGGGCCCTGCCCTGCGGCGTCAGCACCCAGCGCACGCTGGGCGGCCAGGGGGCTTGCGGGCAGTCCTCCAGCCCGCAGGCAGGATACAGCGGGCACGCCGCGGCGCAGGAGCCGCCCGGCGTCCCCGCCGCACGTCCCGAAGCGGCGCAGGGTTCGGGAAGCGCCCACCCCAGCCGCTGAAGCTCGGCCAGCATCGCCTCCAGAGCGGGCAGGCTGAGGCCCAGGCGCCTTGCCAGCTGAGCCCTGGTCAGTGCCTGCTCCCGGCCCAGCGCTCGCAGCAGCCCTGCCAGGGGGCCCCGTGGGGGCGGCCGCCGCTTATCGCTTCCTGTCACCTTCCCCCTTGCCCGCACCATGCGCCGCAGCCTCACCCGGATCCCCACGCCCACAGGGCCGCGCGGTACGTCAGCCAGCTCAGCGCCCAGGCGATCGCGAGGTTGTACGCGACGGTGAAGGCCGTCCAGCCGCGCGACCCGGTTTGCGCCCGGATGGTGAAGGCGGTGGCCAGACAGGGCGAATAGAAGGAGAAAAATGCCAGAAAGGAGAGCGCCTGGGGCACCGTCACGGAAGCCCGCAGGGACTGGGCCAGGCCGGCGCCCTGCCCTGCCGCCCCCCCGAACAGCACGGCCAGGGTGGAGAGGGTGCTCTCTTTGGCGAGAAAGCCCGTGAACAGCGCCACGAGCATGCGCCAGTCCAGGCCGATGGGCCGGCCCAGCCCCTCCACGGCCCGTCCCAGCCACGCCAGAAGGCTGGTCTCCACCTGCCCGTGGGGAAAGTAGCCCAGCGCCCAGACCAGCGCGACCATGGGCGTGATCACCGTTAGCGCCCGGTACAAAAACTCCCAGGTATGTCGCCAGGCATACAGCGCCACATTGGCGGGCGCCGGCAGCCGATAGGGGGGAAGCTCGATGAAGAAGGGCATCTCGCCCGTTGGCCGCATAGCCCGTCGAAACAGGGCGGCGACCGTCAGCACCAGCACCACGCTGGTCAAGTAGATGGCGGCCACCACCGCCGCCCCTGGCAGAGGCGCAAAGAAGGCCGAGGCGAAAAAGCTCAGCACCACCAGCCGGGCCGAGCAGATCACCAGGGGCGACAGCACCACCCCCAGCAGCCGGTCGGTCTCGCCGGGCGCCGCCCGCGCCGCCATCACCGACGGTACGTTGCAGCCGAAGCCCAGCACGAGCCCGATGCTGGCCCTGCCGCGCAGCCCGAAGCGCCCGAGCCAGCGGTC
>CAYQLT010000132.1:0-2753 GCA_964418425.1 uncultured Clostridia bacterium
GAGATGAGCACGTTGGTGTCCAACACAAGGACGGGTACTGGCCGATCCGTCATCGGCTTGCTGTCCGTTCGCGGCGGACGGCCTTAATTTCCTCTTCAATCTCCCGCTCTGTCAGGCGATGTGTGCCTTTTTCGAGGGAGCGCCGATGAAGCTCATCCAGGGCCACCATGGCGCGAGCACGCCGCCAGGCGGCCACCTCCAGCTCCAGGTTCTCTTCGTCGACGGCTGATAAAAGCGCGACCGGCTTCCCGTTGGAGGTGATCACGACAAGATCCTGCTTTCCCAGTTGCTGCCACAGCTTGGTAGAACCGGAACGAAGCTGACGAATGCTCAGGAACCGCAAATGGTCACCCCCCGCCCGGGGCAGATTCGCGCGACGATTGTGCACACGGATGATACCACGCGCGCCGCGCTGCCCAAAACACCGAGTTGCCTCAAAAAGAAAGTACCCGAAGGGCCTTGGGAGCGGCCGATCAGTCGGTGGCGCGTCATGGTGAGGTCTGGCGGCGGAAAAGGAACGGTGGCTTGCCCGGGTCGAGGCAGTTTCCCACCCGGAAGCCTATGTCTGGGCGGAATGGGTGCAGCGAGCCAACCGCGGAGCCTCAACGGACACCTCGGAGTTTTGGCGTTTCCGAGCGGGCTGCTGCAGCAGGCGGTTTCCTCGATCGTATCAGAAGTAGCGGACGCCCGGCTCGCCCGTGTCGAAAATCACCGTCTTGGTCTCCAGGAACGCCTCCAGGGCCTGCCGTCCCAGCTGCCGGCCGATCCCGCTCGCCTTGAACCCCCCGAACGGCGCCGTCGGCGACAGGAGTTGGTAGGTGTTGATCCAGACCGTCCCCGCCCGCACGGCCCTCGCCATGCGCAATGCCCGCTTCACGTCCCGAGTCCATACTGCCGCTGCCAGCCCGTACATCGTCTCGTTGGCAATCCGAACCGCGTCGGCTTCGTCCTGGAAGGGCATGACCGCCGCCACCGGGCCGAAGATTTCCTCATGCGCGATGCGCATGGCCGGGCTCACGTCGGCGAAGACGGTCAGCTCGTGGAAATAGCCCCGCTCCAGGTGCCCGGGCCGACCGCCTCCGGCCACCAGGCGGGCTCCTTCGTCGAGCCCCAGTCGCACGTAGCGCTGGACCCGGGCCAGCTGTTGGGCGCTGATGAGCGGGCCTACGTCGCTTTGCGGGTCGCTGCCCGGCCCGACCCGCAGCTCGGCCACCCGCGCGCTCAGGCGCTCGACGAAACGCTCGTAGATGGAACGCTCAACCAGGATGCGGCTCCCTGCCTGGCACACCTGCCCGGCGTTGAGGAACACCCCGAACAGCGCCCCCTCCACGGCCTGTTCCAGCGGGGCGTCCTCGAAGACGATGTTGGGCGACTTCCCTCCCAGTTCCAGCGTGAGCCGCTTCAGGTGGGCCGAAGCGGCCGCCATGACGGCGCGCCCCGTCTCCACCTCTCCGGTCAGCGAGATCTTGGGCACCCGGGGGTGCGCGACCAGTGCCGCCCCCGCCTCGTCGCCGCCGGGCAGCACATTGACGACTCCCTCCGGCACCCCCGCCTCGTGGCAGATCTCTGCCAGCGCCAGCGCGCAAAGGGGCGTCTGCGGGGCGGGCTTGAGGATGGCCGGGCAGCCGGCCGCCAGGGCGGGCGCCAGGTGCCAGGCGGGGATGAGCAGCGGGAAGTTCCAGGAGGTGATCAGGCCGGCAGGGCCGACCGGCTCTTTGAAGGTCATCACCACCATGTCGGGCGGAGCACCGGGCAACGAGAAGGGCGGCGTCTCCCCGGCGATCTGCGCCACGGTGCCGGCGTAGTAGTCGAAGACGTCGGCAGCCATGGGCACCTCGCTGAAGGTGGCGAAATTGATGGGCATGCCGTTTTCACGGGTGATGGTCTCGGCCAGCTGGGACTGGCGGTCGCGGATTGCCCGGGCGATGGCGTGCAGGATGCGGGCTCGCTCGAGCGGGTCGATGGCGCTCCAGCGGCGGTCCTCGAAGGCAGCGCGGGCGGCCTCGGCGGCCCGTTCCACATCCTTCGGGCCGGCCGACGCCACCTCGGCGAACACCTCCTCGGTGGCAGGGTCGACCACCGCGAGGGTCGTACCGTCCGCGGCATCCTCCCAGCGGCCGTTGATGAAAAGTTGTGTGCGCAAGGGGCTCCCCCCTTACGCCGACACGAGGTCGGCGGCGCCGTGTTCCCGCAGGAACTGCTCATAGCGTGGAAAAAGCTTCTGCAAGGTGGGCAGGAGCTTCAGGGCCTTGGCCAGGGGGCCTCTGGCCTTGATCTGCTGGCGGGCGAGGGCCGTCGGCAGGTTCACCTTGCCCAGCCAGAACCGGTGGGCCACGTCGGCCTTCATCTCGAAGACCAGTTCGGGCTGCACGCCAGCCTCGCCGAAAGCGATCTCCAGGTGCCGGCCGGAGGCGGCCTGGCCTGCCTCGAACCGCCCGCCCGCGCCGGGCGCCGGCCGGCCAGAGCCGACCCCCAGGCTCCCGACGGGACCGATGACGATGACGGCCTCCGGTTCGTGGTAGATGAACTGAACGACGAAGCGCTGGCCGGCGATGTATTCGGCCTCGGCGGTGTCGGCCTGGGAGACGAAGAAGCCCCCGAGCAGTTGGTACAGGTGCGCCGCGTCCCTGAAGACCCCCATGGAAGGCCTCCCTCCGTAACGTAACCAGGACCTTCTCGTGGGCGGGCCAGCCCTTCCCGACGGGCCTGTTCCCCCACCTCCCCGGCGAACTCCTGCCTGCCCGGAGCCCCTG
>CAYQLT010000133.1:0-2661 GCA_964418425.1 uncultured Clostridia bacterium
ACCCACGCCGCCTGCAGCATCCTTTGAAGGAAGGCATAGCCGCGTACCGGAGTTTTGGGCCGGCGAGCACGCTGGGCCCGGATTCGGCGGGCAGTGACAGCCAGGAGTTCACGCTCTAGCCGGCGCTTCCGTTCCGCCAGCCAGGCCTCGACAAACAGGGGATTCATCCACGGATTCATCCACGGGTCCATCTCTTCGCACCCTCCTCCGGCGGCGGACCGGCGCCCGAAAAGGCTGCGGCCCTGTCCTCGTGAACATGGTGGCGGGGACGTCGGGGCCCCGCATCGGGCGCAGGGAGGATGCGGCCTCCCTCGCCGGTAGGAGGGGGCGGATCATACCGGGGATGGAGGCGCTACGGCCGATCCTCTTCGGTCTTCGAAAGGCCGTAGCGCACGGCGAGCACCGCCGCCTGGGTTCGGTCGGCGGCCCCGATCTTACGCAGGATGCTGCCCACGTGGGACTTGACCGTCGCCTCGGTCAGGTACAGGCGCCGCGCGATCTCGGCGTTGCTGAGCCCTTCGGCAAGGCACCGCAAGACCTCCCGCTGGCGGGGAGTCAGACGGTCCAGGGGCGACGGCGCAGGCTGCGGCGGGGTTGTGGCCCTGCGTACGACCGCGCCGGCCACACTGCC
The DNA here is from genome assembly GCA_964418425.1 of uncultured Clostridia bacterium. Lineage (GTDB taxonomy): Bacteria > Bacillota > Limnochordia > Limnochordales > Geochordaceae > CAYQLT01. Next base: position 632 of record CAYQLT010000133.1, read on the forward strand.
GCTGAGGAAAAGCTGGCCCGATGCCACCGCCTGGATGGCCCGGATCAGCTCCTCGGGCGTCACGTCCTTCAGCACATACCCGGCGGCGCCCGCGCCCAGGGCGGGGATGAGCTTATCTTCGTCGGAGAAGCTGGTGAGGGCCAGGCAGCGTACTCGGGGCACCCGTTCCCGAAGGGTCCGAATGACATCGATGCCGTGCGCGCCGGGCCCCGCCGGGCCGGGCGACTCCGGGCCGTCGCCTGTCCGGGTGGCGGCCGCGGGCTCGACTGCGCCCCTCGGCATCACCAGATCCAGCAGCACGACGTCCGGGAGCAGGCGTTCGGCCATCTCCAGCGTCTGCGCGGCGCTGGCAGCCTCGCCAACCACTTCCATCTCCGGGTGGGTCGCCAGGAACATCCGCAGGCCCGTCCTCACCACCGCGTGGTCGTCCGCGATCAGTATGCGGATACGCCGGGAGGGCGGCGAAGCATCGGCAGAGCCCGGCGGGGACAGGGGCGGGCTATCGGGCTCGGTCATGGCGCTTCGCCTTCCTGTTGGACTTTGAGGTCGCCCTCGCGCCTGGCTTGGCCGTTGGTGGTTGCAGGCCGCCGGTTGAAGCTGTGCCCGGCCGGCACCCATGCGGCGATGCGCGTGCCTCGACCCGGCCGGGAGCGCACCTTCAGGGTGCCGCCGGCCAGCCGGCAACGTTCCGCCATGATGGAGAGCCCCTGGCCGTCGGAGCTCGTGGCCGCCCGTACGTCAAACCCGCGGCCGTCGTCGCTCACGGTCAGCCACAGCCCGCGCCGGGTGGAGGTGAGATGCACCCGCACCCGGTGCGCCGCCCCGTGCTTTGCGGCATTGTGGACGGCTTCGAGCCCCACGCGCAGCAGCGCTTCGAAGGCTGCCGGCTCGATGGCAGAGGCCGTATCCAGGGAACCGGTGGTCACCTCCACCTCCACCCCGAGGTGGCGGGCCAGGGGTTCATCGCGGACCAGCCGGGACAGCGCGGCTGCCAGGTCGCCCACCCGGCGGGTGGCATCTCCAGGGTCCGGGCGCAACTCCTGCACCAGGCGGCGCATCTCGACGAGGACGGCCTCGCCCCGCTGCCGGGCCTCATCCTGGGCCTGCCGGGCCTCGTCCAGCCGGCCCGCCTGCAGGTGCTCCCGGGCTGCCGCCAGGATCATATTGAGGGAGAACAGATTCTGGCTCACCGCATCGTGCAGGTCCCGGGCAAGCCGGTGGCGCTCTTCGACCCGAGCCAGGTCCCGTGCCCTGGCCGCCAGCCGAACCCCTTCAAGAGTCAGCGCCAGGTGGTCGGCCAGGGAGCGCAGAGCCTCCCTTTCGACGGGCAGCCACGGTTCGGGAGACCGGCGCTCCAGGAGCACAGCCCCCGCGCATCGCTGGCCCGCCAGGAGCAACGGTAAGACCGCCCAGCTGCCCGGTTGGGGCAGCACTCCCACCCGGGGAAGGGAGCGCCGAGCGGTTCCGGCATGGCCGAAGTAGGCCCGAGCCGTGCGCCACGACAGGTACAGGAGGCTGCGTTCCGAAAGGACGTCGCCCGGCATCCAGGCTGCCGCCACGGCGTCGCCCGGTTCTCCGCCCCCGGGAGGGGGCGGGTCAGCCCTAACGCGCCGGGGTACCGTCGCGTTTAGCTGCAGCGAGGCGGCGTCTTCCTTGGGCGCGGTGGCCACGGAGACTGCGTCCAGGCCGAGGTTGCGAAGGGCGTTTTGGGCAAAGCGGAGAGCCACTGCGCGCACAGGGTCACCGGTTCCCGGCTTGGGCTCGCCGAGGGAGCGGATGGTGCGGTTGACGGCCTCGTAGATGGCGGCCCGCCGTAGCTCTCGGCGAAACAGGCGGGAGCGTTCCAGCGCCGTACCCAGGTGGTCCCCCACGGTAGTGAGGAGGTTGAGGGCCGCGCGGTCGAAGAGGGTGACTCCCCGAGCCGCCACGTTGAGGACGCCGACAACGCCGCTGCTGGAACGCAGGGGGACACTCGCGTGGTACACCAGGCCCTGGCGGTCCCCTTCGGCCTCCCCAAGCCGGCTACATTC
>CAYQLT010000134.1:0-2612 GCA_964418425.1 uncultured Clostridia bacterium
CAGTGGTAGCTGTAGCGGTCCTCGAGCCACAAGGAGAACCAGACGTCCACGATACTGCCATCCCTGACGAGCACCCGCAGCCGGTTGGTCCCGGGGAGCGATACTCCCGCGACGAGGTCAGGGAACCGATCGACCAACACGTCGCGCAACCGACGGGTATCGACCACCCTCATGCGAGAGCCTGAAGAAGGCGGCGAATCTGTTCCCGCCGAGCCGTCAGGTGGTCCAGCTTCTGGAAATCCTCCCAGCTTGTGGACTCCTCGACGAGCCCCTGGCGGTAAAGGGCATCCATTTCCTCGACGCTCCTGACGCCGTACTTGCCGCCAATTGCGAGGATCTCTGCGTTGACCTCGCGAAGAGCCTGCTGCAGGTAAGTGGTGATTCCCTCTCGTACGAGACGCTCAGGCGGCAAGCTGAGCTCCTGTGCGATCTGAGCGACCAGGGTTTCCAGGGGCAGACTCACGGCGTTCCCACCTCTTGGCCGGGAGGGTGCAACTTCGTCGGACGCCGACAAGGGCTCCGGGCCGATTTTACCACCGTAGCGCTCCCGTGGAAGCACCAGCGGGCCCAGCGGGTGCACGCACGACCGTGCTGATTCCAAACAAGACACGGGCTCGAAACCCAATGGCTCAAACGGACCCGCCCTGCCCTGCGCTGGCACCCCCCAGCCCGCCCAACGGCGGGGAAACTTCGCAAACTTCCGTCGCTACCCTGCCCCTGGACTGGCAGCCAGGGGGATCAGGGATGACAGGATGCCCTCCGGAACCGACCGGAGGAGGTCAGACCCTCCCAGGGTCGACATAACTGCCCCGTGGTGTTCCCCGAAAAAGGGTCTGCGGGGGGCGGTAGGGCTTCGAATGAATCCGCTGATGGTCGAAGACATCCATGATCCTCCGTCAAGAGCTTTCTTCAAGCCGCGCTCTCGAGCTCTCGGGTCTTGCGAATATGCTTGATCGCATAGGGACCGCGGTCCAGAAGCTGCTCGATGCGTTGGGCCAGCCAGCTCAGGATCGGGCCGTGGGGCAGGGCGCGGCATGCCGGTCCAGGACGGCCAGCTTGGCGGCGTGCAGCTCGGGACGCACGCCTGCAAAGCATTGGCCTGTTCGCCACGCGGCCGTCACCCGGTACACGAGTCGACACGGCCACGCCATCAGCTCCCGAATGGAGGGGTCGCCTCACTCAAGGAGCACTCGTCCCCGCTCGGCGGCCTCGGCCAGCGAGCGAGCGGCGTACAGCAGGCGGGCCGCCGTTGTCCCAGCGGTGCAGCGCCGCAAGGTAGACCTTAGAGGGCCCGATGCGATGCTGGCGGAAGTCCGTGAGCAGCCCGACGACGGGCACGCCCCACGCAAAGGCAACCACCACCTCGCAGGCGGCGCCCCTGGCGTTGGCGATTGTGGAACCGGAGACGGTGGCTTAGCCCGGACCGCCCACGCATTGGCCAGGGCGACCGCCTCGCGCGCTCAATCCCGCCAGGGGCCCTGCCTCCCCGGCCGCCCGCGCCCGAACCGACCAGGCGACGGCCCCGAACGCGACGACCTCGGCGGCCGCGAAGGCAGCCAGTGGCATCGGGCTTCGGTGCCCGCACGCAAGGCTGGCGGTATGCGGCCAGGGGCCGCCGTGCTAACCCGGGCCGTCGAACCGGGCACGCCAGACGGGCCTGCGAGGGGCGCATCGACCGGACGCCGTGTCGACTAACTGCTGGCCCTTCTGCACCCACAGCTCGACTTCCCCCGAACCCCCACAACCAACGGCCTTCCCGTCGAACGTTGCGCCAAAAGGACGAGGCGCGCATGGTAGGGCTTTCCCAGACGCGGCGAGTCTCGACGTCTGCCGACAGGCCGCAACACCGTAGCCTCCGCTCTGCCAGACGCAGGGCGGCGCCGGCTTCGGGCTGTCCACTTATCGAGAGCCGCCTCGGCTGTGCCTTCCAGATGTTCCTAGCTGTGCCGGCACAGCAGGTCCCGGATCGTTTGTAGCCGCTGGCCATCCCGCGTACCCGGCAGTGGCCCGGCCGTCGTATACTCGTTACAGGGTCGACTGCCGCCGCCCGTTCGAGAGCGTGGCGAAAACCGTTGTCGACGGGGTGGGCCTCAACAAATCCCAGCAGTCACCGTTGTCCGGTGGGCGGGCGCGGCAGGGGAGGCCAGGAAGGGTGGATGGAGGGAACGATGGGAACGCGGGTACGCTACCTCGTTGACGAGCAGGGGCATCGGATAGGGGTCGTGCTTGACCCGGCCGAATACGAGAGAATACTGCAGGAGCTCGAGGAGCTGGAGTCGATCCGAGCCTACGACGCCGCAAAGGCATCAGGCGATGAGGCCATCCCGTTTGAGAAGGCGGCGGCTGAAATCGAGGAAAGAAAAGGACCTGCATGACATACTCACTCGACCCATGGCGCCCTGGGGGCATGTACCGCCGTGGATGCGCACCCACGCTACCCGGGCGGCCGATGACGGCGTAACGGGCGCGCCCGATCAGGCCCGCCGGCCCACCATGAGGAATCGATGACAGCGGGCCGCTACCGCCCCGTGGCGCTCGATGTGGCGGTGCAGGGCCAGGAGCGCATTCCGGTACCGCTCGGTGCTGCCTCGAGGCCAGCGACCGCCGCCAGG
>CAYQLT010000135.1:0-2606 GCA_964418425.1 uncultured Clostridia bacterium
CGCTTCTTGATGGTTCGGGACGGCACCGGAATCGTGCAGGCGGTGGTGTCCCGGGCCGACGTGCCCGATGAGGTGTGGAGCGCCGCCGACCAGCTGACCCAGGAATCGTCCGTGGACGTGGTGGGCACGGTGCGCGCCGACCCTCGCGCGCCGGGAGGGTACGAGCTGCTCGTATCGGGGCTGCGGATCGTCCACCTGGCCCGGGACTATCCCATCACGCCCAAAGAGCATGGCGTGGACTTCCTGATGGATCACCGCCACCTGTGGTTGCGCTCCCGGCGCCAGTGGGCCATCCTGCGCATCCGCAGCGCGCTGGTGCGAGCGATCCGGGAGTTTCTGGACGGCCGAGGGTTCGTGCTGGTGGACGCGCCCATCCTGACCCCTGCGGCCGTGGAGGGCACCACCACCCTGTTCGAAACCAACTACTTCGGCCAGACCGCCTACCTCAGCCAAAGCGGCCAGCTTTACATGGAGGCCGCCGCCATGGCGTTGGGACGGGTGTACTGCTTCGGCCCCACCTTCCGTGCGGAGAAGTCCAAGACCCGCCGCCACCTGATGGAGTTCTGGATGGTGGAGCCGGAGGTGGCGTATGCCGGCCTCGAGGAGATCATGGAGCTGGCCGAAGCCCTCGTAAGCGAGTGCGTCAGCAGGGTGGTGGCGTCGTGCAGACCGGAGCTGGAATTGCTGGAGCGGGACGTGGGGCGCCTGGAGCGCATCCGGCCGCCTTTTCCCCGGATCACCTACGACGGGGCCGTTGAGCTCTTGAGGGGCAAGGGTATGGCCATCGAGTGGGGTGCGGACTTTGGCGGCGATGAGGAGACGGTCATCTCCAACTCTTTCGAACTCCCGGTCTTCATCACCCACTACCCGGCCGCACTAAAGGCCTTTTACATGAAGCCCGATCCCTCACGCCCCGAGGTGGTGCTGGGAGCCGACCTCCTGGCCCCGGAGGGATACGGCGAGATCATCGGTGGCGGGCAGCGCATCGACGACCTGGATCTGCTCCTGCGCCGCCTTGAAGAGCACCGCCTCCCGCTGGATGCCTACCGCTGGTATGTGGACCTGCGTCGGTATGGGTCGGTCCCCCATGCGGGGTTCGGGATGGGGCTGGAGCGGGTGCTGGCCTGGATCTGCGGCCTGACTCACGTGCGGGAGACCATTCCTTTCCCGAGGATGCTCTACCGGCTGTATCCATGACAAGCCCGGGCTGGAGGGGATGGGAGATGCGCCTGGCCGACGCCGTTGCCATCGACTGCCACGTTCACCCGGCCACCCGGGAGTGGCTGGTGGACAGCATGGGGCCGTATCTGCCGTCCATCCAGCGCTACTTCCGCACGTCGCTAACCCCCCGGAGCGTGGAGGAGATGGCGGACGAGTACAGGGCGGCCGGCGTGGTGGGGATTCTCCTTGCCTGGGACGCCTCCACCCACACCGGTAGACCGGCGGTCTCCAACGAGCGGATAGCGGAGATCTGCAGCCGCCATCCCGACTGCTTCGTGGGGTTCGGCTCCGTGGACCCGCACCGCCCCGATGCGCCGGAGCGGGTGCGGGCCTTACCCGCTCTGGGCTTGCGGGGCCTCAAGATCCATCCCACCCTGCAGGGCTTCGACCCGTCGGACCCGCGCTTCGATCCGTATTTTGCGGCGGCCGCACAGGCGGGTCTGCCCGTGATCACCCATGCGGGCACCTCCGGGGTGGGGGCTCGTGAGCCGGGCGGCCAGGGGCTGCGCCTGGATCTCTCCAGGCCCATCCTGATGGATCCGGTGGCCGCGCGGTATCCCGAGCTGCGCATCCTCCTGGCCCACGTGGGCTGGCCGTGGCACCTGGAGTCCCTGGCCATGGCCCTGCACAAAGCCAACGTGTACCTGGACGTCTCAGGCTGGAAATACCGCTACCTGCCTGAGGAGGTCCTCCGGGAGATGCGTACCCGCCTGCAGGATCAGTTCTGCTTCGGAACCGATTACCCCATGTTCCGGCCCGCGGACCAGCTCCAGGCGCTTCGGGCCCTGGGCCTGCCGGCAGACGTGGAGCGCAAGGTGCTGCGGGACAACGCTCTTCGCTTCTTGGGGGAACCCTCAGGGCCGGCCCGATAGCGAGGCCAGGATGAGCGCCACAGCCGCTCCCAAAAGCGCAAGCCGTCCGGCCGGCAGCTTTCCCGCCAATCCCACCATGCCGATGGCCGTCACGGCGGCCAGCACCAGGGGACCGACCAGGCCCAGCGCCCCATTGATCCGGACAGCCTCGGCCACCCGGCCGGAGCGCACCATGAGCACGGCCGCCGTGATCTCCATGGCGGCCGACAGGAGCCTCACCAGGGCCATGGTGGCCACGACCCGCGCCTCGTCCATCGCCGGACCGCCCCTCGGCCGCCCGGGGCTTCGTCCCCGGGGGCTCCAGTTAAATACGCCGGCGAGCGGGGTTGCATCCCACCCGAGCCGGCCGCCGTCCCCGAACCCTTTGCTGGGGAGCCGCTCGAGTCGGCATACAGTGAGGCAAGGCCGCTAAGCGGTCCGGGGCCAAGGGAAGGGTGAGGCAGCGTGTGGCAAGGTCCGCAACGGTTCGCGCCGCCGCCGGCCAGAAGGCGGCGGATGCGGGAGCGGCCAGGC
>CAYQLT010000136.1:0-2556 GCA_964418425.1 uncultured Clostridia bacterium
CACGCCCTGGAGCATGAGGCGGTGGGCCGGGCAAGAAGCGCCATCCGGGCCCTTGCGGAGCTCGCTCCCCGCACCGCCCGGGTGATGCGGGGCCAGGCTACCATCGACCTGCCCATCGAGGAGGTGCGCCGCGGAGATCGGGTCCTCGTGCGCCCGGGTGAGCGGATCCCGGTGGACGGGCGGGTGGTGGCCGGCCAGAGCGGCGTGGACGAGTCTGCCGTGACAGGCGAGCCGCTGCCCGCCGAGAAAGGCGAAGGCGACCCCGTATACGCAGGCACCCTCAACGGCGATCACGTGCTGGAGATCGAGGCCACGCGGCTTTCCTCGGAATCGACCCTGGCCCGGATGACCCGGCTTGTGGAGCAAGCCAGGGAACGCCCGTCGCAGGTGCACCGGCTGGCCGACCGGGTGGCCGGGGTGCTGGTTCCGGTGGCGCTCAGCGCCGCGGCAGCGCTGGCGGTCATCCCTCCGCTCCTTGGCTGGATGAGCTGGCGGGAATCCTTGTATCGGGCCATGGGGCTTTTGGTGGCCGCCTCGCCGTGCGCTCTGGCGGTGGGAGCCCCGGCGGCTGCGGTGGCGGGGCTGGCCCGGGCCGCCCGCCAGGGGGTGCTGGTGAAGGGCGGAGCCTTTTTGGAGGCGCTGGGTACGGTGCGGGCGGTCGCCTTTGACAAGACGGGCACCCTGACCGTTGGCCGTCCCGTGGTGCGTCAAGTCATCGCCGTCGAGGGGCACACCGAAGACCGGGTGCTGTCCCTGGCAGCCTCCGCCGAAGCCGCCTCCACGCACCCCCTGGCGTCGGCCATCCTCTCGGAGGCATCCCGCCGGGGCATCCGGTGGGAGCCGGCCGGCTCGTCGGCCACGGTACGAGGGCGGGGGGTGTGGGCGGTGGTCGCAGGGCAGGAGGTCCGGGTCGGCACCCCTGAATTCACCGGCCACGAACTCCCCCAGCAGGCCGGCCTCGCCGACGGCACCACGTGGCTTCTGGTTTCCGTCGACGGGCGGCTGGCCGGGGCCGTCGCGGTGCACGACCCGGTACGGGAAGAGGCTGCCGCTGCGCTGCGGGAGCTTCGCGACTGCGGGGTGGGCCATACGGTCCTCATCAGCGGCGACAGGGCCGAAGCGGCCCGCCATGTGGGCAGCAGCCTGGGGATCCAGGAGATTGTGGCTCCCGTTCTGCCCGAGGCCAAGCTGCAGGTGGTGGAGGATCTCAAACGGCGCTACGGCTCGGTGGCCATGGTGGGCGACGGCATCAACGACGGCCCGGCGCTGGCGGCCGCCACGGTCGGGATCGCCATGGGGGCTGCCGGCTCCGACGTGGCCCTGGAGGCGGCCCATGCGGCCCTCATGGGCAGTGACCTTCGCCTGGTGGCGTGGGTCATCCGGCTGGGCCGTCAGACGCGCCGCATCGTCATGCAAAACCTGGCTCTGGCCCTTTCGGTCATCGCTTTTCTGGTGGCGGGTTCACTGGCCGGATGGCTGGGCATCGGAGCCACCGTCGGGCTGCATGAAGGGAGCACCGTTCTGGTCGCGCTCAACGCCCTTCGCCTGCTGGCCCGCCGGCCGCAGCCCCCCGCCGGCGCACCTCGGGGTTGACGCAAGGCTCCGGTAGCTCACCGGCCAGGACGCGCCGGATGTTGTCAGCCACACGGCGCGCGATGTCGGCGTAGGAAAGGTCCGTGACCCCGGCCACGTGGGCCGTGGCAAGGACTCTGGGGTGGCACACCAGGGGATGGCCGGCCGGGGCGGGCTCTTGGGCGAAGACGTCCAGGGCTGCGCCCGCCAGGTGACCGCTGTCGAGGGCCCGAAGCAGGGCTTCCTCATCCACCAGCGCGCCTCGGGCGGCGTTGATGAGGTAGGACCCCGGCTTCATGGCCGCAAGCCTGCGGGCGTCAATGAGCCCTCGGGTCTCCTGGGTGACGGGAAGGGCCACAAACACAAAATCGGAAACCGACAGCAGGTCGTCCAGCTGCTCCATGGAGCCCAGGGCCTCCAGTCCCAGGGTTCGGGCGAGTTCAGGCTGCGGGGAGCGCTTCACCGCCCGCACCCGCATCCCGAGAGCCCGCAGCATGGGAGCCAGCGCCTGCCCGATCCCGCCCAAACCCACGATCCCTGCCACGCGACCCCACAGGGAAAGCCCCGCCGGCGCTCCCCAGGGCGAGCCGGCGCGGGCATTGGCCCGAGCCTCGTCCAGCCGCCGGGCCAGCGCCAGGGCCGCCATGACGCACCACTCGGCCACTGAGATGGCATTTCCGGTGCCCCGGGTCGGAACGTTGGCCACCGGGATGCCTCGGCGAGTGGCGGCGGCCACATCCACCCCCTCCAGCCCGGCGCCCCACTGCTGGATCAGCAAAAGCCGCGGCGCCTGATCCAGCACCGATTCATCCACTCGGGCCATGGACGGGATGAGGATGTCCGCCTCTCGGACAAGCCCGCCCAGGGCCGCGCCGTCCGCGAAGCGGATGCGAGCTTGCGGAAGCAGTCGGGAGAGGTAGCGGCCTAGCTCCGTAAACCCGCTCGTCCCCACCACGATCTCCATCCTCAGCATCCCTCCCGTCC
>CAYQLT010000137.1:0-2556 GCA_964418425.1 uncultured Clostridia bacterium
GACTGAAAATCCCGGTGTCGCCGCTTCGATTCCGGCTCTCGGCACCAGTTATATCAAGGGTTCCAGCGATCACCCCGCACGGCCGTTCGGCAAGAGGTCCATCCCAATGGTGCGCCATCGGGCAGGTGGTCCGCTCAGTGCCCCGGGGGACCGGTTGCAAAGCCCGTCCGGACAACAAAATTTCCGGGTGGGGGTATCGGGCCCACCTGGGAGGTCGGTGGTCGGGCTTGCGGGGGGCGGTCCGGCTCAGGCGGACGGACCAGCGGTCTCCTCACGGGCCCGGGGTCTCATAGCCCATCGCACGCCTCATCGAGCGCTGTCGGACCGCCCAGCGCCGCCCCGAACGGCTTGCCGCTGAGGCTGCGTTGCCATCCATTCCCCTACGGCGTGCACGATGGTGGTGGAATGGGCGAGAGCAGCCTCCGCTTCGCCCTTCGTGTAAGCTTCGCGAGGGATCAGGTAGGGCAGCTCGTGAAAATGCCCACCGCCTCCTCGACGCCTTGGGGCGGCATCGCCTCCGTGCAGGTCAGGGGAGGGGAAGGCCCGACAAGAGCGAACACAGTTCTCGCCACACCCCCGCTGCAGACCCATGGCGGCCCGTATCCCATGGGCTTGCGCGACGCCAGTTCGTGCAAGAACCGGTCGACCGAGTTCGGCTCCGCGGGCAATCGGGCGTGCAAGACCGGCTCGAAGTTCTCGTTGACAACCTGCGCGCGATGCGCGGATCGAACCCCCACGTCCAAACCGACAGGGACGGATGGCGGGTGCCCCCGTTCCCCCACGCCGGCCCCCAAGCCGGCTTCTTCGGGCGGCGATAGGGCCCCCGATGGAAGCGGTACGTGCCGAGGGACGACCGGTACCCCCGCCGCGATCGGCCAAACGCCGCCGGCATGGTATACTCGCACCGGAAGCGCGCGGGCTCGTGCGAGACCGGGGTCGGCAAGCTTATGGCAGGGCGCCCGCATCGCAAAGCCGTGATTGTCCGCCTGGGTAGCGTGGGCGCCGAGCGCATGTTCGGGCGACTAAAGGACGTTCGGAGCGTCGTCGCGCAAGCCCTGTCGGATGGCGCCATCCTGGTCATCGAGGATGATGGGGTTCGCATCCGCCCGCTTCCGCTGGAGAGAGTGTGACCATCCCTGTCGACCGGCGCTTCCATGAGGACGGTCGAGATCCTCGGTGGTCGTGCCGAGACGCGGTGAAAGCGTCGGGGCGTCAGGTGCTGGCGTCGGGAGGCCTAAGATGCTTTCCGGACAGGCACAGGGCTTCCCGTGAAGGGGGACGGTGGGCGTGGCTATCAAGCTCGACCTCGCACGCCAGATCACGGATGAGGAACTGCTAACGCTCTCGGAACGCAATCCTGGCTACCAGTTTGAGCGCATCGCGGACGGGAGGTTAGTCGTGGCCCCAACGGGAGGTGAAAGCGGCCGGCGCAGTGCTGAAGTGGTGGGACAGTTGAGGGACTGGAACCGGCGGAGCGGGCTCGGTTACGTTTTCGACTCTTCGACGGGGTTCAAGCTGCCGGACGGTGCCATTCTTTCTCCGGACGCTTCCTGGGTGCGACGGGCGCGCTGGGAGGCGTTAGCTCGGGAAGAACGTGAGGGCTTTCCACCCCTGTGCCCCGACGTGGCCTTCGAGGTGCGCTCGGCCTCCAACACGCTGGTCGAGCTACGGGAGAAGATGCACAGTTACCTCGCCAACGGGGCACAATTGGCCATCCTCATCGACCCGGAAGCGCAGGCGGTGGAGCTGTACCGTCCTGGCCGAGAGGTGGATCGCTACGAAGAGGCGGTACGCGTGACACTGGAGCCGGAGTTGCCGGGGTTCACCCTGGAGCTGGCCCCCGTCTTCGGGTGAATGCAGCCGGCCATCCGCCGGTCTGACTTATGTGCGGGTCGGAGAAATCCGGTCCGGATAGCGATTATAACCTTCTGGTCGTCGTGCCTGATGACGTCCCGGCAGAGCTGCAGCGTAGCCGACTCGCCTGCGAACGTCTGTGGGGTAGCGGTGCCTCGGTGGACGTCCTGGTGTGGCGGGCGTCGGATTTCGCGGCCCGTTCGGCGCTACGGGCTTCTTCACCGGGCACGGTACTGCGAGAGGGCCAGCTCGTATGTGAGCGCGATTTACGAGCAACGCTTCGCCGAGGCGCAAGAATGGCTGACCAAGGCATCGGTGGATCCGCGAGCAGCCGAGGCGGTCCGTTACCCGGGTGCTCCGGAGAACCCTGACCTCGCGGAAGCGGATCGGGCTTTGACGACGGCACCGTGTGTGCGAGAGGCGATTGTATCGAGGCTTCCGAAGTCGTCTCCCACGAGTGAAGGCGTACAGGCGACCTCATCCGGACACTTGGTCGCGCCCATGAGAGCTCGTCGGGCCTGGAGACGACGGAGTCGGGTTCGTGCCGTCCGCAAACCGCGTGACGGCCAAAAAAACCGGGGCGCCGGTCGATTTCCGGCGCCCCGGTCTTGCGCAGGCTAGCGTGAGTTTCCGCTTTATGACCCGCAGGGCGTCTTCGATTTCCAGTTCGGAACCGGGTCGTTGGCTGCCAGGCGATCGAAT
>CAYQLT010000138.1:0-2517 GCA_964418425.1 uncultured Clostridia bacterium
TGGCGATCAGCAACGAGCGCTACGCAGGCCCGCTGCTCAGCGAAGGGCTGGTCCACCGGAGAATAGCTCGACACCGGCCGCCGTCGCCGCCTTTTGCAGTGCCGCATCGCGAGTTGCCAGAGGAACCCCCAGCGACATCGCCAGCACCAGGTAGCTCGCGTCGTACGCCGAGAGGTTGTGCTCGCGAGCCGCGTCCACCAGCGAAGCCATCGAAGCAAGCTCGACGGCCTCCACCTGCACCGGCAACCGGCCGATCAGCGAAAGAAACCGAGCTGTGTCGGCAGGCGTAATCCGGCCGCGCCGCTGGGCCGTAACGAGGGCGTTAGACACCTCCAGGGGCCACACGGCCGGCACGACCGCTGCGCCATTTACGAGCGCATCGAGCACCCGATCCGACAGGGCGTCCGCCTCGTCCTCGAAAGCCCAGCTCAAGGCAACGGACGCGTCCATGACCAGGCGACGGCTCACCACTTGCGCCCCGCCTCGATAAGCTCGCGCAGGGACAGGCCCCCGAGGCGCCTGCCCTTTCGGAACGTGCGAAGCTCTGCAACCACCTCGGCGACGGGTTCTCTCCGGGTCACGGGAACCAGCATGGCCACCGGTACGCCCCGCCGTGTCAGCGTGATGCGCTCACCCCGGGAGACACGGGCGAGCAGTTCCGAAAGCCGCGTCTTGGCCTCGTAGGCACCAATCTCGTCCATGGAACTGTGTGCCTCGTTTCCGACTAGTCTGCAACCAGTCTATGCGCTTCGCTCCAGACGGTCAACCGCGTTCGAGGCTTCCCTGCGGCCCAGTGCCCGTGTGCCTGCTGGTAGGTAGGCTTCCGGTGCCGGCAACGGCATGGGGTTGCCGCGCGCGCACGGTTCGTCTCAGCGGGCTGCGGGAGGGGGCGCTCCGGTCCCGGGCCCGCCGGCTTCACGGTAGGGCGCGACCTGCCAGCGCCGGCGGCCCCGAAGGGCTCGGAAGATAGGAGGGCCGCCCAGCACCAGCGCGGCCACGGCCAGCAGGCCGGCTGAGATGGGGTGAGTGACGAACACCGTCGGGTCACCCTGGCTGATGGCCAGGGCTCGGCGAAACTGCTGTTCGGCCATGGGGCCGAGGATCATGCCGATGATGGCGGGCGCCAGGGGAAAGTCGTACCGGCGCATCACGAAGCCCGCGGCACCCACCAACAACAGCAGCACCAGATCCACCATGGAGTTGTTCAGGCTGTACGTTCCAAGTCCCGCAAAGACCAGGATCCCGCCATACAGAAACGGCTTCGGAATGGCCAGCAGCCGCACCCACAACCCCGCCAGCGGCAGGTTCAGGATGAGCAGCATGAGGTTTCCGACGTAGAGGCTGGCGATCATCCCCCAGACGAGTTCGGGTGCCCGCTCAAAGAGCAAAGGGCCGGGCTGCAACCCGTACTGCTGCAAGCCCGCCAGCATCATGGCCGCGGTGGATGAGGTGGGCAGCCCCAGCGTCAAAAGGGGAACCAGCACACCGGCGGCCGATGCGTTGTTGGCCGCCTCCGGGCCGGCAACCCCTTCGATGGCGCCCTTTCCAAACTCGTGCCGGTAGCGGCTGAGGCGCTTCTCGATGGAGTAGCTCAAGAACGTGGGGATCTCGGCGCCGCCCGCGGGCAGCGCCCCAAGGGGGAAGCCGATGAGCGCGCCCCTCAGCCATGCCTTCCACGACCTCGCCCACTCTTCCACCGTCATCCAGACCGAACCGCGCACCGGGATGAGCTCCTCCACGTCCTGGCCCAGCCGGGAGGCCACCTCCAGCGTCTCGCCCACGGCGAACAGCCCGACCGCCACGATGACCACGTCGATCCCGTCCAACAATTCCGGCACGCCCAGCGTGAACCGCGCCTGGCCCGTCTGCAGATCGATTCCCACCAGGCCCAATCCCATCCCGAACAGCAGGCTGGCCAGCCCGCGGGTCAGCGAGCGCCCCATCACCGAGGAGACGGTGGTGAAGGCCAGCACCATCAGGGCGAAGTACTCGGCCGGCCCAAAGCGCAGCGCCACCCGCACCATGACGGGGGCCAGGAAGGTGAGTCCGAGCGTGCCGAGGGTGCCCGCCACGAAGGAGCCGATGGCGGCCGTCGCCAGGGCTGCCGCACCCCGTCCCCGCCTGGCCATTTGATTCCCTTCGACGGCGGTGATGATGGAGGCGCTCTCGCCCGGGGTGTTGAGGAGGATGGCGGAGGTGGAGCCCCCGTACATGCCGCCGTAGTAAATCCCGGCGAACATGATGAAGGCGCCGGTGGGGTCCACCCGAAAGGTGACCGGGAGCAGCAGCGCGATGGTGAGTGCCGGCCCGATGCCGGGCAGGATGCCAACGGCGGTTCCCAGCACCACGCCCGTGAAGGCCCACAGAAGGTTCACCGGCGTCAGGGCCACGGAAAGACCGTGGATCAGGGCCTCCAACGTCTGCGTCGCCGACCCGCCCCCCGCGCATGGAAAAGTGGCGACCGTGCCGGGCCGCGGTTCACCCCACAAGCCCCACCGGAAGCCGAAGCCCCAGGGC